>NZ_JBFAIQ010000042.1:0-51422 GCF_040654755.1 Streptomyces sp. NPDC050625
ACACACGCCGCAACGACGCGCACAGAAAAGCCGATCACGGCCACTGTCAACCATCAGCTGGGACCGAACTGTCAAGCATCACCCGGGATCGGACACCGACGAATGTCAGTGGTTGTTCATACAGTCTTCACATGACTCAAGGGCGCGCCTACGGCGCGCCGGGGCGCCCCGCCGCCCCGGCCGGGCATGCGGCGTGGACGCCGGTCCCGTCCGGTCGCCGGACGCCCCGCACGTAGTCCGCCCGAGGGGCAGAGCGACGACGGGCCGTTCGAGGCCGCGGCGTGGTGGGCCGGGGGTCGACGGCCTCCGAGACTTTACGCAGCTCCCATGGGGCGAGCCTCGAAGAACAGGGGGCCGATCGGGCACCCCCGCGAGCAGGGCAACTCCCTGCCCGATTCGCCGGGCGAGCGTACGGCCCCCTGTTCACTCGCCCCATGGCAGCTACTGCCCAAAGTCTTTACGGCCGGCGACGTGCCCACGCGCGCCGCTCACCAGGGACAGGTCGCGTCAATCGGGATCCAGGGAGCCCAGGAGGAGTTCGTCCCCGGCGGGAAAGCGGGCGGTGCCACCGTCCTCCCAGATGACCACGACGGCCAACCCGCCCATCGGTCCCCGGTCGGTCTTCGCGGTCTTGACCCTGCGCCACTCGCCCTCGTACCCGATCACGTCTCCGGGGGCGATCAGAGCCGCACGCTTCGTCGGGACGTCTAATCGGCCTCGACGGGGCGGACGTGCCTCAAAGGGGCGTCCCACTCGATGCCACCCCCTTGAGGGCGGATGTACGCGATCTCGTTGATGATCTGTCCGGTCTTTTTGACCCGCTCCTCGATCACGCCTTGGAGCTCCCCGGTCCGCCCCGAGACCGTGTCCTCGACAATCGTTCCCTGCGGGTACGGCAGCTTGCCGTGGCTCAGCATCGTTGATGGTTTCTCGGTCTGTGTCATGACCCCTCGTCCCACCTGCGCATACGTCTGTCATCCAAGAGAACTCCCGCTGTGCGGCGTCAACTTGCACAGCGCTTGCACAAGGGAGGGGGGTCGAGGTGGCGGGGTGAGACGATGGAAGGTAACGGAAGTCGAGCGGGGAAGACGCACATTATGAGCGCGATCAAGATTCCCGGACCCGGCACGAACGTGGCCGTCTGCCGCAAGGAGCGTGGCCTCAGCCAGGTCGCCCTTGCCCGGCGGGCGGGTGTGTCGGTTTCACTGCTGAGCAAGATCGAGGTCGGCGACCGCGCCCTCACCCAGGGCATCGCCGCCGCCCTGGCGCGTGCCATGGGACTGACCCTCGACGAGCTGTTGGGCACGGAGCCGGTCGCCAAGACGGACGAAGCCAGCCTGGCCGCGCTGAACTTCGCCATCCGGCGTTTCGACATTCCCGATGCCCCACCATCGCACCCGGAGGATCTACCCCGCGAGTTGGCCGAGCTGAACGAGCACCGCTACCGCACCGAACTGGGCGGGGTCCTCCAGAAGTTGCCCGGCGTGCTCGCGAGGTCGACCAACTACGCGCATGCCACCGAGTCGCCAGACGCCTGGACACGCGTTGCCGACACGTACTCGGTCGTGTACTGGCTGGCCGCCCGCTTCCGGTGGATGCACCTCGCCGAACTGGCCGTCATGAAGCAGCGGCTCGCCTCCGAGCGCGCACATCCGATCGCCGCCACGGTGGCAGCCCGCGACGAGGCCGGGACGTTCCTCAACTCGGGCGATTTCGCGGGCGGGTTGGCCGTCGTCGACCGCGCGATCGTCGAGGCGGAGTCGATCCTTGAGGGACGCGACCGCGCTTTCGGTCTGGGCATCCTGCACCTGCGCGGCCTCACCCTTGCCGGTCGCCTCAAGGACGAGGCTGCCGCCGACGAGCACATCCGGGCGGCGTGGCGGACCGCCGAGGAGTACGGCGAGGACGCCGACGAGCACGGCATCCACTTCGGGCCGGACCAGACCGCTACCCACGTCATCTCGACGTACTCCGACATGGACCAGCACCGCCGGGCGCTGGACACCGCCGACGACCTCATCCGGGAGGGCACGACCCTGCCCGCGACCCGCATCGGTCCCCTACACATGAACCTGGGGCGGTCGCATCTGGCTCTGGGGGATCGGGATTCCGCCCTCGAAGCCCTCGAAGAAGCCTGGAACGTCGCCCCCGAGATGGCACGGGTCCACCCTACGAGCCAGGAACTGATGCGCGTGCTGACCTCGCTGCACCGCCGCAGCAATCCGAGGCTGACCCGTCTTGCCAAACGGGCTGGCGTGCCCTTCTGATCTACCCCGCCCAACCAAGACTGTATGAACGACCGTTGACGAACGCGGACCATCCCGCGTCGTGCACGGACTTGGCGAGCCGGGTGCGGCCGAGTCCGGACACCGCGAGGTCTTCCACGTACACCGCTTGGTTGTCGCGGATGATCTGCGTGGATGCCTTGTGGTGCCAGTCCCGGCGCCGGTCCGCCACCTTGGCATGCCGGCGTGCGCCGCAGGGACTGTTGCAGGACGACCGCTGAGACGTCGGCGAGCCAGGCGCGTTCCTCGCTGCGCTTGGCCTGGGTGATGTGAAGCCGGGACAGGTCTGCCGACTTCACGTACGGCAGCCCTGCCGCGTGCGCTTCCTTAGCCGCCGTCCGACCGGGTTCCACACAGAGATCTACCGCCGCCGCACCGGCCGCGCCGCTGAGGACCGTCTGCCCCTACTCCAGCAGGCGTTCGGCGTCCTCCGGGACCCATGGGAAGGGCACGTCGGGCCAGCGGGCGGCAGCCCACGCGTCGAGATCGACAGCGAGAACGGCATCGATGAAAACCTGAGGCGGCCGGTAGCCGTGAACGGTGCTGTAGTGCGTGATCAGGAACGGGGCGGCGTAGGCGATGCCGATCTCGCCCGGGATCCGTATCTCCCCGTTCCCTTCCGGGGCCTCCCCTGTCTCAGGACACAGGTCGCACTCATGGACGCCGAGGCAGACGTTCATCCACTGGACCCGCTGGACGGCCTGCAGCTTCTCCACGAAGCCCGCGGGGACAGGCCCTGTCGAGTACGGCTTGCCGGCTTCCAGCCATCCGACGTTCAGGCGCGTGTACTCAGGGCGGTACCAGAGCTCGTAGAACGACTCCCTGTCCCCGAACGTGTCCTCGTCCTGGTAGGTGTACTCGCTGAGATCTTCGTAGAACACCCGCACATCATCGCCGCACGCTGCGCGAACTGCTTCCGGCTGAACTCGGCAGCGACGCCGGGGCCCCTGCCCGCCGCCGGAATCGACAAAGACGCCGCAGCCCGACCCACCCGGGGGCATGGCTCATTCGCCGGCGAGGACGCAGAACTCGTGGCCCTCCGGGTCGGCCAGGCACGTCCAGGGGACGTTGCCCTGGCCGAGGTCGAGGTCGGTGGCGCCGAGGGCCCGCAGCCGGGCCACCTCCGCTTCTTTGTCGTCACCGGGGTACGGCAGCAGGTCAAGATGGACGCGGTCCGGCACGGTCTTCACGCCCGGCGTGCGGAGGAACTCGAGATACGGGCCGACACCCTTGGCGGAGCGCAGCACCGCTTGATCGTCGGTCACCTCGTGCAGGGTCCAGTCCATCGCCTCACCCCAGAACCGGGCCATGGCCCGCGGATCCACGCAGTCGACCACCACCGCGGCGATCGGCCCGGTGTCGCGGTAGACCTCCCGAGGCTCCAGCACGCAGAACTCGTTGCCCTCCGGGTCGGCGAGGACCGTCCACGGCACGTCGCCCTGGCCCACGTGGGCCGACGTCGCACCGAGAGCCGTCAGGCGCGCGACCAGCTCCGCCTGATGGACGGCAGAGGTGGTGGCGAGGTCGAGGTGCACACGGTTCTTTGTCGTGGTCTTGGGTTCCGGGACGGGAACGATGTCGATGCCTACGGCGACGGGGTCCGGCCAGACGAGACCGCCGGCGGGTCCGACGTACGTGGTCACGCCGGGGCTGTAGGCACTCCAGCCGAGCGCCTGGGCCCAGAACCGGCCGACGGCCGATGGATCAAGAGCCTTGATATTCACCATCACTGGTCGCAGTGCCATGCCGGCGATCCTATGCACCCGCCCTGCAACGTGGCTGCAATCCGTGGCGTACAGCGGCCGTCACGACCAGGCACCGATGGTCCGCAGCAGCAGGTGGAAATCGTGGGCGGCCTCGGCGGTGGAGAGCGTCGCTGCGGTCAGCACGGCTGCGGTCGCCGCGGTGAGGGCCGGATGGCGCCCCAGCGGCGGTGCGAGGAGTGCGGCGACGCGGCGGGGCACCGGGCCGGCCGAAGCGAGGGGGCTGCGGCGGCCGAGGATGCCGAGGGCGGCACCGGTGGTGCGGGCGCGGGCCGGGGCGCGGTGGGCGGCGAGGGCTGCCTTGCCGACGGTACGGGCGACGCGGGTGCGGTCGCCGGTGGCGGTGGCCGCGTTCTCGTCGGCCCAGCGCTCGATGGTGTACGTGGCGGCGGTGGCGAGGGGGCGCAGCAGCGGGTTGGCGGCGGCGCCGAGCTGGGTGAGGGCGACGAACGCGTAGTGGTGGGCGGTGAGGTGCGCGCGTTCGTGGGCGAGCAGGACGTCGTGCTCGGACTCGTCCAGGGTGTGCAGCATGCCGGTCGATACGACGACCCGGCCGGGCAGCCCGGGGACGGCGAAGGCGTCGGGGGTGTCGTCGTCGAGGACGACCAGGCCGTCGCGTGCGGGCATGCAGGCGGCCTCCCATGCGGCGGTGGCCAGTGAGCGGGCGCGTCGCCACAGCATCCGGGCGGCCATGAGCACGGCGCCGCCGAGCAGCAGGCCGGCCATCAGCGAGACGGACAGTTCGGCGGGGTCGTCGTGCCGTGCCGTCTGTGCCGACCAATGCCCCAGGGCCGCGAGTTGCGGGATGCGGACCAGGCCGGCCACGGCGAGCAGGCCCAGGGAGATGGTGGTCGCCGCGCCCAGGACCAGGGCCGAGGCGGCGAGCAGCCAGGTGGCAAGGCGGGGCTCGCAACGTTCGGCCAGCGGGCGGGCCCGACCAGAGCCACAACGTGGCCGCCGCGCGGAAACTGCGGGCCGAGAAGGCCGGACTCGTCCACGGCCTCCCCTCCGCCGTGCAGTGCGGCGTCTACCAACTGAGCGGGAGTGGCGCTGCCCACACCGGGCCTGCATCCCTCCCGCGAGATCACGGTGAACCGCGACGACCCGCAAAAGCCCGCCGTATTCGCCGTCTCCACCATCCGCTTCGTCCACTACGACCACGCGTCACGACGTCCGATCGGCCGATCGGCCGATCGGCCGGAGCGACCTCCCCGCAACCAAACTTCTACAACATGTAGTACGTTTGTCGGGTAGCCCCTGCCGCTTCACCTTGATGTCACTTTAGAGTCACCGGAGTGCGGGAGCCGACCGGTGGCGCGGCCCGTTCCGTGTCGTCGTCCGACCACCCGTAAGGACCGCCCATGATCGTGCCCGCCACCGCCCAGCTCGCCTTCGACGGCTCCGGTATCGACGGCTCGTTGTTCACCTCGGTCACCGACTTCGCCCGTGACACCAAGTGGCTCAATACCCCACTGGAGCTGGGGACCAACCTCGGCCTGGGCGTTTTCGCGGTGCTCATGGCGGCGGGCTGGTGGTCGGCGCGCCGCCGGGGCACGGAGGCGATGACCGTCGCGCTGGCCGCTCCGGTCGCCGTCGTGACCGCCTTCGCCGTCGCCGAGGTGGTCAAGAAGCTCGTCGCCGAGGTGCGGCCCTGCCGGTCGATGCCCCACGCCTACCTCGTCGACGCCTGCCCCGCACGGTCCGACTACGCCTTCCCCAGCGGCCACGCCACCGTCGCCGCCGCGACCGTGGCCGCGCTGTTCCTGCTCGACCGCCGCCTGAGCGCCATCGCCGCCGTGTTCGCCCTGGTGGAAGGCTTCACCCGGGTCTACGTCGGCGCCCACTACCCGCATGATGTGCTGGGCTCCGTGCTCATCGCCCTGCCGGTCGCCCTCCTCACCAGCCTGGCGCTGCGCCGCTGGGCCACTCCGCTGGTCGGGGCCCTGAGCCGCGGCACCCTGCGACCGTTGCTGACCGCCGGGGCCGGCGCCGCCGCGCAGCCCGCCCGGTAGCCTCGGCCGCAGAGGTGATCCGTGATGACCGCACCTCCTCTGCCCGGAGTCTTCGCCGACCTCGCCCCGCTCCTTGACCACTGGGGTTACGCGGCGGTCGGCGGCCTGCTCTTCGTGGAGGACTTCGGTGTGCCCGTCCCCGGGGAGACGGCGCTGATCGCCGCCGCCGTGTACGCGGGCGCGGGGCAGCTGAACGTCGTCGCGGTCGCCGTGATCGCGTTCCTCGCCGCGGTCTGCGGCGACAACATCGGCTACGTCATCGGCCGGTACGGCGGCCACCGCCTCGTGACGCGTTACGGCCGCTACGTGCTGCTCACCCCGGCCCGGGTCGCCAGGGCGGAGGCGTTCTTCGTACGCAACGGCGGCAAGGTCGTCACGGTCGCCCGCTTCATCGAGGGCCTGCGCCAGGCCAACGGCATCGTCGCCGGACTGAGCGAGATGCCCTGGCGCCGCTTCCTCGCCTTCAACGCCCTGGGGGCGGCGCTGTGGGTGGGGGTCTGGATGACCCTCGGCGATCTCGCCGGAGACCACATCGGCACCCTGTACCCGGCCATCCAACGCTACGAGTTGTACGTGCTCGCGGCAGCCGGCGTCGCCGTCGCCGCCATTGTCGTACGTCACCTGCTCCGCCGTCGGACCGGTGGGCGAGACAGTGAGCCAGGGCGGCGGGTATGAGCCGAAGGCGTCGCCAGTCGTAGGGCGGATGGCCGAACTTCGGACGGTGCCAGTAGTAGGCGTTGACGAGCGCCCAGCCGCGTCAGTCGTAGCCGTTGAGCAGCGCCCAGTTGCCGACGCAGACCACGATCCCCCAGCGCGACCGTGCCCATCCCCCTTGCGGGGTCGTATCCCGAAATCACGCCGGTCAGGTCAGCGCGCACGCAGACCGGCTCCGGCCGCGTGGGCGCGCATCGCCGCCTCGAACAAGCGCTCAGTGTCATGCGCCGTCAGTGCCAGGCTCGCGCAGCACGCCGCCACCAGGACCGCAGACGCCGCCATCGCACCGCTGCGTCGGGGCACCGGCGGGGCCAGCAGCGCCTTCACGCGCTGTGGCACCGGGCCTCCCGCAGCGGCCAGCGCCCCCTTGCGGGCCTGGCTCGCGGCCAGAGCCACCCGCGCGATGGCCCGCGCCACCAGCGGCCGGTCCGCGACCACAGCCCGGGCCCCGGCCTCCTCGTCCGCCCACCGCTCCGCCGCGAGATGCAGCACGAGCGAGATCAGATGGTGCCGATTCCGCAGGCGCGCGCTCGTGGGGGAGCAGGGCCTGCCGCTCCTGCGGGTTCAGCAAGCGCAGCATCCCGGAGGAGACGACCACCCGTCCCGGCAGGCCGAGCACGGCGAACGCCGTGGGCACCGGGCGGTCGACCACGGCCAAGTCACCCCCGCGGCGATCTGACGGCACTGCCGCCAGGCGTCGACCAGAGCGCGTCCCCGCCGCCAGGACGCCACCGTCACGCTGACCACCACGACGAGCACGACACCGGCGCACACCGCGGACACCCCCGGCTCACCGGGTCCTCCGCCTTCAGCGCACCCACCGACCACGGCCCCTGCGCCGCCACCGGCGGCACCTGGCCGACGACGGTGAACGTCAGGATCGCCAGCTCCCTGGGCGGGACGCAGCCAGCACCGCGCTCACCAAGCAGCGGCAGATACATCGGCACCGGCCAGAACGCCGTGCTATCCCCGCTCGGGGCCGTCACCGTGCAGCAGCTGCCCGAGCAGCCGCTCGTCCTCCGGCGACAGGTCCGACACGAACCGCGCCAGCACCGTCGCACGGTCCCCGCCCTCGTCCAGCAGCGAGTGCATCCCCGCCGCCGCGAGCCCCGGCTGGTCGTGCACGGGCGCGTACAGGTGGCTGCGCCCCTCCTTCCGCCGGGTCACCAACCCCTTCTCGCACAGCCGCGTCAGAATCGTCAGCACCGTGGTGTACGCCGAGTCCCCGCCCAGGTGCTCGTGCACCGCGGCTGCCGTCGCCGGCTCGCCCGCCGCCCACAGGGCCGCCAGCACCTCGCCCTCCAGCTCCCCGCGCGCGCGGCGCCCGGACTCCTTGCTGCCCGTCACGCGGACACCTCCTTCTGCTCGACCCCACCTCCGCCCCACAGGGCTCTCTCCGGCCGGTCCAAACTACTACGAGCCGTAGAAAGATGAAGACCGTCGGATTCGAGGCGGGGCCGCGCCGGTCTGCCACCGGCCGGCCAGATCCTGATCACCGCCTCACCCAACCCCTACGACCAAACAGACACAACGCCTCAAAAAACCCTCGGACTGCGCCGCCCAAAGGCTCTTCACAGGGATTCGCCATTCCCTCACGTCACCGGCTGACTACTGTACGAACACGCCGCGCTGCCCACGGCCACCCGAGGAGGAATCCTGTGTCATCGCCCTGCGACCCCCAGTACGCCCCCGCCGGCGATGTGGGCGCAGCCCTCATGATGATCGACTCTCGGCTCAAGGCCGTCTACGACCAGAAGACCCAGACCGACGCCGAACAACAAGCGCTGACCGACCAGTTCGCCGCGTCCCTGGGTCCCGGCGGAATCGATGACATGCTGGACGGCACGTGCACGCTCATCTACATGTTCATGCAGTGGCTACGGATGGCCTACGAGGACCACGGCAAGGACGTCATCGAGTACGTGGTGCCCAATCTCGTGGCCTCGATGCGCATGATGCCCAGGAGCGTCCGCCCCGAGGCCATCCCCACCATGGCCGGCCTGCTCATCGCTGCGGGCACCGGCCTGAGCCCCAGCCTGTGGCGCAAGCAGTACGGATACTGGACCAAGGACGAGTTGACTCCCCTGGAAGCCACCACCTTCCTGCTGGCGGAGCACATCAACCGACTCACCGACGACCGCGACTTCGCCACCCGCCTGATCACCGAAGCCCTGTCCAGCGCAGACGAAGGCTGACGTGCGCGGCGGTGCCGGGTCGAGGACGAACTCCCCATCATCTATGGCGCGGTGAGGCGTTGCAGTGCGGCGTGGGCGGGTGGGCCCCAGGTCGGCTTGCCTCCGGGGCGGCCGTGGACGCCGGCGTGTCCGATGTGGATGCAGGCGAGGGCGCGCAGCACCGCCCAGCCGCGGGCGCGGCGTAGGGTCGCGGTGTCCGGGCTTGGCCGGTAGGTCTCGTGGAAGCGGTCGATGGCGCCGTCCGGCAGCAGGATCCAAGCGGCGGCGAGGTCGCAGGCCGGGTCGCCGGCGAAGAGGTCGCCGAAGTCGATCACGCCGGAGAAGGTGCCGTTCGTGGTCAGGATGTTGGCTGGATGCAGGTCGCCGTGGAGCCAGAGACGTGGGCCCGTCCAGTCCGGCGCGGCGGCGGCATCCTCCCAGACCGCGATGACGGCGTCCGGGTCGCGAATCAGCCCCAGCTCGGTGGCCGAGGCAAGCCCTTGGGTGAAGTGGTCGGCCGTGTCAGCCAGCGGGCCACCGCGGTCCCGGCCTGCCGGCGCCCCGTCGGGGGCAGGGTGGTGAAGAGCGGTCAGGAAGTCGGCCAGGGTGACGGCCGCCTCCACGGCGCGCGTAGCGGGGGCGCGGTCGGCGGGCTCGCCCGGTACCCAGGTGGTGACGAGCCAGGGCCGTGGAAACCGTTCGGAGGGCTCACCAAGACGCTGCGGGACGGGGATCTGCAGAGGAAGGTGCGGGGCGAGGAGGGGCAGCCAGGCGTGTTCCTTGCGCAGCAGCGCGTCCGCGGACTGCGTCGCCCACGGCAGCCGGACGGCGAGGTCGTCGCCGAGCCACCACACTTGATTGTCCCAGCCGAGCGCTCCGAGCTTCAGGGGGCGATCAGCCAGGTCGGGGTGCTGCTCGCGCAGCAGATCCCGGATCAGGTCCTCGGTGATGTCCATTTCGGTGTCCGTCATGTGGAGCGACGGTAGTCGGGTAGAACTCACGACCACGGCCTGGAGCTTGATACAGATCCGCCCGGAACCCCTGGCAGGCCACGTTTCCACCAACGACCGTGAACCCCATTGTGCGAAACGGCATTTCATGACCTGTTCCGGAGGCCGATACGGTCGGATTCATGGAGTGGAGTTTTCAGACGGCCGAAAAGCTCGCGGCTGCGTTACGTGCCGGCGAAGTGACCGCGGCGGAACTGACCGACGAGGCGATCGCCCGTATCGAGCGGGACGACAAGGCGATCAACGCGATCTGCGTGCCGGACTTCGACCGTGCACGGGCCGCCGCGCGCGGTGCCGACCAGGCGCGCGCCCGCGGTGAGGACCGGCCACTGCTCGGCATTCCGGTAACGGTCAAGGAGTCCTACAACGTCGCCGGGCTGCCCACGACCTGGGGCATGCCGCTGCACCGGAACTACCTGCCGGCCGAGGACGCGGTGCAGGTGTCGCGGCTCAAGGCCGCCGGCGCGGTGGTGCTCGGCAAGACCAACGTGCCCTTGGGGCTGCAAGACGTGCAGAGCTTCAACGAGATCTACGGCACCACCAACAACCCTTGGGATCACGCTCGCACGCCGGGTGGATCCTCCGGCGGATCCGCGGCGGCCCTCGCAGCCGGATTCGGCGCGCTGTCCATCGGCTCCGACATGGCCGGTTCGTTGCGCACCCCCGCACACTTCTGCGGTGTCTACGCACACAAGCCGACACTCGGGCTGGCGGCGATCCGCGGCATGGTCCCGCCCCCGGCGCCGGCATTGCCGGCCGACCATGACCTCGCCGTCGTCGGTCCGATGGCGCGCACTGCCCGCGACCTCACACTGCTGCTCGACGTCATGGCCGGACCGGACCCGCTGACGCTCGGTGTGGCGCACGAGTTGAGGCTGCCGCCCGCGCGCCACGAGCGGCTCTGCGACTTCCGCGTCCTGGTCCTCGACAACCATCCGCTCATTCCGACCGGGTCCGCAGTACGGGCGGGCGTGGACCGGGTCGCCGACGCGCTGGTCGACGGCGGCGCCCGAGTCGAACGGCGCAGTCCGCTGCTGCCCGATCTGGCCGAAGCCGCGCTGATCTACAGGCAGTTGCTGTTCTCGGGATCCGCTGCGCATTTTCCCGTCGAAGCGTACGAGCAGCTGCGGAGCCGCGCCGCCGGACTGAGCCCAGACGACCAGAGTCTCAATGCTGCGATGCTGCGCGGCATGGTGCTCAGCCACCGCGACTGGATCGAGGCGAACAGCCGTCGCGAGCTCCACCGCCATGGCTGGCGGCAGTTCTTCGGCGAGTTCGACGCCGTGGTGTGTCCGATCACGCCCACGCCCGCGTTCCCGCACGACCACAACCCCGATCCAAGGGAACGCCGGATCGACATCGACGGCGTCGAGTACCCGTACTTCGACCAACTGGTTTGGGCCGGTCTGGCCACCATGCCCGGCCTACCCGCCACCGCCGTACCAGCGAGCCGGTCCCCAGAGGGTCTGCCGGTGGGAGTGCAGCTCATTGGTCCGATGTTCGAGGACCGCACCCCACTGCGGCTGGCCGAACTGCTGGAGCAGAAGATCGGCGGCTTCCAGTCACCGAAGTAGGGCGCATCCTGGCAGGTCACGGCCCTGGCAGGGTGTGCACCGCTCCGCCGGCCAGTGCATTCCTCACTGTCCGCGTTCACCGCGTGATCCGCCGATGTGGGCGAAGCGACTCCCGATGTTATTCAATGAGGTGTGCCCGCCAGGGAGAGAGCCGCATGGACTCCACACCCTCCCCTTCGTCCTCTTCGCCGTTCGAACTGGTCAGCAGCGCTCTGGGGCGCTACATCCCGAGCGGCGGAACGGCACCGGCCGCGCGTCCTGCCGACGCGCAGGGCGACCGCACCACCACTCGACGCGTACCCGACGACGCGGCAACCAGCCGTCAGGAGCAGATTCTCGGCGCGGTCAACCTGGACAGGGACCTGAGAATCACCGGCTGCAATCTGGACGCCCCCGTGTTCGCGGGTCTGGACGCCGTGGTCGGGAGCCCTTTCGTCGATCTCCTGCCTCCCGGGGACATACCGACAGTCACCAGGCGGTTGCGGCAGGTCCTGGAAACCGGTGAGGCGCACGTCGCCCGGATCCAGCGCCTGCGGCGCGGCGACGGGTCGGAGCTGGTGGTCTCGCTGAGCATCCTGCCCGCGGCCGTGCCCCAGGAAGGCCTGACCGTCTCCGTGATCGCCATGGCCAGGCGGCTGCACCTGTACGCCGCGGAGACCGCGATCGGCACCTCGCTGGACATCGGCGAGACCGCGCAGTCGCTGGCGGAGTCCCTGCTGGCGTGGGGAGACGTGGCCGCCGTCGACCTCGACTTCGCCGTGTGGACGGGCGAGGGAGTCACCGAGCGGGCGCAGGGGCGCATCCGGCTACGTCGGGCGGCCCTGGTACCCGACCGGGCCTGGCCCGAGGGCTATGTGACTCCGGGCGACGATCTTCCCAGCGACGCGAGTCGCCTGCTGGCGCAGGCGGTACAGCGGGACGATGCCCCGCAGGCCATCGTCATACCCGACCGGGAGGCGGTCGAGCGGGTGCTCGGCAGTCCGCGAGTGATGCGTGCCCTGGTGCCCGGTGACCGGTCGGCGGGTGTGGCATGCATACCACTGGTCCTGGACGGCCCGCCGCCTGTCGTACTGGGCGTGGCGGAGGTCTGGCGGCGGGCGGACTCTCCCTTCCGCGACAGCGAGCTGTTCGACCTGCAGGAACTGGTGGCCAGGACCGTCCATCACGTCGACCTGGCCCGTCAGCACCAGCGCGAGCACACGCAGGTGCTGGCGTTGCAGCGCCGGCTGCTGCCCCGGGCGGGCGGCGACACCATCGAGATCGCCAGCGTCTACCAGCCCGCCACCCCCGACAGCGCGGGCGTCGGCGGCGACTGGGTGAACAGCTTTCCGCTGCCGGACGGCCGTACGGCGCTGGTGGTCGGTGACGTCGTCGGGCACGGCCTGGGAGCCGCGGCGACCATGGGCCAGCTGAGCATGGAGGCCCGCGCGCTGCTGTCCGCGGGGCTGGCGCCCGACGAGGTGCTGCAGCACCTGGACGCGACCGTGACGCTGCTGGACGACTCGGAGTCCGGGCTGGCGGCCGGCTACAGCGCTCTCGGGTCGACCTGCTGCATCGCCCTGTACGACCCGGTCAGCCACGACGTGGCGCTGTCCAGCGCCGGCCATCTCCCCCCGGTCCTGGTGTCCCCGGACGGGCACGCGGGCCCGCTCGCGGTCCGCCCTCATCCCGGGCTGGGCGCCGAGTTCGCGCTGCGAGAGCCGTTCGACGTGCACACGTTCGACGCACCCCCGGGCTCGCTGCTCGCCCTCTACACCGACGGCCTGGTGGAGGATCCGGCCCTGTCGATCGACGAGGGCATCAGCAGGCTGGCGGACACCGTGTCCAGGGTGCACCCCTGGGACGCCCTGCAGCAGGCCGCACGGCGCGTCGTCTCCACGCTGGCGCCCGTGCGTCAGCGCGACGACGTGACCCTGCTGCTCGCGCGCATGATCGGCTACCGCAAGGGGGACACCGCGACCTGGCGGCTGCCCGCCCGCTACGACGCGCCCGCCCGTGCCCGCGCACAGATCTCCGCGCTGCTGCGGCAATGGCGCACCAAGGACGACACCCTGGACAACGTGCTGCTACTGGTCAGCGAGCTGGTCACGAACGCGGTGCTCTTCGCCACCGGTCCCATCACGGTACGGCTGATCAGGGCCGGTCATGGCCTTCTGTGCGAGGTGGGCGACACCGGCAACGGCAGTCCGCGTCTGAACCGGGGCGGCCTCCTCGACGACCGCGGTCGTGGCCTGTACATCGTGCACAGGCTCACCACCCGGTGGGGGGTGCGGTGGACGGACACCGGCAAGGTGGTCTGGGCGGAAGTCGCCAGGTGACGCGGTCGCAGGGCGGGGCGCGGCCGGCGTACGGCACCTGAAGCGCGGCGAGGGTACGGGCGGCGTGCGCGTCCGCCGGAGCCACCGACGGTACGCACGGCGCCCTCAGCTGTACAGGTGTCGTGCCCTGTGATGCGGGCGACCCGTTCTGCTGGTGCGGGTCGCGCGGGCTCGTGCTACAGCCACTCCCCCTCCAGGGCGGTGGCGGTCAGGCCCGGTGCCGCCGCGTACAGCACGGCGCGGCTGCCCGACTTCTGCCCGGCGTCGTGCGCCCGCCGCATGATGTCGAACACGGCGGCGCCTCCGCGGTTGCCGCTGGTGTAGCTGTCCCGGCTGTAGTCCAGCAGCCCCGACGGCCATGTGTCGGGCATCGTCTGCTCCATGTACTCCAGCACCCGGGTCCCGCCGGGATGCGCGAGCAGCACGTCGGGGTGCCAGGAGTCGGGGTTGTCCTGGTAACGGACGCGCAGCCACTCCCACATCGCGGTGACCGTCTCCTGTACGGCGCGCGGCCCACGCCGGTCCATCACGAAATGGGTGCCGTCCGACCGAGTCTCCAGACGGTGCAGGTCGTGGGTGCCGGGCAGGGTGTGGTGCCAGGCGGCGTCCAGCCGCAGCATCGACTCGCGCCTCGGGCGGCCCGTGACCACCGCGGCGACCGCGGTGTCCGCGAACAGCAACCGGACGATCAGGGACTCAAGGGTGTCGTCCGCGGGCTGGTAGGTCGTGCTCAGCGCCTCCGCGATCACGACGAGGACCACCCGGTCGGGGTCCGCGGCCACGAGTTCCGCCGCCAGCGCCAGGGAGCGGGTCCCCGCGATACAGGCCCACTGCGAGGCCGGCAGCAGCATCACATCGTTGCGGAGCTGGAGCCTGTTGGCCAGGGAGACGTCCAGACCCGGCAGCGCCGGGGTGGTGGAGTGACTGGTGATCAGGCAGTCGATGTCCGCGGCGTCCAGCCCGGCGATCTGCAGGGCACCGCGCGCCGCATGCTCCCCGTAGGACTGCACGGCCTCCCAGGCCGGCGCGGTGCGCTCCTGGACGGTCTGCGGCGCGGGTATCGCCTCAAGGGCGGCGATCACGCGGTCCACGTCCTGCTGGCTGAACCCGTCGCGTGCCAGCGCCTCTTGGGCCGGCCCGACGCCGACAGCCTGCAGGCCGTTGCCCTTGCCCGGCGCGACGGCGGTCTCCAGCGGCAGCATCCACCCGCGGGTCTCGATGCCCGTACTGGCCGCGATGCCGTCGATCCGCGGCGCCCACGCCGCGTGCGGGTGCCGGTCGCGCACCTCCGCCACGATCTGGCTGGTCTCCACGGCGTGCTTGCCGTGTATTACGGCAGGAGGACAGAGGTAAGCGGCCATAATGGGGCACCTTTCCGGGGGAACAAGCAGGAATGTCGCGAGTGCTGTGTCATGGGTCACTTTGGGACTTCGCACCCAAGGCGTTGCCGATGGGCTCCACTTCGGGAGCCGGTGGCCGTTTCGAGCATGGACGCTAAATGGACATTTCCGCTGTGATGCAGGCAACTTGGGCAGCCTTGGAATGCGTGACACGGCACACACCGCCGCAATAGGGACCTTCAGTCCAGTTCCACAGGTGACTTCCCGTCAGTCAGGGAGAGCCCCTGGTCATTGCCGCCACAGCCGGGAGACACGCCGCCGCCCCCTACCTTCACGGCCGGCCACCTTCGACGCGAGCATCACTAATCGCACGCTTGCTCTTCCGGGGCCTCCGCACGTGGGCCAGTGACCTGACAGGTCATCATCGCCGCGACCGCGGCCCTCGCTCACTCCGTGCACAGAACCCGAGCCACGCCACCACGGCACACCGATGACACACCGGCCACTCAGAGCCCACCACAGGGATCACGACCGGTTCCCGGCCCTGACGCCGAGCCGCGGGTTACCCGGTGGGGAAAATACCCCAGGGGGTATTTGACGCTCGTCGCCGGATGGCCTTACTCTCACCGAAGAGATACCCCCGGGGGTAATTGAGGAGGCAACCAATTGGCGCGTGAAGTGACACCCGAGACATGCGCCGCGGCCTGGGCCGACGGTGCGCTCGTGGTCGACGTACGGGAGGCGGACGAGTACGCGGCCGGACACGTACCCGGCGCGCGACTGATGTCGCTCCGCACCCTGCCGGCCCGGTGCGACGAACTGCCCGCCGACCGGCAAAGAAGGTAGAGCCGCCTGACCCCGTCCGGCACCCGCACACCCGCCAGCTGGAAAGGAGAGCCGTCTTGGCCGCCACCCCCTCCCCCGCCGACGCACCGATCTCCGGCCGCCACCGCGTCGCCGTCATCGGCGGCGGCAGCGCCGGCATCAGCGTCGCCGCCCGCCTGCGCCGCGCAGGCGTCAACGACATCACCCTGATCGAACCGTCCGACACCCACTGGTACCAGCCGCTGTGGACCCTGGTCGGCGGCGGCCAGGCGACCCTGGGCACCTCCCGGCGCCCCGAGGGGTCGGTGATACCGGACGGCGTGCGCTGGATCCGCCGCCGCGCCCTGGCCATCGACCCGCAGGCCCGCACGGTGACCCTGTCCGGTGGCGGCGAACTCGCCTACGAACACCTGGTGATGGCACCGGGGCTCCAGCTCGACTGGGGTGGCGTCCCCGGCCTCGGCGAGGCCGTGGGCCACGACCGGGTGAGCAGCAACTACGCACCCGAGTACGCCCCGCGCACCTGGGAGCTGATCAAGCAGATGCGCTCGGGCACGGCCGTCTTCACCCATCCGGCAACCCCACTGAAGTGCGGCGGCGCCCCGCAGAAGATCGCCTACCTGGCCGCCGATCACTGGCGCAGGCGCAAGGTCCTCGACGACATCCGGATCGTCTTCGTCATCCCCGATCCGGCCATGTTCAAGGTGCCCGCGTGGTCACAGGTGCTGGAGAAGGTGGCCGACCGGTACGGCATCGAGGTGCGGCTGCGCTCCGAGATGACCGCCGTCGACGGCGACGCCCGCGAGCTCACCGTCACCGACCACGTCGACGGCACGAAGGAAATCCTCGGCTACGACTTCCTGCACGCCGTGCCGCCGCAGAGCGCGCCGGACTGGGTCAAGGCGAGTCCGCTCGCCGATCCGGCCAGCCCCCAGGGCTTCGTCGCCGCGGACAAGCACACGCTCCAGCACCCGTCGTACGACAACGTCTTCGCGCTCGGCGACGTGGCGAACCTGCCCACCTCCAAGACCGGCGCGGCCGTACGCAAGCAGGCCCCGGTGGTCGCCGCGAATCTGCTGGACGTGATGAACGGACGCTCCCTGTCGCGCCGGTACGACGGCTACACGTCGTGCCCGCTGGTGACGGCCCGCGACCGGATGCTGCTCGCCGAGTTCGACTACGACCTGAACCCCACGCCCTCGTTCCCGCTGATCAACACGTTCAAGGAGCGGCGCGACATGTGGGTGTTCAAGCGGTACGTGCTGCCGCCGGTGTACTGGCACGGCATGCTCACCGGCCGCCTCTGACCGGTCGGCCCGGGCTTCCCCCGACCCGGGCCGGCCACCGCCCCCGCCCTCCGACAAGGGCGGACCAGACCCTTCTATATACCCCCCGGGGTAATTAGCCCTTCCGCTACGGAGGTCACCCGACCATGTTCTTCGCCCAGTACTACCTCGACTGCCTCTCCCAGGCCTCGTACATGATCGCCGACGAGACCACGGGCAAGGCTGTCGTCGTCGACCCGCGCCGCGACGTCTCCGAGTACCTCACCGACGCCGCCGCCCACGGTTTCACCATCGAGGCGGTCGTCAACACCCACTTCCACGCCGACTTCCTCGCCGGCCACCTGGAGCTCGCCGACCGCACCGGTGCCTGGATCGGCTACGGGCAGCGCGCCGAGGCCGAGTACCCCATCCACAAGCTGACCGACGGCGAACGCATCAGCCTCGGCGACGTCCAGCTCCAGATCCTCGAAACCCCGGGTCACACCCCGGAGTCGATCAGCGTCCTGGTGTACGAGCATGCGGACGACACGGTCCCCTACGGCGTGCTGACGGGTGACGCTCTCTTCATCGGCGACGTCGGCCGCCCCGACCTGCTGGCCTCGATCGGAGTGACCGCCGAGGAACTCGGCAGGATGCTCTACGACACCGTCCAGCACAAGCTGATGGCCCTCCCGGACGCCGTCCGCGTCTTCCCCGCCCACGGCGCCGGCTCCGCCTGCGGCAAGAACCTCTCCACCCAGCGCCAGTCCACCATCGGCCGGCAGCGTGCCACCAACTACGCCTGCCGGCCGATGAGCGAGGAGCGGTTCGTGGAGCTGGTGACGGAGGGGCAGCCGTCCGCGCCCGCCTACTTCGTCTACGACGCGATCCTCAACCGCAAGGAGCACGGCCTGTTCGACGCGACCGTCGCACCCCGGCCGCTGTCGGTCGAGGAGTTCATGGAGCGGCGCGCGGCGGGAGCGGTCGTGATCGACACCCGCTCGCCGCAGGACTTCGCGCCCGGCTGTCTGCGGGGCTCCGTCAACGTGCCCGCGGACGGCCGCTTCGCCGAGCAGGCGGGCATGGTCGTCGCCCCCGAGCAGGAGGTCGTCGTGGTCGCGCCGCAGGATCGCGAGGAGGAGGTCGTCACCCGGCTCGCCCGGATCGGCTTCGACAAGGTCGGCGGGTATCTGCGCGAGCCCGAGGGCGCCTTCCCGGCCCTGGCCGACGAGATGGAGCAGGCCAGCCGTCTGACCACCGACGAACTGCGCCTGCTGCTGGACGGCGACGAAGCACCTCTGGTCCTGGACGTGCGCAACACCTCCGAGCGCGAAGAGGGCTTCATCGACGGCTCGTTGCACATCCCGCTGGCCGAACTGGCCCGCCGCATCGACGAGATCCCGGCCGACCGGCCTCTGGTCGTGCACTGCGCCGGCGGCCACCGCTCCTCCATCGCCGCCAGCCTGCTGCGCCACAAGGGCCGCTCCGACGTCTCCGACCTGCTCGGCGGCTACGGCGCGTGGCTCGCCCTGCCCGCGTCGGCCGACGTCTGATCCACCCGCTAACCGGGCGGTGACCGGGACACCGGCCGCCGCCCGCCCCCGTCGAAAAGACGCTTCACAGGCAAAAAGAACGCTTCACGGACAACAGGGAACCCCCGATGCCCCTCCATGCCGACACATCACGTCTCGATCCCGCCGCTCTGCGCGAGCTGACCCAGTCGGGCCAGGGCCCGCGTCTGCTGGACGTACGCACGCCCGGCGAGTTCCACACCGCGCACATCCCCGGCTCCTACAACGTCCCTCTCGACACCTTGCGCGAGCACCGCGCCGAACTGCTCCACCACCTCGACGAGGACGTCGTCCTCATCTGCCGCTCCGGCGCCCGCGCCGCCCAGGCCGAAGGCCCTCGCCGAGGCCGGCTTGCCCAACCTGCGCGTCCTCGACGGCGGCGTCATGGCATGGGAGTCCGCCGGCGGCCCGCTCAACCGGGGGCCCGAGCGCTGGGACCTGGAGCGCCAGGTCCGGCTCGTCGCCGGAAGCCTGGTGCTGGTGACGGGCGTCGCGGGCCTGTTCGTGCCCGGACTGCACCTGATCGGCACGGCCGTCGGTGCCGGGCTGGCGATCGCCGCGCTCACCAACACCTGCGCGATGGGCATGCTGTTGTCGAAGCTGCCCTACAACCGCGGCCCGCGCACCGACCTCGACACGGTCGTCGCCGCCCTGCGGGATGCGTCATGATCGCCGTCATCATCGCCGCCTCCCTGCTCATCGGCGTCAGCCTCGGCATCCTGGGCGGCGGCGGATCCATCCTGACCGTGCCGATTCTGGTCTACCTGGCCGGCATGGAGACCAAGGAGGCCATCGCCACCTCCCTGTTCGTCGTCGGCGTCACGAGTGCCGCCGGGGTCGTCTCGCACGCCCGTGCCGGACGCGTCCGCTGGCGTACGGGGCTGCTGTTCGGTCTGGCGGGCATGACCGGCGCCTACGCGGGCGGACGTCTCGCCGAGTTCATCCCCGGCACGGTCCTGCTCATCGCGTTCGCCCTCATGATGATCGCCACGGCGGTCGCCATGATCCGGGGGCGGAGGCAGGCGGCGAAGAAGGTCCACCACGAACTCCCCGTTCTCCACGTGCTGTTGGACGGCATCGTCGTCGGCCTGGTCACCGGACTGGTGGGCGCCGGCGGAGGCTTCCTCGTCGTGCCCGCCCTCGCGCTGCTCGGCGGTCTGCCGATGACCGTCGCGGTCGGCACCTCACTGCTGGTCATCGCCATGAAGTCCTTCGCGGGCCTGGCCGGTTACCTCGCCGGCGTGCATATCGACTGGGGCTTCGCGACCCTCGTCACGGCGACCGCCGTGGTCGGCAGCGTGCTCGGCGGTCTGCTCGCCGGACGTATCCCGCAGGACGCGCTGCGCAAGTCCTTCGGCTGGTTCGTCGCCGTCATGGGTGTGTTCGTCCTCAGCCGGCAGATCGGCACCGACCTGCGCCACACCCTGCTGACCAGCCCCTGGACCTGGGCCTTCGTGGCCGCGGCCGCGGGGATCGCCTTCAGCCGGTACATGCTCAGGCGCTCCGGACGAACGCCCATGCAGACGAGCGACGCCCCGGCGATGCCGGACAGCGGAAGCCCGGATCGCCTCGCCACCCGCCCGTGAACGGGAAACGCGCACCCCGTGCCGGGGAACAATGCGGCCTCGCCTGACGCTGCTATTCATACCCCTCTGGGTATTCAGATCGCAGACGACAGCCGAGGGGGACCGTCAGCAACCCGGCGGAGGAGCGTGAGGACCATGACGACGGCAGGACGTGACCGGCCCCCGACGGGCGAGGACAGCTGCGTCGTGACCAGCTGCGGGCGCAGGATCGCCGTGCGGTATCTGCGGCTGGCGCCCGCGGACCGGCCCATCGGCCGGGTCACCCTGGACGTGGGCCGCGACCAGGGCGGCGAACCGGGCGTGTGGGCCGCGCTCACCGCCGACGAGGCACGTGACCTGGCCCGCCTGCTCCTCCTACAGGCAGGCCAGGCCGAGCGCGGCGCCTGACCCGTCGTACCCACCCCCGAGGACCCCGGTCGTCTCAGGTGTAGATGATCTGGCTGCCGGCCGCACGCTCGTAGAACTCCCCGACCGTGATGATCCCCTGGACCTGCTCGACCAGGTCGTCCTTGTCGAGTTCGAAGAGGTCGACGGACGCCTTGCAGGCGTAGATGCCCGCGCCGGTGTCGGCGATCATCTCGATGAACTCGGGGATCGGCGGGATGTCGAGCTTGTCCATCTTGCGTTCCATGTACCGGGTGACCAGGTCCGGCACGCCCGGCATGCCGCCCAGCAGGGTCGGCAGGTGCAGACCCGGGTTGCCCACGGTGGGCAGCTTGATGTGCTCCCACCGCTTCTTCGTGATCGCGTCCAGGCCGAAGAAGGTGAAGAACAAGTCCGCCTCGATGCCCTCGGCACGGGCGCCGTTGGCCATGATCAGGGCCGGGTAGATCCCTTCCAGGGATCCCTTGGAGACGATGATCGAGACCTTCTCGATCGTTGCGGTGTCGGCCATGACGGGCCCCCTCCTCAGATGCAGCCGCGGGGCTTGGGGATCCCGGCGATCTTCGCGGCAATCTTCGCCGGGCCCTTCGGGAAGAGCTGGTAGAGCTCCTTGACGCTCACGCCGGAGGTCTTGCCGAGCACCCGCACGGTGGGGCCGGTGCCCTTGGCCGCGTGCTGCTCGCGCATGAAGCGGATGACCGTCCAGTGCCGCTCGGTCAGTTCGTCGATCCCCTGCTCGCGGGCGATCTGCTCGGCCATCGGCTCGGTCCACTGTGCGGGGTCGGTGAAGAAGCCTTCGTCGTCGACGGGGACGGCGGTGTCGGCGTAGGTGGCGGTGGGCATGACGGTGTGCTCCTCTCGGTCAGGCGGACACATGGTTCTTGCCGCGCTCGGGCATGGCCGAGCCGATGCCGGGCACTTCTCGGCCGGGCAGCAGGCTGTGCCAGTACAGCCACTCGAAGGCGAGCTTGCCGAGGTGGCTCGCGTGCGACTCCTTCAGCAGCGGCAGGCCGACGGGGCCGGGGAAGTGGCCGGGCAGCGGCTCGGTGTCGTAGTTGAAGTCGATGAGCAGGGCCTTGTGGAAGCCGGTCTCCACGAAGCAGTTCGTGTGCCCGTCGAAGGCGGCGTCCAGCGGCTGTCCGGCGAGGAAGCGTCCGATGTTGTGCACCAGCACCTCGCCCTCGAAGTGGGCCACCGAGCCCGCCTTCGACGCCGGCAGACCGGCCGCGTCGCCGATGGCGAACACCTCGGGGCGGTCCGGGTGCTGGAGGCTGTGCGGGTCGACGGGGATGAAGCCCAACTCGTCGCCCAGTCCCGCGGAGCGGCCCACGTACTCCGCGCCGGCGTGCAGCGGCACGACCACCGCCAGATCGAAGGGCACCTCTCGCTCGTCGTACGACACCAGCCGGCCCCCGGCACCGTCGACCTCGCCGAGCGTGAACTCGGTGACCAGCTCAACTCCCTTCTCCTTGAGCAGCCCACCCAGCGCCTTGGCCGCGACCGGCTTGGTGAAGGCCGCGTCCAGCGGGGTGACGTCTGTCAGCTCGACCCGGTCCCGGATGCCTCGCCGCTGGAAGTACCAGTCGGCAAGGAACGCGAACTCCAGTGGCGCGACGGGGCACTTGACCGGCATGTCCGCCACGTCGATCACCACGCGGCCGCCGTCGAAGCGTTCCAGCGCGTCGTGCAGACCGGCCGCGCCGGGCAGGTCGTAGAAGGTGAAGACCTTCTCGCCCCAGCCGGGACCGGTCAGGCCCTCGGTCTCCTCCGGCAGCAGCGTCGCTCCGGTGGCGACCACGAGGATGTCGTACGACAGCCGGATGCCCTCGGCGAGGTGCACCGTGCGCGCGTCCAGGTCGACCCGCTCGATCCGCGCCTGCTTGTAGTCGACGGCCGTGTCCAGCTGCCGGGGACGCGACCGCACGAGGTGGCGCGGCTGGGCGAGCCCGAACGGCACGAACAGCAGGCCGGGCTGGTAGAGGTGGTCGTCGTCCTGGTCGACGACCGTGATCCGGCACTCGCGCCGGTCGTATGTGCGACACAGGCGGTTCGCCGTCATGGTGCCGGCGGTTCCGCCGCCGAGAATCACGATGTGTTTGCCCATGTCTTCAGCGTCGTACGGGAGATGGCGGCCGGACATGGGCCTCTCGTCCCCACTCGGGTACCCACCCGGGTATGTCTTCGGCTGGGACCACCGACCCCGGCGGTCCGCCCACGCGCCGCGAACCTCCTGGAAAAATACCCCGCAGGGTATACCGGTGCGGCCATGGGTGCGAGGGCCGAACGGTCCTCGGCGGACCCCGTCGGCCCCTCGCCCCGCACCCGCGCCCAGTGGTCGACTGGATTGCGGAGCAGCCGACACCAGCGAGAAGGGCTCGGCCATGACCGGCAGCGCACCTCACGCCCTCAGCACGAACCGCCCGCAGTCCACAGCCGTGCACCGTCTTGAGGTCACCCACGTCGAGCAGGACGCCTACACGGTGGACGTCCGAGGACACCGCTCCGGGTCGACCAGCCGCCGGAGGCGGGCGGCACGGACACCGCACCCACCCCGACCGAGCTGTTCGCGGCGTCGCTGGCCACCTGTGTCGCGTTCTACGCGGGCCGCTACCTCCACCGGCACGGACTCCCCCGCGCCGGCCTGCGCGTCCGCACGGAGTTCACCATGGCCACCGACCGCCCCGCCCGGGTCGCCACCCTGCACGTCGTGGTCGTCCCACCGCCGGAGCTGCCCGAACAGCGCCGCGCGGCACTGCTGGCCGTGGCCTCGCACTGCACGGTCCACAACACCCTCCACCAGCCGCCCGAGATCGACATCGCACTGGAACCCTGAGGCCGCCCCCTTCCGTCACCACTGGTCCTGGCCTGCATGGAACAAACCCGACCCCGCACCGGTTGAACCCGGCAGATACCCCACCGGGTATATACGCAGCAGGAGAGGGAACCCCATGTCGACCGTCGAACTGACCAAGGACAACTTCGAGGAGACCATCACCGGCTCCGACATCGTGCTGATCGACTTCTGGGCCGCCTGGTGCGGACCGTGCAGGATGTTCGGCCCCGTCTACGAGAAGGCGGCCGAACGCCACCCGGACATCGTGTTCGGCAAGGTCGACACCGAGGCACAGCCCGAACTCGCCGCGACTTTCCAGATCTCGTCCATTCCCACGCTCATGGCGGTCCGCGACCGGACCGTGCTGTACGCCCGGCCGGGCGCCCTGCCGCCGCAGGCGCTGGAGGAGCTCATCGGCAAGATCCGGGCCGTCGACATGGAGGACGTACGCCGGCAGGCCGCCGCGGGGACGGCGGGCGGGAACTGACGGCACAGGGCACCCGCGGCGGCTGCGTGGGTGCCCTGTGCCGCAAGGGTTCAGCGGTTGCGCAGAGCGGCGAGCGTGGCATCCAGGTCGGCCGCGCGCGGGCGGTTGTGCGGCAGCTTGCCGAGCATGACCGCCATGCCGCAGGTGTTCGTCAGGGCGGAGAAGACCAGGCCGCCCGCGATACCGGCCGAGATCAGCAGGAGGGCGGGGTGCACGAGCAGGCCCAGGGCGAGGCCGAGGAGCACCATGGTGCCGGCGGTGAAGCGCACCTGGCGTTCGATGCTCCAGCCGGCCCGGGTGTCGCAGGCCGCCGGTGTGTGCAGGTCGTGCCCCTCGGCGGCCCAGGCGCCGGTGCCGCCGGCGAGGGTCGCCGTGGCGATGCCGTGCGCGGCCAGGAGCCGGCAGGCGTTCTCGGAACGGGCTCCGGAGGCGCACACGACGAGGACGTCACCGCGCTCGGCCGCGTCCCGGATCTCCGGCAGCGCCCGCCGGATGTGGTCCACGGGGATGTTCAGCGCGCCGGGCAGGTGGCCCGAGGCGTACTCGGCGGGCGTGCGCACATCGATGACGGTGAGCTCGTGCAGCCGGGTGCGGGCCTGGTCCGTGCCGAGTGTGACGGGAGCGGGGGAGTTGGTCATGGCAGTTGTGATCCTTAATGGTCGACGTCGTCCCGAACCGGGACGTACAGTACCCCTAGGGGTATCTTTCGAGGAGTGATCGTGGAACTGGAGCTTGAGGGTGCGGGCCTGAAGGCCGTGCTGAACCGGCTGCGCCGGGCACAGGGGCAGATCTCCGGTGTGATCCGGATGATCGAGGAGGGGCGCGACTGCGAGGACGTGGTCACGCAACTCGCCGCCGCCTCGCGCGCGCTGGACCGCGCCGGTTTCGCGATCATCGCGACGGGCCTGCAGCAGTGCGTGACGGACATGGAGTCCGGCCGCAAGAACGGCGAGGACCCGGAGGCGATGCGCGCCCGCCTGGAGAAGCTGTTCCTGTCTTTGGCGTGATCATGTTTGAGGCCGGCCTCACGCGACCGCGTCGATCAGCATGAAGGCGGCCACGGCCAGCAGCGCCAGGGCGAAGATCCGCTGAAGCGTGCCCCCGGAGACCTTGGCGGACAGCCGCCTGCCGTCCCAGGCGCCGAGGATCGCGGCCCCGATGAAGGGGCCCACGACCGCCCAGTCCAGCCCCTCGACCGTACCGGCCCGGGTCGCCAGCGCGGCCAGTGAGTTGACGCTGATGACCAGCAGGCTGGTGCCCACCGCGTTGCGCATCCGCATGCCGAGCACGCCCACCAGGGCCGGTACGGCGAGGAAGCCACCGCCGACACCGAGGATGCCGGTGACCGCGCCGAGCCCGGTACCGGCCGCCGCGGCGCGCCCCGGCCGCACCGTCACGGTGCCCTCCGCGGCCGGACCGGAACGCAGCATGCGGACGGCGGCCGCTCCCGCGACCACGGCGAACGCCGCCGTCAGTGCGGCCTCCGGCACACGGGCGGCGAGCGCGCCGCCCAGCATGGCCGGACCGATCCCGGCAGCCGCGAACAGCAGCCCCGTACGCCACCGCACATTCCCGTCGCGGGCATGCGCGAGGAGCGCGGTGACCGAGGTGAGCGTGACGATGACCAGACTCGCGGTCGTCGCCCCGACCGGACTGAAGCCGAGCAGGTAGATCAGCGCGGGGACGGCCAGGACGCTGCCGCCTCCCCCGAGCGCGCCGAGCGCCAGGCCGATGACGGCTCCGGCGGCCAGGGCGAGTATGACCGCGCTCACGCGACGGTGCCGTTACGGCCACGCTCGTCCACCACCGGCAGACCCGCTTCGGCCCAGTCCCGCATCCCGCCGATCACGTCCACGGCCTGGGAGCCGCGGGCGACGAGCAGTTCGGCCGCCTGTCGGGAGCGGTTGCCGGAGCGGCAGATCACGACCAGGGGCAGAGCCTGCGCGTGAGCGGGCAGCCCCGCCCCGGCGGCCAGTGCGGACAGCGGCAGGTGCACGGCTCGCGGCGCGTGCCCCGCCTGCCATTCGTACGGTTCGCGCACGTCCAGCAGCACGGCGTCACCGCCGTCGTCGGCGCCGCCGTGCCCGGTGCGCACGGCCGCCTCCTGCACGCTCACGCGCCCTGGGCCGCGCCGGCCTCGTCGGAAGATGCTCATCTCGGTTTCTGGCTCCTGTGTCCCATGTCGGTACGGAGTTTCGGCCTCTGCGCCCGGCGCCGTCAGGCGGTCCGGACGGTGAGTCCCGCCTTCTCGGCCGCGTCGAACGAGTCGTCCACGGCGACGACGTCCCGGCCCGCGGCGTCCAGCAGGGAGGCGGCGATCGCCGCGCGCGCTCCGCCCGCGCAGTGCACCCACACCTCGCCCTCGGGAACCTCGTCCAGGCGGCGGTGGAGGGTGTGGATCGGGATGTGGACCGAGCCCTCGACGAACCCACCGGCCCGCTCCGAGGCCCGGCGCACGTCCAGGACGACGACGTCCTCGGACCGCCCGGCGAGGTCGGCGAAGGTTCCCCTCGGGAAGGAGGCCGGCGCCTCGCCCTCACGCATCCAGTCGGCAGGCCCACCCGTGGCCGCGGCGGCCGGCCGGTCGATACCCACCCGCACCAGCTCACGCTGGGCGGCAGCGAGCTGCTCGGGCGACTCGGCGAGCAGGGTGACCGGCTTGCCCCAGGGGATCAGCCAGGCCAGATACGTGGCCAGTTGCCCCTCCGCCTCGAAGTTGAACGAGCCTGCGACATGCCCATGGGCGAAGGCGACCCGATTGCGCAGGTCCACCACCCACTCCCCCGCGCCCAGCCGGGCGGCTATCTCCTCGGCGTCGGCAATGGCGGGCGGGGTCAGATCGACGGGCGCGGGTCCGGCGGCGTTGGCCGGGCCCATGTGCGTGTAGTAGGCGGGGACGTCGTCCAGGCCCGCCAGCAGATCGGCGACGAAGGTGTCGACGTCCCGGGTGAGGGCCTCGTTGGACGCCTTCTCCTTGCCGATGGTCGTGCCAGTGCCCTCGGCCTGGGAGGACGAGCAGAAGCTGCCGAACCCGTGGGTGGGCAGCACGGCCGTCTCCTCGGGCAGCTCGGCGGCCAGCCGGTGCGCGGAGGCGTGCTGGGCGCGGGCCAGCCCCTCGGTCAGCCGGGGCTCGACCAGATCGGGGCGGCCGACGGTGCCGATCAGCAGCGAGCCACCGGTGAACACCGCGGCCGCCGTGCCGTTCTCCTCCAGCACATAGGAGGTGTGGTGGGGGGTGTGTCCGGGCGTGGACAGCGCACGCAGGGCCAGGCCGGCCTCGGGGTCGACCTCCGTACGGTCACCGTCGTGCACCGGTACGCGGTCGAAGGCGACGCGGGCTCCGGCGGGCACGAGGTAGGCGGCACCCGTGACCCGGGCGAGCTCCAACCCGCCGGTGACGTAGTCGTTGTGCACGTGCGTCTCGACGACGTGCGAGATCCGCACCCCGCGCCGAGCGGCCGCCGCGATCACCTGGTCGAGGTCGCGCGGCGGGTCGACGGCCACGGCCGTGCGCTCACCGCCCGCGAGGTAGCTGCGGTTGCCGAGTCCCGACACCTCGATCGTGTCGATGAAGAACACGAGGCACTCCCTTCCGGTGATGGATTACCCCAGGGGGTATACCTAGGAAGGTAACATGATTACCCCAGGGGGTATTTTCAAGGGCCGGAAGGCCCGGAGAAACACCTCATGTGCACGTCGCACGCGGCCGGACACCCGCCCCGCGCCACACGAGCCGATCAGAAGGGCAGACCACCGCCATGCGCTACGACCGCACCGTCCACCTCGACACCGACTTCGCCACCGCCGTCACCCGCACCCGCGAGGCCCTCGCCGCCCAGGGCTTCGGCATCCTCACCGAGATAGACGTCACCGCCACACTGAAGGCCAAGCTCGACCACGACATGGAGGACTACGTCATCCTCGGCGCCTGCAACCCGCCCCTCGCCCACCGCGCCCTGGAGACCGACCGATCCATCGGTCTGCTGCTGCCCTGCAACGTGGTGGTCCGCCGCGACGGCGACCGCACCGCCGTACAGGTCCTCGACCCCAACACGATGGTCGCTCTCACCGAACTCGACGCCCTTCGCCCGGTCGCCGAGGAGGCCACCCGCCGCCTCGACGCCGCCCTCACGGCCCTGGCGTCGACGGACACGACCGACTGACGGCGCTCCGCCCTCCCACGCGGGCCGCTGTGTCACCGCACCGTCCACGTCAGTGAGGTGGTCGTCTGCGCCCGGACCGCTGGATCCCGTATGGCAGTCGCGTGGTCGGTCACGGTGGCCGTGACTTCGTGGCCGCGGCCTCGGACGCCCAGTTCACGTGGTGTCACCGACAGCTCGCCCGTGGCCCACCTCACCTGCCTCCCGTCGGCGTACCAGGTCAGTTCGAGGTCGGCGAGGCCGGTCAGCGGTGCGAGACGTACCGTGATCCGGCGACCTGGCCCGATCGGCCGGGATCGAGGGAGGGAGGAGGTCAGCGCGTCCGCGTCGGCGCAGAAGCCGGCGATCATCGCCTCGCGGCCGACGAGGTTGAACTCGGTTGAGGCCAGGGAGCGCATGAGGGACGTCTCGGTCGGACGGTAGACACCCGCCTCGTAGTACCCCCCGCCTTCGTACGTGCCCACGACCGAACCGGACGGATCCTGCTCCCCGAGCCAGCGGTACCACTTCGTCGCGCCCGGATCGCGGCGGAGGGTGAGGTTGGCGACGGCCGGCTCCTCGGCGGAGGGATACGTGCCGTAGCCCGTGTATTGGTACTCGTCGGCCAAGTGACCTATGGAGTGGCCCAGTTCGTGGGCGCCTATCAGGTACGACCTGTCGTTGTCGGACGACATCGTCGCCACCCCATGGAAGGCCGAGCCCGACGGCAGGTCGGCAGCGGAGTAGCCCGCGCCGCCGTACTTGGTGGAGTTGGCGACGACGAAGACGATGTCGGCGTCCGGGGCCAGCTCGGCGTACCGCGCGACCTCATCGGTGTGGACGCACAGCAGTCGCTCGACGCCGTCGCAGAAGAAGGAGGCGCCCAGCGCGGTGTCCTTGACGACGTCGGCCCCCGGGTCACCGGAGACGCCGGACTCGTTGGAGACGGTGTTGACCAACCAGACGTTGAACAGGCCGCGGTAGCTCCGGTACGGCTCGATACCGAAGATCGCGTCCAGCTTCTCCTCGGCGTCGACGGCGAACTCGCCCTGCTCGTCCGCCGTGTAGCCGTCGCCCAGCACCACCAGGTCGACCCGTCCGGACACCGGACCGGTGCGCTGGAGTGCCTTCACCGCCGAAGTGGCGCCCGCCGGTGTCGGCGTGTGGCGGGCGATCCGGCCCGGGGTGCCCGCCGGGACGGTCACCTGGCGGGGCTCGGACAGAGGTCCCGGGAAGTACTCGACGTGCTGAGTGCGGACCGGAGGCACGGCCGCCTCCGCCCGCCCGGGATTCACTCCGCCGACCAGCGCCGTCATGGTGGCCAGGACAGCCCCGACGGCGGAGGCCCAACGCATACGCGGTCTTGCGCGGTACGGCACGGCGACCTCGCTTAAGTATTCAGTTAAGTGGATTTAATGCCGCGCTTAATGTAGGGGACGAGGCCGCAACTGGCAAGGCTGTCACCGCAGTTGACCGAAGACCGAGAGCCGCTACTGCGTGACCGCTGCGGCAGATCGACGTACCGGTGACGGCGGCCCCGGGGATGTGCGGGTGAGTACGGAGGGCGGCCGGGTGCCGGTGGCCACCACCACGGCCACCGCCGACGGCCCGCTGTTCGGTATGAAGGTAAATGCCGGGCGATAATTTTGTCCGTATTTTGGACACGGTATTTCCGTGTGTGACCAGACTCGCGATGCGCTGCCGGTTTCCGGCTATTTCACTTACCGACCTATTACGTCGTGGTTACCTATGCACTTTCGCTTGGATGCCCTCATCCGAGCCGGCGGACTAGCGTGGTTATTGCACGAAGCGCCCCGTACAATCATGGTCTTTGACGGGTCGTCCTTCTCTTCGATGGAGGCCGCCATGTACGTGCATGCACGGGCATTCGCCGCGGGAGCGATGTCGGCCGCGCTACTCGCCGTCGGCGCAGGTGGAGCCGTGGCTGCTACGACGCCGCCGCATCCCGCATCGATCACGGTCAAGGCTAGCCCCACGACCGTGAAGGCCGGACGCACGGTCCACTTCGTCGGGCACACGACCGGCATTCGGGCCGGAGCAACCGTGATGCTGCAGTTGGACAAGAACGGTAAGTGGGTTCCGCTTCACGTCAACTCCAAGATCAAGAAGGGCAACGCGTACGCCCTCGCGACCCGAGTGAACATGAAAGGCACACAGGAATTCCGTGTCGCCTCGGGCAAGACCCACTCCCCCGCTGTCAAAGTGACAGTGCAATAGGCCATTTCCCTACCGAGGGATGGAGCACCCTCGGTGTACGGCCGCTCCGCGTCTGATCGTGACCCTCGGGCCGGAGCGGCCGACTTTGCGTCCGCTCCCGGCCCCACGCGTCAATCCTGGTCATCGGGCGAGCTTCGCAGACCGCCTTTCGATCATTGTGTGTCACCTCTGGAGAGACACCCCTCGGGCTGGACCCACCCGCCTACGGTGCGGCCACGAGGGCGGGTCCCAAGCGGGCGGCCCGCCGCAGCCGACAACCAAAGGGGAGGCTTCGATGACGAGTGTGGAAGTGTCACTGAAGGAGATGATGGCGGGGGTCGACGGGGCGCTGGGGGCGGCGGTCGTCGACTACACCAGCGGTATGGCCCTGGGCACCCTGGGCGGGGGCAAGGGCCTGGACCTGACGGTCGCCGCGGCCGGGAACACGGATGTCATCCGCGCCGAGGTGCGCACCATGGAGCATCTGGGTCTCAAGGGCCAGATCGAGGACATCCTGATCACCCTGGAGAAGCAGTACCACCTCATCCGGCTGGTCGCCGGTCGTAACGGCAACGGGCTGTTCCTGTACCTCGTACTCGACAAGACCCGCTCCAACCTGGCGATGGCTCGCCATCAACTCAAGAAAGTGGAGGAGCAGATCGAGGTGTAAGCCGCTCCAGATCCGGGCTGACGTGTGCTCATGAATTGAAGAGTTCTTCAAGTCATCACATGCACATGATCCCAATTCGGGTAGGCGGGCAGCGCGGCCGCGTCCTTCCTCCGGCTAAGGGAAGGCCAGTTCGGCCCAGATGGTCTTCCCGGATGCGGTGTACCGCGTGCCCCAGCGCTGGGACAGCTGGGCGACGAGGAACAGGCCCCGGCCTCCCTCGTCGTCCCGACGCGCTCGCCGCAGGTGTGGTGCGGTGTGCGCGTTGTCGGACACCTCGCACAGCAGGCAGCGATCCTTGATCAGCCGCAGCATGACGGGTCCGGTGGCGTACCGCATGCCGTTGGTGACCAGCTCGCTCACCACGAGTTCGGCGTTGAACGCAAGCTCGGACAGGCCCCAGATGTCCAATTGGCGCTCGGTCAGTGTGCGGGCGTGAGCCACCATGGCCGGGTCGGGCGGCAGCTCCAGGTCCGCCACATGGTCGGCGTCGAGCCGCCGGGTGCGGATGAGCAGCAGCGTGGCATCGTCCACCTGCGGTCCCGGCGGCAAGGCCGACAGCGCCCGGTCACACAACTCCTCCAGCGGGCATCGTTGCCAGGTGAGCACCTGGGCCAGGCGGTCGATCCCGCTGTCGATGTCGGTGCGCCGGTCCTCCACGACGCCGTCGGTGAAGAACGCCACCAGGCTGCCGCTGGACAAGCTCAGGTCGACGTTCTCATAGGGCAGGCCGCCCAGTCCCAGGGGCGGTCCCGGCGTCAGCGAGGACAAGGCCACCGAGCCGCTCGCATCGGCCACGATCGGCGGGGGATGGCCCGCGCTCGCCCAGGTGCACCGGCCGTTCACCGGGTTGTAGATCGCGTACAGGCAGGTCACCCCGAGCGCCTCGTCGCTCAGCCAGTCATTCGCGTGGGGTTCGGAGTCCTGCGCGACCAGGCCGTCCAGCCGGGTGAGCAACTCGGCCGGGTCCAGGTCCAGCAGCGCAAGGGTCCGTACGGTGGCGCGCAGCCGGCCCATGGTCGCGGCCGCGTGCACGCCGTGGCCCACCACGTCGCCGACGGTCAGGCCCACTCTGGCACCGGACAGCGGGATCAGGTCGAACCAGTCGCCGCCCACGCCCACGCGGTTGTCGGCAGGCAGATAGCGGTACGCCACGTCGACCGCGCTCTGCTCGGGCAGGTGCTGTGGCAGCAGGCTTCGCTGCAGTACCAGGGCCGCCGCATGCTGGCTGGTGTAACGGCGGGCGTTGTCGATGCCGACGGCGGCTCGCTCGGCCAGTTCCACGGCGAGCGTCTGCTCCTCGGGCCCGAAGGGGTCGGGGTTGCTGCTGCGCCGGAAGGTGGCAAGGCCCAGGACGGTGTCGCGGGTGAGGAGCGGGACGAACAGGCAGGTGGCCGAGGCGGCCGATCCCCTCTCGCCCGGTGTCTCGGACGATGAGTCGTCGACGACGGGGCGGCTGGTGGCCAGGCTCAGAGCCTGCGGTGACGACGGTGCGTAGGAGATGGGACTGGTCCGGAACTCCTCCGGGGTCCGGCCGTGCAGCCGCAGCAGACTGTGCCCCGGTGCCGAGCCCGTCGGCGGCTGGCGTCCCTCGATGACCGCCGGCGGCAGATCGACCAGCACTTCGTCGGCCAGCTGCGGTACCGCCACATCGGCGAGCTCCGCGGCCGTACGGCGCACGTCCAGCGAGGCACCGATGCGCTTTCCTGCCCGGACCAGCAGCGACAGCCGTTCCTGGGCCCGGTAGCGGTCGGTGATGTCCAGGGACTCCTCGAACAGTCCCAGCAGCTCGCCGCGGGCGTCCACCAGCCGGTGGTAGGAGCAGGACCAGACGTGCTCGCGCACCGGGTCGGCGGGGGCGCGGCCGCGATAGTGCATGCCCATGATCGGTTCGCCCGTCGTCATGACGTGCTCCATGATCTGGTCCTCGTCCGGAGGGTGGTGCCGGGAGATGAATTCGCCTTCGGGAAAGAGATCCGCGGCCGGCCGGCCGATGTACTGGGCGATCCCCGCGAGCTCCAGATCGGTGGAGACGTTCCCCCAGACGACGCGCATGTCGGTGTCGAAGATGGTCAGGCCCACGGTCGACTCGGTCGCCATTCCCTGGAGCAGCGCCAGCTGCGCCTCCCAGCCGCGCAGTGCCTCCAGCTCGGCCGCGACCACGACGGTGGCGGCGACACCCAGGTGTTCGAGGGGACTGAACGTCACGGCCGCGCGCAGGGTGCGTCCGTCCCGGCAGCACAGGTCCAGGACGGTGCTGCGGGGCTTGTGCGTCTTGCACAGGGCCGACAGCCGCTGCCCGGGGGTGGACGCCAGCAGTCGACCGGCCGGCTTTCCGAGCACGTCCTCCGGTGAGTGTCCGAGGAGGCGCTGGGCCGAGGCTCCCCACCCGGAAATGCGGCCTTCGGCGTCCAGTACTGCGGCGGCGGCCTTGGAGAGGTCCAAAGGACTGTGGAAATCGACGTTGGCCGTATCCGGAAAACGATCCATGACACCGCTTCCCTCCGTGCTCCCTCAGCATCCCGTGCCGCAGGAGGGACGACAACCGCACCCACGATCAGCACCTGCTCACGCAGGGCGACCACCGATGGTCCCCACGCGGTTCGGGGCTGCTCGACAGGAAATCGCCTCCGCGCCCAGCCTCGACGCGCGGGTGCCGACCTGCCCCGAGTGGACGCTCTTCGATCTGGTGCGGCACCTGGGCGAGGGGCGCCGCCGCGGGGCCGCCATCGTTGCCGCAGGGCCTGCCTCCGCTCCCCCGGCCAAGTCCGCATGGGAGGGCGCCCCGGCGGCGCCTCGGGAGCGCGAGGCCCTGGCGGCCTGGTTGGCCGCGTCGACGCGGCAGCTACTGGACGCACTGCGGGAGGCCGGCCCGGATCGCGGCTGCTGGACGTGGTGGGGTACGTCGCAGTCGCCGCAGACCTGCAGTGCCGTGGCCCGGCACCAGCTCCAGGAGATCGCGCTGCACATCTACGACGCCAAGATCACCGTGGGTGCCCCGCAGCCGCTGCCGGACGAGGTGGCCCTCGACGGTGTCGACGAGTTCCTGTCCACCTGCTGCGCAACGACGAGCGCCTGGCCGCACCAGCCCGCTGTCGTCGATTACCACACCACCGAGGGCCGCTCCTGCTCCAGGCCTGGGAGCCGGAGGAGTAGGCGGTTCAGGTTCAGGAGTGTTTCTCGAATCGGCTCGGCACGGGGAAGTAGGCGTCGAGGAAAGACCTCAACAGCCGGTTGCACCGGTCGAAGTCTGCCTCCGTCGAGCAGGTATCGTTGAGGCAGAACACCTTCTTGTCGCGCTTCAGCAGCAACTGGTCCAGTCGATTCGCCGAGTTGGGCAACGACACGTCGACGTAGACATAGGAGAGTTCCGAGGGCAGCGCCCGCTGTGTGTGGAACGCGTAGTAGTGGTACAGCGACGATGGCACAGCCAGGTCGTCCGGCCCGCGGAAGCGTGTGCTGGCCGTCAGCTGATGCTGTTCGGGGAAGTCCTTTTCGATCTCGTCGAGAATGGTGCGCCGCAGGGGGTGCGGGACGTGGCGCATCTTCTGTACGAGCAGCCTGCCGAACCGGTCCTGGACGATGGCCCTGTTGTTCTTGCCCGCGAGGGAAACCGGTGGGTCCTCGGTGAGGCGGGGCCCCAGGGGCACCAGGGCGGGTGAAGGGAAGAACTTGCTCAGGCCGTTGGCGAGGAAGAAGTCTTCGGGAAGGACCTCGTTGCCCAGGAACACGTCGTCGTTGAAGTAGAGGAACTGCTCGGACAGGCCCTCGATGTGGTGGAGTTGGCTTTCGATCGCGTGCGAGTTGAACGTCGGAAGGTACTCCTGCCGACTGAATATCTCGCGATGGCTGACCACGGTGATACCGGGCTGGGCAGTGTCCAGCCACGCCGGCGTCTGGTCATCGGTGACGAGGTAGATGTTGCGGATCCACGGGGCGTGCATGGCCAGCGAACGAAGCGAGTATCGCAGTTCGTCGTGGTCCGCATACCGGCCCGCGTTGGCCGCCTCCACATGAAGTCCCTCGCTCGACACCGCCGCCCGGCGGCGCAGCCACGCCGGATCGTTGCCGTCGACCCAGGTGTAGACCGCGTCCACGGGAAAGTCGACGTCTCCTGGGAGCAGGGCTGTGAAGGCCTTGTGGGTGCGCACCATTGCGGTGGAAGGGGCATGGAGCCCGGCCGGAGCCGTGAAGTCCGAAAGAGGAGACCGTACTTCGGGCTCGTCAAGAGGTACGGACTCGGTGACCGCGTTGCGGCGCGGTGCGCGGAGCATGCCGTCTTCCGGCGCCCAGAACTCGATCTCGCAGGCATGCTCGGGCCCCAGTACCAGTTGTGCACTGGGCTCGGTGTGGAACCAGAACAGGCTCAGCGTCGACGCACCCGAACCCGCCCGCCACGCGCGCGCCCGGTGGGCGGGAACGACACGAGGGCCGCGGGCTCCTCGGCGCACCAGATACCCCGGAACCTCATGAGACAGCTTGCGCAGTGAGCTCACGGCCCGCTGCCGGTCGCCGACGGGCACCGCAACGATGGTGGAGTGCCTCTCCTGACCGCGTATGCAGAAGTAGTCGATGCCGGAGCGCTCCAGGGCGGCCGTCACTCTGGACAGGTTGCCTGCCCGCGCCACATGCGGCGCAAGGTCCACCTCACTGAATGCGATACGCGCACGGCCATGGGCCCAGGTGACCACGGCCCCGGTGGCCGCGATCCGTGAACGACACAGCACGGCCAGCACCGAGAGCATCGCGCGGCGCACTGCGGGCGTCACGAACGCACCACTCACCAAGGCCTTGAGTCTTCTTCGTGACTCGGGAGAGTAACGGCGGGCGATGGTTCGGCGCAGCCGGTGAGGCATCAACGCGCGGTAGGCCCTGACGAGAGCGGCACCTTCGGCATTGACCGAGCGACTGCTGGTGGATCGGGGTTCAGCTGGGGACGTTGGGGACCGCGTCGATGACTGCGGCAGTTCTTGTTCGGCGGCGGTTGGGTCCATGGTGAGCCTTACCTTTCCCGGCCTCTCCAGGGCTGCCGGGCATAGCGCCGGCAGGGCAAGAGACCTTCGCCTCGGTGAGGATGCCGCCGAAAACCGACAGGTTCACTGTCACGGCCGTAACACGGATCACAGACTCAGGTGGGAACGGATGGTGGCTGGGAGCGGTCCTGCTGGCCAACAAGTGTGTGTCCACTCTTGTGTTCCACCGTCAAGCGCAAGCAGAGGTAATCGGGTGTCATGAACCAAGCTCTGTTGTCCCATGCCGTGACCCTTGCGGCGCGGGCCCGCCGTACGGTGAGACGGGCCCGTGGCAGCATGGAGCAGATCAGAACCGTGCCCGCCTTCGGTGGTCCGGGGCGTGGCCAGTCGGTGCTGCGCCCGGTGCACCTCTCGGTGCTCGGTGGCGGGACGCTCAACGTGGCTGTGCCCGCTCCCGTTGGTCATGACGAACTCGCGTCCGCATTCCTGCACATGGAGCGGCGCACGGAGTCACGTCGCATTGCCTTGGATCCGGAGGAGCAGCAGGACGGATCCACTCTGCTGACAGCCACCACCGCGTTGTGCCATCCACACCATGACGATCCGCAGCAGCCAGGTCTCAGCCTCGGGGACGGGCTGTGGCGGCTGACCGTCGTGGTCGCATACCGCTCGGGTTCCACGGCACGGTTCGCCGTGACGCCACCGCCCACGCCCACCGGGGACGGTCCCACTCGCCCGTCCTGCCCAAGTGCTGCTACCGGCACGGTATTTCGGCTGGTGCGCTCCATCGAGGGGCACGTGATGCTCAAGGTCATCGCCCCACGCCGGCAGGCCGAACTCATCGGCTACTCCGTGCGCTGGGACCGCGTCACCGTCCACGGCCGGCTGATCGCGCCCGGCCTCCCGCCCTCACACTTCACCGCGGAAGCGGTGCCGCGCACCGTGGGCAGCATCATCCCGATCCGCCCCGAGTGGCAGGGCGACCGGTTCACGTTCGATGTACCGCTCGCCGCCATGTCCGCGGGAGCAAGGACAGGGCATCTGTGGGACCTGCGTCTGCGGTGCGGCCGTACGAAGGTCAAGATCGGTCGACGACTGACCGACGTCCGGCACCCCGGCAAGGTCTTCCGTACGCCGTTCCGCACCGTCGCGCTGACCGACGGCACGCTGCTGCGGGTGCACGCCCATGTCTCCGGAGCCGGACGGGCCGCGGTGAGCTGCACCATCATTCCCACACCCGAGGACCACACCCGATGAAGATCACTTTCCTGCTCACCTGGGCCGACGGCATGGGCGGCACAGAGATGGCTGTCTACACCCAAGCCGCGCACCTCGCACAGCGCCATGAAGTGGAAGTGCTCAGCGTCTTCAAGACCCTTGAGGAACCCTTCTTCGAGGCGGGCCGCGCGGTGGCACGACGCTATCTCGTCGACCGCACCGGACACGTCGGCCGGCCGGTGCGCGCCAGCACGCTCGACGAGGGGACGTGCCGTTTCCTCACCTCGCTCCCCAGCGAGATCATCAAGCCCGACTGGGAACCCACGTTCGATCGGCTCTCGGACATCGAGCTGACGGCAGCGTTCTCCGCCCTGGACACCGACGTGCTGATCACCACGACGCCGGCTCTGCTGGCAGCCGCAGCGGAGCTGGTGCCCTGGAACGTCATCACCATCCACCAGGAACACCGCGCCTCCCAGCTGCGCGGGGTCACCGGCGAACCACTGCTGATGTACGCCCCCGCGGTCGACGCGCTCGTCTCACTCACCGAGCGCACCAGCGAGTGGTTCGCCGACTCCCTCGGCCCGGCCGCACCGGTCCTGGCTGCCATACCCAATGCCGTGCCGGACGGTTTCCGGCCCCGGTCGGACCTCACGAACAAGACGATTGTCCTGGCCGCCCGGATGACGCCCGAGAAGCAGCTCGACCATGCCATTGAAGCGTTCGGATCCCTCGCCGACGAGCACCCCGAATGGACCATGCGCATCTTCGGGGACGGCCCGCAGGAAGTTCGTCTCCGACGGATGATCGACGGGTTGAACCTCCACGACCGCGTCCAACTCCTCGGCCAGTCCCCCCAGATGGAATGCGAGTGGGCCAAGGCGGGCATGGCTCTGCTGCCTTCCCGCAACGAGGCGTTCCCGCTGGTCCTGCTGGAGATGATGGCTGCCGGCCTGCCCGTGATCGCCTACGACATCGTCACCGGCCCCGCCGAGATCATCCGCCATGGAATCGACGGCCTGCTCGTCCCCGCGGCGGACAAGGAAGCCCTGGCCGACGCGATGTCCACGCTGATGGCCGATGACGCGCTGCGCCGCTCGTACGGCGCAGCCGGCCGCACAGGCGTGCGGGAGCGGTTCTCGGCGCAGCGCATCACTGCTCAGTGGGAAGAACTCTTCACCCGCCTGGCAGCCCGCAGGACCACAGCGACCCGTACCGCCGACCGCGCGGACCGCATGGCCCGCCGGGCCGCCGCCGGTGGAAGCCGCCACTTCAACATCGCTGCCCCCGTCAGCACACTGGCGGCTTCCACGGACGAACAAAAGGCCAGAGAGGTCATGCTCCAGGCCACGGACCGTACGGGCAATCTCGTCAGAAGCGCCGGCCGGCTCGCCGAGGTACGAGACGACATCTCCGCGGCACGCATGGCCGAGTGGAATCTCGAACTCGTGACCGAGGCGCTCACCACACACCATGTCCCCTACCTCATGGTGCGCGACGGCACTCCTACCCATCGCCTCGCCGTCGAGATCGAACACCGCGAGCAGGTTCTCCACGCGCTCGCCACCGCGCTCCACGCCCAGCCCGTCTACGCGGAGCTGATCACTCCCAAGGGAGTGGCGCCCGGTGCGGTTCTGGCCGAGCGGCTGCGAGCGGTCGGGGACGTCATGGGCCTGCGCGTCTTCAAACCGGTCACCACCGAGAGCCGCACCCTGCGCTATGGCCCGGCGTACGGCTGCCAGGTCGAATTCTGGGCCGAGAACGACGAGGGCGAGGAGCTGCCCGGCTGGCGCAGGGCTCCCCGTGGATCCACCCTGGTCGGGCCCTGCCTGCCCGATCTGAAGCCCACCGCGCAACTGCGCATCGGCAAGCGCGACTATCCCACCTCGACGGCGTTCACCGACCGCCTCATCGGGGACATCGACTTCCCCATCGACGCCGTCTACACCTGGGTCGACGACACGGACCCCGAGTGGCGCGAACGGCGCGACGCGGCAAGGAAGTCCGCAGGCATCGCCGACGAAGAAGCGGACAGCGGGGATGTCCGGTTCCGCAACCGCGACGAACTACGCTACTCCCTGCGGTCGTTGGCCATGTACGCCCCCTGGATCCGCAACATCTACCTCGTCACCGACGACCAGGTCCCGCACTGGCTGGACACGTCCCAGCCCGGCATCACGATCGTCAGCCACCGGGAGATCTTCACCAAGGCGGACTGGCTGCCCACCTTCAACTCGCACGCCATCGAGAGCCAGCTCCACCACATCAGCGACCTGTCGGAGCACTTCCTCTACTTCAACGACGACGTCTTCCTGGGCCGCCCCCTCACCCCGCAGTCGTTCTTCACCAGCAACGGCCACACGCGCCTCTTCTGGTCACCCACCGCGGTTCCTCCCGTGCCGCTGTCCCAGGAGGACGAGGGCTACTTCGCCGCTGCCAAGAACAACCGGGCCCTGCTCCAGCGGGACTTCCAACGGACCACGACACAGGGCTTTCTGCACACCCCCCACCCGCTGCGACGCAGCGTACTCACGGAGATCGAGGAGACGTACCCGACCGAGATCGCCACCACCGCGTCCAGCGCCTTCCGGGCGAGGACGGACCTGTCCGTCCCCTCCTCACTGCACCACCACTACAGCTATCTGACCGGCCGCTCACACCCGTCCACCCTTTCCAGCTCATTCATCAACGCCGGCCGCTACGACCACCACACCCGTCTGAGCCGTCTGCTCGCCACACGCAGCCACAGCGTGTTCTGCATCGGCGAATCGCCGAACGCAGAAGTCCCGGTGGACGAACAGGACCGCGTCCTGCGTGCCTTCCTCACCGCCTACTTTCCCGTGCCGTCGCGGTTCGAACGGAGCTGACCGCACACGCGCTCCGGCGACGTACTTCACATTCCCACAGGAGAGACAAGGCCGTGTTCGATCAAGTCAGCCGCGCGCGCAGTGCACCACCGCGGGAGAGCAGGGACGCCACGCAAGCCGGTGACCGCCCCCGGCGACTCCATGTGCTGGACGCGCTACGGCTCATGGCCGCGCTCGCCGTGATGGCCTATCACTACCTGGCCCGGGGCGGCGGCTGGCACACGGACGTGAAGGCGATCTTCCCCTCAGCCTTCCCTGTGGCCGCATACGGCTGGCTCGGCGTCCAACTCTTCTTCCTGATCAGCGGCTTTGTCATCTGCATGAGCTGCTGGGACAAGTCGCTGCGGGAGTTCTTCGTCTCGCGTGTGGTGCGGCTCTACCCGGCCTACTGGTTCGCGGTCGTCGCCACCACGGTGACCGTGGCGGCCATCCCCGGTGGCGCGCGCCCACTGCCGTGGAGCGATGTGCTGACCAATCTGACGATGCTTCAAGAGGCCCTCGGTGTCCCCCATGTGGACGGCGTCTACTGGACGCTCTTCGTGGAGCTGAGGTTCTATCTGCTGTTCGCGATCGTCGCGTGGTGGGGACTGACGTACCGCCGTGTCCTGCTCTTCTGCTGCGTCTGGGCCGCGGCCGGCGCACTCTACGCGCGGGCGCCGGTCAACGACCCGGTACGGCTCCTGCTCATGCCGGACAGCAGTTGGTACTTCATCGCCGGCATGGCGCTCTACCTCATGCACCGGTACCGCCCCAATCTGATGCTGTCCGGCATTGTCCTGCTGTGCTTCTGCGCGTCCCTCCCCTTCGCGCTGAACACATGGAAGAACACCGGCACGTACATGGGTCATACCGTGCCGTCATGGCCAGTGATCGTCATCATTGCGGCGAGCTTCGGCATCATGACACTCGTCGCCACGACGGAACTCTCCTGGATGTCGTGGCGTTGGCTCACCGGCGCGGGCGCCCTCACATATCCGGTGTACCTGCTCCACCAGGACATCGGCCGGGAGCTGTTCAGCCTGCTGTCTCCCCGCGCACCGTCCGGCGCGCTGCTCTGTCTGGTGGTCGCGGCCATGCTGATTCTCGCCTGGCTGGTGCACCGATACGTCGAGCGCCCTCTCGGACGCCGCCTGAAGCGAGGCCTTGCCCAACTCTGATCACCAGGAAGGTTCTCCACACCATGCGTCTGCTGAATCCCTTCTCCGCCGTCGCGTCGTCAGGCAAGCGCACCTCCACGTCCGTGGCGCCCCACGTGCAGATCTGTGCCCACACGGACGACGATCTGTACTTCATGACGCCAGACCTGTGGCAGTCCGTGCGTTCCGGAGTACCCCAGGTCAACGTCTACCTGACGACGGGCGAGGGCGACGGCATCAACCTCGCCATGGACGACGCCGCCCGAAAGACCGCCACGCCTGACTTCCCTGCCTACACGGCCGCCCGCCAGCATGGCATCCGGGCCGCCTACGCATTCATGGTCACCGGCAGCCGCCGAGCCCCCTGGCAGCGCTCCGCCATGAAGATCCGGGGAGTCACAGCAGAGATCAACCACCTTGACGAGGGCGGCATCACACTCGTCTTCCTCAACCTGCGCACCGGCCGGGGCGCACAGAACGCGAACCTTCTCGACCTGTGGCAGCAGAACAGCAAGAAAATCGCGACACTGCGCCCGACATCCAGCCCCATCCCTTCCCGATGCGATGGGCAGTCGCTGACCCGAGATGCCCTCATCGGCACACTCACCGAGATTCTTCAGGGCTACTCCCCCGCCGTCGTTCGCATCATGAACCCTGATCCTCAATGGACCGTGATCGACAAGAAGACAGGCGACGTCACCTATTGCGACAACTCCGACCACACAGCGGCGGCCCTCTTCGCCATGGCGGCGCTCGAGAAGTACGAGCGAACCGGCCGACAACGGCCCGCCGCCGTCGAAAGCTACGTCGGGTACTGCAACAAGCTGCGCCCGCGCAACCTCAGCCCCCAGCAAGCCGCCCGCAAGTTCTCCTACCTGGAGGTCTACGGCGGCGAGGACGGCCATGACTGCGAGCAACCGCCAGGCCTGTGCGGGGACAGGCCCCTCGGCAACCGTGCGTACAACCGCTTCTACGGGCAGAGCACCAACCATCGCTGGCATGCCGGCACCAACTGGCTCCAACTGCGGTCCGACGGAAGACTCGCCGCCTTCGCCGTGCTCGGCGGCCGGCCGGTCATGTGGACCCAGGACCGGCCAGGCGGTGACTCGTGGTCGGGACCGGCGCCACTGGGCCACCTGCCGGCCGGCGGCGGTCGCGTCGTTGCGCGTCTCGACGCTACGCGCGACGCCGGCGGCCGCGTCCACGTCATCGCGGTCAGGGCTGCGGTGGGCCCGTCCCCCGAACAGCAGCAGCGCAACCTGCTGCACATCGCCGAGGACCCCGTGACCGGCGAGTTCGGTGCCTGGAGCGACCTGGGCAGCCCGTACGGCACATCGGCCGAACATGAACCGCACCGTCGGTCCCTGGGCATGCCGGTGCTCGTTGCGTCCGGTGACGGCGTTCAGGTCGCGTTGCGCAATTTCGGCACCGGTCTCAGCTCCCGTCTCCTGACCGAGCAGGGATGGGAGCCCTGGAGCGACCTGAAGGGCAGTGTTCTGGAAGGCTTGGCTGCCGTCGCCAGGAGCGAAGGCACGGTCGAGTTCTATGCCACCAGCGGCACAAGCGGCATGGGTGTCCTGCGTTGGTACCAAACCACCCCTGGCGGGACCTTCACCCGCGACTACGGCACCCAACTCGCCCAGCCCGCCGCCCCCATGACCCTCATCGAGCAGCCGGACGGCAGCCTCCTGATGTACTCAAGGCAGCCCGGAACCGGGTGGCTCGTCGCCAACCGTCAACACCGTCCGAACGGCACGTGGAACACGCAGCCCGACATCGCCACCACCACTCCTGGCTTCGGTCCGCTCGCCCACACCGTACTGGCCGAGGGGAAAGCCGCGGCCCTGGTTCAACGCACCGACGAAACCGGACTCAGCCTCTGCGTTCAGCCCCTCGACGGCAGCCCGATACGGCAGGAGTGGACGCCGCTCGGCGGCGGCCCGTTCATCCACACCCCGGCCACATCCCTGGACGGCCAAGACCGGCTGGTCATCGCCTACATCGACGCCCAGGCCTGCCTCACCACACTCACGCTCGATCTGTCCAGCGACCGGGAACTCAGCACCCTCCCGTCTTGGAGCACCCATCACATACCGGGTTGTCAGTCGACGAGTCGCCGACAGCGGTGAACGAGAGCCATCAGCACCGGTTCTGCGGGACGTCCTTGACGAACACGATCGCATCGCTGTCCGCCAGGTGGGCCGGGTCGAGCGGGGCGTAGCCGAACCAGGGCGAGACACGGGGCGCGGGGCACCTGTCGCCCAGGACGGTGGCCAGCCGCGGGGCGTCGATGACACAGCGGTCCTGCGGGAGGGTGTACAGGAGTCCTTCGACGGTGTCCGGCGGCGGCGCGTCCACTCCCTGGTGCCGGATGGTGCCGAGGGCCGTGGCCACGAAGGCGTACTCCTCGCCGAGCCGGGCGCTCACCAGCGCACCGGCGCTCCACCACTCCACCGGCCCTTCCCACAACTGCATCGAGCTCTTCACCCGCTGGAGGTGGGAGTTGTGGGCGTGGATGAGCGCCGGGCCCCGTTCGGCGAGGGCGAGGAGGTTGTGGGCCATCATCTGGTCCCGCACGCCCACCAGTCGGGTCATGCGGGCCGGTGAGGTGTCGGCCATCCAGTAGTGGTAGCGCAGCATACCGGTGGCGGTGCGTCCGTACAGGCGTGCCCGGTCCCAGTCGTCCCGCGAGGTTGCCGTGATCAGGTGTGGCGTCTGCTCGTCGAACAGGGCCACCAGGTCGTCGGCGAGCAGCCGCAGCCGACCGGCCTCGGCCGACTGCCCCACGGACCGGGCCGGGTCCATCATCACGGCGGGATCGGTCCACCGGTCGTCGGTGCCGAGCAGGTGGTCGAGTGTTTCCGCCGTGCAGGGGAGCAGGTTCGCGTTCACCCGGGCCGAGAGGTAGGCGTGGAGCTCGGTGAGGGCCTGCCGGGGGCTGGCGGCGCCGGTGATTTCCAGCGGGCCGTCGACACCGGCGAAGCGGAGCTGTTCGGACGCGGCCCGGCCGTCGTTGTGGGCACGCATCCAGCGCACGAGTTCGCGGTTGGCCGCGGAGGCGCCCCAGCCATGACTGAATCCGTGCTCCATGACCACGTCGAGGGTGCCCGTGCCCGAGGTGACGTAACCGTCCACGACCAGGCCCTTCATGCAGTCGCTCTCGATCGCGATCGTCCGGTAGCCCTCCTGCTCGACGAGCTGCCGGACGAGGTCGTTGCGCAGGTCGAGCAGTGTGTCCTCGCCGTGGGTGGGCTCGCCCAGGGCCAGCAGCCGGGGCCGGGCAGGGAGCAGGCTCATGATGGCGGCAGCCTCGACGGCCCGGGCGGTGATGTCGGTAGCCATGCCTTAAACGGTATCGTTGAACCTTCGATTGAAACTTTGCCGCGATATCGTCGGTGCCATGGGGCAAAACCTTCAAAGCGCCGTGCGGCTCAGGCCGATCGATCTGGCGCGCGGGCACGGGCTGTCCACGCAGGCGGTCAGGAACTACGAGGAGGCCGGCATCCTTCCGGCTGCCGGTCGCACACCCCACGGCTACCGCACCTATACGCCGCTGCACGCGCGAGCCCTGCGCACGTTCCTCGCCCTGGTGCCCGGCCACGGTCACCCGACGGCGACGTCGATCATGCGGTCGGTGAACGAGGGGGCGGTCGACGAGGCGTTCCGTCTCATCGACGAGAGCCACGCCCAGCTCCTCGACGACCGCCGGACCCTCCAGGCCGTGGAGCGCGCCCTGCGCGATCTGGAGCCCGCCACGGCGTCCCACCCCGACACCGCGTCCGGGGCCGACGGCACGTTCATCGGGCCGCTGGCAAAGAAGCTCGCAATCCGTCCCGCGACGCTGCGCAAATGGGAGCACGCCGGACTGGTGCGCCCGCGCCGCGACCCGCTGACCGGGTACCGCGTCTACGACGAGTCCGACGTGCGGGACGCCCGGGTGGCCCACCAGCTCAGGCGCGGCGGCTATCTGCTGGAGCAGATCGCCCCGCTGATCGCCCAGGTACGCACGGCCGGCGGGCTGGAACCGCTGGAGGCCGCACTGGGCGACTGGCGCGGCCGGCTGTCCGCCCGGGGACGCGCGCTGCTGGCCGGGGCCGCCGAGCTGGAGGCGTACCTCCGCGAGCGCGGATGAGACTTCGGCGGTCGGCCGAAACCTACTACGCCCGCCGTCCAACCCTCAGCCCTGGCCGTCAGACCGTCCGACCACCCGACACGTCGTCACGGGAGACGGCCAGGTAACCCACGAACGACACGATCGCCACCGTCCAGGCGAGGGTCACCGGGCCCAGCCCCAGTCCGAGCCCGCCCCGGGCATGGCCGAGCGCCATCCAGTCGGCCAGGGATGCGCCGAGGGGACGGGTGATCACGTAGGCGGTCCAGAAGGCGGTCACGGCGTTCAGGCCGGCGAAGCGATGGGTGACTGCGGGCACGCAGATCGCGGCGGCGAAGAGGGCGACAGAGCCGAGGTATCCGAAGCCGACGGTGGCGGTCAGGTCGCCGGCCGCCGTGCCGAGGGCGAACGTGGCAAGAACCGCCGCCCAGTAGAAGGCCTCCCGGCGGCGGGTGCGGATGCTGAGGATCGACAGGGTCCGCTCGCTGGCGTACCACAGGGCGAATACGGCGACCAGTGCGGTGAGGAAGAGCGGTGTGGACACCGTGTAGGAGATGCCGAGGCCGACGTGCAGGACGTCGGCCGCCATCGTGCCGAACACACTGACCATGACGACGCCGGTCCAGTAGACCCATGCGACGTACCGGCGGACGGCGAGCTGAACGGCCAGGGAAGCCACGAGGGCCAGACCACCGAGCGCGACTGCCGGTACCGGGCCGAGCGAACGGGCCAGCAGGTCCGACGCCGTCTCGCCCATTCCCGTGGTCAGCACTTTGATGATCCAGAAGTAGACAGTCACTTCCGGCACCTTGTTGGCCATGGCACGGAGGGGGGCGAGGGGGCGGTCATCGAGAAGGTGCTCTGTGGTCATGAAGCGCACGATGACACGGTGAAGTCCCGGTGCCACAGGTGCCTTTGCCATTGTTTTGAGGCTTCTAATGCATGAGTTTCAAAACCGTGCCGACAGCCTGACCGCAACCTGAACATGTTGACGACATCCCTGGTCAGGCGGGTTGAGTCAGTGATAGACGGCCCGTGTCCGTAGTACCGCGGTACCACCGCAGCGCCCGGGTTCAGCCTTCGGTACCACCGATCCGGGCGATTGCGAACTTAGGTTGTGGGTGTGGCGTCGGACCCGACGGACGCCGAGCCCGAGAGAAAGAGCGCCAATGATCGACGCACGGCAGCTGACCAAGAGGTACGGGGAGAAGACAGCCGTCGACGGCCTGGAGTTTGTCGTGAAGCCGGGTACGGTGACCGGCTTTCTGGGCCCCAACGGAGCGGGTAAGTCCACGACGATGCGCATGATCGTCGGGCTGGACGCCCCCACGAGCGGCTCCGTCACGGTGAACGGCCACCACTATGCCCGGCACCGTGCGCCGTTGCAGGAGGTCGGCGCGCTCCTGGAGGCCAAGTCGATTCACCCGGGCCGCTCGGCCTACAACCACCTCAGGGCATTGGCGCTGACCCATGGCATCCCACGCCGCCGAGTGGACGAAGTCATCGACCTCGCCGGCCTGGGCAGCGTGGCCAAGAAGCGCGCCGGCGCCTTCTCCCTGGGAATGGGCCAGCGGCTCGGCATCGCCGCGGCACTCCTGGGCGACCCGCAGACGGTGATGCTCGACGAACCCGTCAACGGACTGGACCCCGAGGGAGTGCTCTGGATCCGCAACCTGCTGACGTCGCTCGCCGAGGACGGACGCACGGTGTTCGTGTCGTCGCATCTGATGAGCGAGGTTGCGCTGGTGGCGGACCACCTGATCATCGTCGGGCGCGGTCGGCTGCTGGCCGACACGACCGTGCGGGACCTGGTCCGCGAGGCGGGTGGCGACACCGTGCGGGTGGCCACGCAGGACCCGGCGCGGTTGAGGGACGTCCTGGCGGGGCCGGGCGTCGACATCACCGGGCACATCGGCTCGGAGGAGTTGCAGGTGACCGGGCTGACCTCGCGCGAGATCGGCCTGAAGGCCGCCGAGCACGGGATCGCACTGTTCGAACTGAGCACCCGCCAGGTGCCGCTGGAGGAGGCGTTCATGAACCTGACCCGGGATGCCGTGGAGTATCACGGTTCCACGACCGGCACCGAGACCGTCGAGGCCCTCGGGAGGCCGGCATGAGCACCCTCACGGAGACCAGGGAAGCACCTCCGACCAAGACCGCTCGCCCTGCCTACCGGGTGACCGGTCGGCGTGTGCTCGCCTCGGAATGGGCCAAGCTCTGGTCGCTGCGGTCGACCTGGATCACGCTGGGACTCGGGCTGCTGTTCCTCGTCGCGTTCGGGCTGATCGCCGCGAGCCGCTACAAGTCGGGGATCGGCTCCGGCCGCATGGACCGGGACTTCGCTCGTTCGACCGCCGTGAGCCTGTCGCTCTTCGGTACGAACTTCGCCCAGCTGGCCCTGGGTGTCCTCGGTGTGCTGATCACAGCGGGTGAGTATTCGACCGGCATGATCCGGTCCACCCTGGCGGCGGTGCCGCGCCGGCTCCCGGTGCTGTGGTCGAAGGCGGCCGTATTCGGCCTGGTGGCGCTGGTCACCGGAACGCTCGGCGTGTTCACCGCCTTCCTGTTCGGCAGCCGGATCGTCTCCGGCACGCCCGCGGCCATGGACTTCTCGCATGCCGGAGTCGTACGGAGCTTGCTGGGAGCCGGACTCTACCTCGCCCTGGTCGGCGTGATCGGCACGGCCTTGGGCGCCCTGCTGCGCTCGGTGGCCGGCGGCATATCGGTCCTGGTCGCCGTGCTGATGCTGATTCCCGGGCTGGTCTCCCTGTTGCCCAGCTCATGGCAGGACGACATCAGCCCCTATCTGCCGAGCAACGCGGGCGAGTCGATGTTCGCGCTGACCCACGACGCCACCAGCCTGTCCCCCGGGTCCGGGCTGCTGGTCTTCCTCGGCTGGACTGTGCTCGCACTGTCCGGGGCGGCATACAGGCTGCTGCGCAGCGACGCCTGACACCCTGCATGATGATCAGGTGACCACAGTGACCTCCGTGCCCTCCGAGGCCACCGCGTCCCCCGAAGACCTCGACGGGATGGGACCGCTGGTCGCCCGCCTCTCCCGGGCCGGCCAGCGGCTGCGGCAGGCCGACCAGGCACATCCGTGGGTACTGGACACCACGGTGGTGGCACTGGTCTTCGTGATGTTCTGCCTGCCGGACCTGCTGCACACCGGGAGCGGCGACAGCGACGGGCCGCGCCGCTTCCGCCTCGCCTTCACCCGGCTTCCCGTCGTGGGGATGCTGGCGCTGCAGACCGGGCTCGTAGTGCCCCTGCTGTGGCGCCGCCGCGCGCCGGCGGTCGCCTTCGGCGCCGTCACGGCCGTGTTCGTCCTCCAGTGGTCGCTGGGTGCCGCGCTGCGTGCGGACATCGCCCTGTTCATCGCCTTGTACAGTCTCGCCCTGCATGGGCGGATACGGCAGCTGCCCTGGGCCTGCGGGGTCATGGCAGCAGCCATGGTGCTGGTCGCGGTGCGGGTGTCGGTGGCCGTCTCGGTCTGGGACGCGCTGTTCTTCCTGCTGAGCACGGCAACCGCAGCCCTCGCGCTCGGCCTCGTGGTGCGCATTCGCCGGGCCCAGCTCGCGGGGCTGCGGGACCGGGCGGCCCGCCTGGAGATCGAACGCGACCAGCGCAGCCGGCTCGCCGCCGCGGCCGAACGAGCCCGAGTGGCCCGGGAGATGCACGACATCGTGGGCCACAACCTGTCCGTCATCATCACCCTTGCCGACGCGGGGGCCTACGCCACCGCCGTCGCTCCGGAGCGGGGCAGGGAAGCCCTTCTCCTCGTCGGCGACACGGGTCGCCAGGCCCTCGGCGAACTCAGACGCGTGCTCAGCGTCCTGCGCGAGGCGTCGGACGGTCCGCAGGACGGGCCCGAGCTCAGCCCGCAACCCGGCCTCAGGGACATCGACGCACTCTGCGAAGGGGTGCGTGCCGCGGGCCTGGCGGTCGTCTACCGGACCGCCGGTGACGTGGACCATCTCGACAGCGGGGTACAACTGACGGTCTACCGCATCGTTCAGGAAGCCCTGACGAACGTGCTCAAGCACTCCGGAGCCGGCACCCGGGTGAACCTGTCGATCGTCGTGAAGGACACTCGGCTGACCGTCACGGTGCAGGACACCGGTCCGGCCGATGCCACGTCCGGCCGTCCGGACCCGGCGAACGAGGAAGGACACGGTCTGGTGGGCATGCGAGAACGTACGGCTCTCTACAACGGGACCCTGAGCGCGGGTCCCGCCGGCCGCGGGTGGACAGTGCAGGCCACCCTCGACCTCGTATCCCCAGGCGGTGCCCAGTGACCACCGTACTCATCGTGGACGACCAGCCGCTGCAGCGTTACGGCTTTCGCATGCTGCTCGACTCGGTCCCCGAGACAGAGGTCGTCGGTGAGGCAGCTCATGGCGCGGAAGCGGTCCGCATGGCGGCCGAGCTCCGCCCCGACGTCGTCCTGATGGACGTCCGTATGCCCGGCATGGACGGTATCGAGGCCACCCGCCGCATCACCGCCGCGGGCGACCGATCCCGCGTCCTCGTGCTCACCACGTTCGACCTCGACGAATACGTGCACGCAGCCCTGCGCGCCGGAGCGAGCGGCTTCCTCCTCAAGGACGTCCGCCCGGAAGAGCTGCTCTCCGGCATCCGTGCCGTTTCCGTCGGCGACGCTGTGATCGCTCCCGCGCTCACCCGCCGTCTGCTGCACGAGTTCGCCCAGCTGGTGCCCCGTTCGGGTGAGCTCACCGAAGATCCGAGACTGGGCAGCCTCACCGACCGGGAACGCGAGATCCTCGTCGCCATCGGGAAGGGCTGGACCAACAGCGAGATCGCCTCGAACTTCGTCCTGTCCGAGTCCACCGTGAAGACTCACGTCGGCCGGGTCCTGGCCAAGATCGGCGCACGCGACCGCATCCAGGCCGTGATCTTCGCCTACGACCACGGCCTGGCCCGGCCTCATGCCGGGAGCACCGACTGAGACTTCACGATGTGACGCCAAGTGCGCCGGTGTCACGCCGCCCCCGTCACAGGCTTCAGCGGATGCCGGAGTCGAAGGAGACGACGATCGTGGTGAACCGGCCGCCGGTGACGGTGACCGACGCCGGTGGGGCGATCGGGGCGACGGCGCCAGTGAGGTTGGCGGGGCGGACGGTGTAGGTGCCCGGCGGCAGCGAAATGCGGAAGTGGCCCTCGGCATCGCTGGTGGCTTCGGCGATCGTCCGTGCGGGATCGCCCCTGGTGATGGTCAGCCGGGCGCGCAGGGGCCGGTCGGGGCACGGGCTGTGCTCACGGATCACCGGGCAGCCGCCGTCGACCATGGTGCGGCCCCTGATCCCGGAGTCGGACGCGTCCGGCGATCCGGCTCCATGAGAGTCCCCGCATCCGGCGGCCGAGACCGCGGCGGCGAGCGCCAGGACGGCGAGCGCGGTCCGAAGGTGGCTCTTCATCGGGGCTCTCCTTTGTGGATACCCCGGCCTTCAGGCCGGGGAGGAAACGAAGCTCCTGCGGAGCAGGGCAGGGAAAGCCGGTTCACCGCCAGGGCGGACCGGCGTCCACCATCCACCGGACCGACTTCCGCCACTCACACGCGAGTTGATAGAATGTGAGACATGACGCAGACGGTGAAGCGGGCTTTCAAGTACCGCTTCTACCCCACGGACGAGCAGGCAGCTGAGCTGTCGCGCACGTTCGGCTGCGTCCGCCTCGTGTACAACAAGGCGCTGGAGGAACGCACGCGCGCTTGGTACGGCGAGCAGCGCCGCATCTCCTACGTGCAGTCGTCGGCCGCGCTGACCAAGTGGAAGAAGACGGAGGAACTCGCCTTCCTGACGGAGGTGTCCTCTGTTCCGCTCCAGCAGGCGCTGCGTCATCTTCAGACGGCGTTCGGGACCTTCTTTGCCAAGCGGTCCCAGTACCCCCGGTACAAGAGCCGGAAGAAGTCCCGGGCGTCGGCGGAGTACAC
>NZ_JBFAIQ010000043.1:0-51092 GCF_040654755.1 Streptomyces sp. NPDC050625
AAGACCCCAAGCCGTTCATCTGGACCAAGACCGCCGAAGAGATCCTCGACTCCCTCGCCCGCTTCTGCCGACGGATCTCTGGCGCAGGACACTAGGATCCCGTCGGCGATCTCCGTGCCGATGACCTCGCCGTCCTCCGCGCGCTGCGTGGCCCACGAGACGGCGACATCCCGCAACTGGGACCGTTCGGCCTCGGCGAGCGCGGCGGACAGGCGAGGCGAGATCGCGAAGACGACACAGCCACCGTCACCCTGATCGGCGACGATACGAGGCTCACCGGCTTCGACGAGTTCCTCGAAGCTGCCACCGGCAAGGAGACATTCCCACTCGACCACAGCTTCTTCGGGGTCGAAGTTGCCGAAGGAAAGCGACGCGACACGTCCCGGCCCGGTTTTAAGAGCCAAAGCCGCAGACGCGTCATCTGGCGCCATGAAGAACTTGACGATGATGCTCACCGAGGCATCATGCCTGACGGCATACGTCCATGATCGGCCGGACAGGCCCTGCCGTGTACGACATCGCGGCGATCTTCAGCACCGGCCTTGCGGCGGGTGAGCCGTCAGGTCATCACACGCTGAGGTAATCAGCGAATCGCTCATCCCCGTGCGGCTGACCCGGCCCGCCGAGGCGACCGCACAGCTCGGCAGAGGCGGATGCGCGGCCGCCCGCGCGGGTCAGCGCCAGCTAACCGGCCCAGGTAAAGGCTCTCAGCAGGGGACGGTGGTCTGAGCCCGGCCCGGCAATACGGGCGAAGCCCCTGCAGGAGGCGGAGACTTGGACCGCCGAGCCTCCGAACGGCTGCGGTCGGCACCGCGACTCGGTGCCGTGGGACATCAAGAAGGATCTACAGCAATGGCAACAGGCCGCGTGAAGTGGTTCAACGCCGACAAGGGCTTCGGCTTCATCCAGCAGGACGACGGCGGACCGGACGTGTTCGTCCACTTCCGTGCCATCACCGGCACAGGCTTCAAGGAGCTGAACGAGGGCGAGAAGGTCGAGTACGACGTCACCCAGGGACCCAAGGGCCCCCAGGCGGAGAACGTCACCAGAATCAGCTGACCAGCGGCTGGCCCCGTCCCGCCAGCCGAAACTGGCGGGACGCTCTTACGTAGGCGCACCATCCCCGCTCGCCTGATCGAATCACTCAGCAGCCAGACTCCCGGGCGCAATCGGCCAGGGGCCGCCAACGCAGGGCACACATCATCCCCGCCCTCCGCGCAGCCGCCTCGGAACCAACCACGGCCGGTCAGTTGAGGACCTGGACCTCGCCGACGTGGACGCCGACGGTAGTGCTGCGGGCGGCCGCTTGAGCACCGGTGGTTGCAGACAATTCAGCACCAACACACCGGCCCGACCACGGCCCTCACCACCCCCAACCACGCAAGGTCCAGCCCCGACCATGAGCCCGACCACGGCAGGTCACAGCGTTGCGCAGACCCCTGCCGCCGAAACCTGCGCAACCGGCCCCCGATTGCGCAGCAGCTGAAGCCAGCCACCCGGCCCGACTGCGCATCTGGGTTGCGCACCCCGCGACCGCTGCGAACAGCACGCACACGTCCCGGCGAGGCCTGCGCGATGGTCACGGGCGCGAATGCGCAGGCCCGGCACAGCCGCGCAGGCATCCTCGCCCTCGATGCCCCAGGGCCATGGGCCGCAGTCAGCTTGCGCAGGAGCACCCGGCGGCGGCCTTCGCCTCGGCCGGGGTCTGGGACAGTTCGAGGGCCTGTTCGTCGGGGGTGCAGCAGGCGGTGGTGCCGCAGCACGCCTCCGGCGTGTCGGCGCTCTTGCCGAGGGTGTCGGCGTCGGCCTTGACGACGTAGACCTCCCACGGCTCCTTGCCGGGGCCGGTGACCCACACCTTGTCCTGCAGGGCGTAGCAGCAGGAGGTGTCGTTCTCTTCGAAGGTGGCCAGGCCCGCCTCCTTGAGTCGGGTGGTGGCGGCGGTGACGTCCTCGGTGGAGCCGACTTCGACGCCGAGGTGGTCCAGGCGGGTGTCCTCGCCGGCGTCGCCCTCGATGAGGACGAGCTTGAGCGGGGGCTCGGTGATAGCGAAGTTGGCGTACCCGTCGCGGCGCTTGGCGGGCTCGGCGTTGAACAGCTTGGAGTAGAAGGCGATCGAGCCCTCCAGGTCGGCGACGCGCAGGGCGAGTTGGACACGGGACATGGCGGTCTCCCATCAGGAAGCAGCTTGTTTCGACGTCTGTCGATACAAGCGACGTTGAGCACTTGATTAGATGGATGTCAACATAGAGGCATATCGAAACAAGCTGGTCTGCCCGTGCTCGGCCAGGACACGGCGTGCTGTGCGCCGATGGTCCGCGAGCCGCTGGGCGAGGAGGCCGCGGCCGAGCTGTCGCGGATGTTCAAGGCGCTGTCGGACCCCATCCGGCTGCGGCTGCTGTCGCTGATCGCCTCGCACGAGGGCGGCGAGGCATGCGTGTGCGACCTCATCGGCCCGTTCGACGTCTCCCAGCCGACCATCTCTCACCACCTCAAAGTGCTGCGGGAAGCCGGCCTGGTCGGTTCCCAGCGGCGCGGGACCTGGGTGTACTACTGGGTGCTGCCCCAGGCCCTGGCCAAGCTGTCCGCCCTGCTCCAGACCCCAGCCGTGCCCGCGAAGACCCCCGCATGACCTGCCAGAACACTGCCGCGCGTCCTTGAATACGCGCCGCCGCCTGTCTGAAAGCACTTGTTTTGGCTTCAGTGCACGGAGTTGTTCTGGCCCCAGCGGCGGGTCGCAGGGGGCGCGCGTTGGTGTGATTCACGCCCCTGTAGCACGGTGATTTGGCCCCACGTCGATCGGGTGGTTCCACTGGCCGCGATGGTGCGGCCAGTGATCGCCTTGGGCTTGCGGCCGGCTCATCGGCGCCGCCAGGATCGGCTGCATGATCAAGGGTGTGATGTTCGACTTCTCCGGGACCCTCTTCCGGATCGAATCGGCCGCGCAGTGGCTGCGCGCGGTGGCAACGAAGGCCGGTCTGGACGTGCCCGAGAGTGAACTCGACGCGTGCGTCAGCCGGCTGGAAGAGTTCGGGGCTCAGCCCGGAGGGGGTTCCTCCGCGCACAGTGCCGCCCCATCTGGAGGCACTGTGGCGGGAGCGCGATCTGACCGCCGAACGACACCGGGCTGCTTTCACAGCCCTTACCCGGGAAGCGAAGCTGCCTGCGGCTGACCTGGCCGAGGCCCTGTATGAACGATCCCAAGTGTCCGGGGCATGGCTCCCTTATCCCGACACCGAGGAAACCCTCCGCGCCCTGCGCGCGCGAGGCATCCCGGTCGCTGTCGTCAGCAACATCGGCTGGGACATGCGCCCTGTCTTCCGCGACCACGGTGTCGATGCCCTCGTGGACGCCTACTTCCTCTCCTTCGAGCGCGGGGTGAAGAAGCCCGATCCCCGGATCTTCCAGATGGCGTGCGACAAGCTCGGAGTGGCACCCGGCGATGCACTCATGGTGGGAGACGAGCCTGTTGCGGACGTCGGCGCTGCCACGCTGGGGTGCCGGGTCCACCTAGTCGATCCGTTGCCCGTTGACCAGCGTCCCGGCGCGCTGGCCGAGGTGCTCCAGCTCCTCTGACCTGGCCCGACCGGGGCGACTTCCGGCGCGGTGTTGAGGGCCCGGCGACCGAACACCGTCCAGTCCCGCAAGATGCGATGCACAGGCCCTCCTGACCCTGGCCTGAACTGTCTTGTCATACCGGTGGAGCCAGATCAACTTGGTACATCAGTGGAGCCCCGAAACGCTGGTGCGCTGGTGCCCAAAGAAGTGCTTACAAACACTCTGGACAGGCTGTGCGGGTCCTCGTAAGGCGGACGTCGTCCCCGCGCCTGCGGGGGTAGCTCGAGGGGCGCTGGCGCCCGCGCCCACAAGACGCTCGATGAGTACGACTTCTCCTTCCAGCCCGACCTCGACTCCCGCAAGGTCAAGGACCTTGCGACGCTCTCGTTCGTCGAGGCCAAGGCGAACGCCGCTCTCCTGGGACCGCCCGGGGTGGGCAAGACGCATATCGCCGTCGCTCTCGCGGTCGCGGCCTGCCGGGCCGGCTACTCCGTCTACTTCACCAGCCTCGACGACATGGTCCGCAACCTCAAGGCCGCCGAAGCAGCCGGGCGTCTGGCCAACAAGCTCGGCACCTACCTGCGGCCGGGCGTCCTCGTGGTCGACGAGGTGGGCTACGAGATCCTCGAACGCGGAGAAGCGAACCTGGTGTTCCAGGTGATCTCAAAGCGGTATGAAAAGGGCTCGATCATCCTGACCTCGAACAAGACCTTCAGTGAATGGGGACAGGTGTTCGGCGACGAGGTCCTGGCCACCGCCATCCTCGACCGGCTCCTCCACCACTGCGACGTGATCACCACTAACGGAACGCAGACGCTCCTATGGGTCAAGTCGATCATGCGCCTGTGTCAGGCGGTGCGGGCAGCGGCAGGGCCTGGTTGCGGCTGAGGGACAGAGCTATTTGCACTAATCAGAGCCTTGAAGACCTCGCGTGCGAGGTAGCGCTTCAGGCACCGGACGATCTCGGATCTGGTCTTGCCTTCGGCGGTGCGGCGGGCGGCGTAAGCCCGTGCTCGGGGGTCGTAACTGAGCCGGTTGATGGCCAGCATGTAGAGGGCTCGATTCGCTTCCCGGTTGCCTCCTCTGTTGAAGCGGTTGCGGTTGGTCTTCCCAGAGCTGGCTGGTATCGGGGCGACGCCGCACATGTGCGCGAAGGACGCTTCCGACCGCAGACGCTGAGGGTTGTCACCAGCAGCCACCAGCAGGGCTGCGGCGGTGTCGAAGCCGACGCCCTTGATCTGCATCAGGTCTGGTGCGGCTTGGTGGGCAAGCCGGTCGATCTGCTGATCCAACGCGGTGATCTCCTGGGTGAGTTGCTGGTAGCGGGTTGCCAGGCTCTTCAGCGCGAGTCTGGCAGCGGCCTCCAGCGAGGTGACGCTGCCGGGGCGGAACCTGGCCGCTGTGGCAACCAGATCCGCCAGGGACAGCTTGCGCAGGCGGTCACGCAGTTCTTGCGGAGCCGTGACGACGACGGCGTGGAGCTGGTTGGCGGCCTGTGTACGGGCCTTCATCGCGGATCGGCGGGCAAGTCGCAGGGTGCGGAACATTTCGACCGGGCCGTCCTGGGACTTGGCCTTGCCCATGACAGTGCCGGCCTGGACCGCGCGGGCTGCTGCCTCGGCGTCGATGGCGTCGTTCTTGCCGCCGGCCCGTCGTCGGGTCTGACGGGACGGCCGGATGACCTCCACCACGTCCATGCCCTGACGGCTCAGATAGCGGGTCAGCCCAGCGCCGTAGGCACCTGTGCCCTCCACCCCGAACCGGTGAGGAGTGCCCAGTGCGCGGACCCACTCAAGCAGGCGGCGGTGCCCGTGACCTGTGGTCGCGATACTGATCCCATCCAGCTTGCGGCCGAACTGGTCCAGAGCCACAGCGACATGCACATCCACGTGCGTGTCGATCCCCACCGTGACCAGAACCTCGTCAGCCTCGACCACCCCGGCCTTGTCCACCCTCGCTCCTCGCATCGCGCTGACAGGAAGGCGGTGCCGGCCGAGGCAGCGCGGGCAAGACTGCGATGGGATACCTCATGCCCCTATCAGGCCACAGCGCACCCGACCGGCACCGCAAAGCGGTGCCCTCCAGCCGGTCGACGCGTCGCTAACAAGGCACGAAGCCGATCTGTCTTTGAGTCCGACCAGCCAGAGAACACCGCGACCACGAGGATCCTCCCAGTCGGTCTTGCCATCGCCCCGGTAGCTGCGGGAGGCGTGGTGCACGGTGCGGCCTGGAATGTAGAGCAGGCGCTGACCGTGGTTGGTGAGCAGGGCGATCAGCAGTGCGGCCCCGCCCGCGTTCAATTCGACTGCCCAGGTCACCGGACGGTCCTCGGCCAGCGCAAGGACGTCACCGATCAGTTCCAGCAGCTCGGATTCGTTGTTGAGGACCCGGCGCGATAACAGCCTGGTGCCGTCCGAGTCGATCATCGTGCAGTGATGCGCGGCCTTGACGGCATCCGTTCCCGCCCACAGCTCGGGCACCCGAGCCCCCTTCGCCGTTCGGTCTTCTGGACCCTGCAGACGACCACGCCGACGTGTCCTTACGAAGCGATCTCTGTTCGCTCATCCCAATGAGTGGCCGTGTCGTCGCGGGGCACTGGGTGGCCTATCAGTCAAAGCCACACGTACGGCATGAGCGCTTTCAGCCACACCCAGGCCCCTGGGCCTCCCGATCGTACGAAGGACCGGAATCAACCCGCCAACAAGGTAAGGAGTGCTTCGGGTGGCCACTCTGAGCGTCACAGTTGGCCGGAGGGTAGTGATCGATTCGGGTGGCTGAATAGTTCACCAATCCGCGCGGTACGGTGCCCGCGGCGGGCGCTGGGCGGCGAGGATGACGAGTCATGACGATCACGTTCCGGCTTCCTGCCGACGGCGCGGAGCGGGTGGGGTTCGCCTACTCGCCGGCGATGGAGGCCGTACTGAGTCTCCATGTGCTGGTGGAGCCCAAGCACCACCCCGTCCAGCACGGCTGGGTGCGTGCGATGCGCAGGCTGTCCCCGGCACTGAAGCGGGAGATCGAGGCGTTCTCCTACGCGGTGCGCTCGTACTTTCCCGAGTTCCTCTTTCCGCAGCCGACGGGCGGGCTGCCCGACTTCGCGGGTGAACTGACCCGCCTGCGCGCAGCGAATCCCGACCTGGTCCGTCTGGAGTTCGCCGTCCCGCTGCTCACCCCGTGGCCGGGCGACGACGCAGGCAGGCATCCGAACGTTCTGGACGAACCGGACGTACGCCGCCTGCTGCGCGAGCGAGTCGCTCGGGAAAGCGACGAGGCCATGGCCGCGATGCTCCTCGACGACCCCCGCGCGCTGCTCGAACGGTTCCTTAGCATGCTGGAGCACTACTGGCGGGAGGCGTTCGAGGAGGAATGGGCGCGGCTCGAACCCGAACTGGCCGCCGGGGTGAGCGAGGCCGGGCACCAGATCGAGCAGCGCGGACTGTACGGGATGCTCCGCGGCCTGTGGCCTGAGGTACGCAGCGATCCACAGGCCGAACGCTTCTGGCTGGAGCGACCTCACGACCACGAGGTCGCCATCGGCCCGGACGACACACTCGTACTCGCCCCCAGCGCCTACGTGTGGCCGCACGTACGCGTCAACTGCGACAGTCCGTGGCCCCTCGGACTCGTCTTCCCCGTATCCTCGATCGCCCGGGAAGCCCGCCCGAGGATTCCACCGACCCAACTCGTCGGCACGCTCCGGGCGCTCGCCGACGACACCCGGCTGCGCGCCCTGCGGCTGATCGCCGAACACCCGCGCAGCACACAGGAGTTGGCCCCGCTCGTCGGCGTCAGCGAGGCCGCCCTGTCCAAGCATCTGCGCGTGCTGGCGGACGCGGGCCTGCTCGAACGCCGCCGCGAGGGCTACTACGTCCTGTACCGGCTCGTGCCCGGGCAGGTGACGGGCCTCGCCCCCAGCCTGGAGAGCTTCCTGAACAGCACCGACGGGCACTGATTAGCCATCTGCCTAATAAGTGGATCGGGCATCCGAGGAGGTCCGACAGTGGCCGCATGTCACTGCTGAGGGACCGCAACTTCCTGCTTCTCTTCGTCGGCCAGGGCGTCTCACGCTTCGGCGATGGCCTGTACACCGCCGCGACCGCCTGGCTGGCCTGGTCACTGACGAAGGATCCGACGGCCGTCGCTCTGGTCAGCGTGTCCGCGTTCGCACCCGCGTTCGTGGCCACGTTCGTGGTCGCCTCGTACGCCGACCGGCGCGACCGCCGCAAGCTGATGATCGCCAGTGACCTGGCCCGGGTCGCCGTGGTGGTGGTGGCCTCGGTACTGCTCTGCATTGACCTGCTGAACCTGCCGGTACTGGTGGCGACCACGGCGATCCTGGCGCTGATCGGCGCCCCGTTCGCTCCGGCGCGCAACGCCATCGTGACGCAGATCGTGTCCGCCGACCGCCTCCAGCAGGCCAACGGCTTTCTCCAGGTCGCCTTCAGAGCCGCCTTCTTCGTCGGTCCACTCACGCTTGCGCCGCTGCTGGCCTATGGTTCGCTGCAGTGGGCACTGGTGATCAATGGGCTGACGTTCGTGGCCTCGGCGGGTGCCGTGGCAGCCATCCGCGTGACACGCCCCGCCTCGACCGGCAGCCAGTCGGGGCTGTGGTCCGATCTCGCAGCCGGGCTCAGGGCCGTACGTGCCGCCCCCGACGTGCTGGTGGTCATCGTGACCTTCGTGCTCGCCCTCGCCTTGACCAGTGGATTCCTGACTGTCGGGCTGGTCGCCGTCGTGGGGCAGGGCGGCCAGTACGGTCTGCTGCTGGGCGTCGCCGGGGTCGCCGAGGTGGTGGGCGCCTTCCTCCTTGCCGGCCTGCGCATTCGTCGGCTCGCCCTGGCCGCGGTGCTGGCCTGGGCTGCGCTCGGAATCTTCCGCGCCCCGCTGGGAACGGTCACCTCCACTGCCGTGGCAGCGGTTCTTCTGATCGCCACCGGGCTGGCCTCGGCCCTCACGGACATTCCGCTGATTGCACTGGTGCAGCAGCGCATACCGAGCCACCATCTGGCGAAGGTGCTGGGCCTGTGGGAGGCCGGGGTAGCGGGAGCCCTGGCGGTCTCCCCCTTTGTGGCCTCGACCGCCATCGCCCTCACCGGAGTCCAGGGTGCCTTCCTGCTTTCGGGCGCCGCCCTCGTCTTCCTCGCCGTGACCGCTACGCTCGTCCTCGTCCGAGTCGGGGCGCGGCAGTCCCGTCAGCTCTCGAACGGCACTGCTGATGACAAGCAGTACGCCGGCTGACAGCCCATCAGCGCTCGGGCGTGAGCTGTCGCGACCTCGGTGCGCTCATCGCCTGACGTGAAGGGCTTGACGGCGCGGGGCTCCCCGCCCCGCCAAGCGACGAGCCGGTTGCTGCCTCGATGATCTGGGTGTCCACGGGGGCCAAGATGTGCCCGCCGTACCAGTCGTCGAGGGATACGAGCGTTGTGGTGTCCCCGGCGCGTATCACTGTAGCGCCTCCCGCGAAAGCACCCGGACCGTGGGATTTCCCCCACGAGAACTCCGCGACCTGCAACTCCGCGTCCGCACCGAGCAGCAGACACCCGAGTGGAAGACCCGCTAGGCGGTGCGCTCCGGAGTGGAGGGAACCATCAGCGAGTTCGCCCACCGACACGGCATGCGACGCTGCCGCTACCGAGGACAGGGAAAGGCCCACATCCAGCACGTCCTGACCGCCATCGCCGTCAACATCGAGCGCCTCAGTGGACTGACGTAGACCGAGGAAACACCCACGCCCCGCCAGCCGACTGCCTTCCAGAACTACCTCGACCAGCGCGAGATCCCCCGGCCGAAGTCCTGGCGAACCCTGGCACCTGACCTCGGCAACTCCAAGATCCCCGACAGAGTCAAGTCAGGTGCTTCCATTCCTCAACGCGGCCCACGTTCGTCGTCTTGCCAAGACGCCTCAGCCGTGGTGCGAGTGTTCATGGCTGAGGGAGTACACCATAGCCGCGTGGTTAACGGAGCAGGTTGCAGACGAGGTCCGCCCGCGGGGTTTCCAGGGACCGGTGATCTCCCACTTGACGCCGCCGCCGTATCGACTCATGCAGGTGACGACTGCGCGGTGCGTGCTGGTGGCAGAGCCGCCAGTGCATTTGGCGTTTCCGGTCTGGCCGGAGTCGCTCGTCCACGTTGTACAGCCTCCGCTGGCTGCCGCCGCTGTGGTGATCGTTACGGACATCGCCTCCGCCGATGTTGCTGCGAGCGTTCCCGACGCCAATGCCACTCCGGTGAAACTGGCAACAATGGCCATCCTGAGAGAACGCATATTTTCTCGCTTTCATCCTCGGATTACGTGGAATGTAATCCTGTAACCCATCGGTCGTGGTGGCGGGGTGCCAAGTTGACCCAATCATTCTCAAGTCTCGCAAGCAAGGAGATTTCTCGAAAATCTCCGAGGGGTGCGTTGCGGAATTTGGCATGTCGAACTAGCGGACCCGAGGAACTCGGAGCACTCCAAAAGGCCCGTTCAACCGTCTAATCGTTGAAACGGCTATGCGAGAGTCGGCTTTCCCTTGCTATAGAGCCAGGTGTCGAACAGTTCAGTCAGATCCATGCCAGACTCTTTCTCGCACAGCTTGATGAACTGGGTAGTCTGGGCGTTGCCGTGTCGGTGTTGGGTGGTCCACGTCTTCAAGATGGTGAAGAAGATATTGTCGCCGACTGTTTTGCGGAGACGGTGGAGGGTCATGGCCCCACGTCCGTAGACGGGAGAGTCGGACACGTGCTTGGCACTTGGGGGTTGCGCTGGCGGGAAGTCCCAGATCCCCTTGCTTTCGGGGTGGGTGCCGTCGTAGAAGGCGTCGAAGATCTTGTCGGCGGTCGTGTCGCCTTGGTCTTCCTGCCAGAGCCATTCGGCGTAGGTGGCGAACCCTTCGTTGAGCCACATGTCTTGCCAGGAGTGCGGGGTGACGGAGTTCCCGAACCATTGATGGGCAAGTTCGTGCACGACCAGCGTTTCATCGGGGGCCTTCTCGAAGTACGGCTTGGTCTGGGTCTCCAGCGCATACTCGAGATCGGGGAGATGGTCGACGATCGCCCCGGTGCTGGCAAAGGGGTAGCGGCCGAACCGGCTGCTTGCCCAGTCGATGATCTCGGGGATCAGCTCGGTCATGTCGGGGGAGTCCTCGACCTCGTCTGGGTCGATGGCGATGTATACCGGAAGCCCCTGCGTAGTGGTCGTGGTGGATATGTCGAAGCTGCCCACTACGACGGTTGCGACGTAGCTGGCCATCGGATCACCCATATGCCAACGCGACGTCGTACGCCCTCCCTTGTCCCACATTCCGGTCAGCTCGCCGTTGCTGACGGCTGTGTAGCCCTTGGGGACGGTGATGGTGATGTCGTACCGAGCTTTGTCGGACGGATGGTGGTTGCCGGGAAACCAGGCCATCGAGCCTGTCGGTTCTCCGAGCGCCGTCGCGCCGTCGTCGGTTTCGATCCAGCCCTCCACGCCGTCGTCCGCATCAGTGATCATCTTCGGGGTGCCGGAGTAGTGGATGGTGGTCGTGAAGGTCGCGCCGGTCTTGAGCGGATGAGCGGGCGTGAGGGTGAGCTTGTTCTTCTTGCTGCTTGCCTCGGCGTCGGCTCCGTCGATGCTCGCGTCGCGCACGCTCAGGCCCGCGAGGTCGAGGGAGAAGCGGCTCAGGGGTTGTTGGGCTCGTGCTGTGATCACCGCGGTGCCGGCCAGCTGGTTGGTCTCCGGAACGTAGTCGAGTGTCAACGCGTAATGCGCGACGTCGTAGCCGCGGTTGCCCAGCGCGGGAAACAGGGCGTCCCCTGCCGAAGCCGCACCAGGTCTGGCGGCTTCGTCGGGGCGAGCGTCGGAGCTCGTGCAGGCGGTCCCGACGGTGAGGAGCAGCACGGTGAACAGAGCAGCCCGGGACAACCGAGCAGAACGCATCGAACCTCCTGGTGCAATGGGCGGCGATGGCAACGCCAGAACGGCTCCCTCAAACAACAACTCCGGGGGCGTGCGCATCATCCGTGCAAATCCGACGCAAACGGTGACACCTGAGGAACGAGAACGCCGTCCTCTACCTGTCGCGGTTGGACAGCTGTCCGCTCGACGACTCGAACGTGCCCGCAGCCCGAAGATTCAGCCGGGCCGGACGATCACTGTCCACCGCACCCCGGTGCCCCCGGGCTCAGTCCATCAGCCCCGCGGACTACGGCCGAGGCACGATGTGCTCGCACTCCGACAGCACGCACCTGGAGGGAATGCCGTGCGGGAACGGGTACCCTGCGGCACACCCCGTACGGGGTGTGCCGCGAGATACTGCGGCTCAGCGTCGCATCCTAGGGTTTGACGAGGGCGTTTTCCTTGCCGATGTCTGAGCCGTTGCCCTCGGTGTACAGGCTCAGCTCACCGTCGGACCAGCGCACGATCGTGTCGTCCGGCCACGGGTTGTCGCTGAAGTCGCCGCCCGTGACGAGCATGGCGTGCTCCCACAGGTCGTTCGGGGCCTTCCACTTGTGCTCGCCCCAGGTGTCACCGGTGCCGGTGAAGTCGTCATACAGCGTGAGTTCACCGTCCGACCAGCGCACCACGAGGTCCCAGGTGTCGTTCTGGGTGTAGTCACCGGAACCGATCTCGACCGCGTGGGTCCACAGCTTGTTCGGGTTGACAACCTTGATCTCCTTGCCAAGGCTCGTCCCCGTGTTCTGGTACACCGTCAATTCGCCGTCGGACCAGCGCACGACGAGGTCGTCCTGCCACTTGTTGCCGCCATAACGGCCGGCGGTCATCGCCTCTGCATGCTTCCACGTCCCGTTCGGTGCGACGATCTGCTTCTCGCCGTGGAAGCCCTTCTCGTCCACCGACGGGTACAGCGTGACCTCTCCGTCCGACCAGAGCACGAGCAGGTCGGAACCGTTGTCACCGGTGAAGTCGCCGGCCACCACCTGCTTGGCGTGTTCCGCCCACAGCTTGTTCGGCTTCTGGACCCTGATCTCCTTGTCGAAGTAGTTCAGGCCCTTGTCCGCACCGCGGTAGATCGTCAGCTCGCCGTCCGACCACAAGACGAACATGTCCATGCGGTCATCCGAGACTGCCCCGTTGAGGGCGAAATAGCCGGAGGCGATGTCCTTGGCGTGCTTCCACGTCGACGCGGCCGGCAGCACGATGGGGGCCGGCATCTTACCCGCCACCGCAGCGTCGTAGATCCGCTTGAGGTCGCTGTCGAAGTATGAGGAGTACGACGTGTCGTCGCTGTGTCCGCCGGTCTGCCAGCCACCCGTCACGCCGATTACCTGCGGGTGGTCGCCGCCGATGATGAAGGGGCCGCCCGAAGTTCCGCGTACATAGCCGTCGCAGTCGATCTGGGAGAACGTGCCGCCCTTCCAGTCGCCGGAACTGGCAGTGGTGAACTTCTTCATCGGCGACGTGCAATCGAGCGGGTCCTGATGGGGCTTGTACTTGCCGTCGTCGTCCGGCAGCCAGGGGTAGCCGATGACCCTGGTCTTGGGATGGTCGAAGCCCGTGCCGTAGCCGATCGGGATCGCTCCCACCACGTCCTGGAGCTTTTTCCCATCCGAGCGGGGCTCGGTCTTCAGCAGGGCGAAGTCCAGGTCCGTGTAGTCATGGTCACCACCCTTGCGCAGGTAGCGGGGGTCGGCGTAGATCTCTCCGACGTTGATCGGGAAGAGTCCGTACGGCTTGGGGTCGGCCCGGTGGTGCTTGGGCACGAACACGAGCTTCTTGTGCTGGTCGGTGGTGTCGAAGCAGTGCGCCGCGGTCAGCACCAGGTCCTTGCCCGGGGAGGGGACGACGGTTCCGGCGCAGAACCGGTACTTCAGGTCGCTGTCCTGCCAGAAGAAGGTGCCCACCTCCTTGATGCCCTCGAACGTGTGTGAGGGCGAGGTCCGGGCGACGGCCTTGCCGCGGCGGGCACCGGCCGTCTGTCCCGGCAGAGGCTGATCTTCGTCGACCGGGACGGCCTGTGCCATGCGCTCCGGGGTCCAGAACTTCTCGAGTTCCGTCGCCGGTGTCGTGTCGCCCGGGGTGCTCGCGCTCGGCGATGTGCTGGGCGTGGCCGGCGGGCCGGACGGAGAGCGCGGAGCTGTGGTCGCGCCCGCACTCGTCGAAGGCGGCGAGGCCGGCCCGTCCGGAGCGGTCGGTGTCGCCTCCTCCGACGGCGAGGCGGATGGTGACGGGCTCAGCCGTGAGCTGCTCGGTGACGCTGTCACCGGCGCAGGTGTGGAATCGGCCCACGCGGATGTCGAGATGAAAGTGGCCGCTATCGCCGTGGCAGCGGCCAGGCTGTGTCTCAGCCTCAAATTTCCCCCTGTATACAGGCGTTTACGAGCCGTGTGGTCAGTTCGGCCCGGTCCATTGCGATCTTGGACCCTACCCACACCCACTCGCGAACGTAAAGGCGATTCCATGAAGCAACCAAAGGACCGCAAGGACGCTCTAAACGGTTGGACCGTCAAGGGCGTTGAGAGGGGAAACGGGGCATGCACGTACCCGCACAAGCACGGCCGATCAGGCTCACTGTCGTGGCGGCCGTACTCGGCCTGATCACCGTGTCCTGCGGCAGCGGGGGCAGTGGCAGCAGTGCCGAGCCGGAGTCACCCGCGACCCGTGCCTCCGCCGAGCACGGCTACGAAGCGGCCTACGACGCCGGATGGCGTGAAGGCAGACGGATCTTCAAGGACGGCGGCAAGGGCTCCGCGGTCCGCGAAGTGGTGTGGGGAGGCTGCGTCCGCCGGTCCCTCACGGCCGAGCCGCAGAACGTCGTCGAGAAGGACCGCGGCGCCTGGGTACTGGGCTGCAAGCAAGGCGTGGGAACGGGCAAGGACCCTCATCCGCCCGTCAGGCCAGTGACACGTCGCGAAGCCGATCCGGACCTCCTGGCCCAGTTCCGGTCCTGGGCCGACACGAACGGGTTCAAGCAGCCTGCCCGGGAGGTCGGCCAGGTGGTCCTCATCCACCTCGGTGACCGGGACTACGACGTCGAAGTCTCCACCACCTATACCGGCAAGAGCACCAAGGCCGAGGTGAGGCGGCTGGCCGACGCATTCGCGACCTGGTGGGACGGCGACGACGGTGACAAGGCCACCGCGTGGAACCTCATCGTCGCCGCGCAGGACGGCAAGCGTCTCATCACCCGCAAGCTCTGAGCTTTTTTACTGACTGCGGCTCGTCAAGGTGGCGCTGGTTCGTCGAGAGACAGGCCGGTGCCCGCTATGAAGCCGTCGAGGGTGTTGCTCGGCAGGCACGCCATCCCATCAGCAGTCAGGCCTCCCGGCCGACCAGCAAGGGCCCGGTCTGACACCAGAACTCACTGTGGTTCCGCGTGTGGTAGTGCTCACCTGCTGGTGGCCACGGACCGCAGCCTCTCCCGGTCCGCTGAGCCCCAATCAGCGTGGACGGACCGCTCGCCGCACTTGGGTGATCACGTTTTGGGCGTCCGCTCCACACGGGTGACTCCTGCAGCATCTCCCAGATGCGCAGGTAGGTGGCCACGCGTCGGTGTCGTCGAGCCACAGCTCGGCATGCCAGTCCTCGGTGATGACGAGCCGGTCGTCGAGGACCCAGAATACGTTGGCCGTGGGGATCTTGAGGAAGGTGCTGAGCGGAATGATGCCGATCTCCACGGTATCCATGCCCACCATTCCCGTTAGCCGGTCGAGTTGGGCCGCGAGGACGGGTGGCGGGCACACCAAGGCATGCAGCGCTGCCTCCCAGACCGGGGCATGGAACTGGCGGCCTGCCTCGTACAGCCACTCCTGGCGGCGCATCCGGGACCGGAGGGCCTCCTCGGTGTCGCGTGCTGTCCCGTGCAGGGTCGCGTACCGGAGGAAGATGGATCGCGCGTAGTCGGCAGTCTGGAGCATGCCGGGGATGACCGCCTCTTCCCAGGCGCGGATGACCCGGGTCCGCGACACCTCGAGGTTCCAGCTGTCCTGTACGGGCCGATGGCCGGCAGCAAGCTGGCGGCGCCGTGATCGGATGTGGGACTCGAAGGCCTTGAGCCGGCCTTCGAGTTCGTCGTAGACGTCGGGGCGGCCGACCCCGGCGGCCCACGCGCGCAGGTCCTCCGACGTCGCGGTCTGCCGTCCACCCTCCAGCTTGTAGATCTTGGAGTGGGGCCAGCCGAGCCGCTCTGCAAGTCGTCCGCGCCCAGGCCCAGGCCGCCGGCGGACGGCTTGTGGAAGATCTCTCTGAGGATGTCCAGGCTTGGTCGGGACGTGCACGGAGAGCTGGGCGACGGGCCAGTCTGTCCCGCTACGCTGCCGCCATGACCGAGGAGATAACGGCACGGCAAGTCACGGACGCATGGCAGCGGATCGAGGCGTGTCTTCGTGAGCATGCGCCCGTGACGCATGCGGCCCTGGGTCCGGGCGCGAGCGCAGAGGAGATTGCAGCGGTGGAGGCGGCGTTGGGGTTCGCCGCGCCGACGGAGCTTCGGACGCTGTGGGGGCTCGTCTCGGGCGGGAACGTCAACGGCGGCGGCTTCTGGCTCGATAACCGCTCCCTGATGCGTCTGGACGACGTCATAGAGGTGTACCGGCGCAAGATGGAGTTCCAGGCGGAGACGGAGCAGGAATACGCGACCCCTGGTGTCCCGGGTGAAGAGGACATCGTCGTATGGCAGCGGCCATGGATTCCCGTCTTCTCCTTCGGTGAGGAGGACACCGTTCTGGGCACATATCTCGACAGTGCGTCGAGGCTGATGTGGCACTGGTCGAAGTACGAGTACCTCTTGCCGGACGGCACCAAGCCGCAGCACTCCCTGGTGACCTACCTCGAAGAGATCGCGGACAGCTTGGAGACTCCGGCGCTCGCCACCGGGGGGACGCCTGGTCTGCTGGACGGCCGACTCGTGTGGCTGGACAGTTCCCTGGATGAGGACGAGCAGCGTCGGTGGCGTCCGCTGGCGTGAGCGGCCGCAACGCGAGGAAGGGGCCCACGACGGGCCCCTTCTCGCGTTTACCGGCTATCCGATCTTCTTCCAGGTGCAGGTTTTGTCCGCGCCCTGGCAGTGGGCGTAGCCGGGGAGGTTGACGAAGTATCCATCGTTGTCGAGCAGGCGCCATCTGGCGACAGGGAGTTTGCTGAACGCTTTCTCGTTCTGGGTGGAGTTGATTGCGGCCCTGCCACAGCGTTCGTTGCCCGACGGGCCGCGCGTGGCCGTACGGGTGTCGGCGAAGAGACCGAACTCGGTGTTCCCGTTGGTCATGCGGTCCGTGAAGTACTGGGCGCACTGGTCTCCGCCGGAGACCTGGTTGACCCCGCCGGGGAACCCGCCCGATTCATGGGTGGACGCCATGGCGTATTCGTCGCAGTCGGTGGCGCCGACGGAGCTGTCCGCCGTGTGTTTCTTCCACGACGTGGGACAGACGACCTTGCGGCTGTCGTCCGTTGTCCATGGGTCGCCGGCGGAGTTCTTCACCGTCGTGTCGGGACCCAGGTAGTGCAGCAGGGAATCCCAACGACGTGCGCCTGCGTGGTCGGGAAGGCGTTCCTGCATCAGCCAGTAGTACGCGCCGGCGGCTGGGTACAGGTTGGTGTCGACGGTGAACGTCGGGTGGAAGTAGGGCAGCGTGCAGCCGGGCTTGGCACCGGCAACGAGAGTGTCGCAGCGGGGGGCCAGTTCCCGCACTCGGGTGTCACCGGAGGTGCCGAAGTTGGCGGTGGCGTCATTTCCGCCGGCTCCCACCTTGGCCGTCACCTCCCAGCCGAGGTCGATCTGCTTCTTGCCGGAACCGACCCACTTCGTCAGTACCGTGCCCCACCTGCGGTCGTACTGCGAAGACGTCTGGGTCACCCAGTAGGCCGAGCCGCCGGTGTCGGTCCCGTTGTCGTCCGTCCATTTCGGCGGGGTCTGAATGCACTGGTCGTCGCAGGAACTGGCCACCTTCCAGTCCATCTTCACGTCTTCGAGCTGGGGATCGATGTAGGTGGGAGACGCTGGGTGGTCGAGCGGAGCATCGGTTGGATCATGATGTATCGCCGCCTTGCCCGCGACTACGAGACCCTCACCGCCAGCTCCGAAGCCATGATCCACATCGCCTCGGTCGACAACCTCACCAAGCGCATAACGGACGAGACCACCCCTACCTATCGAGGAACTCACTAGGGCATCAAGGGCAATCTGCCTACTTCAAACGCCCCCTAAGAGCCACTTGTTTGACTCATCCGGGCGTGCTGGCCATGGCTCAGGCCCTTCCCTTCTCACGTGATACAGCTGGCACAAAGTTATTGTTAGGAAAGCTTCCTAACTTGCCGCCCGAAACGTACGGCCCTGGAAGATGGTGTGTCAATGGTGCGGGGCCCCGTCTGTGGAAGCGTTACCAATCGGCCGACCCGGGCGGAGCCGCGATGACGCGGACAGACTCCTGAAGACCGTCCACCCGCAGTGCAGAGCAGACCGAGACAGACGCAGCGGTGGGCAACTGCGTCTGCTGCGCCTTCATTCGGGGACCTGCGGCGCTGGTCGGGGAGGCCGCAGTTCTGTGGCCTGATGCCGGGACTTGGCTGGAATTGGGCTGGGCTCACATCCTCGGCCGCCGGTCGATGTCCGAGGATCCCCACCGTCTACGCAATGTTGCGCAGACCGACCACTGGAACATTCCCGCCCCTGGCCTCTTGACCTGCTCGCTACCCGCCCTTTACGGTCCCTCCCATAGTTAGGAAAGTTTCCTTTCTTTCTCTTTGGGATTGTCAATCGCAGCCATCGCTGCATCTCACCTGGTCGGTTTCGCGCCATCCCGGGTCCCCGGCGGCCGTCTGCCATGCGGTCGCCGGAGCTCGGGATACGGCAGGACCCGTCGAATCGTCCCAGGGATCAGTGCTGCCGACGGTGGTGCACTCGCCGCCCAGACCGGGTGGGGGCCGCTGTCACAGTCTGCCGCCGCAATAGGTAGGCACAACTCGCTCGACCCTGTCTCACCCCTCGTCGGTACGGCATTGAACCCGGTGCCCACTCCCAGACGTGCTCCCCTCCAACGGGCCTGTCGCCGGCAACCCAACGTCTGGGCCAACCGGGACGACGAACGCCACGCCACCGAACGGCGCGGCGTCCGACCGACCTGGCAGACCCGGGGCCTGTACCCGGGCTTCCTCGCGGGATCGCCCCGCTCTCCACCCTCGATCAAGGAGTACTCACCCACATGAGCATGCCCCTCAGCCCGGGTCTGCACGGAGCGCAGCCCCCATCCAGCGCCCGGCGGACCTCCCGCCGCCTGCGCTCAGCCACCCTGCTGGCCACCACCGTCGCCATGGCCAGCACGGCCGTGGTCCTCGCACCACCCGCGAATGCGGTCACCAGCCAGGCTGAGGTCCGGGTCAACCAGGTCGGCTACATCGTCGGCGAGACCAAGCAGGCCTTTGTCATGGGCAAGAGCAGCAGCCTGTCGGATGCCGGCTTCAGGGTCGTCGACGGGAACGGGACCACGGTGGCCACCGGCGGCCTCAGCGCCTCCACCGGGAGCTGGAACACTGCCTACGACTCCGTCCACGCGATTGACCTGACGTCGGTCAACACCCCCGGCACGTATCATGTGGAACTGACCGGATCTGCCAGCGGCACGTCCCCCGCGTTCAAGGTCGCCACCGCCCGGAACCTCATGGATCCGCTGATCAAGGACAACATCCGCTACTTCCAGGGGCAGCGTGACGGCGCCGACGTCAACTCGTCGGTGATGAACCGTCAGCCCTCTCACCTCGCCGACCAGAGCGCCACGGTCTACGACGACCCGCAGTACCAAGAGGTGATCGACGACGAGACCGGCGAAACCTATGACATTCTCGCCGCACCCCTGACCGCCGCCAACGGCGGCCCCAGAGATGTCTCCGGCGGCTGGTTCGACGCCGGAGACTACCTCAAGTTCACTCACACCACGGCCTACTCGACCGCGGAGCTGCTGCTCGGCGAGCGGAACGTGGGGGACATCGACGGCATGTCCGCCGAGGCCCAGCACGGTGTGGACTGGCTGAACAAGATGTGGGACGGCAACAGCAAGACCCTCTACGGTCAGGTCGGCATCGGCATCGGCAACTACGAGACCATCAAGGGCGACCACGACTCGTGGCGGCTGCCCGAGGCCGACGACGCGCTCAACGTGCAGCCGGGTGAGCCGGACTACCTGGTCAAGTACAGGCCGCTGCTCCGCGCGGCGGCGCCGGGCGGGAAGATCAGCCCCAACCTGGCGGGCAAGGTGGCCGCGGCATTCGCGCTGGCCGCGCAGAACGCCTACCGGTCGGACCCCGCGAAGGCCGCAGAGTGGCTGGACAAGGCGGCAGACGTCTACAACCACGCCGACCAAAACCACACCGGGCAGCTGTTCACCGCCTACCCGAAGACCTACTACCCCGAGAAGAGCTGGTACGACGACCTGGAGTTCGCGGCGACCGAGATGGCTCTCGCGGCCCAGCAGCTCGGCGACAGCCGGGCCGGCGAGTTCAAGGGGTACGCGGCGGACTGGGCAAAGTCCTACCTGAACTCCACCGACAAGATGACCCTCGGCATCGGCGATGTCAGTGCCCTGGCGCACTACGACCTGCTCACCGTCCTCAACGGGTCCAGCGCGGGCGGCGTCAGCCCGGCGAACCTCAAGGACGACCTGCGCCGCCAGCTCGCCGCGGGCGTCTCGCGTGCCAGCAGCGACCCCTTCGGGGCGGGCTCGATCTACAACGACTTCGACGCCGTTCCGAATACATTCGGAGCCATCACCACCGCCAGGCTCTACTCCAAGGCGACGGGTGACCACAGCTACGACGCCTTCGCCACGCAGCAGCGCAGCTGGGTTCTCGGCGCCAACTCCTGGGGTACCTCGTTCATGATCGGTGCGGGCCAGGTCTTCCCGCACTGCCCGGTGCACGCGGTCGCCAACCTGGCGGGGAGCCTGGACGGCACGGGCAACATCCTGCGCGGCGCTGTGGTCAACGGACCCAACTCGACCGAAAGGCTGGCTCAGTCCTTCGCCCTGTTCGACAACACCAAGCCCTGCGAGGCGACCTCGCCGGGCAATGTCCCCTGGAGCAATTTCGACGGCCACAACGCCCAGTACGTCGACAAGGCGGGCGCCTGGCAGACCGTGGAGTCGGCCATCGACTTCACCTCGGGTGCCCTGCTGGCCTTCTCCCTGACCGCCAGCTGATCACTTCCCCGCTCCCCGGCTCCCGGGACGCCTGATCTCGGGGCTGGAGTGCCGTCGGTCTCCAAGAACCAGTTTTGGTCTTGGAGACCGACGTTGCCGTTGGGGACGGCACCGATGCCGATGCGGCCGGTGGTGCCAGGGGAGGTCCTGTGCGCTGGAGCGTGCAGGCCCACTCCCGCAAAGGCCACCGAGCGGGAAGAGGCAAGGATCGCCGCCTGGAAAGACGATCAGTGAGTGAAGGCGACCCGGAACGCGGTACTGGCCTCACGGCCAGCCCATTTCTCCGGATCGCCTCCCGAACCCGGCGTGCACTGCTAAGCGCACCGGGCTCTCGACGTCGAGTCAGGTCACGGATTCATGTACGGGTCGCTCGCCATGCGCGCGTAGGCCTTCAGCGACGACGGCGAGGAGTTGATCTGCCAGTGGCGTTCCTTGTCGACGTCGAACCAGACGACCGCCTTGATCAGCGGAAACTCAGTCTTCAGGGTCGGGACGATGCCATCGATCCATGATGCCTTGCTGCCCCCCACCTCGTCGGAGGCCATTTCACCGATGATGATGGGCTTGCCCTTCTCGGCGAGCTTGGCATAGATGTCGCGGAAGACTTCCTCGAAGCTCTGCCACTGGAAGTCCGGATCGGACGTTCCCCAGTTGTATCCGTCGACACCCGTCCAGTCGACGTATTCATCGCCTGGATAGTAGTCCATCACCGGCGGGGCGTCGGGGCTGTCGGTGACGTTCGGGCACCACGCCCAGACGACGTTCGTGGCGCCTCGCTCCACGAAGATGTCATGGATGTGGCGGTACGCGGCGACGTACTTCTCCGGATCGTGTCCGCCCCATCCTTCCTCTTCGTTCATCTCCGCCGCGAAGTCGAGGAAGAATTCCTTCCCGAGTGCCTTGGCCCCGTCGGCGCGCTCCTCGATCGTCGAGTCCAGGCTTCCGTTGATGATGTTGTCGAAGTCGACGTCGAACGGCTCCCAGTTGACCAGCGGGATGCGGCCTTCGGCGAAATCTTCGCGCGTGGCCGAGGAGCCCGCCCAGTCGTCCTCCCAGTTGTAGTAGGTGAGGTGGACAGCCGGCTTTCGTCCTATGCGGGCGTCGGTCTCGGCCATCGAGCCCGCACCGTAGTAGTGACCGAGAAGCGCTCCCTGCTCAGGAACGAGATTGTCCTCGTACAGGGCCGCTGCTGCAGCGGTGGCTCGGACCTGCCCATGACTCGTGTCCGATCCTGAGCCGGAACATGCGGTGGCGAGCGGGGTGAGAGTCATCAGCAGCACCGCTGCTGCGGCGGTCGTGACGGAGCGTCGGGATCGCGTGGGCTCGGAGGACTGCCGCAGATCAGCGGCATTCCAGCGCCAGAGTTTGCTCTTCATGCCGTCAGGGTGCCGACTAGATCGTGAGAAATTGATGAGGCGGCCTCACGACGGAGCGTGCTGCGAAAGCAAGCTGAACGAACGCTCCGTTCCCGGCGAACTGTGCCGCATCGGTGCAGGGGGTCTCTGTCTCCTCTCTCGACCAGACATCCTGATCCATCGGGATGGGGACCGTCCGGTCGTGTTCGATCAGTACTGCCTGCATCACGAACCCCTGCAACTCCTTGCGGCGCGACAAGGTGCCGGCCGGCCCAGAGGGCTGCCCTCCTCATCTGTCCGCCCGCCCGTACGCCATGTCCGATCCCGAAGATCAGCCCACCGACCGCAGGTCCAGCAACAGCCACCAGCTGTGGAAGGACCCGATGTACGCCACGACGGACACCAGGGCGATCGGCAACATCGGTGCGCCTGTCATGTCGGGCCGCTCTGGGTCAGTGGCAGCACGCACTCGTGCAGCGCCTTTCGTACGTCTCCAACCGCGTCCGCCGGCTCGTCGGCGGAGGCCGCCATGGCGAGGGCGAGTTCGGCGGCAGGCACCCTTCCCTGCTCCCGGCGACCCGACCCCCCTCACAGGTAACGCTTTGGTTGCCTGTATCGGGCTGGCCATTGACGACCGCCGGACCTGCGGTTTAGCTTCCTTCCACATCGATAGGAAACTTTCCTAACAATCACGGGAAAGCACCGATGCGGGAACTTACAGCCGAGAGGGCAGGTGCATCCGTGGCCGAAACCACACCCGGTACTCCAGGCCTGTCCAAGCCCACCGCGTCCCAGCTGCTCGCACGGCTGCAAGCTGCCGGACTTGTCGTCGCCACCGGGACAACGGAAGGGCGGCCCGGACCCAGCGCCCAGTTGTACGCGGTCGATGCACGGGCCGCTTTCGCCGCAGGGCTCGATGTCACGCCGGATCGGATCCGTGCCGCGGTGGCCGACATTACCGGGGCGACCGTCGGTGAGTTTGAGGTGCCGACCCCGAGGCGGCAGCCCGAAAGTGTCGTCGGGCAGGTCACCGAGGCGCTCGACGGGGCGGTGAAGGACGCCGGGGTAGCCCGTTCCGATGTGCACCGGCTCGTCATCGGCACGCCGGGTGCATTTGACCCGTCTACCGGGCGGCTGCGGTATGCATCCCATCTGACCGGCTGGCATTCCCCCGACCTCCTCGACGCGCTCGCCGCCGTGCTGCCGATGCCCGTCGAGTACGAGAACGACGTCAACCTGGTCGCCGTCGCGGAGCAGCGCCTGGGCGCCGCCCACGGTCATGAGAACTTCGTACTGCTCTGGAACGAGGAGGGTCTCGGCGCCGCGCTCATCATCGGTGGCCAACTGCACCGCGGATTCACCGGTGGTGCCGGTGAGGTCGGCTTCCTGCCAGTGCCCGGCGCCCCGCTGGTGCGCCAGGTGACCAGGACGAACAGCGGTGGCTTCCAGGAGCTGGCCGGCGCCCAGGCATTGCCCCGACTGGCCCGGGAGCTCGGCATCGAGGACCTGGGGCACGGACCGTCCGCCGAAGTCGCCACCGAGTTGGTTGCCCGGGCAGCCGCCGCGGACGAGGGGGCGTACCGCACGCTCCTCGACGCGTACGCGACCGGGCTCGCCACTGGTCTCGCCTCCATTGTCTCCGTACTCGACCCCGAACTCGTCGTCCTGGCCGGCGCCGTGATCGCCGCCGGCGGGGAGCCGCTGCGCGCTCGCGTGCTCGCAGAACTCACCGAACTGGCCCCGACCCGGCCCCGTGTCGTTCTCGGATCCGTAGGAGAAAGCCCAGTCCTGCGTGGCGCGTTGGAGACCGCTTTGGCCACCACGCGCGACGAAGTCTTCGACACCTCCCGCTGAACCACCCGGCAGCCGCCACCAATCCGTTACAGAGAGGCAACCCGTTATGCCCATACGCACTCGAAAGTCAGCCGCCGCGCTCGCGGCGACCGCCGCCATGATCCTGTTTGCCTCGGCCTGTACGGGCTCGAGCGGCTCCGCGGCCAATGACGATCCGAACGCGCAGACCACCATCACCTTCTGGCACGGCTGGAGCGCTCCCAGCGAGGTCAAGGCGATCCAGGAGAACGTCACCCGCTTCGAGAAGCAGCACCCCAACATCAAGGTCAAGCTCGTCGGCAATATGACCGACGACAAGATCAACCAGGCGCTGCGCGCGGGCGGTTCGAACGCCCCAGACATCGTCTCATCGTTCAACGCCGACGGCGTGGGCAAGTTCTGCAGCTCCGGCGCCCTGGTCGACCTCACACCCTTCCTCAAGAAGTCGAAGATCGCCCCGGCCAAGGTCTTCCACAAGTCGCTGCTCGAGTACACGCAGTTCGGCGGCAGCCAGTGCTCGCTGCCGCTGCTCAACGACGCGTACGGCCTCTACTACAACAAGGACGCCTTCAAGGCCGCGGGGATCACCGCGCCGCCCAAGACCTGGAGCGAGTTCGCGAAAGACGCCCAGAAACTGACCAAGACCAAGGGCGACTCCTACGAACAGCTCGGCTTCATGCCGGACTACCACGGCTACGAGTCATCCCCCATGTACTACGTCGCCCAGTGGAGCCCCAGGTACTTCGACGCCGACGGCAAGTCAAACATCGCCAAGGACCCGGCCTTCGCGAAGATGATGACCTTCCAGAAGAGCCTCGTCGAGAAGCTCGGCGGCTACACCAAGCTGGAGAAGTACCGCAACACCTTCGGTGACGAATGGGGCGCCAAACACCCCTTCCACACCGGCCAGGTCGCCATGCAGTTCGATGGCGAGTGGCGCCTTGGCATGGCCAAGGACGCGGGCGTGAAGTTCAAGATCGGTACGGCTCCGATGCCCGTCCCCGACGACCAGGTGGCCGACTACGGCAAGGGCTCCCTCTCCGGCACGATCATAGGCATCGCCTCCACCAGCAAGAAGCAGAACGCCGCCTGGGAGCTGGTGAAGTACATGACCACAGATACCGACGCGGTGGTCTCTTTTGCCAACGCCATCCACAATGTGCCCTCCACGATCGGGGCACTGAAGTCGCCCAGGCTCGAGATCGACCCGGCGTACAAGATCTTCATTGACATCGCGCAGCACCCGAAGTCCAACGCCACGCCTGCCAACCTCGACGGCGGCGCGTTCCAGTTGACCTTGCAGGACTTCGCCTACCGGTACGAGGCCGGTAAGGAGAAGGACCTGCAGGCCGGTCTGGAGAAGACCGCCGCGCAGATCGACACCGACATCGCGAAGCAGAAGTAGAAACAGAGAGCGGACCCATGAGTACGCACACACTTCGGTCGAAGCGCCGGGCATCGGCGCTTCGCAACGCAGCCTTCATGTCGCCCTGGTTGATCGGCTTCGGCGTCTTCTTCGCTTACCCGCTGGTCTCGACCGTGTACTTCTCGTTCATGAAGTACGACGGCTTCCGGCCCCCCGTCTTCGACGGCCTGGACAACTGGACGTACGTCTTCAGCGACTACCCCATGTTCTGGCCCGCCCTGCGCAACACGTTGTGGCTGGTGCTGGTGATGGTCACCTGCCGAGTGGCCTTCGGCCTCGGGATCGGGCTGCTCATCACCAAGATCAAGACAGGGGCGGGAATCTTCCGGACCCTGTTCTACCTGCCGTACCTGGCTCCGCCAGTGGCGGCGACGCTTGCCTTCGTCTTCCTGCTCAACCCCGGTACGGGGCCGGTCAATTCGATCCTCGAAGCCATCGGGCTGCCGACGCCCGGCTGGTTCACCGACCCCACGTGGTCCAAGCCGGCCCTGACCGCGCTCGCACTGTGGGGCATCGGAGACCTGATGGTGATCTTCATGGCCGCGCTGCTCGACGTCCCGAAGGAGCAGTACGAGGCGGCGGAGCTGGACGGCGCATCGGCCTGGCAGCGCTTCCGGTTCGTCACCCTGCCCTGCATCTCGCCCATCGTGATGTTCGCCGTGGTCACAGGAGTGATCCAGACCATGCAGTACTACACGCAGCCACTGGTGGCTGGAAAGGTCGCCTCCGGGGTCATCGGCGGCAGCGGGGTGCAGTTCGAGCCCGGCTACCCCGAGCAGTCCACGCTCACGCTGCCGCAGCTCGTATACAACCTCGGCTTCCAGCGCTTCGACTACGGCGCCGCGTCCGTCATCGCGCTCGTCCTGTTCGTGTTCTCGATGGTCTTCACCGCATTCCTGATGCGGCGACGCGGCGGCCTCGTACAGGAAGGTGACTGAGCCATGACGCAGATACTCGACAAGCCCGCACCCGCGATTGCGGTCCTCGCCGGCACCAGGCGCACCGAGCGCCGTAAGGCTCTGCTGCACTGGATCGGCGTGCACTCGCTGGGCGTTGCCGCAGCCCTCTTCTTCGTGCTGCCGTTCGTCTTTGTCGTCCTCACCTCACTGATGAGCGGACAGCAGGCCCTCACCCGCGATCTGGTTCCCGACACCTGGCAGTGGGACAACTACAGCCGCGTGCTGGACACTCCCGGCTTTCTGACCTGGTGGAAGAACAGCCTGCTGTACGCCGGACTCGGGACCGTCCTGACCGTGGTGTCCTCCATCCCGGTGGCCTACGCACTCGCCAAGTTCCGCTTCCGCGGGCGACGCCTCGCACTCATGCTCGTCATCTCGATGATGATGCTGCCGCCCCAGGTAGTCGTCATACCGATGTACCTGTTCTGGGCGAAGCAGTTCGACCTGGCCGGCACGCTGTGGCCGCTGATCATCCCGATGGCGTTCGGCGACGCGTTCACGATCTTCCTGCTGCGGCAGTTCCTGCTCACCATTCCCAATGAGTATCTGGACGCCGCGAAGGTCGACGGCTGCAGTGAGGTGCGCACACTGCTCAGAGTCGTCCTGCCGATGGCCAAGCCGGGCATCGCTGCCGTAGCGCTGTTCCAGTTCTTCTATGCCTGGAACGACTACTTCGGCCCGCAGATCTACGCCTCGGAGAACCCGGCGGCCTGGACCCTGAGCTACGGCCTGGAGTCGTTCAAGGGCGCGCACCACACCGACTGGAATCTGACCATGGCCGCGACCGTGCTGGTCATGGCCCCCGTAATCCTTGTCTTCTTCTTCGCTCAGAAGGCGTTCGTCGAGGGCGTCACACTGACCGGAGTGAAGGGCTGAAATTTCATGAAGCTCGCAGTCGTGGGTGGCGGATCCACCTATACCCCAGAGTTGATCGACGGCTTCGCCCGGCTGAGGGACACCCTCCCGATCACTGAACTCGTGCTCATCGACCCCGCGTCCGACCGCCTGGAGCTCGTCGGCGGGCTGGCCCGGCGGATCTTCGCCAAGCAGGGCCACGGCGGGAAGATCGTCACCACCTCCGATGTGGAGGCCGGCGTCGCGGACGCCGACGCGGTGCTGCTCCAGCTGCGCGTGGGCGGGCAGACCGCCCGCAACCAGGACGAAACCTGGCCGCTGGAGTGCGGCTGCATCGGCCAGGAGACAACGGGCGCGGGGGGCCTTGCCAAGGCGCTGCGCACCGTTCCGGTCGTACTCGACATCGCCGAGCGGGTACGGCGCAGCAACCCCGACGCCTGGATCATCGACTTCACCAACCCGGTAGGCATCGTCACCAGGTCGCTGCTGCAGGCCGGGCACAAGGCCGTCGGGCTGTGCAATGTCGCCATCGGCTTCCAGCGCAAGTTCGCGAAGCTCCTCGACGTCGCCCCGGCCGAGGTGCACCTGGACCATGTGGGTCTCAACCACCTGACATGGGAGACGGGTGTGCGGCTTGGCGGCCCCGAGGGCGTGGACGCGCTGCCGAGGCTGCTGGCTGGGCACGCCGACGCGATCGCGAAGGATCTGCGGCTGCCGCGCGAAGTCCTGGATCCGCTCGGTGTGGTGCCCTCGTACTACCTGCGCTACTTCTATGCCCATGACGAGGTCGTGCAGGAGCTGAAGGGGAAGCCTTCGCGGGCAGCCGAGGTCGCTGAGATGGAGAAGCAACTGCTGCAGATGTACGGCGATCCGGAGCTCGACGCGAAGCCGGAGCTCCTCGCCGGTCGCGGCGGAGCCTTCTACTCGGAGGCTGCCGTGGATCTGGCGGCCTCACTCCTGGGCAGTGGCGGCAGCCCGTACCAGGTGGTGAACACGGCCAACAACGGCACCCTGCCGTTCCTCCCCGACGACGCGGTGATCGAGGTGCAGGCAGCCATCGGAGCTCACGGCCCGACGCCGCTGGCCGTGCCGCGGGTCGACCCGCTGTTCGCGGGGCTGATGGCCCAGGTCACGGCGTACGAGGAGCTGGCACTCGAGGCTGCACTGTGTGGCGGACGCAACCGTGTCTTCAAGGCTCTGCTGGCACATCCGCTCATCGGCCAGTACGAGTACGCGAACGAGCTCACCGACAAGCTGATCGCACACAACCAGGAGCATCTCGCGTGGCTGTGAACCCTTCGGCCTCCGCGGTCGCCCCGGTCGTGTCCGACACACCGGTCGAATCTGCTGCCCGGACAGCTTCGGTCCTTGCCATCGACGCGGGTAACAGCAAGACCGATGTGGCCATCATCGCCGGCGACGGCTCCGTACTCGCGGACGCCCGCGGACCCGGCTTCCAGCCGCCCGCAGTCGGCGTTGCGGCGGCATTCGACATGCTGGCCTCGACTGTCGACGAGGCCCTGGCGAAGGGGCGGGCCCAGGGTGCGGTCATCGATGGCGTCGACCATGTGTCGGCCTGTCTCGCCAACGCCGATCTCCCCGTGGAGGAGCGGGAGCTGACGGCAGCTCTGCACGCGCGCGGGTGGGGCCGTACGGCGGAGGTACGCAACGACACTTTCGCAATTCTGCGGGCAGGTATCGACGAACCGCGGGGCGTGGCCGTGGTGTGCGGCGCCGGCATGAACTGCGTAGGCCTGCTGCCGGACGGCCGCACCGCCCGCTTCCCGGCGATCGGGAAGATCTCCGGGGACTGGGGAGGCGGTGCGGGGCTCGCGGAGGAAGCGCTGTGGTTCGCGGCGCGCGCGGAGGACGGCCGAGGTGCACCGACAGAGCTTGCTCGCACACTTCCCGCCCACTTCGGCCTGAACTCCGTGTACGCCCTGATCGAGGCCCTGCACCTGGGGCACATCGCCTCGGCACGCAAGCACGAGTTGACTCCGGTCCTCTTCGCGACCAGTGCACAGGGCGATCACGTGGCCCGCTCGCTCATCCTGCGACTGGCCAAGGAGGTCGTCGCGATGTCCACAGTGGCCCTGGCCAAGCTTGGTCTGCTCCAAGAGGAGGCCCCGGTGCTGCTGGGCGGCAGCGTGCTCGCGGCCAGGCATCGTGCCCTGGACGAGCACATCACCAGGTTGCTCGCCAAGAAGGCGCCCAACGCGGTCATCGAGGTGGTGACCGCACCGCCGGTGCTGGGGGCCGGGCTGCTGGGGCTCGATCATGTCGGGGCGTCGGCCGAGGCGCGCGCCACACTACGCGCCCACTACACCCGGCCACGGGGCTGAAGAACGGGATGTGTCGCCGTCCTCCACCGCCGTCCGTGGATGGAGGGAGGCCGTTTTGACAGTGGACCGGGCAGGCCGCGGGGGACTTCACCTCTCGACCCAAGGCGCCGCCCGCGTCCGAGGACGGGCCGCGGCGGTCGCGGCACCGGCAAGGATGCCGGGAGCCGGACCACGCGGACCATGCACAAGTTACGCACCATGGAGGAACCCCGCATGTCCGAACAGCCAGGCCGGATCATGGCCTGTGAGATCGCAGAGCAGCCCGCAGTACTGTGGCACCTTCTGGAGAAGGGGGCGCCGAGAATCCGCGAGGTGGCGACAGCGATCGCGGCCCGGCGGCCCCGGTTCGTGCTGCTGACGGCGCGCGGCACGTCGGACAACGCCGCGCTCTACGCCAAGTACCTGATGGAGATCGAGCTCGGTCTGCCGTGCGGACTGACCTCCATGTCCACAACGACGGCGTACGAGGCGCGGCCCGACCTGACGGACGTACTCGTCATCACGGTCAGCCAGTCCGGCGGCTCGCCCGACCTGGTGGCCTCCACCAAGGCGGCGCGAGAGGCGGGTGCAGTGACGCTGGCGGTCACGAACAACCCGGCTTCACCGCTGGCCGCGGTCTCCGAATTCCACATCGACGTCCTCGCAGGAGCCGAGAAGGCGCTGCCCGCGACGAAGACGTACACCGCGTCCCTGCTGTCCCTCTACCTCTTTGTCCAGGGCATGCGCGGCAACGACGGGGCGGCGGCCAAGGTCCTGCCCGACCTGACGGCCGATATCCTCTCCCGCCGGGACGAGGTACGGCAGCTGGCCTCGCGTTACCGCTTCGCCGAGCGGATGGTGATCACGTCGAGGGGTTACGGCTATTCCTCGGCGAAGGAGGCAGCGCTGAAGCTGATGGAGACGAGCTACATCCCGGCCCTGTCCTACTCGGGCGCCGACTTGCTGCACGGTCCGCTGGCGATGGTGGACAACCACAGCCCGGTCATCGCGGTGGTCGCGGACGGCAAGGGCGGCGAAGCGCTCCAGCCGGTCCTCGACCGCCTCCTCGACCGCGGCGCGGACCTGGTGGTCGTGGGGCCCCGGTCCCAGGTCGAGGCGGCCTCTGCGGGCTTCGTCCTGCCGACGGCTGGAGTCCCGGAGGAACTCCAGCCGGTTCTGGAGATTCTGCCCCTGCAAATCCTGGCGTACGAGGTGACGATTGCGCGCGGGCAGGACCCGGACGCGCCGAGGGCCCTGGCCAAAATAACGGAAACACACTGACCTCCGGGTCACGCTTGGGCGACGGCCTCATCCGACCGCGCCAGTATTGCGACCTACTTGAGATGAAACAGTCCTACGGGCTGTGGCCTCGTTGTCGACCGAGGAGGGCTTGGCGCTGTCTGCGGCGGCGGGTTGACCAGTGCCAGAGGCGGCCCGGCGGGTGTCGGCAACGGCGATGAGCACGTCGAGTGCGGCCTCGGCTGGAGCGTAGGTGATGCAGCGGGCGATCCCACCGCTTGCCACCCGCCCCAGACCATGCACCTCGGCCACCAGCCCTGTATCCCGCCGGTGGGCGATGCGTTCACGACCGGGGTGGTGGCAGGAGCCTGCCCGGCGACGGCCGTGCCCGGCGGCCGGACCGCGGGGGGGACAGCAGCCAACGCTCAACTCGAGGACGAAGTCCCCGCGTTGGGTGTGGTGGGCCGCACAGCTGGCCGATGGCGTCCGTGGCGTCGAAGTCCGCGCCGTACCATATGCCAGTCAGGACAGTCGGCGAACAGTGCTGCGACTGACGCCCGACGGCGAGGCGCTGCGGGACCGGTTGGCCCGTGAACAGCGCGAGGTTTTCGAGCAGCCCATGACTGGCCGACGCCGGGCATGGGCGCCGTCCGACCCGCGAAGTCACGCACTGTCATCAATGGTGGCGGTCGACAGACGGTCGGGCCGGCGCTCGGCACCGCCCGCGCCGTATTCGCCCGGGCAACCGCTCTGCGGGCGGCATGGGCGCGATACTGAGGCATGTCGGTGAGCAGCGCGCTACGGATGAGGTCGCAGGAGAAGGCGTACGAGGCCGGTAGTGACAGGTCCTCGACCGGCAACCAGGTCATCACTCCGACGCTGGCGGCTTCGTCCAGCGCTCGCAGCACGACCGTGAGGGACAGCTCGCAGGCACGGGCCAGAAAGGCTGCCTCGACCGGGCTGGACAGGACCGCCGCCGCATCCACAACACGCTGTGCATCGGGTGCCAGCGTCGCCATCCGGGCGCGGACCTCGCATCGGACCACGTGGGGCACGCGTATCGGGGTGTCGGCGGACAGGCCGGCCGGGCCTCTGAGGAGTTCGGTGAGGTAGAAGGCGTTGCCCCCGGTCAGCGCGTGAAGCCGGGCCGCCGCGGCGGACAGCGGGCCGGGCGCGCCAGGCAGGCCTGGCCCGCCCTGGGGGCACGCACGCTCCGCGCCCGGGCCGTCCTGCGAATCGGGCCCGCCCGCACCTGCGGTGTCGCCTGCGGTCTGTGAATACCCGGTCCCACGCGGGCCTTGAGCCCGCAACAAGTCTTCGACCGCGACGACGTCGAGTGGTCCCACCTCGATGAGCCGGGCTCCGCACCGGGCCAGTCGTGCCTGGAACTCGGCGACCGCGGGGTCACGGCCTTCCGCGACCGCGCACACCACCATGAGGCGGGGCGCCTGCAGCACGTCCGCGTAGGCCGCCAGCGCCTCTCGGTCCTCGGGTGGCGCACCCTGCACGTCGTCGACGAGGCACAGCACGGGCTCCGCGTGCCGGGCGCTGCGCGGTACGGCCCGCGATTCCTCCAGTACACGCAGCGCCGCGCCGCCCTGCCTCGGTCCGGTACCCGGCCTTGCATGCTTGGGATACCGGTCGTGGACCACGAACGCCCCCGAGCCACAGGCGATCCGGCCGAACTCGCGCAGCAGTCGCGACTTCCCGGTCCCAGCGGCGCCATGCAGTACGGCCCACACGGTACGGCCGGACCCGGCCCGGGCGAGCAGCTCCTCCAAGGTGGCGAGTTGGCGGCCCCGGCCGGTCAGGGGTGACCTCGGCGCCGGGGCAACGGACCTCTCGACGGAACGCACGCCGATGCCGGGCGCGATGGCAGCCGGCTCCTGGCGCAGCAGCGCCAGGTGAGCCCGGCGCAACGGTGGCCCGGGATCGGTGCCCAGGGTGTCCGCGAGTGTGCGGCGCACCTCCTCGTACCGCTGCAGCGCCTCTGCGATACGGCCGGCCGCGTGCAGGGCATGCAGCAGCGTCACCCAGGACGTTTCGCGCAGCGGATTTTCATCGACCAGTTCCTCGGAAGCCGCCACTGCCTGCTCGACCCGTCCTTCTCCGAGCAGCAGCCGGGCCCGCAGGTGCCTCGCTGACCAGTGCAGTTCAGTCAGCCGGTCGGTTTCCTGCCGGGCGAAGAGATAGGCCTGCGCATCGGCGTAGGGCTGTCCCCGCCACAGCTCCAGGGCCTGTTCGAGCGTCTGGCGGGCGCGGTCGGTGTGGCCCTCCTCGGCCAGGCGGTGACCGTGCTTGATGGCGTTCTCGAACGCGACGGTGTCCCGGCGGTCGGGAGGAACCCGCAGGACGTATCCGGTGGAGGTATTGATTAGGAGGGAGGACGTCCGCCCCGCAGAAGACTCCTCCAGCGCGGATCGTAGTCGGCTGATGTGCGCGTGCACCGAAGAGGCTGCCGAAGAGGGCGGGTTGCCGTGCCACAGATCCTCGCAGATGCGCCCCACACTCACCGGACGACAGTCCTCCGCGAGCAACCGCAGTAGCAGGGCGCGGCGCTGCGGCGGGCCGAGATCGCGGTGCCCGCGGACACCGCACACCTCCAGAGGCCCGAGCACACCGAAGAACGGGGTGTGCGAAAGCGTCTCGGCCCGCGCCGGCCCGCCCCACACCGTGTCACTGCCGCTCATCGTTCTCCCCCTCGGTCGTCGACGGCGTACGGTCGCACCGGGCTCCGCCCGCCGGCGGTGACCTCGAAGTCATGGCGTTGCAGGACGCGGGCGCAGATCGGTCCCGCTGGGCCGGCACCGATAGCGGCGATGCGAGGGGTGTGCGTGCTGGTCACTGGTCACTCCTGTTTCGGTGGTGCGTGGTACGGCCTGACGACGCGCTGGTGGAGCAATCCCGCAGCAATTCATGGCGCAGCCCTGCCGCGGGGACGGACGCGGTGGAGCGGCGTACTCCCAAATCAGCCCCGGATGCGCGCTGCGGTATGCAGGAGACGGCGAGAGCGGCGGTGGCGGCACCGGCAGCAGATCGTGCGTCGCGGCAGTACGAACTCGGTGCGCTATCGGCGCGCGATGATGCTGTTGGCCTCGGCCGGCGGGAACAGGGTGCCGGTGATCGCCCAGCTGGTGCAGGCCGACGAGGACACCGTCCGGGACGTCATCCACCGGTTCAACGAGACCGGCCTGGCCTGCCTGGACCCTCGGTGGGCGGCCAGCCCTTCACTCGCTGGTCACTGCGCAAGCTCATGGCCTACCTGCGCAAAGTCCACGGCCGGATCATCCGGCCGCGAAGCATTACGCTGCCTGCTCGCGCGCCGCGGCTTCGCGTTCGACGAGTTCGGCCCGCTGGGGATCAGGCCCACCGCAGGCTCCGGCTGGGCAGAGCAGCAGCACCCCGACGGGCTGCCCGCCACCTACCACCGCACCCACGGGGTGCGCTACTTCCACGGCTGCTGCTCGATCGGCGACGACACTCCAACGCGAACGCCTGCCACCGCGACGTCCTGGCCGCCGAACGCAAGGAACGCGCCCGCATCCGAAGTGAGAAGGGCATCCGCTGGGGCGGACGCCTTCTCGCCACCGCAGCCTGATGAACCCGGCGAACCTAACCGACACCCTGCGCCACCACGTCGGTGCGTTCGTACTCTTCGCACAGCGCAAAGACGGCTCGGCGGGTCCGGGCTTGAGAGGGGTGTCCGGTCTTTTGGAGGGGACACCCCTGACGGGTCGGCCCTGGTCGCCGTCTATCGGCGACCGTCAGGTAGGACTTCTCCTCGCAGAAGGCCTCGCGCACCGAGGCCGTCGGGCCGCGGCCGGGATAGACGGTCCGGTCCGGCCATGCGCCCGGCCGTCCGCAGGGCGGCGGCGGTCATGATGTCGGGGGTGCCGGACTCCGGCAGGCAATGGCCTGCGCCGCGCAGCGGCAGGAAGCAGGTGACTGCCGATCAGCTCGTGAACCAGGGGTTGCCGCCGCCGAGGGACCAGACCGATACCTTGGTGATGCCCAGGTCTGCCAGGACGGCCAGCTTGCGGTCCATGGCGGTGCTGTCGACGTAGTCGTACAGGACGCCGCCGGATGTCCAACGGATCTCTCCGGACGAGGGGTCGCGGCGCCTCTCCACTGTTGCCGGGTCGCTGGAGAAGCCGGGGCTCTGCTTCATGGCACTGAACTGGATGTTGCCGTTGACGGAGTTCAGATCGCAGGGGTCAGGAGCGCTGTAGCCGTACGAGGGCAGGGCCATGACCAGGCGCGAGGTGTCCGGGACCTTGCTCTTGGCGTAGTTGGTCACCGTCGCGAGCCAGTCGTACGGGGTGATGGGCAGACACCGGGCCCCGTCCGGGGTGTCGTACTGCTCGTCGTAGGCCATGATGGCCAGTTCGTCGACTCCGGTGGCGATGACCTGCGCGTAGTCATAGAACGACGCGTCCTCGGTCATCGCCGGAGCGTCGACCTGAAGGCGCTTGCCCTGGGCATGCAGGGACGAGGCGAGCTGCTGGAGGAACTTCTTGTAGTTGGAGAAGTCGGTGGTGCTCCAGGACCAGTAGTCCTCGAAGTCGACGTCGACGCCGGACAGGCCGTTATTGGTGATCAGCGTGGTGAGCTGTGACACGGCGTTGGACCGCTTGGTGCTGCTGCTCACCAGCGCACGCACGTCGCTCGCGGTCATGCCGGAGACCGTCGGGTACTGAGATGCGGAGTGTGCCTTGAGGTCGGCGACGTTCGCCGTGCTGTAGGCGTTGCACAGACCCTCCGCGGTGGTCTCCAAGTGCAGCGTGCCGTCTGAGTTGATGTACCAGTACTCGGGCTTGAGCGCGCCGGACTTCACGCGGTCGTCGCGGTACTCGGCAGGGGCGGTGCACTGCGACTCGCCGGGCGAGCCCGGGTAGAGCCAGGCCTGTCGCTGTATACCGGATGCGTCAGCAGCACTGCTCGACGCGGGGTAGCTCACGGTGATGCCTGTGGCCAGCGCTGTGACCGCGAATGCGGCCGCGACTATGGTGGAGAGTCTTCGAGTACGCATGACCATGTCTCCTTTGGGCTTTGGGCTTTGGGCTTTGGGCTTGGAGATCTCCGCCTCGGCCGGCGTGGCCGGTGCGGGCGTTGAGGGGTTGATTGCGGGTCTGCCAGGACTCGGCCCGGCGGCTGTGGTGACTACTCCTGGCCGGTCCAGTAGGGATCCAGGGCGAGGGTGTCCGCCCCGGGGACGGATGACGCCGCGGTCCAGGATCCGCCGAGCACCTGTCCGGAGTCCGGTCGGGACGACAGTGCCAGCTGGGTGTGGATCCGGTACCGGTCGCCCCGGTAGACGGAGTGGGTGAATTCCACGGCACGGCCCTGAGCGTCCCTGGTGACACGCTCGAAGAGCAGCGCCGGTGTGTGCAGTGGCACCTGGAGGAGTTCCGCTTCGGCCTCGTCGATCACCGTGGGTTCGATGATCTGTTCGGCGTCGGTGAGGAGCAGGCCATAGCGCTGGCCCAGGAGTTGATACAAGGAACCCGTTTCCACGTCCTTCGTGGTCAGGCCGGGGACCAGGGCCTCGGGCAAGTGGAGTGTCTCGATGCACATGGGTGCGTCGTCCACCAAGCGCAGACGGGCGATACGCAGAACGGGCTCGCCCGGTGAGAGCTTCAGTCGACGGCCGATCCGCGGTCCGGCCAGAACGCTGCGGAAATCCACTGTCCGGCTGTACCAGGTGCCGTTGACAGCCCCGACGCCAAGGCGCGGACCGGGCATCCCGGACGGCTGGGCCAAGTGCTGCGCGATCTTGGCCTTGGCCACAAAGACGCCACGTCCGTGTTCGCGGATGAGCAGGCCGTCGCGTACCAGGTCGTCGACCACCGACCGCAGCGTGGGACGGGATACTCCGAGCTCCTCGCACAACTGCCGTTCTGCGGGTATCGGACGCCCGACCGCCGTTTCTTCGACAAGGTCGAGCAGGCGCTCGCGGATCCGCTCCCGCTTCTGCCAGCGGCCCTCATTCTTGACCATTAACGCACCAATTCTCCTTGCAGATGAACCAAGTCGACGGTGTGGACGTTAACACTTGCAGCCCTTGTCACAGTCGCGTGCCGCACTACCCGGACCAAGCGACTCCGGGCACTTGACGTTGACCAGAGGGTCACTCAGGATGTGGCCACTCGTCAATAGGTGGTCAATATTTGGCTCCAGCCGGCCAATGCAGCATTCCCCGCCCCATGACCTCCGCCAGTCCGTGACCTTGCCGGCCTCCTGCTTTCCCCGATCGGAGACTCCCGTGTCTGTGCCCTCCACCAGACCTCATTCCCGGCTCGGCCGCCGGACCCGCGCCTTTGCCGTGGCGGCCGCCGCCGCGCTGACGGCGGCCGCCTGTACTACCGGGACGACGCCCACCAAAGCGGACACCGGCGCCGGTGACACCGCCCCGGTCACCATCACCTTCTGGCACGGCTTCAGCTCCGACCACGAGGTTGCAGCGGTCGATGCGGTCCTCGCCAAGTTCCACGCGAAGTTTCCGTACATCACGGTGAAGAGCGTCAAGGCGCAGACCGACGACAAGATCAACCAGGCCATCCGGGGTGGCACCGCCCCCGACGTGGCGGCCTCCTTCAACGCGGCCAATGTCGGCGGTTGGTGCTCCAGTGGGGCATTTGAGGACCTGACGGCGAACATTCGCGCTGACCACATCGACATGAACCAGATCCCGAAGGCTGTCCAGTCCTATACCTCGTTCGGGGGCAAGCGGTGCACCATGCCGTGGCTGGCAGACACGTTCGGCCTCTACTACAACAAAAAGCTTCTTGCGAAGGCCGGGCTGACCGCGCCGCCCAAGACGATGAGCGAGCTGGCCTCGTACGCCAAGAAGCTCACCACGTTCAACCCGGACGGCTCCATCAGGACGGCCGGCTTCATGCCCTATCTCGGCGCGTACCAGATGCTTTCCGAGCACCTGGTTCCCAGTTGGGGAGGTCGGTGGCTGAAGAGCGACGGCACGTCCAACACGGCCGCGGACCCCGCCTTCGCAGCAGCACTGACCTGGCAGAAGTCCCTGGTCGACTGGTTCGGGGCGGACAAACTGAAGAAGTTCAAGGCCGGGATGCCGGACGAGTTCTCCGCGCAGAACGCTTTCGAGACCGGCAAGGTCGCGATGATGATCGACGGTGAATGGCGCACGGCCTTCATCAAGAACGACAAAGCCGACATCGACTACGCCACCGCACCTGTGCCCGTCGCCGACAACAGACCCGACCTGTACGGCTCCGGGTACGTGGGCGGAAACGTCATGGGCATACCGCGCAACGCTCCTCACCCGGGTGCGGCCTGGAAGCTGCTCAAGTTCCTGACCACCGACACCGACGCCGTCTCCTCGCTGGCTGCGGCGATCGGCAATGTCCCGACCACACTCCCGGCACTCGAGGCCGGGGCTCCGGCCTTCGCCAAGGAACCGAACTTCGCGACGTTCCTGTCGGTATTCAAGAACCCGCACACCTCAACTACACCGCCCGCACCCAACGGCAACGCCTACATGACCAGCTTCGGCCTCTTCGTGGACAAGTGGCAGAACGGCAAGGTGCCTGACCTCAAGGCCGGCCTGGCCACGCTCGACAAGCAGAACGACGATGCGCTCAAGCTGGCTCAGTGAAAGGCGAGCGGCAGCCCGTATGAGTACTGTGCACGCACATCCCGAGCCTGCCGTCGCGGCACGTCGCGCCAAGCGCAGGCGCAGCCGGACCCGCGTCCTGCTGTTCCTGTCCCCGTGGCTCGTCGGTTTCACTGTATTCCTGGTGTATCCGCTGGTGATGACAGTCTGTCTGTCATTCACCAACTCCAACATGATCTCCCAGGCCCGCTTCGTGGGTCTGCGCAACTACCGCTATCTGCTGACCAGCGATCCGCTGATCTGGCAGGCCATCCGCAACACCGGCTGGCTGTTGGCCGTCATGGTGCCCGCGCAGGTGCTCTTCGCCCTGGGAGTGGCCATGGTGACTGCCCGGCTCAAGTCCGGCGCCGGAATCTTCCGAACCCTGTTCTATCTGCCCGCGCTGGCTCCTCCTGTGGCCGCAACGGTTGCCTTCGTGTGCCTGTTCAACCCTGTCTCCGGGCCGGTGAACCGTATATTGGGCCTGTTCGGCATTGACGGGCCGCTGTGGTTCGATTCGCCCGACTGGTCCAAACCGGCGCTGACAATGCTCGCGCTGTGGGGCAGCGGCACTCTGATGGTGATCTTCCTGTCGGCGTTGCTCGACGTGCCGGCCGAGCAGTACGAAGCAGCCGAACTGGACGGCGCCAATGCCTGGCAGCGCTTCCGCTACGTGACGTTGCCAGCCATCTCGCCGGTGGTGCTCTTTGCCACCGTGACCGGTGTGATCGCCGGGTTGCAGTACTTCACCCAGGCCATGGTCGCCTCACAGGTGGCCAACGGAAACGTGCAGGCGTCTCCCGGCTACCCGGACGGCTCGACCCTCACCTTCCCTCAGCAGCTCTACGTCACCGGATTCACCCAGTTCCATGTGGGCTACGCCTGTGCTCTCGCCGTGGTGCTCTTCGTGGTGGCCATGGCGTTCACCATCGTCCTGCTGCGCCAGGCGTCGGGCTTCAACCCTCAGGAGAGGCTGCGATGACGACGTACGCGCCCCTGCGCACCAGAACAACTCGTCCCTTCTCACCGCACCGGGCCGCCTCCGGCCGGGCCCACCGACGCACCGCGCTGATCTGGGTCGCCAACCATGCCGTGGCACTCGGTATGGCCTGCCTCTTCCTCGGTCCGATCGTGTTCATCCTGCTGACCTCGGCAATGACCGACCAGGAGTCATTGACCACCACCCTGTGGCCGGAGCACTGGCAGTGGTCGAACTATGCATCGGTCTTTGACAAGGCACCGCTGGCCACCTGGCTGGTCAACTCGGTGATCTACGCGGTGGCTTCCACCGCGGCCACCCTGCTGTCGAGCGTCCCGGCCGCCTACGCCCTGGCGCGGTTCTCCTTCCGGGGCCGCAGCACCGCCTTCCTCGGCGTCATCACGATGATGATGCTGCCCCCTCAGGTACTGGTCATCCCCATGTACTTGATGTGGGCACGCATGCACCTGACCGGGACTCTGTGGCCACTGATCGTTCCGTCGTTGTTCGGCGACGCGTTCTCGGTCTTCCTGCTGCGTCAGTTCCTGCTGACCATCCCGGAGGACTACCTCAACTCGGCCAGGGTCGAGGGGTGCAGCGAACTGCAGGTCCTGACCAAGATCGTGCTGCCGATGATGCGTCCGGCGCTCGTGGCGGTGGGACTGTTCGCCTTCTTCAACGCCTGGAACGACTACTACGGCCCACTGATCTACACCGGGGAGAACCCCGACCACTGGACCCTCGCCGTCGGTCTGGCCAGCTTCAAGACCGCGCACGCCGTCCAGTGGAATCTGACGATGGCGGCCACAGTGATCGCGATGGCACCCGTGATCGTCATCTTCTTCTTTGCGCAGAAAGCCTTCATCGAAGGTGTCACCCTCACAGGAGTAAAAGGTTGAAGATCACTGTCATCGGCGGCGGTTCGACGTACACCCCCGAGCTGATCGATGGATTCGCCCGGTTGGGCCTCCCCGTCGAGGAGATAGCCCTGGTCGATCCGGACACCAGCCGCCTCGCGGTCATCGCCCCGCTGGCCGGCCGGATCCTGGCCCGTCTTGGGCATCCCGCCAGGGTCACGGCCACCGATGACCCGGACGCGGGCGTCGACGGCGCCGACGCCGTACTGCTGCAGCTCCGCGTCGGGGGCCAGGGCATGCGGCACATCGACGAGACCCTGCCGCACGACTGCGGGTGCATCGGCCAGGAGACCACCGGCGTCGGTGGCCTCGCCAAGGCGTTGCGCACCGTGCCCATCGTCCTGGACCTCGCCGAGCGAATCGCCAAACGTGCACCAGCGGCGTGGATCGTCGACTTCACCAATCCGGTCGGTATCGTCACCCGCGCGTTGCTCGACGCCGGACACCGGGCGGTCGGACTGTGCAACGTCGCCATCGGATTCCAACGGACCTTTGCCGACTGGCTCGGCGTCGACCACCAGCGGCTCAGCCTGGAGCATGTCGGACTCAACCATCTGACCTGGGAGCGGGCCGTACTGCTGGACGGCGTCGACGTCATGCCGCAGATCCTCGCCGAGCACGGCAGCGACCTCGCGGCCCGGCTTCACATGCCGATCGAGGTCGTCCGCCGTCTCGGTGCCATTCCCTCCTACTACCTCCGCTACTACTACGCCCACGACGACGCACTCGCCGAGCAGCTGCGCGGCCCGTCCAGGGCCGAGCAGGTCGCTGCCATGGAGGCCGAACTGCTGTCGGCGTACGCCGATCCCGCTCTCGCTGAGAAGCCCGCCCTGCTGGACCGGCGGGGCGGCGCCTACTACTCCGAAGCCGCGGTGCAACTGGTGCAGGCCCTCATCGCCGATACCGGGGAGGTCCGGGTCGCCAATGTGCGTAACCGGGGCACCCTGCCCTTCCTGCCTGACGATGCGGTGATCGAGGTTCCCGCGCGGATCGGCGCACACGGCGGCGTACCACTGCCCGTCGACCGTGTGGAGCCGCTCTTCGCCGGTCTCATCGCCCATGTCACGGCCTACGAGGAGTTGGCGCTGGACGCCGCGCTGCGCGGCGGGGCAGACCGAGTGGCCACCGCGCTGCTCGCCCACCCGCTCATCGGACAGGCCGACCGCGCCGCGCGGCTGACGGACCGGCTGATCGCCGCCAATCGCCAGTACTTGTGGTGGGCCTGATGGACGCTGGTCTGCTGCTCGCGGTGGATGGTGGCAGCAGCAAGACTGATGTCGCCGTGCTGCGCACCGACGGGACAGTGCTCGGCCGGGCCAGGGGCGCGGGGTTCCGGCCACAGCGGATGGGCACCGAGGCCGCGATGCAGGTGCTGGAGGAGGTCCGCGCCGATGCGTTGGCAGCCGCGGGGCTGCCATCCAACGTGATGGTCGACGTCGTCGCGGCCTTCCTCGCCGGGGCGGACCTCCCCGGTGAAGTTGAGGGGCTCCGGCAGGCAGTGAGGGCGCGCGGCTGGGCCGGTGTCCAACGGGTCGACAACGATACGTTCGCCGTTCTGCGTGCTGGTGCGACACGGCCTTGGGGTGTTGCCGTCGTCTGCGGCACGGGTATCAACTCCGTCGGTGTCGCGCCCGACGGCCGCACCGCGGGATTCCCCGCGCTCGGCAGGATCTCCGGGGACTGGGGTGGCGGGGCAGACATCGGTACCGCGGCCCTGTGGCATGCGGCGCGCAGCGAGGACGGACGGGGCCCGGCCACCGCGCTGCGCCACGTCGTCGCCCGCCACTTCGGCCTGAGCACCGTCGCCGAGGTGACGGCAGCCGTGCACACCCGCGAACTGGACGAGATCCGACTCAGCGAGCTGTGTCCGGCGGTGTTCGCGGCCTGCGATCAGGGCGATCCAGTGGCCGCATCTTTGGTGGACCGGCTCTCAGATGAAGTGGCTGCCATGGCAATCGCACTCCTGCGGCGGCTGGACCTGGACACCGCGAACGCCCCGGAGGACCCGGAAGTCGTCCTCGGCGGCAGCGTGCTGGCCGCACGACACCCCCGTTTGCTCACCGGGGTGACGGCCCGCCTCGCCGCTGCCGTTCCCCGCGCCCGGCCGACGGTGAGCGTCGCAGCGCCGGTGTACGGGTCAGCCCTGGCCGCCCTCGACGTGCACCCGCACACGACAGACACGGCACCCGCGACGCTGCGCGCGGCATTCGCTCACACGACGGACGGAACTTGCACACGCCGATGAAGCGGAGCACGCCCGCTGGATTCGTCGTTGAGTTTCGGCATCCCGCGCATGGCCAAGGCGGGGTTCGGCGGCCCCACCCTGGGTCTTGCGGTGGAACGGTGGATGTGGTGCGCCGAGGGTGGGTGCTGCGGATGTCCCGGGCCAAGGATGTTCTGGGAGTGACGGCGGACGGTGTTGTTAGCGGCTCGCCCAGCGGAATGCCGCGAGCCAGGTCGGCCATCAGGGCCAGGACAACCAGGCACGACAGGGCCAACACGAAGGTACGCAGCCGCCTGGCGGAACGCGCTGCCGACCTCTGCTCCCGGTCACGGGCCGCGAGGCCGGCGGACAGGAACGACTGTTTCAGCGGGGTGAGGCGAGCGCGTGGCTCCGTCACCCCGAACGTTTCCTGGGCGGTGGCCGGCCGAGTGCCCCGGTAGAGGGCTCCCGAGTCGCGGTCCAGGTCCTGCCAGGCTCGTGCGGCCTCGGTCAGATGGCGGTGGGTTCGCAGGCGGTCGCGTTCGGCGTCGATCCATCCTTGGCGCGGCGCCCCGTGCGCCAGTGCTGTTCGTCCGGGACCGCGGGCTCGGGTGACATTACGGCTGCACCTCCGGTGTCTCCTTCGTCGGGCGGGCGAACCGGCTCAACAGTCCCACCAGTTCCGGGAGTCGGTCGGTGAGGTAGAAGTGGCCGCCGGGGTGGACCCGCACCTCGAACGGCCCGGTGGTGAGCGGCTGCCAGGCGTGCAGGGACGCGACCGTGGCGCGTGGGTCGCGGTCGCCGCCGAACACGGTCAGCGGCGCGGCAATCGGCTCGTCCACGCTGCACCGGTATGTCTCGTTCACCGCGAAGTCCGCGCGCAGCAGCACCTGGAGGCGCTCCATGAGCTCCCGCTCGTGCAGGATCTCCTCGGGTGTGCCGCCGATGACGCGCAGTTCGGCGATCAGGGCGTCGAGAGGCAGGTCCCGCAGCGCCCGGTTCGGCTCGGCGAGGTGCGGCGCCGCGCGGCCGGAGACGAAGACGTGCGCGGGCGGTGTCCGCCCGTCTGTCTCCAGGCGCCGGGCCAGCTCGAACGCCACGACGGCGCCCATGCTGTGCCCGAACAGGGCGTAGTCGCCGGTGAAGTGGTCGCCGATGGCGTCGAGCAGGGCGTCGACGAGCGGCTCGGCCCGGTCGTAGGGCGGCTCGGCGAACCGCTCGGCGCGGCCGGGCAGTTGGACGGGGCAGATCTGCACGCCGCCTTGCGCATGGCGTCTCCAGCCCGCGTAGACCGTGGCGCTCGCGCCCGCGTTCGGCAGGCAGAACAGCCGGGGGCCGCCGGACGCGGGCGGCCCCGAGGGCAGCCAGGCGGTGCCCGGGTGTGCCGGGGTATGGGTGTCTGTGGTCATGATGGTCGGCTGCTCCCGCTCAGTCGATGTCCAGGGTCAGATACGCGGGCGGCGGCTGGATGGTGTCCAGCGCGGATTCCAGTACGAGGCGGCTGTCCTCGCGTTCCATCTGCGCGCGATCCGCTTGGTCTTGGTGTTGACGCCCTCGGTGGGGCGCAGCTTGGCTCACATGGGCCGTGACGGCAGGCGATGAAGGAGCCACCCCGCGACGGTGGACTTCGACCTTCCAAGTCGGCGAGCTTGTGCTGACGGTGTTCACCCTTCTTCGCCACCGCATCCTCCTCGGACAGCGGCACGCCCCGTCCCCGCGCACCCTGTCCGGCCGGGCCGTGGAAACAGGGTCGCGTCCGGGTTGGGGCCTCCCGCCCTCGCCCGTCTGCGTGGGGCCGGCCTGCGCTCGGTGGCCCGGCGCGAGGTGACGCCCGACCCCGAGGACCGCGTCTGCGCGGCCGGATCGTCCCCTCTGCGTCACACGAGTCCGGCCAGCCAGTCGACAACGGCCTGCGCCGTTTTGTCGGCATGCTCCTCCAGCATGGTGAAGTGATCGCCCGGTACCTCCGTCACGGAGTACGGATGCGGCCAGGACGTCTGCCAGTCATCGGGCCCGGCCGGCTCGGGCAGCGCGCCGTCGAGCGCCTCGGAGGCCCGCACGAGCAGCGTGGGAACGGAGATCCGCGGCTCCTCCCAGGTCTCCAGCAGTTCCAGGTAGCGACCCATCGCGGACAACCTGGTGTCGGTGAACCCGAGGATGTCGCTCTCCCGCTGAGCCATCCCCGCGAACACCGCGCCCAGTACGTCGTCGGTCTCCGTCGCGGACCCCCACTCGTCCGGCAGGTACGTGTCCAGCATCGCCACGCCCGCGACCGTCCGGCCCGCGCACTCGAGACCCGCGGCGACGGCCTGGGCCAGCAGACCGCCCGTGGAGTGGCCGACGAGGACCAAGGGTCGGTCGGGGATGTCCTGTTCGAGCGCCTGGAGGTGGTGCTGTACCGCCGCCTCCAGAGTGACGGGCAGCGCCTCGCCCTCCCCGAAGCCGGGGTTGGCGAGGACACGTACGTCCTGGGCGGGCTGGAAGGAGGCGGCAAGACGCAGGTACTGCTGGACGCCGCCCAGCGCGACGATCGACGGGACGCACACGACGACGGGGCCGGGACCGGCGCTCCCCCGGGCGATCCGCACCGGAGCCGGCGCCCGCAGGACCGCATCCTGCCCCGGGTGCCCGGGACCGGTGGCGTCGAACGCCGGGCGCAGCCTGGCGAACTCGCGCGCCATGGTCAGCGCCACGGCGGGCCGCCCGGCGTCGCACGCCTGCCGGAACAGCGCGGTGAGCGGAGACTCCGCCCGGCCGCCGCCGGGTGCGGCGGCCGCGGTGCCCGGCTCGCCGGGCGCCGGGGCGGCGGCGAGTCCGGCTGCCAGGAAGCGGGCGAGTCCGAGCGGTGTCGGGCGGTCGAATACGGCGCTCGCGCTCAGCTCGACGCCCGTGGCGGCCGTCAACCGGTTGCGCAGCTCCACGGCGGTCAGCGAGTCGAGGCCGAGCTCCAGAATGCCGGCCTCAGCGGGGATCTCCTCGACCGAGGCGTGTCCCAGCACCACGGCCACGTGCTCCCGTACGACCATGACCAGCGCCGCCTCGCGTTCCGCGGACGGGAGCCCGGCGAGCCGCCGCCGTGTCCGGTCGGCCGCTTCCCGCGCGTGCGGTGCGGAGGCCGCCCGGCGCACGGGCCGTACCAGGCGACGCAGCAGGGGCGGCACCGGTCCGGCGCCCGCCCACCTGCGCACCGCACCCGGGTCGAACGATGCGGCCACGACAGCTGGCGCGCCGAGCCCCAGTGCGGCGTCGAAGAGGGCCAGGCCCTCCTCGGCGCTCATCGCCTTCACCCCGGCCCGGGCCATCCGCCGCCGGTCCGCCTCGCTCAGCTCCCCGGTCATGTCGCTGGACGGGGCCCACAGGCCCCACGCCAGCGACACCGCCGGAAGCCCTTGCGCCCGGCGCGAAGCGGCCAGGGCGTCCAGGAAGGCGTTCGCCGCCGCGTAGTTGCCCTGCCCCGGGCCGCCCAGTACACCGGCGGCCGAGGAGAACAGCACGAACGCCGACAGGTCCATGTCCCGTGTCAGCTCGTGCAGATGCCACGCCGCGTCGGCCTTGGAGCGCACCACCTCATCGACCTGCTCATCGGTCATCGAGGCGATCGTGGCGTCGCGTACCAGACCGGCCGTGTGGACCACCGCCGACAGCGGCACCCCCGCCAGCAGTTCGGCCAGCGCCTCCCGGTCCGCCACATCGCACGCGGCGACATCGACCCGGGCGCCCAGCGAAGCCAGTTCCTCGGCCAGTTCCCCGGCGCCCGGCGCGCTGGGGCCACGGCGGCTGACGAGCAGCAGACGCCGCACACCCCACCGCCGTACCAGATGGCGTGCCACCAAGCCGCCCAGCGTCCCCGTGCCACCGGTGATCAGTACCGTGCCGTCCGCCGACCACTCCGGCGGCTCGCCGTCGCCGGGCACGGCACGCGCCAGCCGGGCCGCCAGCACCCGGCCGCCCCGCACCGCCAGCTGGTTTTCCTCCCCCAGCGCCAGGGAGGGCAGAATCTCCGGACCGGCCGCCTCGTCCACGTCCACCAGCACCAGCCGGCCCGGGTACTCGCTCTGCGCCGAACGCACCAGACCCCACACGGCGGCGCCCGCCGGGTCCGTGACGGCCTCGTCCGGGCCGGTGCTCACCGCGCCATGGGAAAGCACCACCAGCGGCGGCCCGGCCGGGTCCGACCGGTCGAGCCACCGCCGCACCTCCTGCAGCACCTGACGGACGGCCACCGCCGGCGCGGCGGGCAGCGTCCGGCAGTCGGCGACCTGCGGCGCGGGGCGCTCCGACGGCGGGACCGCGCCACCGGCGACCGGCTCCCACCGCACTGTGAAGAGCCCGTCGTCGCCGCTCCGCCCGGCGGTGGCCAGTTGCTCCAGGGGCACCGGGCGGGACAGCAACGACCGCACCGAGGCCACGGGCGCGCCGTCGGCGTCGGCGATCTGGACGCGCGCAGTCTCCGGTCCTTCCTGGGTCACCCGCACCCGCACCGCGGAGGCGCCGACCGCGTGCAGCCGCACCCCGGTCCAGGCGTACGGCAGCAGCGCCTGACCGCCGCCCTGCTCGGCCTGTTCCTGGGCGCTCACGGCGAGCACGTGCAGCGAGGCGTCCAGCAGGGCGGGGTGGACACCGAACCGTCCCGCCTGCTCGGCGGCCTCGGCGTCCAGGGCGACCTCGGCGTAGAGGTCGGTGCCCTGTCGCCAGACGGCCCGCAGGCCGCGGAAGGCGGCTCCGTACGCGTAGCCGTGACCGGCCAGCCGGTCGTACATCTCCTCGGTCTCGTCCTCGCCGAGCACCGGTTCCGCGCCGGCCGGCGGCCACTGCGCCAGGTCGAAACCGGTCTCGCCGTCGGAGTCGTCCGTGGTCAGCACGCCGTCGGCATGCAGTACCCAGCCGTCGTCCTCGAACGCCTCCGAACCGCCGGCGGGCTCGGGCCTCGCGTACGCCTGCACCGTCCTGCGACCTCCGTCCGGGGCGCCGACCACCAGTTGCAGCCGCACCGCGCCGGTCTCCGGAAGCACCAGCGGTGCGTGCAGGGTCAGTTCCTCCACTACGTCGCAGCCGGCTTCCTCGCCGGCGCGCAGGGCCAGTTCGACGAAGGCGGTGCCGGGCAGCAGCGCCGCCCCGCCTATCGTGTGGTCGGCCAGCCATCCGTGGGTCCGCAGGGACAGCCGCCCGGTCAGCACGACGGCGCCGTCCGCGCCGGCGAGGGCGACGGCCGCGCCCAGCAGCGGGTGCCCGGCGGTCTCCAGGCCCGCCGACGCGACATCCGCCGCCCCGGCCGTGGCATCCAGCCAGTACCGCCGGTGCTGGAAGGCGTACGTGGGCAGCGCCACCCGGCGGGCGCCGCTGCCGGCGAACGCCTCGTCCCAGGTGACGGCCACGCCGTGGGTGTGGGCCTCGGCGAGGCTGGTCAGCAGCCGCGTCCAGTCGTCCTCACCGCGCCGCAGCGTGCCGAAGGCCGCCACCGGGACACCCTGCTCCTCGGCCGTCCGCTGCACCGCCGCGGTCAGCACCGGGTGCGGGCTCACCTCGATGAACGTCCGGTGCCCGGCGGCCGTCAACTCCCGCACCGCGTCCTGGAACCGTACGGTGTCCCGCAGGTTGCGGTACCAGTGGTCGGCGTCGCAGGCCACGGTGTCGAGGAGTCCGCCGGTGACCGTGGAGTAGAACGGCACCGTCGCCGACCGCGCGGTCAGTGAGCCCGCCACCGCGGTGAACGCCTCACCGATGGGCTCCATCTGTGCGGAGTGGTACGCGTACTCGGTGCTGACCTCGCGGGTACGGACCCCGTCCGCGGCGCACGCGGCCACGAAGCCGGCCAGTTCCCCGGTCCCGCCCGCGACCACGACCGACTCGGGGCCGTTCACCGCCGCGATCTCGAGGTTCCCGGTGAGCCGGCCGCGGACCTGCTCCTCCGGCAGTTCGACCGCGGCCATGCCGCCCTGGCCCGCCACGTCGGCCTGCCACAGCAGCCGCGCACGCGCCGCGATCAGCGCCGCGGCATCCGGCAGGGACAGTCCCCCGGCCACGCACGCGGCGGCGATCTCGCCCCGGGAGTGCCCCACCACAGCGGCCGGGCGCACCCCGTACGACTCCCACACCGCCGCCAACGACACCATCACCGCGAACAGCACCGGCTGACCGACATCCACCCGGTCGAGCGACGGCGTGCCCTCCTCACCACGGACCACCGCGAGCAGCGACCAACCGATGTGCGGAGCGAGCGCCGCCGCACACTCGGCCATCCGCGCCGCGAACACCGGCGAGCTGTCCAGCAGCCCGCGGGCCATGCCCACCCACTGCGAGCCCTCGCCCGAGAACACGAACACCGGCTGGTGGTCCGGGGCGGGCCCGCCCCGGAGCACACCGGCGGCGGGGCGGCCGTCCGCGACGGCCGTGAGACCGGACAGCAGCACGTCGCGGTCCCGGCCGACGACGACAGCACGGTGCTCGAACAACGAGCGGCCCGTGGCCAGGGAGTACCCGACGTCCACCGGACGCAGCGCGCCGTCGGCGGCCGTGGACTCCGCGAGCCGCCGCGCCTGCTCCGCCAGCGCCGCGGCGGAACGCGCCGACAGTACCCACGGCACCGGCGCGCCCCCACCGTCGGCCTGCGGTGCGTTCCCCGCCGGTTCCTCGGCAGGTGGCTGTTCGAGGATGACGTGCGCGTTGGTGCCGCTGATACCGAAGGACGACACCGCCGCACGGCGCGGCCGGTCCGCCTCCGGCCACGGCTGGTCCTCGGCGAGCAGTCTGACCGCGCCCGCCGACCAGTCGATGTGCCGGGACGGCTCCCCGGCGTGCAGGGACCGGGGGATGACGCCGTGCCGCATCGCCATGATCATCTTGATGATGCCGGCGACACCGGCGGCGGCCTGCGTGTGCCCGAGGTTGGACTTGATGGACCCGAGCCACACCGGCCGGTCCTCCGGGCGCCCCCGCCCGTACGTGGCGAGCAGCGCCTGCGCCTCGATCGGGTCACCCAGCGTCGTACCCGTTCCATGCGCCTCCACCACGTCCAGCTCGGACGGATTGAGCCGGGCGTTGGCCAGCGCCTGCCGGATGACGCGCTGCTGCGACGGGCCGTTGGGCGCCGTCAGGCCGTTGGACGCGCCGTCCTGGTTGACCGCGCTGCCGCGCACCACCGCGAACACGGGGTGACCGTTGCGCCGGGCGTCGGAGAGCCGCTCCACGAGCAGCAGGCCGACACCCTCCGACCAGCCGACGCCGTCGGCCGCGTCGGAGAACGACTTGCACCGGCCGTCGGGCGCCAGGCCCCGCTGCCGGGAGAACTCCACGAACGTGGTCGGAGTGGCCATCAGCGCCACGCCGCCCGCCAGGGCGAGGGAGCACTCGCCGTTCCGCAGCGCCTGCACGGCCAGATGCAGGGCCACCAGCGACGACGAGCACGCGGTGTCGACCGTCACGGCCGGGCCCTCGAACCCGAAGGTGTACGCCACCCTGCCGGACGCCACACTGCCCGCGTTCCCGGTGGACAGCAGCCCCTCGAAGCCCTGGGGCACCTCCCGCAGCCGGGCGGCGTAGTCGCTGTACATCACCCCGGCGAACACACCCGTGCGGCTGCCGTGCAGCGACGCCGGGTCGATGCCCGCGCTCTCCATCGCCTCCCAGGCCGTCTCCAGCAGGAGCCGCTGCTGCGGGTCCATCGCCGTCGCCTCACGGGGGCTGACGCCGAAGAAGCCCGCGTCGAAGTCCGCCGCGTCGTGCAGGAAACCACCGTGCCTGCTGTACGACGTACCCGTCCGGTCGGGATCCGGGTCGAAGAGGCCGGCCACGTCCCAGCCGCGGTCCGTGGGGAACTCCGATACGACGTCCTCGCCGTCCACGACCAGCCGCCACAGATGGTCCGGGTTCTGGATACCGCCCGGGTACCGGCACGCCATGCCCACGATCGCGATCGGCTCGTCCGCCACGGCGGCCACCGCAGGCTCGGCGCCCGCAGCGTCGGCGGCGCCCACCAGCTCGCCGAGCAGATACCGCGCCACCGCAGCCGGGCGGGGGTGGTCGAAGACCAGCGTCGCGGGCAGTCGCAGCCCGGTGACGACGCCGAGCCGGTTGCGCAGCTCCACGGCCGTCAGCGAGTCGAAGCCCAGCTCGCTGAACGCCCGGTCCACGCCCACCGCCTCGACACCGGCGTGGCCGAGCGCCGCAGCCGCCTCGGCCCGGACGAGGTCCACCAGCAGCCGCTCGCGCTCGGGCTCCGTGAGTCCCGCCAGCCGCCGCGCCAGGTCCGAGGTACCCGCGCCGCCCGAGGCCACGCGCCGCGACGGCCGCACCAGGCCGCGCACCAGCGGGGGCAGCTCCGGTCCCAGCCGCTGCAGGGCGGACAGGTCCAGACGCATCGGGAGCACGGTGGCCGCCGGGCCCGCCGTGGCGGTGTCGAAGAGGGCCAGGCCCTCCTCGGCGCTCATCGCCTTCACCCCGGCCCGGGCCATCCGCTGCCGGTCCGCCTCGCTCAGCTCCCCGGTCATGTCACTGGACGGATCCCACAGGCCCCACCCCAACGACACCGCCGGAAGCCCCTGCGCCCGGCGCGTCACCGCGAGCGCGTCCAGGAAGGCGTTCGCCGCCGCGTAGTTGCCCTGCCCCGGGTTGCCCAGGACACCCGCGGCCGAGGAGAACAGCACGAACGCCGACAGGTCCGACTCCCGCGTCAGCTCGTGCAGATGCCACGCCGCGTCGGACTTCGCCCGCAGCACCTC
>NZ_JBFAIQ010000044.1:0-51043 GCF_040654755.1 Streptomyces sp. NPDC050625
GTGGTCGGCGTCCACATGGTCGGCGACCGCATGGGCGAGCAGGTCGGCGAGGCGCAGCTGATCTACAACTGGGAGGCACTGCCCGCCGAGGTCGCCCAGCTCATCCACGCCTACCCGACGCAGAACGAGGCGCTCGGCGAGGCCCACCTGGCCCTGGCCGGCAAGCCCCTGCACGTGCGGGGCTGACAGCGACTCTCCAACCCTCCACAGGGCCATTGATCCTGCATATTGCTGGATGCATTGGTTGCGACGAAAGCCGGCGTGAGACGGCTGGGTCCTACTTCTTGTCCGTACGGGAATTCGGAGGAAATAGTGAGCGGTACTGACTCTACGGTGCGACAGGATGCTCAAGTAGCGCTTTTCGAAGCCATCGCGTCTCAAGCACGACAGCAGGCGGAGCACAAGGACCATGGAGCGGTCGCAGCAGCTTTGAAGGACCTGGCAGAGGCGTATGCCTGGGCTGCGAACCAGCACGAGAACCCGAGCGATCAGTGAGGGCTGCCACCCATTTGAAGGGTCGGCACCTATTCAAACTAGGAGAGACGATGTCTGAAGCCGCTGACGACGATGAGTGGGGCCCGCACACTCCAGATGCGGTTCTCCACACGGGAACGGAAGAATTGCCCGACCCCGAAGACGTAGTACTCGCATCCGGCCATGACGTCACGCCGGAGAGGCTTGAACAGGCGCGCCGCCTTCTCGATGAAGAGGGCGCTGCGGGTGTGGAGAAGTTGCTTCCTTGAAGGAGCAGCGCCGCGGCATCCGGGAGCAGCCGGGCTGATCCCGGCCTGCACCGCGTCAGAGAGGAGTAATGAAAGCAATCGGAGTCACCGCACCCGCGGTGACCGACATCGTCCTCCTCGACCTCCCCGAACCTCCGCCGCCCGGCGAGGGTCAGGTAGTCATCGAGGTCGAGGCCGCCGGCGTAGGTCCCGGGGACCGACTGCTGAACACCGGCGGCCGGGATGTCGGTCTGCGGCCCCCGCCGCACGCATCAGGCCCCGCTACCGGGCGGCAGCGGCTTCTGGGCCGAGCAGGTCCTGGTCACCGCCCCCCACACGGCCCCCGTCCCCCGACTCACTGGAATCCGTCGTGGCGGCTGCACCCCGTCAACGGCCTCACCGCACTGCAAGCTCTGGAGGCACTGGGACTCACTACAGGGCAACGCCTCCTGATCACCAACGGAGGCGGCAGTGCCGGCGCCCTGGCCGTTCAACTGGCGGCGGCCGTCGGTGTGGAGGTGACGGCAGCTGCCTCGCCCTCCGCTGCGGAGCGCCTCCGCACGTTCGGAGTAACCGAGATCATCGACTGCCACGACCCGGCGTGGCCCGAGCGAGCACGAGCCGGGTTCGATGCGGCCCTGATCGCCGCGCCCGGCACAGTGGCGAGCGCGTTGCCGCTCGTCCTTGACGGCGGACAACTGTGCTCGGTGACCTCCGACGCGCCGGATCCCGAGCGAGGGATCAACAGTACTGACCTTCTACGTACGTCCTGACGCCGCGCAGCTCACTCAGCCCACCACCGACCTCGCACAAGGGCGGCTCCGCCTCGCTCCCGAACCTGTGCCCCTGACGGACGGACCGGGCGCGTACGACCGGGTGATCACGGGCCGGACGGCAGGCCGCAAGCTGGTGCTCGTCCCCTGATCCGGCTTGCGTCTGTCGGTCACGTGTTGGCGTCGGGCGGCAAAGGGACGTAAGGAATCCGCGAGTCGTGCAGCCAACCATCGTGGGCGCTGCACGACCGCTGTCACAGTGCCCAAGCATGAGGTCACCGTGTCGGACGGACGCGGCCCGGGCCAGAGCACGCTGCACGCGTTCTGGCCCATCGGGTCGAGACGGCGGATTTCACAGGAGGGATTCACAGACATGGCACACCAGAGGGCGATTCTGGCGGGCGGGTGCTTCTGGGGCATGCAGGAGCTCTTTCGGGCCCTGGACGGTGTGGTCTCGACGCGTGTCGGCTATACGGGAGGCGAGACGTCGAACCCGACGTACCGCAACCACGGCAGCCACGCGGAGGCCATCGAAGTCACCTACGACCCTGACCGGACGGACTACCGAGCTCTCCTCGAGTTCTTCTTCCAGGTGCACGACCCCACCACGCTGAACCGGCAGGGCAACGACGTCGGCCTCAGTTACCGGTCGGCCATCTTCTATCTCGGTGAAGAACAGCGGCGCATCGCCGAGGCCACGATCGCGGAGGTCGACGCCTCGGGCCTGTGGCCGGGGAAGGTCGTCACAGAGGTGATGCCCGCCAGCGCCTTCTGGGAGGCCGAGCCTGAGCACCAGGACTATCTGCAGCGCTATCCGAACGGGTACACCTGTCACCGCATCCGCCCGGAATGGCGTCTGCCCGAGGCGTCGTAAATTCGACGCGAACCGGGCCTCATGCAGCCCTGCGGCAGCCGGGCAGCGAACAGATCAGCGTCGTGTGCCGTTCCGAAAGTGGCCCGGGCCACGCAATAGGCCGGGCCGACACAGGAGCCTTCGCTGGCCAGCAAGAGTTCCCCGAGACGCTCACGGAACTCGGTCCGGCGGGAGACGGCTACGAGCCGAGCCGCAGTTCTTCGTTCGCGTCAGCCGCCCGCAAGGAGCGTGGTGATTGCATCTGCGATGCAGATCGATCAGCGAGAGGCAGCACTGTCAGGGCGTGGGCGGGTGCATCGGCTGGCACTGGCCGACGGCTCCCTCGACTCGAGTGAAGCGGACGAGTTCCCTGTGCGGCAGAGCATGTCGTACGCAGGATCTCACGGTAGATGTCGTAGAGACTCGGGCGGCCGTACGCCTTGGCCCGCCAGGTGAAGATCCGCCTGGCGTTCGCCGGGAGGAGATCCATCGCCTCGTTGAACCGGTCGAGTTCGTCGGCGTCGAGCACCGCCCTCAGTTCGGGCGACAGCAGCGCGTGCCACGCTACGGACACGTCGACCACTCCACCGTCGATCACCGCGGCCGCAAAGCGATGCTCGAACACCAGGGCGCGCGGGCCCCAGTAGCCGCTCTGGCTGACAGCGTGGGGAGGGGGCGAGTCGCTGCGGATCGACGTCCGGGCGGTGTACCACCGCGTCGGCGACCGGCCCGATGATGTGTTCCCCGTCGTGCCGGAACGGGATGCCCCGCTCGAACAGCATGCGCCGCTGGCCGGGCCCGGCCAACAAGACGACGTTGTAGCCACGCGCCGCCGCCTCGCTGCCGTAGCCGGGCCACAGATAGCTCAACGCCTCGTCTGAACCGTTGATGACCACCAGCCTCGGCTTCGGCCCATCGCCCCCGGCGGCGAGGAACCAGCCGGGCTTGGTTGTGCTCTCGTAAGGGCCGGCGATCCGTTCGGGCGGACTGTCCAGCGGGCCGAGACCCCGTTCCCGGCACCGCGGGTATGCGGCGAACGTCCGCGCCAGCACGGTCTCCGGCTCTTCACGCGCGTCGACGAGCTCTTCCTCCCCCTCGTTAACGACCAGCACGACGCGGCAGGGACAGACGGAACCGGCCTGACCCATACCCCGAGTGGGTTTGGAGCTCGTCGAGTGACATGCACGTCGTCGTGAGGTAAGGGAACGACGGCCCGTGACGCGAAGTCCGAGAAGGGCTGATGCGGCCACACCCCCAGGAGGCACCTATGTCGGAATACACGAAGAGCTCTGAACGCCTCGCGCAGCTCACAGAACTCCAGTACCGCGTAACCCAGCAGGATGAGACGGAGCCCTCGTTCGCGAACGCCCTGTGGGACAACAAGGCCCCGGGCATCTATGTGGACATCGTGTCGGGAGAGCCGCTGTTCTCCTCCGCGGACAAGTACGACAGCCGCACAGGGTGGCCCAGCTTCACCAAACCGCTGGAGCCCGGCCACGTCGTCGAGCGGCCCGACACCAGCCACGGCATGATCCGTGTCGAAGTCCGGTCGATGAACGGAGACAGCCACCTCGGGCACCTGTTCCCCGACGGACCCAGTGACAGGGGCGGACTGCGGTACTGCATCAACTCGGCCTCCTTGCGCTTCATCCCCGTCGGGGAACTGGAGAAGGAGGGCTACGGCCAGTATCTGAGCCTGTTCCAGATGTCGGAAGAGAGCGCTGCCGAAGCAGAGTGAGCGGTTGCGCAGACGGTGCGAGAGCGGCAACACCACTCCGCTCTGCCGACACCCGTCTGCGCGACCACCTGCCGCCCCGCACCAACTCAGCTCGCAAAGGCCCGCCCGGGGCCATGGGAGGTTCCCGCAGTGAACAAGAAACTTGACGGCGTATCAGTCGAGGACGGCGCACCTGTACCGGCCGGGGAGATCGCCGCCGCTGTCACCGCAGGCCGTCTCGTCTACAGCGACGGAGCGACGCAGACCTTCGACTCCGACGGCACCACGCGCTACGTCGAGGGCGGACGTGAGACCAAGGGAACATGGTCCGTCGACGACACCGGCCACTTCTCCTCGTTCTGGCCGCCGTCCTACCGGGCCTCGTACGACCTGCGCTGGATGGTGGAGGGGGGAGAGGCCGTCGGCCTCCGCTTTTCGGATCTGCGCAGCGGAAGCCGCTTCGACGGCCGATACCAGTGAACGCCGGACACACCCCTGGAGGAAGAGCGACACATGGCCGATGAGACGTCGGCACCGACGCCGCAGACGGTGCTGTGCCCTCTCACCAGCGCGGCGATCTTTCTCGTCGTCACGATCGACCCCGGCGGGGAGGCGGTGGCGCGGGACGTCTTGTCCGACCTCAACTCCCTGCAGCGGTCCGTGGGCTTCCGCGCCGAACCCGAGGGCAGGCTCAGCTGTGTCACCGGTATCGGCTCACAGGCGTGGGACCGGCTGTTCGCCGGACCCCGCCCGGCGGAACTGCATCCGTTCCGTGAGCTGAACGGTCCGGTGCACCGCGCGGTGTCGACACCGGGCGACCTGCTCTTCCATATCCGCGCGGCACGCCTGGACCTGTGCTTCGCCCTCGCTTCGGAGATCATGAGCCGGCTGGGGAAAGCGGTGACCGTACGCGACGAAGTGCATGGCTTCCAGTACTTCGACAAGCGTGACCTGCTCGGTTTCGTCGACGGCACCGAGAACCCCGCCGGCGTGGCGGCGAGCGCCGCCGTTCTGATCGGGGACGAGGACTGCGAGTTCGCGGGCGGGAGTTATGTGATCGTGCAGAAATACCTGCACGACCTGGCGACTTGGAACGCGTTGCCGGTCGAGGCGCAGGAGAGGATCGTCGGCAGGACGAAACTGTCGGACATCGAACTGGACGACAGCACCAAGCCGGCGGACTCGCACGTTGCCCTCACCAGCATCACCGGTCCCGACGGCACGGAGCGCGAGATCCTCCGCGACAACATGCCCTTCGGAACCGTGGGGCGTGGCGAGTTCGGCACGTACTTCATCGGCTACGCCCGTACCCCATCGGTGACGGAGGCGATGCTGGAGCGGATGTTCCTGGGCACGCAGGACGCCGCCCACGACCGGATCCTGGACTTCTCCACGCCCGTCACGGGATGCCTGTTCCATGTCCCCACGGCGGACTTCCTGGACGACCTGCCCGCACCACCCGGCGCGGAATCAGGGGTCACGGACACCGGTCTCCATACCGTCGTCGTCACACCCGGGAATCAACCACGTTCTTCCGATGCCTCATTGAGGATCGGCAGCCTGAAGCGGAGCACCTCCCGATGAACAATCTGCACCGTGGACTTGCTCCCCTCTCCGCTGTCGCGTGGAGCGATCTGGAGGAAGAGGCGCGCCGCACTTTCACCACGCACGCTGCGGCACGGCGCATCGTCGACGTCCCCGAGCCGTGCGGGGTCGAGTTGGGAGGTGTGGCGACGGGGCACCTCGACCGTGTGGCTGCCCCTGCCGATGGCGTGATCGCCCACCTGCGCCGTTTCCAGCCGCTTGTCGAACTGCGCGTCCCGTTCACCCTCGACCGCCGCCAGGTCGACGATGTCGCGCGGGGGGCCAAGGACGCGGACTGGCAGCCCGCCAAGGACGCCGCCCGGAGGCTCGCCTTCGCGGAGGACCGGGCAGTCTTCGAGGGATATGCGGCCGCTGGCATCGCCGGCCTGCGGGAAAGCTCCTCCAACGCACCGGTGAACCTGCCCGCCGACATCCGCGACTACCCGGACGCGATCGGCCAGGCGGTCTCGGCCCTGCGACTGGCAGGTGTTGACGGCGCGTACTCGCTGGCCCTGAGCGCCGAGGCGTACACGGCGGTCAGTGAGACTTCCGATCACGGCTATCCGATCATCGAACACATCGCCAGAATGCTGGTCGGGGACATCGTCTGGGCGCCCGCCATCGACGGCGCCTTCCTGATCTCGACCCGTGGCGGCGACTTCGAGATGCGCCTTGGCCAGGACGTGTCGATCGGGTACCTCTCCCACGATGCGACCAGCGTCACCCTGTACTTGGAGGAGACCTTCACCTTTCTGGCGCACACCAGCGAGGCGGTTGCGGCCCTCGTGTCGCTGCCGACCGACGGCTGACGGGGGAGAAGCCGGTCGATCGCAGCAGCTGGCGTCAGGGACCAGGGACGAGTTCGGCACACCGAGGGCGCAGCCGCCACATGCCGTGGACCGGCAGCGCCCTGGTCACTCCTCCAGGTGTTCGGAGAGTCCCGGCCATTCGTCCGGACCACCTCCCTGCCACTCGATGAGTTCACTCTCCTCGACCTCGATCCGATCGAGGTCGGCAAGTCGGAGAATTTCGGTGACGTCATCCAGGTGGGAGGCGACCCCCAGGATCACCTCACCCTCGGTGACCCGACGGGAGCCGTCCAGCGCCGGGGTGTGCACCACGATGTGCGGAAGCCGGGGCGATATCTGTGTCATGACCAACCTCGTCGTTTCTGAAGCGCTCGGAACGGGGACCTGTGGGACCTGGCAACGGACACTTGCGCATGGATCGTGCGCGATGAGGAGCCGACGTCCCCTCGCGCTCGGCCTCTCGTCGCGCCCGGCCTCTGCAGCCCCCGGCGAGCTTGCGGCCCAGAGAGTGCACCTCATCCCTCCGGCCGCGGGCTCTCGGCACTGATGATGTCGGCCGCGTCGGCTTCCTCGGCTGCGATGTCCTCCGCGATGTCGAGGACCCGATGCAGGCTCGCCGAAGGGATCACAACGCCGCCGGCGCTGTCCATGTGGACGTAGTCGCCGGGGCTCACGCACACGCCGCCGACCTCGACGGCCACTCCGAACGCGTGGGGCATCACCGTGTCGCCGCCCCAGCGGACCGCTTCTCCCGTGCACCAGGTGGCGAAGCTGTACGCGCGCAGCTGGTCGAAGTCCCGCAGGCGGCCGTCGGCCAGGACACCGGCGAGGCCGACGCTGTGCGCCCTGGCCAGCTTGGTGCCCCCGCCGTGCGACACGTCGGGATAGCCGCCGCTGGAGAGCACAAGAACCTGGCCCGAGGCAGGCCTTTGCCCGAGCGCCCCGTAGAAGTAGTGCTTGAAGTTGCGACGCGCTCCTGCCAGGTCTTCACGGTACGGCAGGAACGAGATGGTGGCCGCGCGCCCGAACAGGGGGCGCAGAGGGTCGGGGCTCGACATGGCGGCAATGTGGGCCCGGTGACCGTAGACCCGGCCCACGGCGTCGACGAGCGTGGCGCATCCTAGGCGGACAGCCCGTGCGGCCAAGGCGTCGTCCTCCATCAGCTTCCTTTCGAAGGGCCACCGGCCTTGATCAGTAGGGGAGTTGGGCATCACGTGGGCTCACAGCACGCGATCCCGTACCCGCGCCCGTGCGCTATGTATGTCAGCGTCCTGCTGCAGCGTGTTCTTACCGCCCGGTCCCCGCACCGGTCGCCTCGGGGCGTGGCGCCGCCGGGCTCCGAGTACCGGAACGTCCACAGTTCATCTACGTCGCATCGGCCCGCCGATCCTGGCCGGGCGTGAGATGCAGGACAACAGCCAACAGGGCCGGCAGTGGACGCCGGTTCGTGGATCCGGCGTCTACCGGACGTCTACCGGTGTTCCGCGGTGCCGGCGCGGCACGCAACACTGGCCGGTGTTACCGGCACTTGAGAGGAAGTCGACTCTGTGACGCTTGGTCTGCCTGCTGAGATACGGGCCTGCCTCTTCGACCTTGACGGCGTGATCACCGACACGACCTTCCTGCACGTCGCCGCGTGGAAGGAAGCCTTCGACACGTTGTTGCGACAGCACGAAGGCAACGGGTTCCGCCCCTTTGCCGCGGACACCGACTACGCCGAGTTCATCGAGAGCCGGCCGAGCGCCGAGGGTGCGCGGTGCTTTCTGTCCTCGCGTGGGATCGAACTGCCCGACGGCAGCCCCGACGACTCTCCGGGCCTGGACACCGTGCACGGCCTGGTCCGCCGGAAGAACGGCCTGTACGAGGCCAGGATCCGCTCGCAGGGGGCCGAGGTGTGCCCAGGCACCATCGCCTACGTCAAGGCGGTCCGTGAGCAAGGACTGCTGACCGCTGTCGTCACATCCAGCGCCAACTGCCGCGAGATCCTGCGGGCGGCAGGTGTGGAGACGCTCTTCGACGCGTGGATCGACGGTGTCGTGGCTGCCAGCCGGAACCTGCGGCGCAAGCCCTACCCCGACATGTTTCTGGCAGCCGCCCGCGATCTGGGCCAGCACTCGACTCAGTGCGCGGTCTTCGAGGACGCGCAAGCGGGCATGGACGCCGGACGATCGGGTCACTTCGGTTGGGTGGTCGGTGTCGCCCGGACAGGCCCGGCCGGCGCGCTGTACGCGCATGGCGCGGATGTGGTCGTCAAGGACCTGGGAGATCTCGCCGGCACCCCTGAACGGCGCTCCCGGCCGTGATCGGCCAACCGTTCTGAACCGTTGCACCGCCGAGCCCGGGGCGCCGAGGGAGAACGCGTCCGGGCTGGAAGGAAAAGAGGACCTTGAGGTCCATTCCGAAACATGCTACGGTCCGCAGCGGTAACCTGGCCAATGTGGCGGAACAGGCACGCGTCAAGAACGACTCCCGACTGACCGAGCGCGGGCGGGCGACTCGAGAGCGCATCTTGAGGGCGGCCAGCGACATGATGTACGTCAAGGGCGTCTCCCTCACGACCCTCGACGACGTCAGGGCGGCCAGCGGAACGAGTAAATCCCAGCTCTACCGCCACTACCCCGACAAGGATGCGCTGGTGCGGGACGTCGTCGCGTTGCAGGCCGCTGAAGTGCTCGAACGCCACTCTCAGCTCCTTCGGCGGCTCAATTCCTTCCGCGGGCTGGAGCGCTGGCGGGACGCGGTGGTGGAGCGCAACGCGCTCCGAAACGGGGCGTACGGCTGCCCGCTCGGCTCCCTCGCGAGCGAGCTGGCTGATCAGGACGAAGAAGCACGTAAGGCCATCGCGCGGTACTTCGCCACCTGGGAAGGGCTTCTCGAGGCCGGACTGGTGCGCATGAAGGACTCGGGAGTCCTCCGCGCGGATGCGGACGCGAAAGAGCTCGCCACCGGTCTGATGGCCGCCCTTCAAGGTGGGTACCTCCTCGCGCAGACCACTCAGGACGTCAAACCCATGAGGATCGCCCTCGACATGGCGATCGCCCACGTCAGGACCTATGCCGTGCCCGCCGAGGATGGCCCTGCGCCTGACGGGGACGCTGGAGACGGCTGAGCGTCCGGGGGTGGGGGCGAGGCGGTAGCGGGACGTCCTGGCGCCGCCAGGACCCCTGTGCCGCGATGCGGCACACAAGTGTTTGCGCCGCGGTTCCCCATTCCGCTGGACCTCACCGTCCTCCTGTCGGCGGCCGGGGTGTGATCTAGCCGCCGGACGCATTCGTCCGGCATTCTGTGCCGCCACCCTGGTTCAGCCAAGGGCGAAACGTGTCAATCCTCTCCCCAAAAGACACACGGCTCGACGATAAGAGGACCATTTAGTCCTGAAAAATCGTCCGACCTAGGGTACGTTGAGGGAGGCGTTCCCTCGCGGACGGCCAAGCAGTCAAGCTTCACAAGGGTCCCCAGGGCGGTAGGCACGATGTATACGGGCGTCCAGTTCTCAGTTCTCGGCCCGGTCCGGCTGCACAGGCAGGGGGTCGAGGCCGGCGCTGGTCAGCCGAGGCAGTGCGCGGTGTTGGCCTCGCTGTTGCTCAGGGCGGGCAGACCCGTCAGCCTCTCGAAGCTGGTGGAGGACGTGTGGGGCGATGAGGCCCCACCGTCGGCCATCGGCTCCGTGCGCACCTACATCTACAGACTCAGACAGGCACTGGGGGACCACTGCGACAGCTCCGTACACCTGGTCGACGGCGGCTATCGGCTGCACATCCCATCGGACGCTCTGGACCTGAACAGGTTCAAGGAGAAGGCGGCAAGGGCGCGGGAGGCACGTAGTACCGGTGACCTGGCGTCCGCGGCGAGCCTGCTGACCGAGGGCCTTGAGATGTGGAAGGGAGTAGCCCTCGCCGGGGTCCCGGGGCCGTTCGCGGACCAGCAGCGCAGCGTCCTCGGCGAGCTGCGTCTCGCCTGTGCCGAGGAACAGCTCGCCTGCGAGGTGGAGAAAGGGCGCTATGCCGAGGCCGCCGCAGAACTGTCGGCCCTGCTTGTCGAGCACCCGCTGCGGGAGCGCGTATGCAGCCTCCTCATGACCGCGCTGTACGGCGCGGGGCGGCAGTCCGAGGCCCTGACGATCTACCACACGACCAGTCACCTGCTGCGTCAACGCCTCGGCGTCAGCCCATCGCCTGAACTGCAGCAAGTCCACGAGCGCATCCTGTCCGGGCGATTCGAGCTCCCGCAGAGCGCCGACCGACCGAAGAGCGCGCCGCGCGCACCCTCGCCGCATGCCCCGGCCCAGCTCCCGGCCGCCCTGCCGAGTCTCGTCGGCCGCGAGAGGGAGCAGGAGCAGGTCGAGCGCTTGGTCGCCGATGCCGAGGCATCGTCCTCCGTGGCCATCTGCACGATCGGCGGGCTGGCCGGAGTGGGCAAGACAGCCTTCGCCACCACCGTCGCCCACCGTCTTGCCGACCGCTTCCCGGACGGGCAGCTCTTCGCGGATCTGCAGGGAACCGGACCGGAGGCCGAGCCGCGGGACCCCGGGCGCGTGCTTGAGGACTTTCTGCAGTCCTTGGGAGTCCGCCCCGAGGACATGCCCGAGACCGCCCAGGCTCGGGGGCTCATGTTCCGCGGCCTGTTGGCCAACCGTCGCGTGCTCGTCGTGCTCGACAACGCATGGAACACGGACCAGGTCAAGCACCTTCTCCCCGGGGGGCCGGGTTCCATGGCGCTCGTCACCAGTCGTATGCAACTGCACGCGCTCGTCGCCGCCTACCAGGCGCTTCCCCTGACGCTCATGCCCCTGAGCCAGGCGGACGCACGCAGTCTCCTCGCCCGCCGACTCGGCGCAGCCAGGACAGCTGCCGAGCCAGAGGCCGTCGACCGCATCATCCGGCTGGCCGGGCAGCTCCCTCTGGCCCTGGCCAACGTCGCAGCCCGCGCGGCCTATCGACCGCAGCTGCGCCTGTCGAGCCTGGCCGACGAGTACGAGGCGCCCGAGCACAGAACCCTGGACGCATTCGCGAGCGAGGAGGACCAGGCCCTCGACGTCCGCGCGTCCATCACGCGCTCGTACCGTCTGCTCGACACGGAGACTGCCGCGCTCTTCCGCGAGCTCAGCGCCTGCCCGGAGCCCTTGTTCGCGGCATCGCAGGTCGCAGACCTGGCCGGGCGACCCGAGAATCGGGTCCGCAAGGTCCTGTCGCGTCTCATACGGGCGCACCTCGTCTCGGAGGTCGGCCCGGGCCGGTACAGCTGGAACCGGCTCGTGGCCGCGTACGCAGCGGAGCAGGCGCGGGAGGGGGGCCTTGGCCAGGGTGAATTGGCCGGTTGGTAGAGCGAGCGGACGTCGGCACCATCCTTGCCGGGCACTGTACGACAACGATGTCGCGGACACCGGTCCTGGCGGCTGCCGAACCGGAGCATCCCGTACCGGGTGGTGCAGCCTTACAAGGCGACGGCCGGAAGATCGACAGTCCCCGCTTCCTGCGCCGGGCCGAGAAGAAGCTCAGGCGGCTTCAGCGGGAGCTGTCCCGCAAGGCCAAGGGGTCGAAGAACCGGGCCAAGGCCCGGATCAAGATCGCACGCCAGTACGCCCGCGTGGCGGACCGGCGCCGGGACTGGCACCACAAGGCATCCACGCAGATCATCCGCGACAACCAAGCGGTGTATGTGGAAGACCTCGCGGTGTCCGGCCTGGGCCGTACCCGGCTTGCCAAGTCCGTGCACGACGCGGGATGGTCCGCGTTCGTCGGCATGCTGGAGTACAAGGCGGCCAGGCACGGGCGTACCTTCGCCAAGGTGGACCGGGCCTTCCCGTCCTCGCAGCTCTGCTCGGCCTGCGGATTCCGCGACGGACCCAAGCCCCTGCACGTCCGGGAGTGGACGTGCGGCGAGTGCGGTGCCGTGCACGACTGCGACCACAACGCAGCCCACAACGTCCTGTTCGAAGGACGCCGTATCGTCGCCGCCGGATGGGCGGAGACGCCAAACGCCTGTGGAGCGCCGGTAAGACGGGCACCCGTGCCCGCACAGCGCGGTGAAGCAGGAAGCCCCCGGAAGGGTCACACGACCCAGGCCGGAATCCCTGGACCCTAGGCCAGGGAGCACGTCAAGACATCCTCAAGAGCGCCGTGTGGCTCTCCGCCTGACCGAGGCGATCACGCACGTGCCGGACGGATACGTCAGCGACGAGGACTACGACGCTGCCGCGGCCGTGCTCACCGCGGGCCAGATCTCCGCGGTCGCCTGGCCGGCAACCGTGAGGGAGGCGTTCCATCGCGTCGCGATCACCAGCCGGTACCCCGTCGGCGTCTGACCTTCTTCTGTCCCTGGAGGGGAGCAGACCTCGCACGGCCTGGTGCGGTTGGCGTTGTAGAGGCCTGGTAGAGCTGCTGTAGACCCTGCCGTGGAAGGGTCGCAATCACAACAAGGAGTGTTCGTTCACCATTCAATGGAGTGTGATTCCCATGGCCACGGACTTCGAAGGCAGGAAAATCGTCGTGATCGGCGGTGCCAGCGGTATGGGCCTCAAGGTCGCCGAGAACGTGATCGCCGGAGGCGGCAGCGCGGTGATCGTCGGCCGCCCGGGGCAGAAGCTCGACGACGTCGTGGAGGCACTGTCGCGCTCCGGCAGCGCCTGGTCGGTCGCGGCCGACCTGGCCGACCAGGACCAGGTCGTCGAGGCGCAGAAGCAGTTGGCGGAGGACCACCCCGACGCCACGCTCCTCGTCAACGCCGCGGGATTCTTCAAGCCCAAGCCCTTCCTCGACTACGAGGTCGCGGACTACGACTCCTACCACGACCTCAACCGGGCGACTTTCTTCCTGACCCAGACCATCGTCCGGAGCATGATCGCCAACGGCCAGGGCGGCGCCATCGTGAACGTGGGCAGCATGTGGGCGCACCAGGCCCTCGGCGTGACACCGTCGTCGGCCTACTCGATGGCCAAGGCGGGCCTGCACGCCTTCACCCACAACCTCGCCATCGAGCTCGCCGGCGAGGGTATCCGAGTGAACGCCGTGGCTCCGGCTGTCACCAGGACGCCCCTGTTCGAGAAGGTCTTCCCGGCAGACCAACTGGACGCCGCGATGGACCAGTTGAGCGGCCTGCACCCGCTCGGCCGGGTCGGCACCCCTCAGGACCTGGCCTCGGCGATCGTCTTCCTCCTCTCGGATGCCTCGAGCTGGACCACGGGTGCCATCCTCAATGTCGACGGCGGCGTCATGGCCGGCCGTAATTAGGGTTCGTCTGCAAACGGATCTTGCCCACAGCGGGAACGACGCGAGTGTGACCGCGGCTTCGTAGGAGGCGGCGGTCCTCTCGTAGCAAGTTGCGATGCCGCGGAACCCCTTGAGCCGGTTGAAGCACCGCTCAGCGATGTTGCGTTGTCGGTAGATGAGCCGGTCGACCACGGGTGTCGCCCGCCTTGGCGACCGCGGTTGTACCGGTGTCGCTGCTGGTCGCTCTTCTCCGGGATGGTGCGCGCGATACCGCGTCGGCGCAGGTGGGCGCGGAAGCCGCGGGAGCTGGAAGCCTTGTCCGCGACGACGTGGTCGGGTCTGCAGCGTGGTCGGCCCAGGCCCGCCCGTGCGCGGGACCCGGATGCGTTCCAGGAGAGGGCGGGCGCAGACGCTGTCGTGGCGTTGCCCCGGTGTCACCAGGGTAGCTGGGGGCCGTCCGTGACCGTCGCAGGCGAGATAGACCTTGGTGGTCAGGCCCTCCTCGGGTCGGCCGAGGACGTGATCGTCCGGTTCGTCCGGCCTGCTGATCCCCCTCTTCGGCCAGTGGCGGCGGCGTGCGGCAGCGTCAGCCCGGGCTTGGATCTGCCGCAGGGCCTGGGTGAACACGCCGTCCAGGGCATAACGGGCGGAAGCGGGTGTAGACCGTAGACCGTCTGCCACGGCCCGTGGCGGTCCGGCAGGTTGCGGAGTGAGTAACCCTCACTCCTGGTCGGTGAGTTCATGACGGTGTATCACCTCACCATGATCCACCATCCGATGATCTTTGAGGACGGGCCCTAGAAGCACCCTCACGACCCGCCCGGCACAGCCGCTTACAGCTGCGCCGGGCGGGGCCACCCCAAAGCATCGATCCATGCCGAGAGCGCACGAAGGAGCCCGCATGGCCGAGTGGTGCGGTCCGTGCCGTCTGGTGAGGCCGGTCCTGGAGGCGCTCGCCGCCGAGCACAGTGAAACGGTGGTCGGGGCTCGCCCCAAGCACGCCCTGGAGCAGGAGCTGCGGGAGTTCTTGAGGTGAGCAGGGTCTGAAAATGTGCGCCCGCCCGCCGTGGCGCCTGCCGTGCCCCACAACGGCAGGCGCCACGGCGGCTCAGGCCGGTATCCGGGGCAACTTCCAGTTCACCCGGATGTATTGGCTCATGCGTGCGTCCGGATGGCGCTGAAGGTAGTTCTGATGCTCAGGCTCCGCCTCCCAGAACGTGCCGCACGGGACAATCTCGGTGACCAGCTTCCCCGGCCACAATCCGGACGCGTCGCAGTCCGTGAGCACCGCGAGTGCGATACTTCGCTGCTCCTCGTCCAGATAGAAGATGGCCGACCTATAGCTCAGGCCCACGTCCTCGCCCTGCCGGTTCAACGTGGTGGGATCGTGGATCTGGAAGAAGAACTCCAGGATGCTGCGGTAGTCCGTCCCGGACGGGTCGTAGGTGACCTCGGCCGCCTCCGCGTGGTTCCCGTGGTTTCGGAGAGTCGGTTGCACCACTTCGCCACCGGTGTAGCCAACACGGGTGCCCACCACACCCGGCAAGCCGCGGAACAACTCCTGCACACCCCAGAAGCACCCGCCCGCCAACACGGCATACGCCCTTGCCGTTAACACGCTGCATTCCCTTCTGTGACACCGGAATCGGTCGAGACCCTCCGGGTGCTGGAGCAGCCCCGACAGACAAGACCCGCGCCTCCGCCTGGTCGTGGCAGTTGGACAGGGCCCCAGTGGTGCTGGACCGGCTGAATGGTTCACCATTAGCTGCGGCGATCGCGGAGTCCTTACCCCGTTCGTGAGGACTACGTCACAGGGCAGACGGTCGCTCAAGTCAGGGGAGCGTGCGCGCCGAGCTCGGCCTTGCCAGGCGCCTCAGCACCCGGTATCTCTCGACCGACGCCACCGGTCACGGTCACAAACAATCGGTTGCTCACCAAAAGCACACTCAACGCCACACGTGCGTCGCTCTTCGAAAAGCAATGGAACCTTGTTCGTGAAATCAAGGGGTGCGTGCCGGACGACAGCGAGAATCAGCGACTCCGCGTAGACGGCCTGTAGATGGTCCCGTGGTTGCCTCGTTCGTGAGAGATGACTTGGAGAATGAAGGCAGGCCATGCACTCTACGGATGTCAGAAAAACGCGCCGCGCGGCTCCGAGTGGACCTGCCGGAACCAACGGCAGCGCCTCGGCAACGCGGCCCGTCCATGGGCGAGGGCAACTCGATCCTGAGTCCGCTGCCTGGGTGGACGCGCTGGAGGACGGTTGTGGACCTGAGTACGAGCAGGCCTGCACACGGCTGCACGCGCTGCTGGTGCGGATTGCCATGGACGAGGTGTTCCGCCGCGGTTCGCGTTACCGAATTGCAGGGCCCGAACTGGACGATCTCGCCCATCAGGCGGCCGCTGACGCGCTGATGAGGATCACGCAGAAAATCCATGAATTTCGAGGCGATGCCAGATTCACCACATGGGCGTACCGGTTTGTCGTTCTCGAAGTGTCCAGCAAGCTGGGCCGCCATTTCTGGCGTGTTTCGCATGCCCGTTTCGACTTGGAGGAATGGGCGCAGGTGCCCGACCGTGTCGGCGTGGACCCCGTCAGCTACTGGCAGGCGCGCGAGCTGGTCGATGCCGTGCGCAACGCGGTCGCGACAGCACTGAGCGCCCACCAGCGCAAGGTCTTCGTCGCCGTCGTCAACGGTGTTCCGCTGGAAACACTCGCCAGCGAGCTGGAGACGAACCGGAACGCGCTCTACAAGACGATGTTCGACGCCCGTAAGAAGCTGCGGGCTCAGCTCATCGCCGGCGGACACCTCAGTACCGCGGGCTGACATCCCCAGCGGTCCGAGGTAAGAAGCCACGCCCTACGGACGCTCACCTCCGAAGGGGCCCGCAGGGGCCCGCCCCGGACTGACAAGGACGGCGAGCATGGCGTTCATCTCGCGCGGGTTCCACGGCCGAAGGCCGTCGGCGGGTACGAAGCTGCCGCCCGGGCAGTACGAGACGACCGGCTTCCCGGTGCTGTCCGCCGGACCGACCCCCCGCATCCGGAAAGACGACTGGCAGCTGTCGGTGACCACGGAAACCGGGAAACGGCACGTGTGGGACTGGGCGGGCCTGATGGCACTCCCGGCCGAGTCCCCGACCGTGGACCTGCACTGTGTGACGAAGTGGTCGAAGTTCGGCACCGAGTGGCAGGGTGTGTCCCTGGACGTTCTGCTCGCGGACGTGGAGACGGCAGCAGAGCATGTCCTGGTCACCTCCTACGGCGGCTACACCACGAACATCCCCCTCGCCGACCTGCTCGACGGGAAGGCGTGGATCGTCTACGGCTACGGGGGCAGCGAGTTGGCGCCCCAACACGGTGGCCCCGCCCGGCTGCTGGTCCCGCACCTGTACCTGTGGAAGTCCGCGAAGTGGGTGCGCGACATCGAACTGCGACAGACAGACGTACCCGGCTTCTGGGAGAGCGCCGGTTACCACAACTACGGAGACCCATGGCGAGAGCAGCGGTACCAGGGAGACTAGGCGACAGGCTCCGGTGGCGGACCGCCGAAGTGACGGGCCGACGCGTGGAGTCGGCGACGGCCGTCACCCTGACGCTGGACGTGCCGGACTGGCCGGGGCACGTGGCCGGTCAGCATGTGGATGTCAGGCTGACCGCGGAAGACGGTTACAGCACCGAGCGCAGCTACTCGATCGCCTCCGCCCCCAATGGCCGCAGCCTCGAACTGACCGTCCAGCGCACGCTGGGCGGGGAAGTGTCCCCGTACCTCGCGGACGAGCTCGGGCCCGGAGACCAGTTGGAGCTGCGCGGGCCCGTCGGCGGCTGGTTCGTGTGGACGCGGCAGCAGACGGAGCCGGTTCTCCTGGTGGCGGGAGGATCGGGACTCGTGCCCCTGATGTGCATGGTCCGCACACGGGATGCGGCCGGCAGCCGGGCCCCGTTCCGGCTGCTGTACGCGGTACGCAGCCCGTTGGACATGCTGTACAAGTCGGAACTGCACAAGGGAGCGCCGGGGCTGGACACGACGTACCTCTACAGCAGGCAGACCCCCGCGGACTCACCGCGTCCACCCGGACGCATCACCCCCGAGGATCTGGTCAACGGCGGCTGGCCGGCCGGCTCCGAGCCGACCTGCTACATCTGCGGGCCCACGGCGTTCGTCGAGAAGACGGCCGCCTACCTGGTGCTCCTGGGGCATGCACCTGATCGAGTACGTACTGAACGCTTCGGCTGACACAGGAGGTTGAGATGACGTCTGTAGAGGCCGACGGCCCCGACGCGGACGATGGCCACACCGGGTACGTCGACGGGAACGCTCTGGCGGGACCTCTGTCCGAGGTCTTCGCCGTCGACGTGACCGCGGCGACGAGCCGATGCGCCAACTGCGGCTGCACAGGGCCCGTCGCTCGCCTGCACGTGTACGGGCACGCACCGGGCCTTGCCGCACGCTGCCAGCGGTGCGGGAGAGTGGTGCTGCGCACGACACGCACGAGGGACGCGATCTGGCTCGACATGAGCGGCGCGGCCTCACTGTCAATTCCAGTGTCCGAAGGCTGAGTTCGCCTTGGCGCCGCGCTAAGGGTGCCGACCACGCGGCTGACTGATCGTTTGAGAACGGGGCGGACGGTCGTTCGTCGTTGAAGCGCTGAAGGACCTGCGCGAGGTCACCACCATCGAGCGGTCCGGTCAGCAGCTGCGTGATGTTGTCGATGCGTGCGTCTCGAACGATGAAGCGTCGGAGCACCAGAAGCAGCGACCGTTCAAGTCTTCGCCGTTCCGGGAGCCCTTCTCCATGAGGAGTTCGGCCTCGGCAAGGGTGAACACGGTCGCGCTCCAGCGTGACTCGTCCGCCGTCGGCGGGAGCTCGACGTCGACGTTACGGACGGCGTCCGGAGGCTCGCCCGGGCTGGGCAGGAATGATGCCTGGAACCGATCTGTTCGGACGCGATACCAGGCCAGCGTCATTTACGTGCTGCGCAAGGGCGTGGCCTGGCGTGACGTACCGAGCACGGTCGTCGATTGCTTCGGTGTGACGGCCCGGCGCCGGCTGGGGACTGGACCGAGGCCGGTGTCTGGCCGCGCCCGCACACCGCCCTGCCGGGCGAACTGCGCCGCGCGGACACGCTGGACCTGGACGAGGGCGCCGTGGACGGCTCGCACGTCCGGGCCCTCAAAGGGGGGACCACGTCGGTCCCTCGCTCGTCGACCGTGCCCGTCCCGGATCCAAGCACCACCTGATCGTCGACCGCCACGGAACCCGCTCGCCGTCACGCTTTCCGGCGGCAACCGCCATGACGTCACCCAGCTCCTGCCGCTACTCGACGCCATCCCGTCGATTCGGGGTCTGCCGGGACGCCCTCGCCGCAAGCCCCGGCGTCTGTATGCCGAGCGGGCCTACGACTTCGGCGAGTACCGCCGCCTGCTTTGGAAGCGCGGCAGCATACCGCTGATCGCCCGACGCGGCGCCGCCCACGGTTCCGGACTGGGCAAGCTGCGCCGGGTGGCCGAGCCTACAGCCTCATCTGCCTCCGACGATCCGGGCGGCATTCTGAAACGATCAGTAATGCGGAGACGGGAGCGGGACGCATCGGCTGCGGAGCACGAACGGTTCGCTGCCCGAGGTGAGCGGCGGTCGCGGGGCGGCCGTCAGCGCTGCTCGCGCGGTCCTACCACGCGGAAGTCGGCTTTGCCGATGCGGAGGATGCCGTCTGACAGGGGCGTGCACCGTACGCCGCCCTTGCCGCGCAGCGCGCGCTGTGCTCCGGGTCCGATGACGGCGTCCATCCACGCGCAAGGCCGTGCGGCGCGGTTGATGGCGAATTCGACGGGGCCGTCGCCGGTGTCGAGCTCCACGACCCGATCGATGTAGGCGTCGATGTCGACGCCTCGCAGCAGGATGTTCCGTCGCGTCTGCTGGAGGCCGACCGCGGGATCGATGTGTGTGCGCAGGTTCTCTTCCGACATGATGGTCACGGACGCGTCCCGGTGAGCCGGCTGCGCGAAGTACCGGTCGCCGACGATTCCGAGGTTGCGGCGTACTCGGATGTGCTGCACCAGCCCGCCGACAGGGTCTGGTGACGGCCCCTCAGCGGGCCGTCCGGAGTAGCGGTGCACGGGCGACACGAGGAGTTGCACCACCTGCACCACCTTGTCGTGAGTGGCCTGTGGGGAGCTCAAACCGCGTCAGTTCCTTTCTTCCCCGCGGGATCGTTTCCCCGGGTGCCGAGACGTCTTCTCCTGTGGGCCAGGACCCGCTCTTCCTCATCCATTCCGCCCCAGATGCCGTACTCCTGTGCTGTGGCGAGCGCCCAACTGCGGCACTGCCGGCGGACCGGACATGTCTTGCACACGGCCTTCGCTTCGTCGGCCTGACGCCGACCGGGGCCCTTCGGCCCCGCGGGAAAGAACAGTTCGGTGTCGAGGCCCCGGCAGCCCGCGTTGTCGAGCCATGTCAGCATGCCACTCTCCCGGGGCCGGGGTGTTCCAAAGGGGGCGTCGCTCATGGCCACGTGTGCAATCTGCGCGTACAGGCCTCGAGCCGGGCCTCGGTCGCGGTGAGAAGGCTGTCCCAGGACTCCTGGAACTTTGCCACTCCCTCGTCCTCCAGTTGCTGGGCGACTTCGGAGTAGCAGATGCCCAGGCGCTCGACCGCTTCGAGGTCGGCCCGCGCCTCGTCGTACGTGCTGCGGAGATCGCCACCTGCGCCGTGCTCCTGTGCCTCGACGGCGAGCAGGGTCGCCTCGGGCATGGTGTTCACGGTCTCCGGGGCGATGAGTCCGGAGACGTATTTGGTGGCCTCGTATGCCGTGTCCTTGACCCCCGTGGAGGCCCACAGCGGGCGCTGCTTGTTCGCCCCAGCACGCTGCAGGCGGTTCCAGCGCTCCCCGGAGAACACCTCCTCGAAGGCCTCGTACGCCAGGCGGGCGTTGGCCACGGCGGCTCTGCCCCGGACGGCTCTGGCCTCCGGGCTGCCCAGGGCGTCGAGGCGCCGGTCGATCTCCGTGTCCATGCGCGAGACGAAGAACGATGCCACCGACGAGATCTGTGACAGGTCCAGGCCGGCGGCGCGGGCCTTCTCCAGACCGGCCAAATAGGCCTCGGCAACCTGCCGGTAGCGTGCCAGGGAGAAGATCAGGGTCACATTGACACTGATGCCCTGCGCGATGGTCTCGGTGATGGCGGGCAGGCCCGCCTCGGTTGCGGGGATCTTGATGTAGATGTTCGGGCGGTCTACCAGCCAGGTCAGATGACGTGCTTCGGCGACCGTCGCCGTCGTGTCATGAGCCATGTGCGGGTCGACCTCGATGGAGACGCGGCCGTCCTGGCCCGCAGGGGACACGAGGAAGGTGGGGCGAAGAATGTCGGCGGCGTCGCGGACATCTGTCGCGGTGACGGTGCGCACAGCCTCCTCGGCGGACACGCCGCGCACCGCGAGCTCGCAGATCTGGGCCTCGTACTCGACGCCGTGCGATATCGCGTCCCTGAAGATCGTCGGATTCGTCGTGACGCCCACCACGTAGCGGCCGCTGATCAACTCCGACAGGCTCCCCGACTTGATCCGCCCGCGTGACAGGGTGTCCAGCCACACGGACACACCGGAGTCCGACAGATCCTTCAACATGCTCGTCATGTATCCCACACCTTCCAGGGGTGGCGAGGCGGGCAGCACGGGCCGCCCGGCGTGCTCACGTGTGCGCATCGGTGGCCCGGCAGCGCGACCCATGCGCACCAGACCGTGCCTGCGCCGGCTCGGGCCGCACCACCGGGCAAAATATCTCGCACCGGCGCGCCCCGGTCGGCGCAGGGGCCGTTGGACGGGGATGGTGCCGCAGGCGCCTCGTGGTCCGACCACAGGCGACAGCGCCTTGGCACGGCCCGAGCATAATGCGCCTTTTCGAGCCGGGGCAGAGGGAAGAACCGCACGTCGACGCGCAGTAGACGCGCGGTGGATGCCACCCTCGCCGAAGAGGCGCCGGATCTTGTGGGGCGTGACATCTCGGTGCCGTCGAAGAGACGATCGGGCGTCGCGCGACGGGTTGGTGGCCTGGGCCTTCTCCCACCACTTGGTCGATGGCAGGCCCCCGGCCGCGCAGGGCTGGACCGCCTTGACCGCCGCGCATGTCTTCGTCCTCTTCGTCCTGTCCTGGGGCGTGGTCCTCTGGGTCATGCTCGGCGAGATGTTCCCGAACAAGATCCGCGCCGCCGCGCTGGACGTGGCCGCCTCCGTGCAGTGGATCGCCAACTGGGCCATCACCGCGAGCTTCCCGTCGCTGTCCGCCGGGAATCTCTCCGCGACCTACGTGATCTACACGGTCTTCGCGGCGCCCTCCATCCCGTCCGTCCTGAAGTTCGTGAAGGAGACGAAGGGCAAGGCGCTGGAGGAGATGGGCTAGGCGCTCCGCCGCGCCGCGACCCCGGGCCTGAACGGTCCAGCACCAGGAACACCGCGGGGCGCACACCCTCCAGCCCGTGGTCGTGAATGCTGGCGCCTGCCGACGTGTAGAGGCTGACCAGGTCGGAGTCGGAGGCACGTTCTTGCACCTTGGACAGGCTGATCGCAGAGGTGCCCGCACTGCCGTTGACCTCGATCACCCTTCCAGGATGTTTCGAAGTCGCCGGTCAGGCCCTGGATTTGCCGAATCTACTTCCCGGCACATCCCGTTCGTGCAGGGTGAGGTGGGCCCGGGGCGGACAGGCGAATTAGGCCCGGCCACCTGTCAGGCGCCGTGGTCGCGCGCACCTGCCGCTGCGAGCCGTCGTCAGTGGTGGTCGGGCTCCCTGCGTCGGCGGGCCGCGTGGCGGCGAAGCCGCCGTATCGCCAGTCCCGAAGCTGATCAGCAATTCGGGAGCACCGTCAGCGAGTCGATGGCGGCTCCGGCGAGCGGACCTGCGTAATGCAGAGTAGGGCGGCCACTGGGAAAACAAGGCCCTGAATTCCTTGACAATCGCCTTGCCGTGATCAGCCAGGAGCAGTGATTGGTGCTGGGGGCTAACACCTTCGGCAGTTCGTCGAGCTGCTGGGGCCGATCCCGGAGCCGACCTTGATCCGGTGAATTCCCGGATGCGGAGCATGCCGACAACGGTGGTTTCGACGACGCTCGCACGACCCCTGGAATGGCCGGACGGGTCGGTCGTGGCCGGCGAAGCCGCCGATGTCGTCGCCCGGCTAAAGGAGGAGTCCGGGGTGCCGTTGCGCTCGCACGGCAGTCTGTCGCTTGACCGGGCGCTGATGGCAGAGCTCGTCGATCTCGTCCAGGTGACGCTCTTCCCAGTGATCAGCGGTGGGACTGGGACCGACCCAATCTTCGGGGGTGCGGCCGACTCGGCCTTGAGTTGATCGTGCACCGGACGTTCGACGGAGGCATCCTGGACCTCATCTACCGGCCCACCCTGCACTGCTAAGGCATCCACGCACTACACCAGATCGAGCAGCCGGACGTGCCCCGGAAGCTCTCCGGCGACCGACATGCCGCACCTGTCAGGAACTTGAGCACGTCCGGAAGGATGGCCTGGACCTGACCACTTCGCGTTCCTGGTCCGGCTGACACCGCCGCATCACTTCATGACCGCCGCCCACGCCTTCCTTGCCGCAACGACTGGGCCAAAGTGCCCACGCTGGGTTCGGCTCAGCCCCTACCGGGTCCTCGACACCCTCCAGAACGCCCTGAGCTGCTGGACGGCATCTGCACACCCTGACCAGCCGAAAGACCCCGGATGCGCAATCTCCTTGATCTACAGCTGCCGCGCATACGTCCTGAGTCTTGATGAACAACGCATACGGGGGAACACTGGAGCAATGGCGCGTAGGGAACTTGAACTGCTCGAACGAGAGACAGAATCTGCCCTTATAGCAAACACCATCAAGGGGATTAAGAAGGGTGGCGGTCTGCTCCTGGTGAAGGGAGCGGCCGGCACCGGAAAGAGTCGACTACTTTCAGAGATCCGTACTGCAGCAATCCAGGCCGGGTTCAGCGTGACGGCTGCGCGCAGTACGGAATTCGAGCAAGATTTTGCCTTTGGTGTGGTTCGGCAGCTATTTGAAGAGTTGGCGTTCAAGGCTGACCGGACGCCCCGGGATTCCTTGTGGACGGGAGCAGCCAGGCAAGCGCGAGACGCCATTGATGCCATCTCTAGTGCTGGTGAACCCGGCGATTTCGCAGTTTTGCACGGCCTCTATTGGCTCACCATCAACGCATGCCAAGACCGCCCGCTAGTATTGGTAGTGGACGATCTTCAGTGGTGCGACAGGCCATCACTGCGGTATCTGGCTTACCTCCTGCCCCGCATTGAGACGCAACCGGTGCTGGTAGCTGTGGCGCTACGCACGGGGGAGCACGCTATTGATGAGCGACTGCTGCAGCACATAATCTCCGCTCCAGCGCTTGCAGAGCTGAATCCGAAGGAGCTCAGCGCCCAGGCAACCGCAAGGTTGCTACAGCAGGTAATGCACGGCGAGGTAGAGGAAGAGTTCGCAGCTACCTGTCACAGGGCCACCGGTGGGAACCCTTTGTTGTTGCGCGAACTCGGTCTTACCTTCACCGCGCAGGGCGTGTCTGCCAGCGACAGGAATGCAGGACGGGTGGCCGATCTCGGAGGGCTTGCAGTGGCCCATCTGGTCGCATCCCGTCTCATGGCCTTGCCAGAGGCCTGCGCACCGTTGGCTCGGGCGGTCGCAGTTCTGGGTGACCGCTCACCGCTGATGCGTGCGGCTCGGCTGGCAGGGCAGGATTCAATCAGTCAGGCGCTTGAGTGCGCCATCCTTTTGGAACAGAGGGGAATCATACGTATCGACGAGGTGCACGGCTCTCCGACTCTCTCTTTTGTGCACCCTCTTGTGCGTAATGCCGTTTATGAATCCCTTGACCGCATTGACCGCACCACATCACATCACCGTGCGGCAATGCTTTTGCGGGAGAGCGGCTCTCCTCCGGAGCAAGTGGCATACCATCTGATGAGAATACCGGCAACCATGGATCCGGTGGCTGTTACGGACCTACGTGCTGCCGCCGCTGCTGCAGCAGCACGCGGCGCTCCAGAGAGCGCTTATGTCTACTTGCGTCGAAGTCTTGACGAGTCGCTAAAAGGCGACGAGCGACAAGCGATTCTACTGGAAGCCGGGAAAACCGCCCTACTGTTTGATGTCGTGACGGGGGCTCGTCTTCTGCAAGAAGCGTGGGACGGCAAGGACCCCGTTAAACGCGCGGACATTGCGCCCTATTTGGGAATGGCCTATATCTACCTCGGGAGGCCAGACGCTGGAGTTGATATACAAAAATCAACGATTTCAGGTCTTCCGGACAATGATGACGATCTCAGGAAGCGCCTTCAGGCCAGCCTTCTCAGTTCCAGTACTTGGTATGTCCCTGGCAGGGAAGACATAGTGGATTGCTTGCCAGAGCTACGTCAACTCCCTCACGGCCACGGCGTCGGAGACCGCCTGCTTTATTGCGCAGTTGCCGGTCGCAATACTGCCCTTGGCGACCCATCCGGAGTACTTCGCGCGCGCGAGACTCTCGCGGATGACACGTTCGTCGACCAAGCAGACCCCAACGGGCCGCTGGCTTGCGGGTGGTGGTCCCTGGCGGCGGCCGACGACGATGCGTCAATAGCCAGCCTGGACAATGCTGTGAAGCGAGCCCACGTCGGCGGGTCCCTCTTTACGTTGGCCTCCATCTATATTCATCGCGGCTACACCTTGTTGTGGCACGGTGATCTTGCGGGGGCCGAACAAGACGGACGCGAGACTATTCGGGTGGGACAACTCAATGGTTCGGGAGTCGCCCGCCTTTTGGGCAGCACGGTTCTGGCCGAGGCCTTGATCGAGCAAGGACGTCTCGATGAGGCTGAGCAGGCTCTTGCAGAAGTCGGAGTGACCGTAACAACCTGCCCTCCAGGACCGGTGTACCTGTCCCTGACTGTGCTCAGTCGGCTGCAAAGGGTCCGAGGCCACTATGAAACGGCTCTTGAAATCGCCCGACAGGCAGAGGAAGCATGCCGTCTCTATCAAATTCAAAACCCGGCGGTCGCGGACTGGAGGACACTGGCTGCACTGGCTCTGCACTACCTTCATCGCGGCAGTGAGGCTCGCGTCATCGCGGACGAAAATCTCAACCTCGCGCGACGGTGGGGTGCGCCTCGCGCTCTGGGTCGGGCCTTGCGTGTGTCGGGCCTCATTTCCCCCGAACAGGACCGACTCGAACTGTTCAAAGAGGCAATAAAGGTACTCAAAGACTCCCCTGCGCACCTCGAGTATGCAAAGGCCCTCGTCGACCTCGGCGCCGCACTACGTAAGGCTGGTCACCGCAGCGACGCTCGTCCGCCGCTACGACAGGCGCTTGATCTCGCCACCCGCTGCGGTGCCGTGCCCCTCGCAGACCGGGCCAGTGCTGAACTTGCCACCGCAGGAGCCCGCCGACGCAGAACAGCACTCACCGGTCCAGGCGCGCTCACGCCCTCCGAACGAAGGGTTGCGGACTTGGCAGCGAAAGGCCAGACAAACCGGCAGATCGCCCAAATCCTCTTCGTCACCCCTAAGACTGTCGAGGTCCACCTCTCAAACTGTTATCGCAAGCTATGCGTTACCAGTCGCGTACAGCTTTCCGCCGCGCTGGGTGTGTCATGAATGAAATGGGAACTTCATCGGAGTGGAAATCCGGTGACAATGTCAGTTCCGCGCGCATCCAGCCGAGTTGGGTCACAGGCGAAACATGGGCCGAACCGGACGCCGTCGACTTTCTGGAACGGTCAATGCCCCGAAGACAGCCGCACTGTGTGATCAGAGATCACTCGATGGATCGTGGCGGGCGGCCTGGTCGGGTCCTTTCAGTCCTGTCCGAGCCCGCTTGCTCTGCGGCGTAGGCGGCCACGAGGCGGTTCCAGTTGTACCTGCCCGGCACGATCTCTGAGACGAGGTGTGCGTGGATCAGCCGCATAAGGGTTTGGCGTACCCGTTGTTCGGACTGCGCGGCTGTGCTCGCGGCATCAGACGTGGCGAACACGCTCCCGGGCCAGGCGCTGAGGGCGCGGAAGAGGGAGGCGGCCTCCGGGTCGAGCAGGCGGTACGACCGGGCGATGGAGGCACGGACGTCGAGTACGGGGTCCTCTTCGCTGGTGAAAGGATCCAAGGCGTTGTGCTCGGACCGTGCGTACTCATCGGCCAGGCTCGTCAACGGCATCTGAGGGCGGTAGGCCGCGCGGGCGGCGACATTGGCCAGTGCGAGGGGGAGGTGCCCGGCGAGGTGGATGATGCGGTCGACGGCCGCGGGCTCTGCAGCCGTCCTCGCTGTTCCGAGGCGGCGGGCGAGGAAGCTGCGCGCGTCCGCCTGGCTCAGTGGAAGCAGGGTCAGGGGGAGTGCCTGGTAGGCAGCCACCAGCGCGTGGAGCTGCATGCGGCTGGTGATGAGGGCCATGGAACCGGGGTTCCCGGGGAGGAGATGCTTCAGCTGGTCTGCGTTCCAGGCGTTGTCAAGCACAATCAGCATGCGGCGCTTGGCCAGCAGGTCGCGGAACATGAGTCCTCGAGCCTGCGTGGTCTCGGGCACGGCCTCGGGCCGTACCTCCAGAGTCTGCAGGAAGTCCGCGAGGACCCCTGCCGGGTCCCTCGGCTCGGCTCCTGGCCCTTCCCCGTGCAGGTCTGCGAAGAGCTGACCGTCCGGGAAGCGGTCGGAAAGGCGGTGGGCGACGGTGGTGGCGAAAGCCGTCTTGCCGACGCCTGCCACCCCGCCGACCACGCAGATGGCCACCGAGGACGAGGCCGCAGCATCGGCGACCAAGCGCTCGACCTGCTCCTGCTCCCTCTCGCGCCCAACGAGGCTGGGCAGCGCTGCCGGCAGTTGGGCCGGCGCCCGGGGCGAGGTGGTGCGTCGCCCGCCGACCGGGCGGCTGGTGGTTGTCGGAAGCTGGAATCGTCCGGAGAGGATGCGCTCGTGGACTTGCCGCAGTTCAGGCGATGGACTGACGCCGAGGCGTTGACGCAGCAGATGACTGGTCGTGTGGTAGATCGTCAGGGCCTCGGACTGCCGCCCGGCGCCGTACAGCGCGATCATGAGGAGGCTGCATACGCGCTCCCGCAGCGGATGCTCGACAAGGAGAGCGGAGAGTTCAGCAGCAGCCTCGGCGTAGCGCCCCATTTCCACCTCGCAGGCGAGCTTGTCCTCGGCGCACGCCAAACGCAACTCGCCCAGCACGTTGCGCTGCTGGCTTGCGAACGGCCCCGGCACCCCGGCGAGGGCCTCCCCTTTCCACATCGCGAGGCCCTTGGACAGCAGGTTCGCCGCGGCCGCCAGCTCACCGGCGCTGCGGGCTTCTCGGGCCTTGGCCGTCGTCTCCTTGAAAATGTTCAGGTCCACGGCGTCCGGTTGGACGTGCAGGAGATAGCCCCCGTCGACCAGGTTCAGTGAGCCGTCACTCCGCTCGCCGAGCGCTCGCCTGAGCCGGTAGACATACGTGCGCACGGAGCCGATGGCCGAAGGTGGAGCCTCGTCTCCCCACACGTCCTCCACGAGCCTTGAGAGGCTGACAGGCCTGCCCGCCCTGAGCAACAGCGAAGCAAGTACAGCGCATTGTCTAGGCTGGCCGGCTGCCTCCTCCAGCCCGTTGCTGTGCAATCGGACCGGGCCAAGGACTGAGAACTGGATGTCGGCGTGCATGACGTCTACCGCCCTGATTGCTCTTCAAGGAAACGGTCGATGTCCAGGAGGACGGTCTCGCTGACGGCGGGGACGGCCTCGTGGGTCTTGGCGATCCATGCTTCGACCGGGGCGACAGGGCCTTCCAGGCGTGCGTAGCCGTCTGGAGGTTCGAGTTCGATGCTGAAGTATTGGCCCCCCTGCTCGATGGGGGTGATCCTCACGTCGCCGAGTCCCGCGACCGTTCTCATGCCCTGGTCGAGTAGCTCTCGGGCGAACGTCCAGTGGACCATGTGGTCAGGTGTGACCTGAAAGGACAGCTGAACCGCGTACGGGTCGGTGCATGCATACGAGAAGCGCACGGGCACACGTATGTGCAGGTCAGGGGTGACTACGAGTGCCAAGTCGATGTTGAGTTCCAGGTCAGGAGAGCTCATGGTGATTCCTGTTCTGTCGATGTGCAGGGTGGAGCGGGTTCGGGGCCGGCAGCCCTGCCCGACGTTGATCTTGGATGCGTGCTTTCGGTGACCTCACGCCCTTTTCAGGCGGACTGTGATCAGGCATGCCGGGCAGGCGGCCGCTTCAGGCCTCTGTTTCGTGAACGGTCAGGAGGGCCCAGTGTGTGGCGGTGCCGCCGGGGTAGGTGTGGGTGCCGTGGCGGGTGGCCAGCACCTTGACGACCGTCAGGCCCCGGCCGTGCTCCTCCTGGGTGCAAGAGGAGGTCCAGACGCCATCGTTCTGGGTCGGCCCGCCGTCGGTGACACCGACCCACACATGGTCTTCGGCCGGATCCCGATACAGGTGCAGCGCCACCGGTGGCAAGGCATGCTCGATGGCATTGGTGACCAGCTCGGACACCACCAGCAGCACGTTCTCCGCGGCGTCCTGGTCCACGTGCCAGTCCTCAAGGAGGGCGCGGGTGATCGCTCGTGCCGCGCCCGCTGCGTTCGGCCGGTGCTCCAGCGCCTGGGCCACCACGCCACCGGCCGGTGCACCCGGCCTGGACACCGCGGTGTCCGAGCGGTCACGCGTCTGGCCCGTGTCCTGGGCTGGGCGAACCAGGTCCTCGACGATGGCGTACATAGCGATCACTTCCCGTGCTGCGGGAGACGGCCTCACCGATCTTGGGCCCTTTCGGCGAAGCCCTTACGCCCTCTGTTCTACGAGCCCCGCTTAAGCCGGGCATTAGGGTTGACCCCCAATGTTTTGGGGCTCTGACCCAAGGCCGGGTAGTTAGCGTATTTCCGCTGGTGGCAAGGGAGTTCGGTGTCGGGTAGGAACGCGGCCATCGGGGCCGCGTTGGTCAGGTAGTCCGCCAAGACTTCCGGCCGTTGAAGAGCCCCGTTGCCCACGCGTCATTGTGCCCTGCCACCCGGTCTGGCGAGGGTCACCCGCGAGTTCACCGTGGCCGAAGGCCGGTTCGCGCCCGGTCATCTGGGCGAGTTGACGCAGGTCATACCGTTCGACCTCGTCGATGCCGTTCTGGATGAAACCCGTTGCGTGCAGCGCCGGTTACGGGATCTGCCCTCGCGGGTCGGGGTCTACTTCCTCCTCGCGATGTGCCTGTTCCCGGAGGTCGGCTACCGGCTGGTCTGGCACAAGCTGACCGCAGCCCTTACGGGCGTCGGGATCGAGGTCGCGGAGCCAACTGCGAAAGCCTTACGTGACCTGCGCAGACGGCTCGGTGCAGAACCGATGAAGCGCGTGTTCGAGAGCCTGGCCGGCCCGCTCGCCCAGCCGGTGACTCCCGGAGTGCGGTTCGGGCCGTTCCGGATGGTCTCCTTCGACGGCTGCAGCTCGATCAAGCTCCCCGATGCCGAGCGCAACGTGGAGTGGTTCGGACCCGGCAGCCGTGGCGGGTATCCGATGCTGGAACTGATGACCCTGGTGGAGACCGGCACTCGTGCCCTGATCGGCGCCGTGTTCGGCACTCCCAGCGACGGGGAGACCTCCTACGCTCGCAGGCTCCTGCACCACCTGGGCCCCGGCATGCTGGTCCTGTGGGACAAGGATTTCGACGTCAACGCCTTCCTCTCCGCCGTGCACGACACCGGAGCCAGGTTCCTGGGCCGGCTGCGCGCCAACCGACGCACCCCGGTCCTGAGCCGGCTCACCGATGGCTCCAACCTCTCGGTCATCGGCACCGTCCCGGTACGCGTCGTGGAAGCGCAGATCACCGTGACCTATGACGACTGCTCGTTCACCAACTCCTACCGGCTGGTGACGACGCTGACCGATGCTCGTCGTTACCCCGTCCCGGCTCTCGTTGCCCTTTACCACCAGCGGTGGGAGCACGAGTCGGCGTATTTTGCTCTGCGTCACACGATCACAGACGGCCGGGTCCTGCGTTCAGGTGACCCGGCCGGGGTCGAGCAGGAGATGTGGGCCCTGCTCGCCCTCTACCAGGCGCTTCGGACCGTGATGCTGGAGGCCGCCGAGTCCCGGCCGGGCACCGATCCGGACCGCTGCGGCTTCACCATAGCCATCCAGACCGCCCGCGACCTCGTGGTCCAGGCCGCCGACGTCATCAAGCCCGGCAACCCGGGCACCCGCACCACCGGAGTCATCGGCAACCGGGTCCTGGCCGGGCTCCTCCCGCATCGGCGACCCCGCATCAGCACCCGAAAAGTCAGGTCATCGGTCTCCCGGTACGCCGAACGCCAAGACGACGGCCGCCCCGACACAAGCCGCCTGGTCACCGACCTCGACGTCACCATCCTCGAACCCGATCCCGACTTGCCCATCGTCTCGCACGACGATCGGCACACACCGGCCGCCGACCGGCGCAGACAGCGCGTCCTGGAGCTCCTTCACGCAGAACCCGGCCGCCAGTGGCACACCCGCGACCTCGCCCGCCACCTCGGCGACATCACCCTCAGCACGATGTACCGACAGCTCGACAGATGGGCCGTAAACGGACTCATCACCAAGACCGGCCCCGCCACCTACAGCAGCCCGAGAACTCGCTCAACCCTCTTGCCACCAGCGGAAATACGCTAACTACCCGGCCTTGGGCTCTGACCCCTGATCTTGGACACACGAGACACCGGATCCTGACGATCGGAGACCGGACATCTCGTGGTCATGAAGGACCGTCCGCCGCAGTTCAAGGTGGATGCGGTTGTGCTGTACCAGTCGCGGCCCGAGATGTGATCCGGCAGGTCGTCCCTTTCTGGGCATCAATCCGCCGCCCACCCGGTGCCGGGCACCATCGTGATCGCGCACGCTTGGCGGCCTCCGGACTGTCCGAACACTGCCAGGGCACGAGCACGGCCTTCTGTAACACGCTTCAGCGGACCTGACGCGATGGATACGAACAAGATCGCGACAGTGTCGGTAAGACCGCGTGACGAGCCGACACTAACTGGCTGCACGATGACGCCGGCCGCTGTGCACCACCGGACCGGAGCTCCCGCAACACGCGCCGAACGGCTCGCAGAAGGGGCAAGTCGATGAGCGACACCAACCAGTCGGCCACTACATCGCTCAACCGCTGCCCTTCAAGGATCTCGCGGTGCACGAGGTCAAGATACGTATACCCGGATGTTGCGCTGATCCACGGCCGGTCCACGTACACCATGCTCGCCGACGGAGCGGAGAAGGAAGCTCTGGACACGGACGCGTACCAAGAGCGTGAGGGCACCTGGGTCTGTGTCTCGGCCTGTGCGATCGCTCCGGGCACCTGACCCGTCCCCCGCGGGGTCCAGTCGCGAGACAACCGTGCACGCGGACGAGGACCCCGCAGAAGCCCAAGGGTGGCTCAGGACAAGAGAAAGACGTGGCACGATGCAGAACACAGCAACAGTGACCGACCCTGTCAGCAGGGTCGGAACGCTCCGGCTGGCCTTCTTCTCCGCGGTGATTTCGCTGGTGGCGGTGTTCGCCGCGGTGGGTTCGACGATCCCGCTGTTCAACGTCTACCGGGCCGAGGACGGGTTCACCAACGCCGACATCTCGATCACCGTCGTCGTCTACTCCGTCGCCACCCTCGCCACTCTGTTGTTCCTGGGCGGCCTGTCCGGTCACCTGGGTCGGCGGCCCGTCTCGATCGCCAGCCTCAGCCTGCTCCTGCTCGGCTGTCTGCTGCTGTTGGACGTCCACGAGATCGGCATGCTGATCACCGGTCGGCTCATGATGGGCCTGGGCGCCGGACTGGCCAGCAGCAGTCTCACCTCTTACATTGTCGACGCCGCACCCCCCAAGCCCGCCTGGCTGGCATCGGTCGCCTCCAGTCAGACAGTCATGCTCGGCCTCGCCGTCGGCGCCATCACCTCCGGCGCCCTGGTCCAGTACGGGCCATGGCCACGCGACTTGATTTACCTGGTTGTCATCGGCCTCCTTCTCCTGTCTGTCGCACTCATCGCCCTCAGCCCGGAAACCGCGACTCCGAGGCCCGGCGTCTGGCGATCACTGCGACCCCGGGTTGGCGTACCGGCCCGAGTCAAGCGTGTGCTCCCCGTCGCGGCAGCGGTGTTCCTGGCTACCTGGGCGGCGGGGGCCTTCTACCAAGCGTTCGTGCCCGCGCTTGTCGAAGACCAACTGCACACCCACAGCACACTCATCCTCGGAGTGGCATTCGCCGCCTACATGGGTCCCAGCGTCCTCGGCGCTCCCTTCGGCGGCCGGTTCACACCCGCGAGAGCCCAGCGCCTTGGCATGATTGGCTTCCTGGCCGGAATGATCGGCGTCATCACAGCCATCACCACCGGAATACTGGCGCTGTTCATCGCCGCGACCGTCGTCGCCGGCGCCGGTCAAGGCATCGCCATCAGCGCCGCCACCCGAGGCCTGCTGCACGGCAGTACCCTGGCTGACCGGGCTCCGACCTTCAGCGTGATCTACCTTCTCTCTTACAGCGGCGCGACGATCCCCGCTCTCATCGCCGGCCAGCTGACCCACACCTTTTCGCTGCCACAGATCTCGCTCGGCTACGGCGGACTCGCCCTCGTCTCCACCCTGTTCACCGTCCTCGGTGCCCGCAACCCGCGGGCGACTCCGATCACGAAAGGCCAGGACGTCCAGTAGCCAAACGGACGACGGGCGGCTATCGCGGCGATGACCCGTTCGCCGTCACCGCGGGTGTCTCACCGAACTTCATTGCATAAGGAGAACGCACACATATGTTCAAGCGGATACTGGTCGCGGTTGATCCCAGCCCCTCTCGTCTCACCTCCGTACGTATGGCCGGTGAGATGGCCCGGCTGACCGGTGCTTCTGTCCACGTCCTGCATGTCGCCGCAGCGACCGCCACGCTCGACACCGTCGTACGCCTGGAGAACGACGCTGAGGCCAAGGCGATCCTGGACGAGGCCATCGCCGCTCTGCGCGACGAGGGAGTCGAGGCGGACGGCACGCTCGTCAACGGTTTGCTCAACGATGTGCCGACCCTGATCAACGAGACGGCCGAGCAACTTGGCGCTGATCTCATCGTCCTCAGCCCGCACCACCGCGGAGTCGTCGCCGCACTCTTCAATCCCCGCGTGAGCGACATCGTGACGCACGCCAGCAACACGGCGGTCCTCCTCGCTCCGGAAAGGCGCGAGGCCGCCAGCAGCTGAACCAGGCCGAGACGCCTTGATCATTCGATCCCGGGGAGGATGTCGAGCGTGTGCCCTGCTGTGCCATGGGCAGTGGCCCATGGCGCTGCGCCTGCAGACGTGGCCACGCATCAGTCGGTTACCGGGACTCTTGCAGAAAGCCCCGGCGTTCACGCCGGGGCTTTCTGCAAGAGTCCCGGTAACCGAGCCAACCTCACGTTGAGCGAGGGAAACCCGCTTGCGGACTGACGTGAGAGGCGGAGGTCTTCCCGCGCCAGAGCGTGAACGTCGCCACGTCAAAGAGAGCATGGCTATCTCGTCAGGTAAGCGATGCCCTCTGTGGTGGCTCCAACACAGTGGCAGGTACGGCATAGCGACGTACCACGATGCTCCGCACCCATCGGCCGACCTGCCCCGCCCCAGGCCGTCCAGCGGTGGGGCGGGGGTCTTCGGAATCACCATGGTCGGCGCACCGGCCGAGTCACTCCTGGATCGCGGCAGCCGTCGAGCAACTGAAGGCGGACCGACCCTCCGCGTCCCTGGCTGTCGAGTTCGGTCGAGTGGCGGAACTTCTCATCAGGATGCCGCAGTGGTCGGTGCTGTCGCCGTTGGCATCAACACGGCCCGGTCATCATGGTCGGGACCGCTCCTGCGAGAGGAGCCGCGATGCTCCAAACGCCGAGGCTGCTCGGACAGAACGAGGCTCGCGACCTCTTCGCGGCGGTGTGGTGGCGCGGGATGCTGCGGCTCGGATACCAGGCGGCGTTCGACGAAACTCTGGTGCTGCGATCGGTGGATGTGCTCGGTGATGCCTCGACTCCGACGAAGTTCGCGACGGGGCGCTCTGCGTGGTCTACGGTGAACGGGCAGGCGGGGTGGATTGCATCCGGATCGCCCTCTTCGAGCCGACGACGAGCACCGTGGCGGCCACGGTGTCCGCACCCCACCTCCGAGGCTCCAGGCACCACCGCGATCTTCCACAACGAGCCGGGCCTGCACGTGGCCGTCAAGCAGGAAGACCGCCAAGGATTCGGCCCCTGCCCCGCCCGTACCGCCCCAGTGACCTGGCGAGGATCGGCGACAGCAACCGTTCGGATCGCCGTCGAGTGTCTCCATCACCAGGCCGTGGGCGAAGAGGTGGTGGGCGAGCGCGGTGAGTTCCGCGGCCTCGCGGTCGAACCGCGTCATCTCGTGCACCGTGAGTCAGGCCCGCCGGTCGGGTTGTGGCCGTCCGCTCCTTACGGGCGTACGCGGATGATGGTCTTCCCGTTACGTCGCGTGGTCGGGTTGAGGGCAGCAACGGCATCATCGAAGCTTGCGACGGCACCGATGTTTGTCCGTAGCCGTCCGTCGCGCACGCGCTGCACGATCTCACCCAGTTCGGCGCGGTCGGCCTCGACAACGAAGTCCACCGCCAGGCCGTCGGCGGGCCGCGCCTCGACCGGGCCGACGACTGACACCAGTGTTCCTCCAGCCTTGATCAGGGCGGCGGACTGATTCTGAACGTCGCCGCCGATGACGTCGAAGACCAGATCCACGCTGCCGATGTCTTTGAGCGTGTCGTTCTCGAGGTCGATGAACTCATGCGCGCCGAAGTCGAGTGCCTTCTCACGGTCGGCGGCGCGTCCGGTACCGATGACGTACGCGCCGGCCTCACGTGCGAGCTGGGTGACCATCGTCCCGACCGCCCCGGCAGCGCCATGGGCGAGGACGGTCTGGCCGGCCTGAAGGCGGCCGTGCTGGAACAGTCCCTGCCACGCGGTCAGACCCGAGATCGGCAGGGACGCGCCGACCGTGAAGTCGACGTCGCCCGGCAGTGGTGCGAGGTTGCGTGCTTCGATCGCCACGTACTCCGCCAGGGTGCCGTCGCGGTGCCAGTCGGCGAGGCCGAACACCCGCTGCCCGACCGACAGTCCTGTCGTGCCGTAGCCGAGGGCCGTGACGACTCCGGCCAACTCGTGGCCGGGGATCGACGGTGTCTTGTCATGGCCGGCGCGATCGGTCCAGGTCGATGGCCACTCCATCTCGGTCGGGACGAAGCCCGATGCATGAATCTGAACGATGACGTCGTTGATCGCCGCGGCGGGCTCAGGCCGCTCCGTGAGCGTCATCCCGGCCGTCCCTGCAGCCTGGTCGGTCACCACAATGGCTTTCATTGAGATTGTCCCTTTCTCGCGAGAGCTCTTAACACGATCATGAGTGGTGTTTCTTCAGAATGAGCCGCGTGCGTCGCGCATACTCAGGTCATGGACTTGGTGCGCGTGGCGGCTCGGGTACCTTCCGGTGGCCGGTGGCCGATCGCCAGTGCTGTGTCGCGCGTTCTGCCCTGGAGATTCTCGCCGTTGATGGGCATGACGACGATCAGGCGCGGCGGCCGTAGGTGTGCGGATCGACGGGCCGCTCGGACTTGGGAAGCCCGCCGACCACGAGACGGTAGGAGTCGATCACGAGCTCCTTCACCAGCTTCTCGTCGATGGTGCCCCCGCCTTCCAGCGTGATCCAGTGCCGCTTGTTCATGTGATAGCCGGGGGTGATGTCTGCGTACTGCACACGCAGGGCAGCGGCGTCGTCCGGATCAGCTTTAAGGATCACGACGGGGCGCCCTGGCATGTCGGTCATGAGCATGAAGACCTTGCCACGCACTTTGTGGAGTTCCCAGTTGGGGTCGGAACGATGCTCCAAGTCGGTGCCGGGCAGTTCCGCGGTACTGTCGTGCGCGATCTTCTGCAGCTCCAGTCCGTCCACGGTGTTCAACTCCTCTGTCGACCCGAGTGCCCTGACCGTTCGGCCAGGACCCAAGGCGGCGTCCCGCGCGGCCGCCTCGAACGGTGGCGCCCGCACGCCGGCAACGCCAACGAGGTCGTGTTACGAGCTCTATGTGTTGTGTGTGTTGGTCTGGCGGGGTGGGTGTTTAGACGAAGGTGAACAGCTGGTCGGCCTCGAATCGTGAGATCGGCGTGGTATACACCCTCTCCGGGTCGGGGTAGCCGAGGGCTAGCAGCACCGTTGTGCTGTGTCCGGTCTCGCGGATCTTGAAGGCCTTGTCCACGCTTGTCGGGTCGAATCCCTCCAGCGGTGTGGCTTCGACGCCGAGTTCAGCGGCCGCCATCATGGTCAGGCCCACGGCCATGTAGGTCTGCTTCTCCATCCAGTGGTTGAGGTCCTTGTAGCCGTAGTTTCGCAGACTGAGGAAGTCTCGGGTCATGGATTCCCACAACTGCTGCTTGGACGGGTCGGGGAACCGGCCATCCGCCCTTTCCTTCGTGAACACCGCCTCGAGGTGGCTGTCGGGCAGATCCGCCCGGGTGGTGAGCATGATGGTGTGCGACGCGTTCAGGATTTTCTCGGCGTTGTCCTGGAACCGTTCGCCCAGGTTGTTGGCGAGGTGCTCTTTGCCTTCGGGCGTGGCGAGGACGTAGAAGTGGTTGGGCTGTACGTTCACCGATGTCGGCGTGGAGCGCAGGAACTTCAGCAGCTGCTGAAGGGTTGCCTCCGGGATGGTCTTGCTGGGATCGAAATAGCGGGTGAGATGCTTGCTCATGAGCTTGTCGAGATTCATGGCAGTCTGCCTTCTTTCTGCGATGAGTGGGTGAGGAGCGATGGTTCGCGGGGCCTGGGCTAATTCCTGCCGCGGGCAAGGAGTTCGCTGATGCGCTCGAAGCTGATTCCTGTCGTCGCGGCGGTGAGATCCCCCGCGACGAGCGCCTGGGTGGCCTGTTCGAGCGCCTGCATCGCATGGGTGTAGAGCGCGGGACCCGTGCTGATGCGTTTGACTCCGGCCTTCCGTAGTTCTGCGACGGTCAGCACCTTGTCTGCGGGTGAGATGAGGACGTTGACCGGTGTCGGCGCGACGGCGGTGACGATGGCGACGAGTGCGTCGAGGTCGGGTGGGTAAGGGGCGTGGAGCACGTCCGCTCCGGCCTCGGCGAAGGCCGTCAGACGCCGGATGGTGTCGTCGAGATCGGGCCGTCCCTGGAGGAAGTTGTCGGTGCGGCCGGTGATGACGATGCGTCCCTTGGCCGCGTTGACGGCGCTGCGTATGCGGTTGACGGCCTTGTCGAAGTCGCGGATCGGTTGGCCGGGGTTGCCCGAGGTGTCCTCGATCCCGATGCCGGCCAGGCCGGACTTGACGGCGGCTTGCACGGTCGTGGCGACGTCTTCGGGCGTGTCGCCATAACCGTCCTCGAAGTCTCCGTTGACGGGCAGTCCGGTGAGCCCGCTGAGCAGCCGCGCATGCTCGAGGTGCTCTTCGCGGGTGACTTCGTGACGTCCGTCGGACCGGCCGAGGGTGGTGGCGAGTGCCGCCGATGATGTCGCGATTGCCTCGAAGCCGGCATCGGCCAGTATCAGCGCCGAGAGGCCGTCCCATGCGTTCGGCATGACAAGGCCACCGTCACGGGTGTGCAGCGCCATGAACTTCTCATACAGTTCGGAGCCGGACATCGAGCCTCTCCCGAGTGATCGTTTTGGGTGGTGAGGGGTTTGCCGACGGTGGGCGCGGCCTCGGCGGGAGTTCCGGCGGTCAGCCGGGCGTACCGGCCGGGCTGACAGCGGGGATGTCGATGTCGGTCTGGTTGACGTTGTTGAGGAAGTTGGTCAGCAGGACCTGCACCACCACCGTGACGATCGCCAGGATCTGCGGGTCGGTGTACCCGGCGCCTCGCACGACCGCGAGGTCGGCGTCGCTCACCTGACCGTGGCTGTCCACCACCTGCTGGGCGAAACGAGCGACCGCGGCGCGCTTGGGGTCGGTGGAGCTCCCGGCCCGGGCCAGGCCGATGTCTTCGCTCGACATGCCGCCGAGTTGGGATGACACGTACGTGTGCATGGCCAGGCAGTAGTCGCACCCGTTGGCCTGCGACACGGCGAGCGCGATGGTGTGCCGCGTCTTCGCGTCCAGAACCCGGCTCAGGGTGCTCTGCAGTGTCATGACGACGTCGAGGACGGTCGGGTTCGACGCGAGCGTCGCGAACATGTTCGGGACGAAGCCGAACTGTGCGCCGACGTTGTCGAGGATGCCCTTCGCGCCGTCCGGGACTTCGTCGGGAGAGGGAGCGTGCAGTCGTGACATGGCGAATCAACTTCCGGTGAGTGTGTGAGGAGTCAGCGTCGAGCCCAGGTCGGTTCTTACTGCCTCAGAGGTCCAGTCCTCGTTGTGACCACGAACTGCTGCCGAGCAAGTTTTGGGCTGCGTGGCCCACTCGCAGGAGTGAACATCATTCGAATCTGGGCTGTCAAGCCCAATCTGGGGTACCATGAAGCATGACCAGCACTACTGCAGCTGCGCAGCCTCACAAGCTCACGTCCAAGGGGCAGGCGACGCGGGCCCGCATCCTGGAGCACGCGGCTGAGCTCATCTACACCAAGGGCGTCCACGCGACGAACAACGAACAGCTCCGCCGCGCTGCCGGCGTCAGCGGATCACAGCTCAACCACTACTTCCCGACCAAGGAGAGCCTCGTCCTGGCCGTGATCGCCTGGCAGGCCGAGCGCGTCCTCACCTTCCACCGCAGTGAGCGATTCGCCTGCTTCGACAACCTCGACGCGTTTCGGGCGTGGGCGGATTTCTACGTCGGCTACGAGCGCGCCTACCAGGAAGGCTGCAGCCTCGGCTCCCTGGCGAGCGAGATCATCAAGACGGACCTTGACGTTCACGACGAGCTCGCGAGTGCGTTCGACCAGTGGAGGGACGTCTTCCGGGATGGAATCGAGCGCATGCAGCAACTTGGGCGCATCAGCGCTGAGGCAGATCCCACGCAGCTGGCCAATCTGCTCCTTGCTGCCTTCCAGGGCGGCATGCTCCTCGCCCAGGTCGCGCGGGACATCGCTCCACTGAAAGACGCGCTGCAGACAGCCATCGACTACATGCAGACCTTCGCCACATCTCCCGACAACGGCGTACTCCAAGCTGGATAGCCGCTTCCATGGTCGAACTGGTCAGCAGCGCCATCAAACATGCCTACACCGACACCCCAGCCAGCGCACTACAAGACGCCGTGGTGGGAGTGTCTAATCAACGACCCTGTCTCGCTTTCGGTGGTGACGGAGTGTCATGACGCGTCGTTGGCATTCATGTAAAGGATGTCAATGAGCTTGTCCAGATGGTGTTTTCGGGCCTGTTCCCGCTGGTCATAGACGACGTGGTCGACGGGGGTGAGCGGATCGCGGTGCGGGCGAGGACGCCTCAGAACATGGCGCCGTGTCCGGTGTGCGGGGTGCCGTCGGTGCGGGTGCATGGCTATCACTGGCGGACCGTGGCCGACGTACCGATGGACGGGCGGCGGGTGGTGGTCCGTGTGCGGCGTCTGGTGTGTCCCACCCGCGGCTGCCGACATACCTTCCGCGAGCAGGTGCCTGGAGTCCTGGACCGATACCAGCGACGCACCACCCGTCTGACCAGGCAAATCAAGGCCGTGGTCAAGGAGTTAGCGGCCCGGGCCGGGGCACGTTTGCTGGCGATACTCGCGGCGGGCATCTCGCGCCACACGGCCCTGCGCACCCTGTTGCGCATCCCGCTACCCGCAAGGCGGACGCCCCGCGTGATCGGCGTCGACGACTTCGCTCTGCGCCGGCGCCACCGCTACGCCACCGTGATCATCGATGCCGATACCCATGAGCGGATCGACGTGCTGCCCGACCGCACAGCCGACTCCCTGGAGGCGTGGCTTCGCGAACATCCGGGCATCGAGGCCGTGTGCCGCGACGGCTCCGCGACCGACGCCGAGGCCATCCGCCGGGCGCTGCCCCGTGCGACGCAGATCGGCGATCGGTGGCATCTGTGGCACAACCTGTGTGAAGCCGTCTTGAGCGAGGTCAAAGCGCACAGCACCTGCTGGGCCACCGTGCTGGACGCCCCCATCTATGACGGGCCTCGAGCCCAGACGACGCTGGAACGCTGGCATCAAGTCCATGGCCTGCTCGACCAGGGCGTAGGTCTGCTCGAATGCGCCCGGCGCCTGCAACTGGCCCTGAACACCGTCAAACGTTACGCCCGAGCCGACCGGCCCGAGCGGATGCTCCGTGTCCCAAAGTACCGCGCCAGTCTGGTCGATCCGTTCCGTGAGCACCTGCGCCAACGTCGGGCCGAGGACCCAGGCGTCCCGGTCAACCATCTCTTCGAAGAGATCAAGGCCCTGGGGTTCACGGGCTGCCTGAACCTCCTGCACAAGTACATCAACCAGGGCCGTGCGGACGCCGAGCGCAGTCATATCTCCCCGCGCCGGCTCGCCCGGATGCTGCTGACCAGGCCCGACAACCTCAAGGCCGAACAATGCGAAGCTCCTGGCCAAGCTCACCGCGGCGTGCCCCGAGATGACCCAACTGGCAGCAGCTGTCAGGGGTTTCGCTCCGCTCCTTGCACCTCACGCCGACAATGCCGACGCGCTGTCGCGCTGGATCAGCCAGGTCCGCGGCGTCGACCTGCCCCACCTGCACGCCTTCACCCGAGGTCTGGAGCGAGACCTCGACGCCGTGATCGCCGCCCTCACGCTTCCGTACAGCAACGGCCCCACCGAGGGCGTCAACACCAAGACCAAGCGCATCGCGCGCCAGATGCACGGCCGAGAAGGCTTCACCCTGCTCCGCCATCGCATCCTTCTCGGATGACGGCACGCTCCGTCACCACCAAAAGCGAGACAGGGCCGTTGATTGGACAGACCCTAGCTCGGCACGAGCAAGGCCCGCGCCTGCCGCGGGCCTACGTGTCGGGTTCCTGGTCCAGGAAGAACCGCAGCCGGACTCCGGGTTCGCCGGGCTCGCGGGTTGTACGGTCCGCCGGCGCGATGGTGCACTGCGCGGCGAGCAGGTCCTGGATGGCGAAGGCGGTTTCGTCATCGGCGACCGCGACCTCCACCGCGGCCAGGCCCGGCACGGCCACATGCGTGTCATTGATCTGCCTCATGCACGGCATGACGTGCCGACGTCCGCAGAAGTTCTCCCGCCTGAGCGTGATCACCTGACCGGGTACGCGGTCAGGTGCGCGTGCTGATGTAGCGCACGGCCGGGCCCCACTGCTTCATGACCGGTCCCATGCACCACTGGCACAGTGGACAGCCGCCGCTGCCGTACTTGTGGGTCTTGCGCTGGCACCCGGCGCAGAAACCGACCCGGTCAGTGGGGCAGGTCAGCGCGGACGGGTCGGGCTCCGTGATCAGGGGCGGGGGAGTGGTCTTCATGGATCCTGTTCCGGGTGACGTTTTCCGGCCACCTCACCCGCAGAATATCGGCCTGTCTGACACTGTTGTTCGAGCCACGTCCGGCGCGGTCGGCAACATCTCCTGCGCCAACCCTTGCGACTTCTCTTGCGCGAGGCTCGCCGACGCCGCCGCATCCGCGCAGGTCACCCCTGCCGCAGGGGCGTGGTCGGGGGTCTGGCATCCCCGTTGCGGCCGCTTTCGCCCCTGCCCTGGCTGGAGTTGAGGGTGAGGGAAGGGCTGGATGGGCGGCGCGGACGCAGCCGGGGATCGGGGCGCGCTCGCCATGGTGCGCGTCGGCGCCGCCGCCGCGCTGCCCGGGCCGCCGCCAGGGCGGCTAACTGATCATTTCAGAATGACGTGGCGGAGCCGTCGAAGGCAGATAATGCTGCAGGCGAGTTCGAGTAGTCCCTGGTGGAGGTCGGCTCGTTGCTCATAGCGGACACGGAGTCGTTTGAACTGATGGAGCCAGGCGAAGGTCCGCTCGACGACCCAGCGGGTGCGGCCGAGGCCGGAGCCGTGGGCAACGCCGCGTCGGGCGATCAGGGGTCTGATGCCGCGTTTCCGTATTAGCTGGCGGTACTTGTCGTAGTCGTAGCCCCGGTCGGCGAAGAGCCGTTTGGGTCGGTTGCGGGGACGTCCGCGCACTCCTCGGATGCGGGGTATCGCGTTCAGCAGGGGGATCAACTGTGTGATGTCGTGCCGGTTCCCGCCGGTCAGGGAGACGGCCAGAGGCGTGCCGTGGCGGTCGACGATCACATGGTGTTTGGAGCCGGGGCGGCCGCGGTCGACGGGTGAAGGGCCGACGTGAGCCCCCCTTTGAGGGCCCTGATGTGGGAGCCGTCGATGGCCGCATCGTCCATGTCCAGCAGGCCGGTTGCCCGCAGCTCGGCTAGGAGTGCCTCATGAAGGCGAGGCCAGACGCCAGCCTCAGTCCAGTCCCGCAGCCGACGCCAAGCGGTTACCCCCGAGCAGCCGACGACCTGGACTGGGACGTCGCGCCAGGCCACTCCCTTGCGTAGTACGTACACGATGCCCGCCAGCGCAACCCGGTCCGGCACCGGCAGCCGTCCGGGATGACGGTGACGTCGGGGCGGCCGCTCCGGCAGCAGTGGAGCTATTCGCTCCCACAAGTCGTCGGAGACAAGATCGATAGACACCAGCCGGACCCTGCCCAGACGGACCTTCAACCACCAGCCGACACGCCGATCTCACCTGAGTGCTCATCGGCCCTCTTCCGGCGCTGACCGCCGGTCGGTGAGGCGCTCCTGGTCGGCGGCGTTACCGGCACGAGCCTCGGTGCGGTGACCCCGTGCCAGGTAGTCCCGGACGATCAACTCGACAGCATCCTGAGGGCTCCTGGTGCCGGCCAGCAGCATGACCTCGATGGCCAAATCGCTGTCCAGGCTGATGGTGACCTTCGCCATGACACCTCCTGAAGGGTTAGCGAGGACCCTATCCAAGCGGCTAACGGTCGGCGATGGGTAGGTTGCCGCAACCGGGAAAGAGGGACGGAGCCGGAAACCCGGCCGGTCACGAACGGCTCATTCTGTAACGAGCTTTAAGTCGAGGATGTGCAGCCGGACGTCGGGCTGGCAGTGACTGCACGCCCGCAGCCCTGCAGCGAGCAGCCGCCGGGCTTCCTCGTGGCTGACCGCACGACGTCGCTTGCCCGCCATGTGGCAGTCGCCGGCGTGAACCTGGGACGGGTGGCCGGCCCGTGCCGATGCGCAGTTCCACGATTCAGTCCGGAGACCGTGGACGGTTGCGCTTGCCGTATTCGTGTTCGGCCTGCCGCCGCTCCAGGGCTGCGATCTTGCGGTCGATGTGGGCCAGCCATATCGCGTGCCACACCCGCATTCTGTGGAATGAAGATTGTCAAGGTTGCCTGGTGTCAGTCCGCGGAAGGCGCTGCGGCAGCGGACGCCACGCAGCCGGGGATCGGGGCGCGCTCGCCACCCACCGCTTCATGACCGGTGCGTCGATAATCCTGAGCGCTGTATTCGGTAGTTTGAGGCAACTGCTCTTCACGCTCCGTGACCGTGAGATGCGGTGGCGGCCTGAGCTCCGGCCTCGTTGTCGCCGCGGCCGGCTACCCCGTTCTCGCCCTCACCGGCGGCGTCCTGGCCCTCGCGATACTGCCGGTGAGCTTCTAGCACACCCAGGTGTGAGGTGGTTGTGTGCGCGTTCGGTGTTTCCTTAATTCTCTGACAAATTTTCTACAACCATTCGACTCAGGTGTCCGTCTGGTTAACACAAGGGTGTGTAGGGGTTGATGTAGAGGAGCTCAGAACGTGACCGTGCGTTCCTTTGCCCGGCGGATGCGACCGCGAGTCGAGCGGCAGGTCGCCGAGAAGGTCTGGCAGCTGCGCACCATGCGGCGGCGCCACATGGCGGCGGTCACGGACCCGGTGCTCCGCCCGGTGGCGGTGCGCGGCCAGCAGCTCTACGGACGGGTCGTGACCCGGTTCAGCGCTGCCGAGGCGGCCGCCGCCAACCTCGGACTGGTCCTCGCCGCGCTGGAGCAGGACGGCATCCCCTACTTCCTGGTGCCGGCCTCGCGCACGCGCCACACGGTCGGTGTGAATGCCGTGGACCGGGAGCGTCTTCTCACCGCCCTGGAGGCGCAGAACGCGGGGAAGGCGGTGTTCATCGGCAGACCGCTGCCCGGCGGAAAGCTCAGGCACCCCGCCCTGTTCATGGACGGTGTCCTGCCGGCCGCGCTGCGTACGGCCCCGGTCCTGCGGATCGGGGAGAACCACCTGGGCCCCGCGGGCCAGCTGCTCGCCGGGCCGGAACTCGCCTGCGACGTCGAGTTCTGGGAGGACGGGGCACAGCTCCTCGCCTCCGCCGCAGGGCCCCGGCGCCTGGCCTCGGTCCAGCCGCAGGCCTCCGAGGACGTCTTCGCCGAGTCCCTCGTCGCACCCCGGAACAACGGCATCACGGACGTACTGCCGGCGTCCGAGCAGACACCGGCCGTGGTCCGGATCGGCGACCGGGAGCTGCCGAGCTTCGCCGCGCTCACCCTGCCGACCGTGAACGACGTGACCTTCCCCGTCGACGTCGTCTACACCTGGGTGGACGGCGAAGAGCCGGAGATGCGGGCCAAGCGCGCCCGCTACCAGGAGCGCGGCACCGCCGAGATCCTGGACAAGGAGACCAACGCCTCTCGCTACACCAGCCACGACGAGCTGAAGTACTCACTGCGCTCGCTCGCCATGTACGCCGACTTCGTCCGCCACATCTACCTCGTGACCGACGGCCAGAAGCCGCACTGGCTCGACGACACGGCCCCGGGGATCACGGTCGTCGACCACCGCGACATCTTCCCGGCGGACGTCCTGCCGGTGTTCAACTCGCACGCGATCGAGACCCGGCTGCACCACATCCCCGGCCTGTCGGACCACTACCTCTACTTCAACGACGACGTGTTCGTCGGCCGCCGGGTCACCGCGGAGCACTTCTTCCACGGCAGCGGTCTGATGAAGATCCCGGTGTCCCCGCTCAAGATCGGGGTCGGCAAGCCGCACGCCGAGGAGACCGCCACCAACTCCGCGAGCAAGAACGTCCGCCGGCTGCTGCTGGAGAAGTTCGGGCGGATGACCACGAACAACTTCATGCACACCCCGCTGCCGCAGCACCGCGAGACCCTGCGGGACCTGGAGGACGTCTTCCCGGAGGACATCGGCCGCACCACGGCGTCCCGCTTCCGCTCGCCGCAGGACATCGCTGTGACGGCCCCGCTGCTCTACCAGTACGCGCTGATGACCGGCCGCGGTGTGCCGGGCCGGTTCGGCTTCCGGTACGTCAACATCAGCCGTCCGGACGCCGAGGCCCGCCTGGCTGACCTGCGCCGCACCCGCCGCTTCGACTTCTTCTGCCTCAACGACGTCGACGTGCCGCCGGAGGAGCGGGAGCGGGTCGGCGTCCGGATGCACGAGTTCCTGGAGGACTACTTCCCCTTTGCGAGCCCCTTCGAGAAGCCCGTCGAGAAGCAGAACTGACGGGGGCTGGGGGGCATGGACATCCGTCACCGCTTCACGTTCACGGCGCCCGCGGGCCTGCGCGCCGCCCGGGACCTGCTGGCGCGCCTGTGCGCCTGGCTATCGGCCAGGCTCTGGGCGCTGCGCGCGACCCGGGCCCGACGACGCCTGCGCGCCGCCGTCCCCGGGCGCGGGATCACCTTCGGACCGACGCGGCTGTACGGCCGTACGGTCGACGCCTACACGGCCGCGGACGCCGCCGAAGCCGATCTCGAACGGGTCTGCACCCTCCTGGAAGGGCTGTACGTCCCGTACTTCCTGGTCCCCTCCGACCACGGACACGGCGCGCCGCGGCAGGTCGTCGGCGTCGAGGAGACGTACCGCGACGCGATCCTCGCCCGGGCCGCCCAGCGCTTCGCCGGCACCGCCGGGTACGTCGGCGCCGTCGGACCGGGCGGCGCCGTGACGACCGCGGTGCTGTGGGCCGACGGCAGGCTGCCCCAGGCGGTGCGGCGGGCCGCCGTACTCCGCACCGGCGTGGTGCGCCTCGGCCCGGTAGGGCAGGTGCTCAGCGGCCTGGAGACGGGGTGCGACATCGAGTTCTGGCGGCACGGCCGGGACCTCGGCGCCCCCTCGGATTCAGCCGGGGGCGGCGCCGGCGGCACCGATCCCGCCTGGCTCACCGTGCCCGGCAGTCGGCTGCCGGACGTCTTCGGGCCGGCGCTCGTCGCCCCGCGCCGCAACCCCGTGGCGGAAGTGCTCCCGGTGACGGCGCGGCAACCGGCGGCGGTGGCGGTTCGCCGCCGCACCGTCCCGACGTTCGCCCCGTTCGCCGAGCCCGGCATCGACGAGGTGCTGTTCCCTGTTGACGCCGTGTACACCTGGGTGGACGGGGACGACCCGGCGATGGCCGCGAAGCGCCTGGCCCACCAGGAACTCTCCGACAACGTCATCGCTCCGCGCGAGACCGGCGCCTCCCGCTACACCAGCCATGACGAACTGAAGTACGCGCTGCGCTCGCTGGAGATGTACGCCGGGTTCGTCCGGCACGTCTACCTGGTCACCGACTCCCAGATCCCGTCCTGGCTGGACCCGGAGGCGGAAGGCCTGACGGTGATCGACCACCGGGAGATCCTCCCGCCCGACGCGCTCCCGGTCTTCAACTCGCACGCGATAGAGAGCCGCCTGCACCACATCCCGGGCCTGTCGGACCACTACCTCTACTTCAACGACGACGTCTTCATCAACCGCCCGGTACACCCCGAGCACTTCTTCCACGGCAACGGCATCGCCCGCATCCCCCTGTCTCCCCTGAAACTCGGCGTAGGCGCCCCGCACCCACTCGAACCGGCCCCGAACTCCGCCGGCAAGAACGCCCGCGAGGTGATCAGGCGCTTCCACGGCAGACACATCACGCACAAGTCGCTGCACACCCCGCACCCCCAACTGCTGTCCGTGATGCGCGAGATGGAGAGCCTGGGAATCGAGGAACTCGAACGGACGTCCCATTCCCGTTTCCGCTCCACCTCCGACGTCGCTCCGGCATCCACGCTCCACCACCACTGGGCGATGGCAACGGGCCGGGCCGTCCCCGCCGACTACCGCTTCCGCTACGTCCAGCTGGGCACACCGGACATGCACCGCCGTCTGGCCCGCCTCGCGGCCGGCGAGGACATCGACTTCTTCTGCCTCAACGACGTGGACACGCCCCCGGAGGCCAGACCGGCTGCCCAGGCCGCCATCCGCAGGTTCCTGGACCGCAAATACCCCTTCCCGAGCCGCTACGAAGGAGCCCCCCGCACCAGCACCCGCCCCATCGCACCGCTCACGACGAGAATCCCGTCCCAGCCCACACGGGAGGAAGCACAGCGCCGCGAGGCGTAGACGACCCGGGCCGGACCGGGCAGCGAGGCGGCACCGGGGCGCCGTGCTCACGCAGGTGTGTTCCACCCCTTGGGCGGGCTCAGCTGCGAGAGGACAGCATCGAGATCACCGGCGAGTTCTCCCACTGTCCAGCGTCGCGCGCGGCCCCGCCGTCGCGCGCGAGGACCACCGGCGGCGCCCGAGCGGGTGGTGCTCTTGTCGTGGTAGCCGAGCGCCTGGGCGATGACGAGGGCCGGGGCCTGGAGGACGAGTTCGCCGACCACGCCGTGTCCATCGCCGGCCGCGTGATCTTCCTGGTCACTGGCGAACTGACAGCGACACAACCATGACCATCGCCAGTTCCTCCCGTAGTTCGCCGTTCGAGGACAAGTCCTGCCGCTCCGAATCGCGAGGGCTGAGATTCAACTCGCGGACCGTGACGAGCTGAAAGATGTATCCGGAGCGCATCCATCCACGCAGGACGGGGACGGCGAACGGCGGGGTGCCCTTGCTGGCCGACTCATGCTCGCTGCCCAGGGTTGCGTCGCTTCGGTCGCTGTCGACCCGGTGGCCTGACCGGCCTCGGCGGCCGTAACCACGGGGTGGAGGAGTGGTGGGGGGAGTTTCCCATGTGGTCAACAAGCGTAGCGAACGGTGGGGGTGCGGTTGTCTCGTTGGCGCAGTTCTCCAACCCCCACATTCCTTGGAGAACTTCATGTGCCGCGCCGTCTTCGGCCTGCCCGCCACCACCCTGCTGCTGACCGTGTCAGCGCCGCCCCGGCACTTGCCGAGCCCCTGCGCCGCCGTCGACGGCGACCGCCCGTGCAGAACTGGCCGCCCTGACGGTCGCCGTGCTGCAGGCGCGAAGATTCCCCGTTGTGCGGAACTTACTGAGTGACAGCGGGAAACCGAACCGATGCCGACATTTTTCACGTGATCGAGCACGCACTGTGACGCAGAAGATCACGATGGCTATACGGCATGAAACCGGACAAACAGCGGAAAGTTCGCGCCCCGGATCTTGTGTGACGCCTGTGAACCCCCTGAGGATGGGCGGCGGTGCAACACGTGTTCGATTTTCCTCAGGAGGAAAAGTGAAGGCACGTGTTCTGTTCCCGCTGCTCGCCACGGTGGCACTGTTAGCGCCAGGTGCCACGGCGTCGGCCAACGACGGCGGCCGTGACGTCTTGGCGCGCCCCGCCGCCCTGAGCCCCAACGCCTGCAAAGGCAAGGACAAGGGGCACATCGTCAAGTGGTACACAAGATCGTGCAGCTCTGGTCGGAGAATCCCGGCGCAGCTCCGCCCTGTGCCGGGAGGGCGAAGTGGCCTGGTGAGCCGGGGCGGTGACGCGGCAGGACCCCTCGTCGTAAGCGGGGTCAAGCGGCTCGAAGTGGGGTCTCTCGACGTGACACCGCGGCACTGGGGTGGATGGTGATGGAACATCCAGCAGTTCGGCGCGAACTGGCACGGCGCCGGCGCCCGCGAGTTCGTTGAGGCGCTGCGTGCCTGGAAGAAGCGCGAAGAGAGCCTGGAGTACGCGCACCACACCGAACAGATCGTCTACTTCGACACCTGCCAGGGCGGAGGCTTCTACACCCTCACCGCCAATATCGCCAGCCACCGCTTTCGGTCGGTCTACCACTGCCATCTGTCTTCCAGCTGCCCGGAATCCCCGTGGACCTCCAGCCGATCGGGCACCTGTTCGAGCAGTTCGACGCCGCTATCCAATATCCAAACCGCAGCCAGGACGGTATGTCGGCTCCGGAGGAGTGGCCGGGCAGGGTCGAAGAAAGCGAGCTGCTCGTTTGTGCACTGCGGTCGCACCACCAGCTCGATGAGCCCAAGGAGGCGTACCACTTTTACCGGGACTCTTGCGGAAAGCCCCGGCGTTCACGCCGGGGATGAATGCATCTCAAGACTGCTCTGACGTTCACTTCAGAGCGGACGTTTCTGCTGCTCGATGTACTGGCGGACGATCGCCAGTGGTGCTCCGCCGCACGACGCGGAGAAGTACGAGGGCGACCACAGGTGTCCGTGCATGACGGCGCGGTCGATCCGGCCGGTGAACTCCTGCCGTATCCGCCGGGCGGAGACGCCCTTGAGGCTGTTGACCAGCTTCGAGACGGCGACCTTAGGCGGGTAGTGCACCAGCAGATGGACGTGATCGCGCTCGCCGTTGAACTCCTTCAGCTCCGCCTCGAAGTCCTCGCAGACCTTGCGCATGATCTCTTCGCAGCGCGTCAGCATCTCGTCGTTGAACACTCCGCGCCGGTACCTCGTCACAAAGACCAAGTGCACATGCATCGCCGATATTACGTGTCTGCCACGTCTGTAGTCGTCAACCTCACCCATGAGACCAATCGTAGTAGGATCCCGGTCATGCAGCTCCGCTACAACTACCGGGCCTACCCGGACGCCTCCCAGCGCCGTGCGCTGGCGAGTGCATTCGGGTGCGCCCGCGTGGTGTGGAACGACTGCCTGCGCGACCGCAAGGAAGCGCACGCGGCGGGGCTGCCGTACGTGACGTCGGCGGAGTTGTCCCGGCTGCGTATCACCCAGGCCAAGCGCACCAGGGAACGTGCCTGGCTCGCCGACGTCTCGGCGGTCGTCCTGCAACAGTCCCTGCGGGACCTCGATGCCGCCTACAAGAACTTCTTCGACTCGGTCAGGGGCAAGCGGCAGGGCCGCAAGGTCGGCCCTCCCCGCTACAAGTCGAAGAAGGACACCCGGCAGTCGATCCGTCTCAACACCAACGCCTTCTCCCTCAAGGACGACGGCACGGTGTACGTGGCCAAGGTCGGCAACCTCAAGGTCACGTGGTCGCGCCGGCTTCCGGCGGCCCCGACTTCTCTCACCGTCACCAAGGACAGTTCCGGCCGGTACTTCCTCAGCTTCGTCGTGGACACCGAGCCGGACATCCTCCCCGGCTTGGAGACCGACACCGGTCTCGACCTCGGCCTGTCCGCCTTCGCCGTCCTGTCCGACGGCCGGAAGATCGACAGCCCGCGCTTCCTGCGCCGGGCCGAGAAGAAGCTCAAGCGCCTTCAGCGGGAACTGTCCCGCAAGGCCAAGGGGTCGAAGAACCGGGCCAAGGCCCGGATCAAGGTCGCACGCCAGCATGCCAAGGTGGCGGACCGGCGCCGGGACTGGCACCACAAGGCATCCACGCA
>NZ_JBFAIQ010000045.1:0-49260 GCF_040654755.1 Streptomyces sp. NPDC050625
GCACACCCGGACGTCCCGGGCTCCGGCCGCCCGTGCCTGGCCGGCCGGTACGGCGTGGACCGCGAGGTGGACATCCACACCATCCGCCACCCACAAGTTCGCCTGAGCCCCCGCGAGCTCGAGTGCGACGTCGGTCCCGGCAGGCGCCGTAACGGCGGCTGCCGGGACCGACAGCTCCTTGTCGCACCGGACCGTCCTGCCCGTTGCGGTGTGGCAGGTGCCCCCTACCGGTTGGTGCCCGAGGCGGTGCGGGGCAGGCCCCCGCCAACGTCCCGAAACCGGCGGTTGACGGTGGCCGCGTCAGGCCTGGGCCGTCTCCGGTTCCGGCAGGGGCGGCTCCTCGAGGGTCTCCACACGAGGGACTGTGCGCTCGACGGGGCGTCGCTGGGTCTGGTTGAGCAGCAGGCGTGTGACGTCGGGGCGGGAGTAGTGCCCGACGGGGTCGGCGGCGGCCTTGGCGACGGCGATGGCCGCCAGGTTGATGTCGGCGTACAGGATGCCTTCGGCGTCCTCGGGCAGCGGTTCGGCCAGGGGGCTGCCGTCCGGGCCGTAGATCTGGGCGAAGCCGCCGCCGCGCTGCAGCATCTGCTGCTTGGCCGGGGTGTCGCAGAACAGTTCGAGGGCGGCGTCGCCGATGAGCGAGCACGGGGCGAGGACAAAGACCTGCCCTTCGACGGCGTACATGCGGGAGGCCGCAGTGTTGACCTCCGGGCCGAGCGCGTAGGCCGCGCCCTTGTAGACCGAGAAGCTGGGCCAGGCGGCCACGTGGATCTGTTCGTGCTGGCTGTACATGGCGTACTTGGACAGCGGCTGCAGGTGTTCCCAGCAGCACAGGCCGCCGATCCGGCCCAGCGGGGTGTCGTGGACGGCGAGGTCGGAGCCGTCGCCCTCGCCGAAGACGGTGCGTTCCACATGGGTGGGCTTGAGTTTGCGCCGGGAGGAGACCAGGTCGCCGGCGGCGGAGATCAGTGCCTGGCCCATGTAGAGGCTGCCGCCGCTGCGCTCACTGAACCCGGCCATCACGTTGATGTTGTTCGTGCGGGCCGCGTCGAGCAGGCGCTGGAATCGCGGACCGTCCAGGGTAAGCGAGTTCTCGTGGTAGCGGCCGAAGAACTCAAAGCCCGCGGCGGGCGAGTCCAGCCACAGCCACCAGGGGTAGCCGGGGATGAAGGTCTCCCCGAATGCGATCAGCTGCGCTCCGGCCGAGGCAGCTTCCTCGATGAGAGCGATGCTCTTGTCGATCGTGGCATCGGCATCCAGCCAGACCGGCTCGGCCTGGACCACGGCAGCCTTGAAAACGCCCGTGTACTCCACCATGTTCTTCGTCTCCTCGTTCTTGGTCCGGATCCTTCTTTGTCCGGATTCGTCTTTGCGCGAATCGTTCTTTGCCCGGACGCTGCCAAGTCCCGGTCAGGCGGTGATGGTGCTGTGGTGGTCGGCGGTCAGCGGCAGGAAGCCGGTCGCCTGGTGGCAGTTGACGTATTCGGTGGTGACCGCGCCGCCAGGCAGGACCGACACCTCGTGCCAGAACGCGACGTCGAGGGGCCCCTGCCCGCCTCCGACCATCTGGAAGAAGCTGGCATAGATCTCCAGGTGGGTGCGGTGTGATCGGCACCACGTCATGAGGTGCTCGAGCGAGGCGAACCAGGCGATGGTGCAGGCGCGCGGCAGCGGTGAGCCGTTGGCCGATTCCTCGTCGAGGTTGCGGGCGGCGATGCAGCCGGAGTCCGGGTGAGTGGCGAGGAAGTCGACACCGCGGTCCTTGACCGGTTTGACGTCGGCCAGGTACTTCTCGCGGTAAAGGGTGCTGGCGGACCAGTCCTGCGCGGTACGGATCAGGGTGACGTTCCCGGGCACCTCGACGGTGATCCGCCGTCCCAGCGTGTCGCGCTCGAGGGCGGTCTGCGGTTCAAAGACCGGAAGCGCGGGCTCGAACGGGTCGACGGCAGAGTCGGCGATGCGGTCGCGAGCAGCGCCCCAGTAGTCGTGCACCTGGGTCTCGGGCAGTTCCACCGTCTCGTGCTGGGACAGGCCGCTGGTCGCGTAGTCGGCACGCCGGTGGGTGTGCAGAGTCTCGTTGCGCTCGACCGGGATGACACACGCCTCACGCCAGTGGCCGACCGGGCCTTCGGAGGGCAGCTGTTCCCAAGCGGAGCGGACGCGATCGGACCGCTGCCACCGGTCGTAGGCCTCCGGATCGAACCAGTAGGCCAGCCAGACGACATTGTGGGCACCGGCGGTGTCGGTGAACCGTCCGCGGTCCAGCACATCCGGCTGGTGCGCCCCGGCGAACAGTTCCGCGAGTGCAGCGGCACCGTGCGCGGCCTCGTCGGCTGAACCCGCCTGACAGGCGAACTGGGCGAACACGAACGCCTGCGTGTCCTCCGGAAACTGCGAACTGTACGCAGGGAAGCGCGGGGTGCGCCCAGAGCGCCCGGGTGTGGACATGTCTCCTCCGGCAAGCAGTGGCATCAGGGGTGGCTGGAGGCTAAGCCGGACACCTGGCCGGATTTGACTGGCGGCGCCCCGGAACTTGACCAAAAACGACACAGCTTTTCCGGGCCTCGCCAGACATAGATCGATCAGCACGCTGGGGCATCGGATATGGATCCGTTACAGATCATTTGACGGTTGCCTGGCTATAGTGCTGCGCAGCGCTGCAGGAGGAGGCTTTTGTGGCCGTTGTCCTCTCCACGGATTCCGTACCGCCCGGCGACAGGCTCGCCTACTGGCACGATGTCGTCTGGCGCACTTTCGTACCACTGGATGTCGCGGCGCCGCAGGGCGAGCCCTTCTTCGGCGCTGTCACCACGGAGCAGCTCGGGCATCTGCAGATCTCCACGGTCGACGCAGAACCGGAGCAGGTGCGTCGCAGCAGGCGTCTGATCGCCGGATCCCCCGACGAGTACATGCTGGTGGGCCTGCAGAGCCGTGGCACGGGCGTCGTCGTCCAGGACGGGCGGGTCGCGCGGCTCGAACCGGGTGAGTTCGCCCTGTATGACACGACTCTCCCGTACACGCTGCACTTCCCAGAACGCTTCGAGATGATCGTCTTCCAGATGCCCCGGCAGGCGATGAGGCTGCCTGAGTGCGATCTGCGGCGCATCACCGGAGTGACCATCGGACCCGATGAGAGCCTGGCAGCGCTGGTGGTGCCGCTGCTGTCCAGGCTGTCCGCTGAAGCCGGGTCATACCGCCCCGAGGTCGGCGAGATGCTCGCCCGCAATGTGACGGACCTGCTCACCACGGTCGTCGCCGAACGGCTCGGCCGGGACGCCACGGAAACCGACGCCGCCCAGCAGACCCTTTTGCTGCGGATCCGCGCCTACATCGACAGCCACCTGGCGGAGCCGTCGCTGTCGGTGGAAACGATCGCCGCCGCCCACCACATCTCTCCACGCCATCTGCAACGCCTCTTCCAGAGGCAGGACGAAACGGTAGGGGGATGGATCAGGCGTCGGCGTCTTGAGGAGTGCCGCCGGGAACTCGCCCGCCCGCGCCGGACGAGACCGGCCGTCGCCGCCGTCGCACACCGGTGGGGTTTCTTCAGCGCCGCCCACTTCAGCCGGGCGTTCCGCGCGGCCTACGGGATGTCTCCGCGCGAATGGCAGGCTCTGGCGGACAGGTCCCAGTCACCAACATCAGATGGGTCGGTGCCAGTCCCGTCCACGGCAACCGTGAGGTCGTCTCGCTGAGCCGGGAAGCCGGCGGCCACGGCGAGGATGAGGCATCGCGCGCGCCCGGCCACCGTGCTCCCCGGCACCATCACGCGCGACCGTCCCAACCTCGCGGCAATCCGGCTCGAGTCGCCCCCGCCCTCCCGTACCGCCGCCGTCCTGATGTGTGAAGACGCCTACCGATCCGCTGCCACGAGGGCCTTCGGGCATGCCCGTTGAAGTGGTGCAGCGATCGATCTTCCGTCGTGTCGGTGGTGTGAAGGAGCGCGGGGGCGCTGCCGAGGCAACCGTCGGCCTAGAGCTTGTCCATGCTGCCTTCGTGAGGTAGCGGCGGGGGAATGCGCTGCCGGTGGGCCAGGCACTCGCGGTAGACGTCCTCCGAGACCAGGGCCGGGGCCCCGTCGAGGATGCAGTTCTCGAAGACGCCCCGCACGTCGGGGCCCGCTATAAGGGCGGCGAGCGCGGCGAGGTCCGCGCTCTATGATCGCCACCGTCTTCCGCAGTGGGATGGGCATGAACCTCGGACGCACCCGGCTGTCAATGAGGAGCGCAGAGCGCCATCGCACCGGACGGTCGCCTGCGCTGTTGCGGATCGTCTTCTCGGGTCACATCCGTCACCCCCAGCACGCTACGCCGACGCCGAATCCCCGCCGGGATTCGTCACCTGGGTCACCCGGAAAGTGGCCAGGCACAAAGGGGCAACCCCCGTCGCCTGCAACACGAGCACGCCAGGCGATGGATCGAAGGCGTCACGGCGCCCCAGCAGCTCCGCGAACCACAACACCGGCTGAGACGCAACCATCACTGAACGGGCAGCCGATCGCTGACGCTGATCGACCTGGGGGGGAGGGCTCCCTCCCCCCCGTATGAGGGACCATCCCCACGCCCGCCGGGGCGGTCACGCCTTGCCCGACTCCGGTGGCCGTCGCGACACCGGCAGCCAGCGACGGGAGGTCCCTCGTGGACTTCGTCCCCCGCCACGGCAATTGGCCCTCGAGGGCGACAAGACGGTCGGCCATCACCGCCAGCAGCCAATCGGCCCCATCAGTGAAAACATGCAAACCGGCCGCTACGAAACCGAGGGCAGCTTACTGGCCAAGGCCAAGATCATTGGAGGCGGGGCGGCTGCGGCGGTCACCAGAGAGGCGGACGCCCCGACTGCCAGGCCATTGTGGCAAGCGAGCGGATCACGCTTGGCGCAGATCCTTGACGCGGCGGAGCTTGCCCAGTGAGCGCTCCAGGGTGTCCGGCTCGACGATCATGACCTCGACGCTCACGCCGACGCCGTCCTTGATGCGCTGCGCAATCGTCCGGACGGCGGCCTCGCGCTGGTCGGGGTCTGTGCTGGGGCGTGCTTCGACACGGACGGTCATGTGGTCCATGCGCTCGCGGCGGGACAGCTCGATCTGGAAGTGGGGGGCCACGCCTGGGGTGCGCAGCACGATCTCCTCGATCTGGCTGGGGAAGACGTTCACCCCGCGCAGGATGATCATGTCGTCGCAGCGGCCGGTGATCTTCTCGATGCGGCGGAAGGCCGGCCGGGCCGTGCCGGGCAGCAGGCGGGTCAGGTCGCGCGTGCGGTAGCGGATGATCGGCAGAGCTTCCTTGGTGAGGGAGGTGAAGACGAGCTCGCCGCCCTCGCCGTCGGGCAGGACGTCGCCGGTGACCGGGTCGACGACCTCGGGGTAGAAGTGGTCCTCCCACACGTGCAGGCCGTCCTTGGTCTCCACGCATTCCTGGGCCACACCCGGACCGATCACCTCGGACAGGCCGTAGATGTCGACGGCATGGATGTCCATGCGCTCCTCGATCTCGCGGCGCATCTCCTCGGTCCACGGCTCGGCGCCGAAGATGCCGACCTGCAGCGACGTGGAGCGTGGGTCGACGCCCTGGCGCTCGAACTCGTCGAGCAGGGTCAGCATGTAAGAAGGCGTGACCATGATGATCTCGGGTGTGAAGTCCTGGATGATCTGCACCTGGCGTGCAGTCATGCCGCCCGAGGCGGGGATCACGGTGCATCCGGCCCGCTCGGCGCCGTAGTGGGCGCCGAGACCGCCGGTGAACAGGCCGTAGCCGTAGGAGATGTGTACCTTGTGTCCGGGGCGGCCGCCGGCAGCGCGGATCGAGCGGGCGATCACGTCGGCCCACATCGACAGGTCGTTCTCGGTGTAGCCGACCACGGTGGGGCGGCCGGTGGTGCCGCTGGAGGCGTGGATGCGGCGGACGTCGGCCATGGGCACGGCGAACATGCCGAAGGGGTAGGTGTCGCGCAGATCGGCCTTGGTGGTGAAGGGGAACCGGGCCAGGTCCTCGAGCGACCGGCAGTCCTCGGGCAGGACCCCCGCCTCGTCGAACTTCTTGCGGTACAGCTCCACGTTGTCGTACGCGTGCCGCAGTGTCGCTCGCAGGCGGTGGAGCTGGACGCCTTTCAGCTCCGCGCGCGACATCCGCTCGGCGTCGTCCAGCTGGTGTGCGGGCAGGGGGTCCCCACGACGGGGTGTGGTGGGCGCCGAGGTCTTCCGTTCGCTGGTCATGGGAGCTCCTTGGGCTGCGTGGTGTTGATGGCGCGGCTGCGGCCGCGGAACTCCGCGGCCACCTCGTCGCCGCGCAGGACGCTCAGGTCGTAGATGCAGCTGCGGCCGAAGCGGGTGCGCTCGCGAGCGGTGGCCACCAGGATGTCGCCCTCATGTGCGGGAGGGGCTATGAAGTCGATGTCGGCTCCGGCCGCCACCGTCACGGGCCCGTGGCTGTTGCAGGCGAAGGCGGTGTCGGCGAAGAGGAACACATAGCCACCGTGGACGATCTTGTGGCCGTTGATCATCGCCGCGGTCACGGTCATCCGGAGCACGGCGGTTCCTTCGCCCCGCTCGAGCAATTCGATGCCCGTCCGCCGCGACGCCTCGTCCGCAGCGAGCATCCTCTCGACGGGGCCGAGTGGTCGCCTTAGTGGCCTGCGTCACAGTTTCTACGACCTTATGGGCCGAACGAACGTTCGGTTAGCGTGCGGTGCAGCTAAGTAATCCAGCCACACCGCTGCCTGTCAAGAGGTCGACCATATGCCGCACAAGAGCCCCGACGGCTCCGATGCCTTCGCGCGCCATCGCACGCTGCTGGAGCAGGCGGTGGCTGCCGCCGGGAGCCGGGAACACTGGACGCCGTACCCCGAGTCACCGAGCAAGACGGTGTACGGCGAGGACGCCGCAAAGCTGGGGGAGGCAGCCTTCCGTGACCAGGTCGGCAGGCCGTTCGATCTGCCGGGCCACCCCGGCGAGGCGTACGTACCGCCCACGGAGACGTCCCCGTACGGCTTTCCGCTCGGCATCAGCTATCCCCGCATCGCGCCGGACGCGGCCGTGGCCGCCGCAAAGGCCGCCACCGGCTCCTGGCGGGACGCCGGCCCGGACGTCCGCGCGGGTGTCACCACGGAGATCCTGGCCCGGCTGAACGCGACGAGTTTCGAAATCGCGCACGCCGTCCAGCACACCACCGGACAGGCATTCGTCATGGCGTTCCAAGCCGCTGGCCCGCACGCGCAGGACCGTGGCCTGGAGGCGGTCGCCCACGCCTGGGCCGAGCAGAAGCGGCAGCCGAGCGCGGCCCGTTGGAGCAAGCCGCAGCGCACGGGCGGCCCGCTGGTGATGGACAAGAAGTTCACGCCGGTCGGACGCGGGGTGTCCCTGTTGATCGCCTGCAACACCTTCCCGACCTGGAACGGCTACCCAGGCCTGTTCGCCTCCCTCGCCACCGGCAACCCGGTCGTGGTCAAGCCGCACCCGGGTGCCGTGCTGCCGCTCGCGATAACCGTGCGCGTGGCCCGGGAAGTGCTGGCCGAGGCCGGCTTCTATCCCAACCTTGTGATTCTGGCCGCGGAGGAGCCGGCGACCGGACCGCGAGCACCCTCGCACTGCACCCGGACGTACGGATCATCGACTTCACCGGCTCCACCACATTCGGCGACTGGCTGGAGACCAACGCCCGCCAGGCCGTCGTGGACACCGAGAAGGCCGGTCCGAACACGGTCGTGCTCGACTCCACGGACGACTACCGGGGTCTCCTTGGCAATCTGGCCTTCTCCCTGGCCCTGTCCACCGGGCAGATGTGCACGACCCCGCAGAACCTCCTGATCCCCCGCCAGGGCATCACCACCGACCAGGGCGGGCGGAGCGCCGACGAGTTCGCCGCCGATCTCGCCGCCGCCCTGGACACCTTGCTCGCCGCCCCGGCCCGCGCCGTCGCCACGCTCGGCGCCCTCGTGAACGACGGCGTCCGCGAGCGGCTGGAGCAGGCTGCGGCACTGGGGCGGACGGTGCGCGCGTCGGCGGTGGTCGAGCACCCGGAGCATCCGGCAGCGGACGTCCGTACGCCGCTGGTCACCCGGCTGGACGCGGAAGCCGACCGGGAGACGTACACGCGTGAGTGGTTCGTGCCGATCTCGTTCGTCATCGGCATCGGCTCCACCGAGGACAGCCTGCGCATCTTCCGCGACACCGTCCGGGAGCACGGTGCGCTGACCGCCGCCGTCCATTCCACGAGCGAGGAAGTGCTGGCGGCGGCCGAGGAAGCCGCTCTGGATGCGGGCGTGCACCTGTCGGAGAACCTGACCGGCGGCGTGTTCGTCAACCAGTCCGCCGCCTTCAGCGACTTCCAATGCAGTGCCGCGAACCCCGCGGCCAGCGCCACCCTGTCCGACGCCGCCTTCGTCACCGGCCGTTTCGCCATCCTGCAGTCGCGCCGCCCGGTACCCGTAACCGCCGAGGAGGTGGCCCATGCCTGACGAGGTCTACCTGGTCGACGGAGCCCGCACCCCCACAGGACCGCTACGGCGGTGCCCTGGCCTCCGTCCGCCCCGACGACCTGGCGGCCCTCGTCGTCGCCGAGGCCGTGCGCCGCTCCGGCGTTCCGGCCGAGGCCGTGGACGAGGTGATCCTCGGCGCGGCCAACCAGGCCGGTGAGGACCACCGGGACGTTGCCCCTATGACCGTGCTGCTGGCCGGGCTCCCCCACACCGCCCGGCTACACCGTCAACCGGCTGTGTGTCTCGGGCCTGACCGCAGTCGCCGCGACCGCCCAGGCGATCCGCGCCGGCGAGGCCGAACTGGTCGTGGCAGGCGGGGCGGAGTCGATGACCCGGGCCCCGTGGGTCATGGAGAAAACCGGCACCCCGTGGACCAAGCCGGGCGCGGTCCACGACACCGCCCTGGGCTGGCGCTTCACCAACCCGCGCTTCGCCGCCACGACCGGGCCGTACCGCAGGGCGCCGGACCGGAGAGCATGAAGGTGACCCTGTCGATGGGCGAGACCGCAGAAGAGGTCGCGGCCCTGGACGGCATCACCCGGGCCGAGTCCGACGCGTTCGCCCTGCGCAGCCACCAGCGGGCTGTTGCGGCACGGGACGCCGGCCGCTTCGACCATGAGATCGTGCCCGTCGCGGTGAAAGACTGCGAGGTCACCCACGACGAGGGGCCGCGTCCTTCCACCTCGCTGGACAAGCTCGGCACACTGCGCGCCATCTTCCGCATGGACGGCATCGTCACCGCGGGTTCTTCCTCGCCGCTGTCCGACGGCGCCGCCGCACTGGTGGTGGCGAGCGCCGCAGCCGTGAAGCGGTGCGGGCTCACCCCGCGGGCCCGGATCGTCACCTCCGCCTCGGCCGGTGTCCGGCCCCATGTCATGGGTCTCGGCCCGGTGCCCGCCGCCGAGCAGGCCCCGGCCCGCGCCGGATGGCAGACGGGCGACCTGGATGCGGTGGAGCTGAATGAGGCATTCGCCGCACAGACGCTGGCCGTGATCCGCCGCTTGAAGCTCGACGAGGACGAGGACAACGCCGACGGCGGCGCCATCGCGCTGGGGCACCCGCTGGGCTGCTCCGGCGCCCGCATCCTGCTCACGCTCCTGGGCCGGCTGGAACGCGAGGACGCCTGCCGCGGACTGGCGACCTTGTGCGTCGGTGTCGGCCAGGGCGTCGCGATGCTGGTGGAGCGGGCATGAGCGAGGGCACGTACGAGACGCTCCAGGTCGAGGAGCGCGAGGACCGGGTCGTGGTCACCCTGCACCGTCCCGAGGCCCGCAACGCCATCAGCGGCCGCATGATCGACGAGTTGCACGAGGTGTGCGACCGCTTGGCGCGTACGCCGAAGCTGCTGCTGCTCACGGGACACGGTGGTGTCTTCGCGGGCGGCGCCGACATCGCCGAACTGCTGCGGCGCGGCAGCAACGAGGCCCTGCAGGGCATCAACAGCCGCCTGTTCGAGCGGGTGCGGCGACTGCCCATGCCCACGGTCGCCGCCGTCGACGGCTGGGCCCTGGGCGGCGGCGCGGAGCTGGCGTACGCCTGCGACCTGCGTATCGCCGCAGAGGACGCCGTCTTCGGCAACCCCGAGCCGGGCCTGGGCATCCTCGCCGCGGCCGGCGCCTGCTGGCGGCTGCCCGAACTGGTCGGCGAGTCGGTCGCCAAGCAGGTGCTGCTCGCCGGGCGGAACCTCGACGCACCGGCGGCACTGGCGGCCGGGCTCGTCATCGCCGTTGTCCCGGCAGACAAGCTGCTGGACGAAGCGCGCGCTGCTGGACCGCATGGCCCGCTCCTCGGCCGCCCTGCGCCTGACGAAACTCGTCGTCGACTCCCCCAGCGCCCACCCGGTCGCCGACGACCTGGCTCAGGCCCTGCTGTTCCAAGGACAGGACAAGAAGGACCGCATGACACGTTTCCTGGAAAAGGGGAGCCGGGCATGACCTCAGCACCCGCAGTCGTCGGGGTGATCGGCGGCGGCCTTATGGGCGCCGGGATCGCGCAGTCCTTCGCGGCGCCGGCTCGTCGGTGACCGTCCTGGAAAGCAGCCAGGGCGCCGCTGCCGCGGCCTTGGACCGCGTCGCCGTCGGCCTGCAGCGAGCCGCCGAGCGCAACCTGCTGTCCGAGCCCGCCCAGCAGGTCCTCGCCCGCGTGTCGACGGTTCAGAGCCTCGACGCCCTGGCCCCGGATGCAGATCTGGTCGTGGAGGCCGTTTTTGAGGACGCCGCGCTCAAGGCCCGTCTCCTGGCCGCCGCCGAGAAGGCCGTGAGCCCGACCACGGTGCTGGCAAGCAACACCAGTTCCCTGTCGGTCGCCGAACTCGCCTGCGCGCTCACCCGGCCCGGCCGCTTCCTGGGCATACACTTCTTCAACCCCGTACCCGCCTCCGAGCTGATCGAGATCGTCGTCGCGCCCGGCACTGACGCCGGCAGTGTGCACTGGGCTGGACGCGCTGCCTCGGCAAGAAGGATGTCGTCGTCAAGGACTCCCCCGGCTTCGCCAGCAGTCGCCTCGGCGTGGCGCTGGGGCTGGAGGCGATCCGCATGGTCGAGGAGGGCGTCGCTCAGCCGGAGGCCATCGACGACGCCATGCGGCTCGGCTACAAGCACCCGATGGGTCCGCTGCGCCTGACCGACCTGGTCGGGCTCGCCGTACGTCTCGCCATCGCCGAGCACCTGCACACCACGCTCGGCGAGCGCTTCGCTCCGCCCCAGCTGCTGCGCGAGAAGGTCGCCCGCGGCGAGCTGGGGCGCAAGAGCGGACGGGGGTTTTACACATGGCAGTGAACACCACGGCCTCGGCCGTGGCCGGACAACCGCGGCACGGCACGGTCAGCCGCTGCGCGCCCCGGCGTCTCGCCGCAGGTCCCACGACCGCGTACACCGAGGTCAAGGCGCTGCTGCGCAGTGGGGGCGCGGCAGGTGCACCCGCCGCACCTCGGCGCGAGGCTGTGGCGCAGGAACCGCTGGGCAGCACAAAGGACCACCAGGGCGCGGTGCGGGTCCTCCCCGCGCACCGGAAGCCGTCCTTCCCGGGACGCTGAACCAGGCCCCCGCACATGGCAAAAGCACGAGGGACTCACCACAACATGATCCAGAAGAACGGTCGGTAGGGGAAGGCGGTACAGACGGCCACGTCACAATCAAGCCGGTCGACGGCGGGCCGCTCCGGATCGAATGTCGAGGAACACTTCGACGCCACCATCGCGCTCAATCAGCGGATCGAGCCACGCGACTGAATGCCGGAGGGCTACCGCGAGACGCTGATCCGGCAGGTGGCGCAGCACGCGCACTCGGAGATCATCGGCATGCAGCCGGAGGGCGAGTGGATCACCCGCGCCCCCTCGCTGCGGCGCAAGGCGATCTTGTTCGCGAAGGTGCAGGACGAGGCCGGCCACGGGCTCTACCTGTACTCGGCGGCCGAAACCCTGGGCGCCGACCGCGCGCAGCTCACGGAGTGGCTCATCGAGGGGCGCCAGAAGTATTCGTCGATCTTCAACTACCCGACGCTGAGCTTCGCCGACGTCGGCGTGAACGGCTGGTTCGTCGATGGCGCGGCCATCTGCAATCAAGTGCCGCTGTGCCGCAGCTCGTACGGGCCCTATGCGCGAGCCATGGTGCGGACCTGCAAGGAGGAGTCCTTCCACCAACGGGAGGGCTGGGCTACGAATTGCTGATGACGTTGACTTCCTCCCCCGCCTAAAGGCAGGGGATTCCAGCGGTCGCCCGCTGGGTTTCCTGCTTCACCGACGACTGCCCGGTTCGGGAGGACTCCCGTTGAGGTCTTACACCGTCTCCACAGGCAGACGCGGCCAGCCCGGCCGCCAGGATGTTGCGTGCCGCGTTCACGTCGCGGCCATGCACCACGCCGCAGTGGCACGTCCACTCACGGACGTTCAGCGGCAGTTTCCCGCGACCGTGCCGCACGCCCCGCAGAGCTTCGAGCTGGGGAAGAAGCGGTCGATCACGACGAGTTCGCGCCCGTACCAGGCGTATTTGTACTCCAGCATCGACCGGAGCTCGGTCCCCGACGCGTCGGAGATGGCGCGCGCCAGCTTGTGGTTCTTCAGCAGGTTGCGGACGGTGAGGTCCTCGATCACGACCGTTTGGTTCTCACGGACGAGCCGAGTAGTGAGCTTGTACAGGAAATCGCGACGCCGGTCGGCGGTCCGGGCGTGGATGCGGGCGACCTTCCTGCGGGCCTTTTCCCTGTTCGCCGAGCCCTTCTCCTTGCGGGACAGTTCCCGTTGCGCGCGGGCGAGGCGGGCCCGGTCCTGGCGCTCCTGCTTCGGGTTGGCGATCTTCTCCCCGGTGGACAGCGTCACCAGGCTGGTGAGGCCCGCATCGATACCGACCGCATTCACGGTGGCGGGGGGCGGGGGGATGGTGTCTTGGCACAGCAGGGACACGAACCAACGACCCGCCGTGTCACGGGACACGGTTACGGTCGTCGGCTCCGCGCCGTCGGGCAGTGGACGCGACCAGCGGATGTCCAGCGGCGCCGACATCTTGGCCAGGGTCAGGCCCCCTCGCGACACTTGAAGCCGGAGCGGGTGTACTCCGCCGAGGCGCGGGACTTCTTCTTCGACTTGTAGTGAGGGTACTTGGCCCGCTTGGCGAAGAAGTTGCCAAACGCGGTCTGGAGGTGTCGCAGGGCTTGCTGAAGCGGGACCGACGACACCTCGGTGACGAAGGCGAGTCCCCCGGTCTTCTTCCACTCGGTCAGCGCGGCGGAAGACTGGACGTAGGAGACGCGACGCTGCTCGCCATACCAGGCACGGGTGCGCTCTTCAATCGCCCGGTTGTAGACGAGGCGGACGCAGCCGAACGTGCGCAACAGCTCCGCCGCCTGCTCGTCCGTGGGATAGAAGCGGTACTTGAAAGCCCGCTTCACCGTCTGCGTTACGTCTCACATTCTATCAGTTCCCCTGTAAACATAGTCCGTTGTGAGGATGGCGGAACGATCTCCGCCGCTGCGCGGCTCCGCTCCGAGGATGCGTTTCCTCCCCACCCTGAAGGACGGGGTTTCCACGCAAGGAGATTCCCATGATGCGCGGCACCGACGCCCAGCGCGAGATGGTCCAGGACGCCGTGAACCGCTGGTGGTGGCCGTCACTGATGATGTTCGGCCCGCCGGACGACAACTTCCCCAACTCGGCCGCTTCGATAGCCTGGAAGATCAAGCGGCACAGCAACGACGAACTGCGCCAGCGCTTCGTCGACATGACCGTCCCGCAGGCGGCCTAGCTCGGCGTGACCCTGCCCGACCCCGAGCTGCGCTGGGACCAGGAGCGCGGCCACCACGACTTCGGTACGCCGGACTGGGACGAGTTCCAGCGCGTGATCTCCGGCGACGGCCCCTGCAACGCCCAGCGCATCGAGCGGCGCCGGACCGCCCACGAGGAAGGCACATGGGTGCGCGAGGCGGCCGCCGCACACCCCGCCAAACAGACCACCCGGGCACACAAGGGAGCGACAGCATGAGTACCACGCAGCATCAGAGGGACGATTGGCCGCTGTATGAGGTGTTCGTGCACGGAAAGCACGACCTGAACCACGTCCATGTGGGTTCGTTGCACGCCGCCGACGACCGTATGGCCCTCACCCACACCCGGGACCTGTACACCCGGCGCAACGAGGGCGTGAGTATCTGGGCGGTGCGCTCCGAGCACATCGCGGCCTCCACACGCGACGAGAAGGACCCGTTCTTCGCGCCCAGCGCCGACAAGGTGTACCGGCACCCGACCTTCTACGACATCCCCGACGACGTCCCCCACATCTAGGAGCAGGACCTGAGCGATGACCACGTCCACCTGTACCTGGCCGAGGGACACGAAGGCGACGAGCGCTGGGCCTTCGGCACCGGCTTCGAGGACCCCCTGTACGGCGTGGACACCGCCGTGCCCGACGGCGCGAACACCGCGGAGCTGGCCGCATGCTGCCTGGCGCTCGGCGACGACGCCCTCGTCTCAGCCCAGCGCCCGGCCGAGCGGACCACCCGCGCCCCCGAACTGGAGGAGGAGGTGGCGCTCGCGAACATCGGCCTCGACCTGCTCGGCCAGGCCCGACTGCTGTACGCGCGCTGCGGCCAGGTCGACGGCACCGGCGCGGGGAGGACGCATACGCCTACTTCCGCGACGCGGACGGCTTCCGCCCCGTGCGCCTGGCCGAACTGCCCAACGAGGACTTCGCGTTCTGCGTCGCACGGCTGCTGGTGCTGTCCAGCTGGCGGCTGGTGCACTTCCACGACCTCACCGCGTCTCCCGACCCGGTCCTTGCGGCCATCGCGGCGAAGGCGTGAAGGAACTGACCTACCACCGCCAGTACGCCGCGGAGTGGGTGGTCCGGCTCGGCGACGGCAGCGAGGAGTCCCACGCCGGACGCCGGCCGCACTGGAGCAAGTGTGCGCGTATTTGGGCGAGTTGTTCACCGCCTGCCACGCCCGGGAGGAGGTGGCCGCCGTTCTGCGCCAGGTCACGCAGGCCGCAGGGCTGCCCCTCCCGGCAGAATGGCCGCGCCGACCGTCCCGCACCGTCACCCTGCTGCACCGCGAAGGCGCCTACGACTCCCCGCTACGGGGGGAAGGTCAGTGTTGACATGGCGTGTGTCGAGCGTCAGCAAAAGCTGCGCCGCCTGCTTGGCGTGGCGGGCCGGCGCGGGGGTGCCTGAGATGGCGGCGGTGGTCATGGCTCCCTCGGCCAGCAGGGCGATCTGGGTGCCGGTATCTGGTGCTGCTCCCGCAGCTGCTGCCAGTTCCCGCAAGTAGGCGTGGAAGACGTCCTTGTGGTGCCGGGCCGCGGCAGCGACCTGGGGTGACGTGCCGCCCAGCTCGCCGAAGGAGTTGACGAAGGCGCACCCGTGGAAGTCGGGCTGGGTGAACCAGTCTTCCAGCCAGTCGAAGACGACGAGCAGCCGCTCCCGCGGGGTCTCCACGGCTGTCTCGACATGGCTGGTAAGGCTTTGAAGCCAGCGGACATCCCTACGGGCCAGGTAGGCCTCGACGAGATCTCCCTTGGAGGGAAACAGCTGATAGAGGCGCCGCAGCGTGACGCTCGAGGCGTCGCGGATCACATCCATGCCGACGGCTTGGATGCCTCGGGCATAGAAGAGGTCTTCGGCGGCGTCCAAGATGCGTTCGCGTGCCAGATCGCTGTCCAAGTTTTCCGCCCCTTGCATGAGAACCATCGTTCCCCTACTGTAGAGGACATAGCGAGAACGATCGTTCTCACCGCCATGGGGGCCTCCCAGAGGAGTACGTCATGTCCGAGCAGCGTCCGCCGTTCCCGCCGTTCACCCGGGAAACGGCGATCACCAAGGTCCGCCTCGCCGAAGACGGCTGGAACACCCGCGACCCCCAGAAGGTCGCCCTCGCCTACACACCCGACTCACGCTGGCGCAACCGTGCGGAGTTCGTGACCGGCCGCGACGAAATCGCGAAGCTCCTGACCCGCAAGTGGAACCGGGAACTGGACTACCGCCTCATCAAGGAGCTGTGGGCGTTCGACGGGAACCGCATCGCGGTGCGGTTCGCCTACGAGTACCACGACGACTCCGGCCAGTGGTTCCGCGCCTACGGCAACGAGAACTGGGAGTTCGACGACAACGGCCTCATGCGCGTGCGCCACGCCAGCATCAACGACCTGCCCATCGCCGAAGAGGAGCGCAAGTACCACTGGCCGCTGGGCCGCCGCCCCGACGACCACCCGGGCCTCTCCGACCTCGGGCTCTAAACCCTCACCCGGCGGCGGCCAGGAGCGCGACCGTAACCGGGCATCCACGCCCCGTGCCCGGCGCCCTCCCACCCAGCACGAGCGGCCAACCGCACTGCAACGGCCGGCAACCCGCTCCGACTGCGAGCCACAGCCGACCACCCCGCCGGCGCCCGGGGCAATCAGGACCCAGGTCGCGCCTTCCCCCTGGCACGGGGCGCCCAACCGTGCGGCCCAGCTCATCACCGCGTGCATCCACTACGCGCACCCTGCGCCAGGGAATCCGGAGCCGTGGCGCGTCCCGGTGTCGGTGAAGTTCGAAAGCCGACCCGATGCTAACCCTTGGATTCCAAGGTGGCTTCACCTGATCGTCGCAACAATGCAGGCCCATGGTGCCAGAGCGGCGGTGAATGCCTGGGCAGGGGTATGCCAACTCAGAGTTTAGCGGGGCCGGTTGTTCAGCCGGTGCTCGATGGCGCGGAGATCGTCCATGGTGTAGAGGGACAGGTTGGTGCGCTTGGGCAGGTACTGGCGGACCAGGCCGTTGGTGTTCTCGTTCGTGCCCCGCTGCCAGGGGCTGCTTGGGTGGGCGAAGAAAATGCCGTCATCGAAGTAGGGCGCGAGTTCGTGATGGCGGGCCATCTTGGAGCCTTGGTCACAGGTGGGACTCCGTCGGGCGTGCTCCGGCAGCTGACTGAGGACGGTGATCAAGGCATCGCGTAAGTGGCTGGCCGAGTGTCCCTCGGGCAGCGGGACCAGGCGGAGGTAGCGGGTGCGTCGCTCGACGAGGGTGGCGACGGCGGACTGGCTGCGGACGCCCACGACGAGGTCTCCTTCCCATTCGCCCAGACGCTCGCGCAGCTCGATGACGGGTGGCCTGCTGTCGAAGAGGGCGGCTGGCGTGACAAATCTCGGCATGCGCTGGTCAGGGCGGCGGCGCTTCTTCCGCAGCGGCCGGCCGGTGCGGAGCTTCCGCGTCAGAGGCCTGCTCAGGCCGCCTTTCGCGCCCTGGTAGAGGGCTCGGTACATGGTCTCGTGGCAAAGGTGGTGCCTCTCCGGCCGGTCGGGCCAGCGGGTCCGCAGGTGCGAAGCGATCTGTTCGGGGCTCCACTCCAGATCCAGCTTGGACTGGACCTCGGCCTTGAGCTCAGGATCCGTGGCCAGCTTGGCGCGTCTGGGCGTCCGGCTCGCTCACGGCAGCGGTGATGAGCCAGGTCAGCGTCATATCGGCCGTAGTCGTGCGGGCGACTGTTCCGTCGCAATTCGCGGCTGACCGTCGATGGAGCCCGTCCGAGCAGGCCGGCTATCTCTCGGATCGTCAGGCCGCGTTCACGTAGCGAGGCAATCCTGCGGCGTTCCAACAGCGACAGGTACCGGCCGGACCGAGAGGACTCCGGGAGATAGTCCGGCCTCAGGCCGCCGTTCTCCGCCCGCCACCGGTAGCCCGTCTTACGCCCGATCCCGAGTTGCCTGCACGCCTCGACGCTGCCCACCCCGGCCGCCAGAAGCCGCCAGTACTCGGCCTCGAGCTCCAGCCTGCGCTTGCGTCCCCGCCTCGCCATCAACACTCCACAATGATCAAGGAATGTTGCGACAAGCGTTAGAACCCAAGGTCGGAGACTGGTCCACTTTTAGAAGACCACCGACATTCCGGCAGGCAGCGGACGTGACAGGCCGGACTCGAGCACGCGCCGCAAGACACGCTCGCCCGTCTCGGTGTGCGCGCGCCCGGCGCGTTTCGAGTGCGCCGTACTCCCTCGACCGGCACCATCCGCCGCGTCCTGGAAGCCGTGTGCCCCGGCGGGCTCGCCGACCTGCTCGGCTACGACCCGGCCGGCACGAGCAGCCTCGCGGTGGACGGCAAGAGCGCCCGCGGCTCGCGTACCGAGTCGGTAAAGGCCGCCCACCTGCTGTCCGCTGTCACGGCCAACGGACGCATCGTCAGCCAGCTGCGAGTGCCGGACAAGACCACTGAGGTCACCGCCCTCGAGCCGCTGCTCACCCCGTTCGACCTGAGGGGCGAGGTGGTCACCGCGGATGCGCTGCACACCACCGCTGCACACGCGCATTTCCTGGTGGAGAAGAAGCAGGCGCACTACCTGCTGGCGGTCAAGGCCAACCAGCCGGCGCTGCTCGCGACGCTGCGGGCGCTGCCCTGGCAGGAGGCCACCGCCCGGTTCCCCGAGCACGACAGCGGCCACGGGCGGCAAGAGACCCGCTCGGTGCGCGCGCTGACCGTCACCGATCTGGGCCTGGGTTTTCCGCACCTGGTGCAGGCGGCGCGGATCCACCCATGGCGCCGCGGCAGACCGGATGGACCCTAATACGCCGAAATCAGTAAGTGAACCCCATCCGGGTCGACCCCGTAGTTTTCAACGATGCCCTGTCTATACGGGCTTTGGACAGACGAAGGGGTCTTGCATGCTGCAGGAGACGGTGGACAGGCCGACGTATTCAGTCGAGCTCACGGACGCCGCGATAGCCAAGGTCGCCGACCTGCTGCGCCGCGAGAAGCCCGGACTGGCATTGCAGATCTCCGTGCAGCCGGGCGGCTGCTCAGGGCTGCGCTACCAACTATTCTTCACCGACAAGTACGCGAAGGTTCTCGCCAAGACGCTGGCAGAACATGATGACGAGGGGTTCGCGGAAGAAGACGACACCCACACGGCGGTCCAGCGCGCCGCTCTGGTGGCGGACAAGATGTCGGTGCTGTGGTACGACCGGTTCGCCGTGGTGATCGATCCTCAAAGCGGCCCCTATCTCACGGGGGCGAGCATCGACTACCAGGACACGCTGCAGAAGTCAGGATTCACGATCGACAATCCGAACGCGAAGGGTTCCTGCGCCTGCGGCGACTCGTTCCAATGAACCCGCAAGACGACGCTGTCGAAGTACCGGCCGCCTGGCTGCGCGCGCAGGATGGCGCAAGCTGGCTCATCACGCACAGCGGCGCATGCTGGCCCCAGGCGTCGTTCGAGTACCGCTCCGTGCATGACGTCCTAGCCCTGACGCTGCTGTTCGCAGGCCGAGACACCCCCTTGCTCAACGTCAACCAGACCCAGCCCGGTGCACTGCGCACGCTGGTAGCCGACGACGTGGAATGGGCCGTATGGTGCCAGGGATGCCTCGATCCCGGCGTCCCGGATCTGCTGCGTGCAGACAAGGAACTCGCCACAAGGGCATTCCGCTACCTGGCAGCAAGCCGACTACTCGGCGGCTCCCTCGACGAGGCACTGGATATACGCGCAGTTATAGCAGCATCCCGCGCAGCGGGCGTAAGCGTCGGCGTGGCGTTAGCCCAGCGGGTGCTCGACCCACCTCCACGCCGGTGCCACACCAACCACTGGCCAGGCACCACGTGACAGGCTCCCGGCCACCCGGCCGGGAGCCTCCCAACTGTACGGCGGCTACTCACACACTCCCCCAAATTGTCATGACCGGCTCAGGCCAAGCTTTCCGGGCAGACCTTCGCGGTCTCGTCGGCCGTGACCAGCTGGATGCGGCGTGTCCCGTCAGGGCCGAGCAGCAACGTCATATCGTTGAGCAAGCCCGTGACTCCTGCGTGATCGTTCTGCCTCAAGAACAGAAATGATCACGCGAGGGCACGGGCGTCTTCGTGCTCGGGACACCAACTCCGTCACCAACCGCGACAGGACGTCAGCGATCCAGGCGAGGCGCACCGCTCAAGCTCGAGGACCCGCGAAACCCCACAGTCAACACACTGCGCGACGCCGGTCACCACAGCATCGCCGCCGGCCTACGGCAGGTCTCCTACACGCCCTTCACGCCCCCGCTCGACCTGCTCGGACTCACTTGACCTGCACCGAAATGATCACCAGGACTTTGAATCAGCCCCGACCCTGCTACCGCCCCAGAGGGCGGCCAGCGGAGCAATTCGAGGTCTGCGGATAAACAACTGGGCTCTGCCCTGTCAACGACCGCTGCGGCGCAGACGAAGAGGTCGCCGACCTAGCCATCGCCGCAGCGGCGGCCCTTTGCTCATTCAACGCCCGCTCGATCCACGTTCGCTGATCTGGCAGCCTTGCAAACTCCATCAGTTCCGTAGCCCTCTGATCTTCAGGCACGCCCAACCCATATTCAAGCCCACGCCGAGTGCTCGCCCACCGTTCCGCCCCAGCCCTCATTTCATCATGGACACAGGAACCAGTGGCTGTAGCTACTGCCGACGATGGCGGCAACTGCACGCTGCCCACGGAGGGAACGGGCCCAGGGGCTGCAGGCGCCAAGGTCGACGGAACCGCAGCCGCAGCTTCCGCCTTCCTCGCCTTCCTCGTCTCATTGCCTTTCCGAGCTTTCTCACTCCGCTGCTGGGGCGTCTGAGTGGCCGCGGCTCGCAGAGCGGACGTGAGGCGACCCCTGAGGTGTGGACACTCTGACAATGGATCTTGCAGATCCAAGGGAAGGTGTCCTGGTGGGATGTAAGTCTCCGTATCCGGCGGAGTTCAGGAACGATGCCGTCGCGCTGTACCGCGCGGCGGGTGGGAAGCGCACGTACGCGGCGGTCGCGGCGGATGTCGGGGTGACCGGCGAGACCTTGCGGAGCTGGGTGCGCCAGGCCGACGAGCACGCGGGCCGCGATCACAGCAGCGGCGAGCAGAGCGCGGAGACCCGGGAGGAGGAACTGGCTCGGCTGCGCGCGGAGAACGGCCGGCTGCGCAAGGCGGAGAAGGAGTGGGAACTCGAGCGGGAGATCCTGCGCCGGGCAGCGGCCTATTTCGCCAAGGAGATGAAGTGAAGACCCGCCGCTGGGACTTCGTCTCCGCCCACGCCGAGACCTTCAGCGTCCAGCGGATATGCCGGGCCCTTCGGGTCTCTCGCTCGGGCTACTACAGGTGGCTCGCCGGCGCGAAGACCCGCGCCGAGCGGCAGGCCGCCGACGACGCCCTGCTCGTGGAGATCCGTGAGATCCACACCGAACACAAGGGCACCTACGGAGTCCGGCGCGTCCATGCCGAACTGCGCGGCTTCGGGCACACAGTCAACCGCAAGCGCGTCGAGCGCCTGATGCGCATCAACCGGCTCGAGGGCCGCCACCTGCGGCGCCGCAAGCGCACCACAGTCCCCGACCGGCTCGCGCCGCCCGCCCCGGACCTCGTCCAACGTGACTTCACCGCCGGGCAGTTGGACGAGAAATGGTGCGGCGACATCACCTACGTGCAGGTCGGCGGCTCGTGGCTGTATCTCGCCTGCGTCCTGGACATCTGTTCACGCAGGGTGCTCGGCTGGTCGATGGCCACGCACATGCGCACTGAACTGGTCATCGACGCCCTGACGATGGCGGTGGCGACCCGCGGCGGCCACGTGGACGGGGTCATTTTCCACGCGGACCGCGGCTCGCAGTACACCTCGTCCGCGTTCGCGCAGGTCTGCGACGGTTTCGGCATCCACCGGAGCATGGGGCGGGTCGGCTCGAGCTACGAGGTGAGTCGGCGACGGGAATCTCGCCCGTCGCCGCTCTCAGAACCGTGCGTGAACCTCGCGACTCACACGGCTCCCATTGTTGAACCAGTAGGCAACGCACCGTGCTTCCAGTGAGCGAACATGCCCGGGAATGCTGAGGCAATCTCAGCCAGCCTCCTCCGGGCCTTCCTTGAGGCACGACGAAACCGTTTGTACTTCCTCTGGGCTCATTTCACCAGGAAAGGGTTGATCTGCTGTTCCAGAAACCTGATCAACCTGGACTTGTAGAAGTGCCCATAGTAGTTGATCCATCCCGCCACGACGGGGTTGATCATCGCGGCGATCTCCTGAAAGCTCAGCTTGGTACAGCGACCCAGTCGCCAACTCCGGATAGCCCTCGCCATAGACTTCATGGCTGTTTTGCTCACTGCGGGCAGGAAGCCAGTCTTCAGCCTCCCATCCCGCAAGCGGGCTGCCCGAGGACGGAAGGTGTACCCCAGGAACGTGAACTCCGTGACCGGGAAATCCCGTTCACGACCTTCCTGCTTGCAGTACACCACCCTGGTTTTCTCTGGATGAAGACGCAATCCGAACTGCAGCAGCCTGCGCTCGATGACATCGCGGACGAAATTCGCCTGCTTCTCACTGGCGCAGTGCACCACAGCGTCGTCGCCGTACCGCTCGAATCTGATCGCCGGATACTCCCGAGCCAACCACGCGTCGAACGCGTAGTGCATGAACAGATTCGACAACAGAGGTGAAATAGAAGACCCTTGAGGAGTCCCCTTTTTCCGTCTGACAAGCGTTCCGTTGGGCTGTTGCACAGGGGCGACAAGCCATCGCTTCACATACAACAGAACCCACGAGAGATTGGTATGCCTTTCGACTGCCGCGACGATGGGGCCGTGCGGGACGTTGTCGAAGAAGCCCTGGATATCAAGATCGATCACCCAAGGATGCCTCCAGCACCGCTGCTTGCACGTCTCCACCGCCTCCAATGCGGAGCGCCTCGGGCGATAGCCATACGAGTCCTGATGGAAGACCTGTTCCGCATCAGGCTCCAACGTCATGGCCACTACCGTCTGGGCAATCCTGTCGGCCACGGTCGGAACCCCAAGGCTCCGAGTCCCACCGCCGGCTTTAGGAATATCAACCGCTCTCACGGGTGGAGGGAAGTAGCTTCCCGAGGACAGCCGGTTCCACAGCCTGTACAGGTTGTTCTTCTCATCCTGCTCAAACTCCGCTAACGACTGCCCGTCCACCCCAGCCGCTCCCCTGTTGGCCTTGACCTTCAGGTATGCGTTCCAGACCAGCCGTTTCGGAATGTCAAACGACTTGCCCGCTGATCTTGTCTCGACCATCCGACTCCTCCCATCTCTGGTTGATCGCCGATCGACGCCCAACAACACGTCCCCTTCGCTCCGCCTCTATTACGAAGGTCTCATCACTACTACGGGACGTTCCGCCCTCCCGACGCGCGACTGGTACTCCGGCTCTCATGACTCTTCGCCACTTGCGCCTCTCCCTCTTGCAAGCCACGTCAACCCGTGGATCGCGGTTTCACGTCAAGGAGTTCTCCAGTTCCGTTGTGAAGCCCGGACTGAGCTCGCGCCACCTTCATGCCGGACACCGCCAGACCAGTAGACAGGTTCCCGTCTGGCTTGTCCCAGGACAGCATTGAGGCCCTGGTTTTGATGTCGTCTAAGCTTTACGACACGTCATCAGCGGTTCACTTGCGTTCGCCTTCTCAGCCCATACCTGCCGCATTCAGTACGGCTTTTCCATGACGCTCACCACCACGGCTCATTCACCGCAGCAGCTCATGGTGGTTTGGCACCTGCACCTGCATGCCGATGCCGAAGGACCTACCTTCATCTCCACAACAGCATGGCGATTGTTCGACCTCCGTCTTCTACATCAGAACCTCACAATCACCTTCTGGACACACCAATGCCCTCGCCGAGTCGTTCTGGCAGGGACTCAAGAGAGAGACGATGCACCAGAGGCTGTTCTCGACGATGGGCCAGGCGAGGCTGGAGATCTTCCAGTGGCTCACCTACTACAACTCCCGCAGACGCCACAGCGCCCTCAACTACCTCTCGCCATCCGAATTCGAGCAACAACAGCAGAGAGCACGTAAACTCACACTCGCAGCATGAGCCCCCGTGTCCACACTCCGGGGGACGCCTCACCTGGTCGCCGCCCCCAGTCATCCGCCAACCCCACGCCCAGCACCGTTACCCACGCCCGGCGCCGAAGAAGCCCTCACCGCCCAGAGGTTCACCTGGAACAGCGAGGTGGAACGCCCCACATGCGCCCTGAGCAAGTTGGGCCACTACGTCTTCCTCGGCGGATCTCCTACATGCCGCTGCCCACCCGCTGACCACCCCGCGACCTGCGTCCACGAAATGCCGGGCATTTGGGTTCGGCCAGGCAGGCGGTAGTCGACAGAGTGGCGCGCTCTGCCTCTCAGCCCTTCACCGCTCCGGACGTCAGGCCCTGGACTATGTGCCTGCTGGCGAAGGCGAACAGCAGCATCGTGGGCAGGATGGTGAGCACGGCCGCCGCGGACATCGAGCCCCAGTCGATGTTGAAGCTGGAGATGAAGCCGTTCAGCGCTGTGGGGACGGTCTTGTTGCTGTCGCTGTTCATCAGCGTCACGGACAGGAACAGTTCGTTCCAGCAGTTGACGAAGTTGAAGATGAACGCGGCGACGATTCCCGGGCGCATCACCGGCAGCAGCACGCGGAACAGCGCCCCGAACCGGGACAGCCCGTCGATCATGGCGGCCTCCTCCAGCGCGTCGGGGATGTTCTCGAAGAAGCCGCGCAGCATCACCGTGCAGAACGGGATGCACACGGCGATGTAGACGAGGATCAGCCCGAGGCGGTTGTCGACCAGCTTCAGGTCGGTCATCAGGAGGTAGAGCGGTCCCAGCGCGATGAACGACGGGATCATCTGGGTGACCAGGGCAGCCATCAGCAGGGCGGACTTGGTGCGGAACTCGAAGCGGGCCAGTACGTATGCCGAGAGCATCGAGATCGTGGTGGCTGCTGCGCCCGCCAGGGCGGCGACCACAAGGCTGTTGGTGAGGTAGGTCCCGAAGTCGGCCGTGCGGAACAGGCCGCTGTAGTTCTCCAGCGAGAGGTGCTCGGGCCAGTAGGCGATCGGGAAGCGGAAGATGTCGCCGGGTGCCTTGAGCGAGGTGACGGTGATCCAGTAGAGCGGAAAGACGGTGAAGAGCAACCACACCCCGAGGAAGGTGAACCTGACGGCCCGGCCGCCCGCGGTCTCCTTGCCGATCACGGCCTCACCCCTTTCTTCTCACGCGTGGCCACGAGGAAGAACACGGCGAATACCAGCAGCGCGGCCATCACGAGGAGGCCGAGCGCGGAGGCTTTGCCGTAGTCGCCCTGCTGAGTGATCTTGATCATCCAGGTGGTCACGATGTGTGTCTCGTTGTCCGGCCCGCCGCCGGTCATTCCGAAGATCAGGTCGGGGAAGTTGAAGATCCAGATCACCCGGAGCAGCACGGTCAGCGCCAGAGTGGTGCGGATGTAGGGGATCGTGATCCGGAAGAGCGTGCGCAGCTTGCCTGCGCCGTCCAGCGCGGCCGCCTCGTACAGCTCGTCGGGGATCGACTGGAGGGCGGCCAGGATCATGATTGCGAAGAAGGTGACGCCGTACCAGATGTTGGCGATCAGCACCGCTGCCATCGCCGTGTCCGGATCCGCCAGCCAGGCGATCGGTTCATCGATCAGTCCGGCTTTCTGCAGCAGGTCGTTGACGACACCGAACTCGCTGTTGAACAGCCAGCGGAACAGGATGCCGATGAGGAATCCGGAGATCGCCCAGGGAAAGAAAACCAGTGCCTGGTAGAGGCCGCGCAAGCGGAAGCGGCGGCGCAGCCACAGGGCCAGAGCGAAGCCGATCACCAGCTGCGGGACGATCGAACCGATCACCCAGACCGCGGTGTTGCCCAGCACCGTGCCCCACGCGGGGTCGGCGAAGACATCCCGGAAGTTCTTCAGCCCCACCCAGGACGTGTCGGTCAGGTCGGTCAGCTTCCAGTTACGGAAGGCCATTTGACCGCCCGCGATCACCGGGTAGTACGTGAAGACCGCCACGAAGACAGCGGCCGGCGCCAGATAGGCGGCAATCAGCATGCCACGCCGGGTCGTGAACTCCCGCCTGTGGCAGCCCCCTCGGGTAGTTCCTCCCTTGCGGGAGGCACTACCCGGGCCCGGCGTGGTCGTCTTCGTCGGTGTGGACGCGACGGACATGCCTACTGCTCCTGCTGCCACTTCTCGGTCCAGTACGCGTCCCAGCCCGCCAGAAGCTTCTTGGGCGTCGTCTTTCCGAGGATCATCTTCTGGACATCGGCGTCGGCCTTCTGCTGCCACTCGGTCCACCATGCGACGCCGCGCGGCTGGGTCACCACCAGGTACTTCTCCGGGTGCTCGGTCATGGTGACGTAGCTGGACCACGGGCCGGTCTTGTAGAAGGGGTCATTGGTGGCCGACTTGAGGATCGGCACCAGGCTGTTCTTCTTGGTGAACGTCGTCGACGCCCCGCCCTGAGAGAGGAACTCGACCAGCTCGACGGCCTCGGCCTTGTGCCCGCTGCCCTTCGCGACACCCCAGCCCGCGGTGGCCAGCGGCTGGACGGTCTTGCCGCCGGGTCCGGCCACCAGCGGCGCGGTGCTCCACTGACTCGTCGAGATCGCCTTGGACTGCGCGACGGTGGCGATCACCTCCGGGTCCTGGAGCAGAAAGGCCGTGGAACCGTTGGAGAAGGCCTCGACCATCTCCGGGTAACCCCAGGCGACTGACGACTTGGGGGACGCCTGCTGGAACAGCTTCAGATAGGTCGCCAGGGCGTCTTCCGCCTCGGGCGCGGAGAAGATCGTACGGCCGCTCTTGAGCTTGTAGCCGTTGGCCGGGTCGACCTGGTCGGCGAGGTACGCCTCGATCGCGGCGGTGGCGTTGCTCTGGGCGTTGGCGCCGCCGCGGAAGGCATAGCCGTAACGCCGCTTGGCCGGGTCGTTGATCGCGGAGGCCTGCTTCAGCAGTTCCTCCCAGGTGGCGGGAGGCTTGCTGAAGCCAGCCTTCTTGATCAGGTCGGTGCGGTAGAAGAGGCTCAGCCCGTAGAAGCCGTACGGGATGAAGTACGTGCGTCCCTTGGCGTCCTTGGCGGCCTTGGCAGCGTTGTCCGTCATTGCCTGCCAGCCCTTCCAGCCGTCGAGGTCCTTCTTCATGTCGTAGAGCCAGCCGTTGTTCGACCAGGGCCCCACGGTGATGTCCCGCACCTCCAGGACGTCGACGCCGCTGCCGGACTGCAGCATCTGCTGGATCTTCTGGTCGGCCTGCTCGGTGGGCGGGGAGATCAGGTTGACCTTGACCTTGGGGTGCTGCTGCTCGAAGTCGGCTATCAGATCCTTCAGCAGATCGGTGCGGGCGGGGTTCGTCAGGCTCTCCACCATGTTGAGGGTGACCGTTCCGCTCGAGCCGGGGCTCATGGTGGAACAGCCGGTCAGGATCATCGTGGTGGCCGTACCGAGAGCGAGAACTGCCGTCCTTCTTCTCATCGTGTTTCTTCTCATCGTGCTGACCTCTTCCCTGGGGTTTCTCGGGCCCACGCGCCAAGGACGGGGACGCATTCCTCGGCGAAGTACTCGTAGTCGGCGGCGGTGTTGTAGACGTGGGCGGACAGGCGCAGATAGCCGGCGCCGGCGAAGCTGGTGAACGCCGCCTCCACTTGCAGTTCGCGGGCCGCTCGGTCGCGCAGTGTGTCGGCCTCGATCCGGTCGGCGGCCAGGCCGTCGGGCAATCGCACCAGGCGCATGCCGGGCACCGGCATGCCGACGTCGACTCGGCTGTCCGCACCGGTCAGTTCACCGAGGGCCGCACCGATCACATGCGCGCCGTAGCCGGCCAGGTCGTCCATGTAGCGCCGTGCGGTGGGCCAGCCCCAGGTGCCCTCTACGAAGGCGAGAGCCGTCGGGGCGGCCAGATAGGCGGTGGCGTCGACCGTGCCCTGCTGGTCGAAGCGGTCGGGGTACGGATCGGCCGCGCCCCACGAGTCGATCAGCGGGCACAGGCCGTCACGCAGGGGGCCGCGGGCAACGAGCGCCGCGGTGCCGCGCGGGGCACAGCCCCACTTGTGTAGGTTGCCGGTCCAGAAGTCGTATGTCGCGTCGGCGAGCGGGTCCTCGACGAGTCCGGGCGCGTGGGCGCCGTCCACGAGCACGGGGATGCCTCGCTGGCGCGCCTCCGCGCCGATCCTTTCCACCGGCAGCCGGCGCGCGGTCGCCGAGGTGATCTGGTCGACGACGATGAGGTCGGTGGCATCGCCTAGTTCGGCGAGCACTGCCTGGTACGCCTGCTCCTCACCCGCGTTCAAGGGCACCCGGGCGGTACGGACGCGGCCGCCCCAGCGGCGCGCCAGCCGCTCGGCGCCCATCGTGACGGCCCCATAGCCGTGGTCAGTGACGACGATCTCTCCGCCGCGACGGCGTGTGAGGGCGGCGTAGACGACGCTGGCACCGGCGCTGGCGTTCGGCACCAGGGCGAGGTCGCCGGCGGAGACACGAAGAAAGGCGGCGAGCTCGAGGCGCGTCGTGGCGAGCCGCTGCGGCAGCGCCGGGAACCACACCACGGGCGAGCATTCCATCTCCGTGCGCAAGACTTCCTGCCGCTCCTGTGCCACCAGCGGAACCGCCCCGAAGGAGCCATGGTTCAGGTGCTTCAGGGCGGGGTCCAGCGACCACGCCCGGTCGGCGGGCCGACCGTCGGCCAGCAGCAGGGGGCGCGGCGCGGTGGTCACCTCGGTCTCGCTCACATGACTCCACATCTGGGCAGGGCACGCTGGGACGTCAGACAATCCCCGGGACACATCTGATGACTCGGCATCCTGACACGGATTTTTGGGGCCGGACAAGGGGTATACACTGAAAGTCATCAGATGACTTTCAGTGCGACCTTTGATGACTCGCTAGAATGTGCCCCCAGGGACCGTGGTGTGAGCGCAGGCCGTCGGGGGGAGAAGAGGGGTCGGATGTCAGCAGTGGAGAAGGCGTTCCACGGCCTACGGCACATGATCGCGACGGGACGCCTGGGTGCGGGTGAGCGCATTCCGCCCGAGGGTGAGCTCTGTGAGGAGCTGGGCGTCTCACGGGGGTCGCTGCGCGAGGCTGTACGGATGCTCGCCGCCCTGGGCGTGATCGAGCCACGGCACGGCTCCGGCACGTACGTCTCCCAGCTCAGGCCCGAGGACGTCATCGGCAGCCTCTCGTTGACCCTTGAACTCCTGCCGCTGTCCGGCCTGTTGGAGGTCTACGAGATCCGGCGCGTCCTCGAGGCCCATGTCGCCGCCCAGGCCGCGGCGCGCTGCACGCCGGAAACCGTGCGCAGGCTTTTCTCACTCATCGAGGAGATGGAGGCGACCGACGACCCGGCCAAGGCCTCCGAGCTCGACCACCGCTTCCACGCCGAGATCGCCCGGGTGGGCGGCAATCCCACCCTGGCCTCGCTGCTGGCGGTTTTCCGCTCCCGCTCCCGCAAGTACCAGGTCTTCACCCTGCCCGCAGGCCCTCAGCTCCGCAGCAAGAGCGACGAGGACCACCGCGTCCTGGCCAGCGCCATCGCCGACCGCGACCCCGTCGCGGCGGCCGGTGCGGCACAGGCGCACGTCGCCCAGACAGAGCGGTGGCTGCGCGCGTTCATGCCCCCCATGGAGGAGACCGGCGACCGGGACTGACCACCACTGCCGTGGGCGCCACCCGGGTGCGTACGCATTGCAGTGGCATGCCTCGAAGCGGTGCTGTCACGTTGCTGGGGGCGTGGTCTCTGACGGTGTGTCGGGGTGTGGTGGAGCTGGGTTTTGAGTCCTGGGTCAGGTCGCGGTGGGCCGGTCGGCCGTGCCGGTGATGTGGTCCCCGACGGTGAAGCGGAGGGTCATCTCGAAGTGGCGCCGAGCGGCGGTCAGGAGATGGCGCCGGGGCCGGAAATGAGGGGAGACGCCACTGAAGGCGGACAGGAACCGCTGGGCCGCGCCGGGTGAGCGGAAGTACCTCATGGCCCGCTCGCGCCGGCGGGTGGGCTGATGCGAATTCTCCACCCGATTGTCCAGTCCTTTGTGGGAACGGTGCTCGACGGGTGCTCGACCGAGGCCATGACCTCGCGGTGGGCGGCGCCCTAGGAGCGGAGCTTGTCGGTCATGAGCACCCGCGGGACGCGGCACTGCTTCTTCACCAGCTTGGCCATGAACCGCCTGGCTGCCTTCGCGTCACGTTTGGACTGCACAAGAACGTCGAGGACGGTGCCGTCCTGGTCCACAGCCTGCCAGAGGTACTGCCGCTCGCCGTTGATCTTCACAAAGACTTCGTCGGGATGCCACTTGTCACCGGCCACGGGCCGGCGGCTGCGCAGCCCGCCGGCATACGTCTGGCCGAACTTCAGACACCAGCGGCGGACCGTCTCGCAGGAGACGGTCACACCGCGCTGAAGCATCAACTCTTCCACCTCGCGAAAGCTGAGCGGGAAGCGGAAGTGCAGCCACACACAGTGCGCACGCCCCGACCGGCAGAGGTCGTCATGGTGCGAACCGCCGTACGGATCAACGGCTCAACCCCCCCTGCCGAAGTGGGGTAGCGGATGCAGAGCGCCGATCAATAACCAGCACATCTGCCGACGAACTGGCCACAGGGGCGGTCTCGGACCCCGCCGTCAGACGTCGCGATGCCGCTGCCACCATCAACGCCTGCGGTGGTGAAATCTCTGGAATGTGCGGAGGAGGCGGCGGATCCGAGGGCGTGTGGTGCGTGGGCAGGATCGGCTGAGTTTCTTTTCCCTTGGCCCGGAACGTTCCTGCGAAACTTGCGGCTTCTGCGGCTCCTGCCACGGCAAGACCAAGGCCCTGCAAAGTGGATGCCCCGCTGGCGATGCCGTACGCCGTTAGACCGGATCCGCAGCCTTGTATGCCAGAGTTGACATCACTTTTGCGATACGCCGCGTACAGGCTTCCAGTGGCCCAGACTCCAAATGCAGCGGCCCGCAGGGGTGGACTCTGGAGGTATCCAGCTGCCGAAAACAGTGTCATCTCGGCAACCTCGAGAAACTCTCCGACCAAATTCGGAGTGGATTGGGGTTGCTCCGCATTGCCCTTGTAGGCGGCCACCGCGGTATGAGCGAGCTGGACGGCTCCCGCTGCCGCGATTACGGCGGGGCCTGCACCTTGATCGGCCGACGACCCATGGGCGGCGCCCCGCGCCCAGAGAGCGGCACCACACGCTTGCACGGTGTTAACAAAAACACCCATCGCATCATTATTCCGAATGGATTCTGTCGCTTTTCCCAGACTTTTCAAGGAAAGACACCCATAACCGGCGGCCTTTGGAATACTTTCATGTGTAAACGATCCTACGGATAGACAGGCCAACGCACCCGTCATAGCCAGCTGCCCACCCCGGTCCCAATTAAGGTGAGCTTCCCGCTCGTCGGGCGACGAATGGCCGGCCCCCTCTCTATTTTCGGGCAAAGGCGAGCGAGTCACGTCCGTGGAATCGGACGACAAACCCCTCCCATCGAGCGATGATCCATTCGGCCTGACCGCATCGAACATTCGAACTCCCGGGAAGAAAAGGTCGCAACGTAGTCGCGAGATGTGATTTTTCGCCGACAGTGACAGTTGTCGATTTTGCTCATCTTACAATGGGAAGATGAACGGTACAATTCCAAGTCGTAACAAAGACTTCACCCATACCGAGGTGAAGATCGGTGGCAGGGGCGCGAACACGGAGCTTGCGCTTACTTGCATATGCGACTCACTCCGCAATGTTCTCCGCACTAGCCTCGATCGTTCGCGCGCCCTGCAAGGGAGAACAAAGCAGCGGTCCGTAGCATCACGCGAAGCCTGCGGCGTCGTTAGAGGCCCGCCTCTCCGGGCGGGAACAGGGAGTGCCGAGCCCCCGAAATCAGGGCGAAGGCCATGAAAGCAGCGAAGATCCTGGAGATGCAGCCGTGAAGGACTCCCCGGCGTATGGGTCGGTTCAACAAAATCGCGCCAGTGAGTTTCGCTGAACAGCAAGGGTTGGCGCTGCATGACGCTCTCGCAATACGGTTGCGGCGGCTACTGATCTTTGAGGCTGTGTTGACGAGTCGGCCATGTGCGGCATACCAGATGTATGGGGACTCGAACTCGCAGGCAACTGAGCCTGGTTGAGGCGGAGCGGCGGCGTTTGCAGGCGGCCGACTCATTCGAACAAGGGATGCGGCAGAGCAAGGTCGCGGAGGTGCTCGGGGCCAGTCGGCAGGCGGTCAGCCTGTGGCAACGGGCCTGGCGAGAGGGCGACAGCGACGCGCTGATGTCCATGGGCCCGGACGGCAGCTCGTACCTGTCCGCCGAGCAGGAAGCGGACCTCGCCAACGAGCTTCAGACTGACCCCGGGCGAGGGCTGGCGGGACAGCACAACTGACCGGCCGTGGCCGACAGCAACGGCGTACTGATCTGGCGGCGCGGGGCGTGGCGCCAAGTCGCGCCATGGCCCGGCAGACGGGGCGCCGCAGCCGGTGCTGTCGTCGTGGACTGGCCCAGGGCCCGGAGCAGCTGTCATGCCGGCCTCCCTCTTCTGGTCGGCCCTGAGTCACTGCCCAGCAATACACGGCGCCCCGACTGCTCGAGATGAGCCGGGGAACCACAGCCTGGCGGTGATGGGCTACGCCTGCCCAGAGCGCTCTCGTCTTCCTCGCTGGCCGCATAGGACGATCCGGCGGTTGTGCTGTCCGCGGCGGGAGTTCCGTGACTCGCGTACAGGACGGTGCTCTTCTGCTTCGTGCGCTCGACGGCGCTCTTCGCGACGAGCCGCTCAAGCGTGTTGCGCACGATGGCAGCGTCCCGGGTTCCCTCGGGGTACTCCTTCTCCAACTCGTTGGTGACCTCGCAGCCGTGCGCGGTTCCCCGGAGTGCTGGTCCAGGATGTGCTTGAGAAGATCGCCCAGCGAAGGCTCGGCGGCCTTGTTCGCCGTCGACTTGTCCGCCGAGGCCTTGGCCGTGGTCTTCTTGGCGGCGTTGGCGGCCTTCTTGGCCGGGTCGGTCCGCTGGGCGGCGGAGTTCTTGCCCGGCGCCGCAGGGCTGCTGGTCTCCTAGTGCCGCGGCTGCGGCACGGCCGCCTCCTCCGGCACGGCGGAGGCGTGGGTGAGGTCCTGTGGCTCGGTCACCGCGGGCATCTGCCGTACCAGTGGCGGCGGAGTCCGGGCCGGCAGTCGCGGCAGCCAGAGCGCTCTGCAGTCTGAGCGGCACCCCATCCTCCGCCTGCAACTGCTTCAGTAGAGCATGGAGGTTCTCCTGCTCACTACGCTTGGTCTCAAGCTCGCTGGCAAAACGGCCCGCGTACTTGCCCTGGATGGTGGCAGCCTCGCCGCGCATGGCAGTCACGCTCCTTGGTCTCTGGTGTGTTGCGCCGCGCATCGATGAAGTAGTGAGGATGCTACCCACCTGCAGGACTCCATAGCTGACATCCTGGCAGATCACACCTGTATAAGAACCACACACCGTTGGCATGCCGTGCCCGGCGCTCCGGAGCCCAGGTCTTTGTACGGGGCCGTGCGGCGCCGTGAGAATCCGTTGCCCTACCGGATGTGATGGGCCGGTAGGTGCCGTCCTTCAGACGGGATCGGATGTCCCGCAGGAAGGGCTCCACACCGATGTTCTCTTCGATGTAGGAGCAGGTGACGCCATCGGCCCCGGCACTACGCGATCAACGATTGGCCCGCACTCGTTCCCAGGCCACCCGAAGGGTGCCCAGGTCATAGACGAGCTTGAACAGATCGCGGAACTTCTGCTGCTGATCACCAGCAGCCCACTTGTGCAGTTTCGTCTGGACATGGAGTACTCGGGCCTGCGAATCCGCGTAAGACGGCCACGACGCGACGGTATTCACCGCCGATCTCCTCTCGACCAGCACCCGCTGCAAACCTGCTGCCCTCCTTCGCCGCGTGGACGGCTCTCCCGTCCTCCAACTACTACGAGGGCTCCGCCACGGCCGGGCACCATCAGCTGACGGTGAGCCTGCCCGCCGTCCGGCAGGATGCCGGACGGGAGGGGCAACACCCGGTCGCTTCCCACGTTCACTGCCCACCGGTCGGTGGGGTCGGGATCGAGCTTTACCCCGACAGCATCACCGCGAGTACGCCGCAGACATTCCTCGCGGTCTCCCGGGCCGCACAGACTGGACAACCCGGAACTGGCAGGCCACCAACTGAAGCCCGCCCAGCACTGCGTCGGCCCGCATCCGCCGGGTTCCGGGCCGCTTTCGAAGCACGGGGCATCAGACACTCGTTCGCGATCGCTATCCCTTCCCACCTCGTCAGCGCGGCCGGTGCGTCTGGCAGTACCGCTGCCGCTACGTTGTCGGGGCTGCTCCCGCCCTCCCCGGCACCTCCCGGATCAGGCTGTCCCCAACTTCCAGACTCTTGCTGCGACAAGGGCCCGGCACGGTCTCGCACCGTGCCCGGTAAAGCAGCGCCTCGTGGCGCGCAGTCCGCCTCGAAGAGCGGCTCCAGGACCGGCTTCAAGGAAGCCTGGACCACCCGGTCGCGGATCGTGTTGATCCCCAGGTAGCGGACCTTGCCGCCCCGCTTGGGATCCGAGGCTGCCGCACCGGCAAGGGCCGGGAGGTGCGGGCCTTCGATTCGGCCCGCAGCTCCGCGAGGAAGCCCTCAGTCCGCGCACGTCCTCTATGCAGTGGGTGGTCACGCCGTCCACTCCGGCCGTGCGCGCACAACATCACGCTAGGACGTACGACAAGGACGAGCATGGGATCGCCTACGGGGAGAGATCTTCCTATGGCGACGGAGGCCCCGTAGTAGTCGCCGTAGGCACGACCGGCCAAGAAGGACGGGAAACCGTCCGCATCGGGCGATCGGCGACAAGGATGCCGCAGTCCGGACCGGCGCTCCATGAAGCAACACCGGCGTGGTGGACGGCAACCTGATCACCGGTCAGAACCCGCAGTCCAGCACCGGCACGGCCGAGCGCGTCCTGAAGGCACTCGCCACCGCCTGAACCCCGGTGCAGGCTGGCGGCCGGAGTGCCGGGTGGCTTGCCGCCCCGCCACCGGCCGCCAGCCGTTTACACATCCACACTCACCGACGACGAAAGAGAGATGATCGCTGTGACGGCACCGGTCCTCAATCGAGGTCTCGACCACGTGGCCCTCCGCGTCTACGACATGGACGCCTCGGTGCACTTCTATACCCAGGCCCTCGTTCTTCCGGTTCGTCCGGGAGTGGCGCGTCCCCCAGGGCGGTGTCAGCCGCGCCGTGTTCCTCGACACCGGCGACGACCGTCTCATCGAGCTGTTCGACGCCTGCTCCACCCCACCCGGCGGGTCGGCGCAGGCCCTCGATCCGGCGCGGCGCCCCGCCGACGCGGAACGCGGACGGGTCGCCGCCCTGGTCCATTTCGCCATCCGTACCGACGACGTGCCCGCGCTCTTCGAGCGGGCCGTCGCCGCAGGGGCCCGCCCCCTGGGCGCCCCGATGAAGATCACCACGCAGGACGACGATCCGATGACCTTCCAGGCCGCGTTCGTCTACGGCCCCAACGACGAGGTCATCGAGTTCATCAACCGCGAGACGGCCGAGGGCGCCAGGCGAGGACCGGCGGCGGACGAGATCGACCGGTCCTGGCCGTCGTCACGTCGACGGGAGAGGCACTCCGTTTCTTCGACGGCCTGAGCTACGAACCCCTCGATGGCCTCCCGGTGACGGCGCAGCCGCACGAGATCGCAATCGACTACGCGGCCGGTCTGCTGTACGTCTCGCACACCTACCGCTCCGGTGTCTACACGGCGCCCGGGGAGAAGGCCCACGAGATCTCCGTGGTCGATCCCTACGGACGGGAAGTCGTCGAGGTCCTGTCGCTCGACCCCGAGGAGGCTCATCACGGGCTCGCCCTCGATCAGGACCGCGGCCTGCTCTACGCGACCGTCGAAGCCGGGCCCGCGGGCGGCGGGGCGATCGTGGTCATCGACACTGCCACACGCCGGCAGATCGACAGGATCGAGGTCGGCGCCCGCGGCCCGCACTGGTTCGCGATCACCCCGGACGGCCGCAAGGGCTACGCCACCAACAAGGCCGATCCCTTCATCTCCGTCCTCGACCTCGTCGAGCGCACACCCGCCGGGTGCATCCCCGCCCCGTACGGGACCGAGGAGATCGCCGTCTCACCGGACGGCCGCCTCGCGTACGCCGCGGGCAGGGCGCTTCACTACGACAACGAACGCGCCGGCGAGGCCCCGGCCACGCTGATGGTCATCGACACAGCCTCGGACGCGACCGACCGTCAGGAACCCCTGGACGCCCCAGCATGTCCGGTGCACGTGGCTACGGACGGACGCGTCCTGGTCGGCCTCGTCCGCAGGGACGGCAGGGGGGCGCCTGCGGACGGGCAGCTCACCGTCCTCTCCCCCGGCGGTCTCGCCCCATTCGTGACCGCTCCGGTTGGCGAGGTGCCGATCACCATCCGCACTACCCCGGCCGGCGAGCGTGCGTTCGTCGCCAACCTCCGCTCGGGCACCCTGCACGTCGTCGACCTCGCGACCGTCACCGTCACCGCCGTCCTGGACATCGACCCGGGAGACCCTGACAGCACCCCGGGCGCTCACGGGATCGTCTGACCGACCGCGCCTGATCGGAACTCTCATGCGCAGTCCCCAGGAAACCTTCCAGAACCACGTCCGGGCGCTCGCCGCCGGCGACCTCGACGCGCTCGCGGCCAACTTCGCGCCGGACGCGGTCTTCATCAGCTCTGCCGGCGTGCTGCGCGGACGCGAGGGCGTGAAGCAGGGCATCGGAGCTGTCCTGTGCCTATCTGCCGGACGCACAGTGGCACACCCCTGTTCGCCGGCGACGTCCTGTTCCTGGAGTGGGAGGGTCTAAATTGACACACCCCGTTCTGCTGGGTGAGGCCGATGGAGGACGCCGTGAACACACGGCTGCCCGTGCCCGTCGGGCGGCTGGACCGGCCGGGGAGTACCCAGAAAGCTCCGCTGGAGTTGTTCTCGACTGCTGGGCCGATGAACAGCTCGGGCTTTCCGTCCTTGTTCACGTCGCCTGCGGCGACCGTGGTACCGAAGAAGTCGTCGGTCTCGGAGACACCGGGGACTCCGGAGGTCTCCTGCGAGAAGGAGTACGAGCCGCTGCCGAGCGTGCCCGAGGCGCGGCCCGGGGTCTCGTACGGGGCGCCGACGACGATGTCCGCCAGTCCGTCCCGGTTGAGGTCGCTCACCGCCAGGGCTCCGCCGACGGCATCGTGCTTCTCGCTCGCACCAGGCACTCCGGCGGTGTCCTGCGTGAGCTGCACGGGCTTCGCATCGCTTGGGATGCCGCTGGCTGACCCGTACCAGACCAACGCGGCCACCCAACGCAACGTCGGTGTCCGCGACTTCGGGCTCGTCGGGGTCACCGACCACGAGATCGGCGAATCCGTCGCCGTTGAGGTCGCCGGTGGCCGCCATGTGGCCTTGCGCCGGGTCAGATGGGGCGGGAGATCCGGTGAGGCCTCAAAGTCCTCGGGATTGACGAAGATCCAGCCCCCAGTCTCGCCGCTCTGGGCGAACGTGACGTTCACATGGTCCGGGGCGCCGTCGCCGTCGAGGTCGCCGAGCCGACGGAATCGCTGAAGGATTCGTTCGCAACCGCCGAGCCGCCGTACGTGCCGGTGCGGCTGAAGGGCCCGGCGAAGCGGACGCTGCCGTGCCACCTGTCGACAAGGACCTCGTTCGTGGCGCCCGAAGGGCCGCTCATCGCGGCGATGTCGATGCCGTAGTACAGCGGTTCGAGCCCTGCGGCGCCCGCGGCCGGCAGGTCGGTGCCCGTTGTGAGCCCGCCACTGCTGCCCCACAGGACGGTCACCGTCCCCGCATTGGTGCCCTTCGTCGTGTCCTCGTACAGGGAGGAGACGATCAGGTCGGCGTACCCGTCCCGGTTCAGGTCGGCGGTGGCGGTGGCGCCGCCGAACCGGTCGTACGCCTCTGCCGTGCCCGGAACCCCCGTTGGTGTTCTGCGTGACGGTCTCGCGCCGGGTCGCCGACACTCCGGAGGCCGACCCGTAGAGCACGACGACCGCCCTCCACGTCTCAGGCACGTGCCGCTCCGGACGGTCGACACCGATCTGGGACTCGCCCGGCCCGATGTCTGCTCATAAAGGTGAGGCGAGGTTGCGCAGTTGGTCGACGAGGGCGGGCTGGGGCAGCGGGACAGTGCAGTTTTGGGGGTGGTGTTGGCGGGTGGAGTGTAGACGGAGCTGGTCCGTGCTGGGGGTGAGGAGGGGGAAAGTGGTGCGGTCGCCGCACAGCAGCGCGGTTTCGAAGTAGTGGCGCACCGAACTGTTTGCGCCAGCAGTCGGCGTCGTAGTTACTCGCCGCTGTGGGCGTGGTGGAGGAAGAGGCAGTATTCGGCGTCTTCGTGGCCTGCGCCGGCGGCGAAGCGCCACCAGAAGTGGGCGCCACAGGCGTCGTCGGCGAGGTGGAGCAGGCAGGCGAAGACGACTGCGCCGGCTTTGACGGCGTGCTGGTCGGCGATGAAGTCGGCGAGGTGATTGTCGGCGTTGGGCTCGAGGACCGCTTTGACCCCCGAGCCGCCGGGGTGCGTTGTGACTGTCGCGGGATCGGAAAAGCCGATACCCGGGTGAACGACAGGATGTTGCATGAGATACAGGACAGTTGCCGCCACTGCCTCAGCCGTCGGTGCGCTGCTGCTCTCCGCCTGCGGTGGCGGGCATGCCTCCGACTCGGCTGTCAAGGCAGGCACGAACGTGGCTGCCACTAAACCCGGACAGGAGCATGCCGACGGTACTGGGCTTGCCACGTTGGGCAATGAGGGCAACCAGATTCCCGGCGTCGAGAACCGCGCGGCCGATGCCACCCCCAACGGCTCTCAGACAGCCGGTTCCTTCAAGGTGATCGCCTTCTACAACGGCGACTACGACGCCGCGCACATCGACTTCGATCACGAAGCCAACGAGTGGTTCGCTCAGGCCGGCTCGCAGAACGGGTTCACTTACACCGCGACCACGGACTGGGGCAAGCTCAACAGCGGCAATCTGGCCGACTATCAGGTGGTGATGTTCCTCGACGACTACCCGCACAGTCCGGCGGAGCAGTCCGCCTTCCAGAAGTACGTCAGCGACGGCGGCGGCTTCATCGGCTTCCACGCCTCGGCCTTCAACAGTGACCCGAGCGACTGGCCCTGGTACCACAACACCTTCCTGGGCACCGGCTCGTTCCAGAACAACTCCTGGGGGCCCACCTCGGAGACCTTGAAGATCGAGGACTCCGGACACGCCGCGACCGCGAACCTGCCCAGCACCATCGAGTCCTCGGTCAGTGAGTGGTACAGCTGGCAGAACGATCTGCGGCAGAACCCTGACATCGACATCCTGGCGTCAATGGACCCCTCCACCTTCCCGATCGGCACCGACGACAGCCAAACGTGGCGCAGCGGCTACTACCCGATCGTGTGGTCCAACCGCCATTACAAGATGGTCTACAACAACTTCGGCCACAACGGGATGAACTACTCCGCCAACACGCGGACGTCGTCGACGTTCGCGAGTGACCAGCAGAACCAGTTGCTGCTGCAAGAGATCAAGTGGGCGGCAAGCCGGTCCGGCGCAGCCACCCCTTCAGCCACCCCTTCCGGCGCAGCCACCCCCCCTTCCGCGAGCGCTTCCGGGACGCTGCACGGATACGGCGGCAAGTGCGTGGATGTCCAGGCAGCGAGCGCCGTGAACGGCACGACGGTGCAGCTCTTCGACTGCAATGGCACAGACGCGCAGAAGTGGACCACGAGCGGCAACGGCACACTTACCGCGTTGGGCAAGTGCCTCGACGTGACCGGGGCCGGAACGGACAATGGCACGAAGGTGCAGCTCTTTGACTGCAACGGATCCGGGTCACAGGTCTGGCGGCTCGGCCCGAACAGTTCCCTCATCAACCCGCAGTCCGGCAAGTGCCTCGACGCCACCGGATTCAGCTCGGCCAACAACACACCACTGCAGATCTGGTCGTGCAGCGCGACGGACAACCAGAGCTGGGTCCTCCGCGCCTGAAAGCAGCGGCCCGGCGTCGTAGGACGGCTGGTGAGCTGTGCCGCGGGGCGGGACAACGAAGCTGGGGTCCGATACATGACGCACCGGACCTCACCCCGGCTTCGCGGCACAACGCGCCGTCCATGCGGCGGGACAGGCGTGCACAACGAGGCCGGCCCGACGCAGGCGCGTGAGCGACCGGCGGTCGTCCGGGGGCTCCCGGCCGGGCCTGGAGCCGGGCTACGACGAAACGACGGTCACCGATGCCGGCCGTGACGGGACAGAACAGGCTCGACGGCCCCGGCCATCGCGCTCTCAACGACAAGGGCCGACTGCTCTGGGTCTCGGCGGCCCGGCCCGGACTCGCCTCGGAGATCACCGCCTGCCGTCACGACCGGCTCACCGCCAGGCTGCGGGCGGCCAGCCCCGGAGCCATCGCCGACCTGGGATTCGTCGGGCTCGACGACAGCGCTCCCGACGCCGATCCGGCGGTGATCACTGGCTACAAGGCCGCCCGGAACCGGCCGCTGACGCGAGGTCAGAAGCTGTCCGACAAGGCCCTTGCCGCACTCCGGGCGCCGGTCGAGCACGGCTTCGCCCACCTGAAGAACTGGCGCGTCCTCGGCTAGGTACGCACCGACCCGAAGTGAGCAACCGCCCTGGTGAGGGCTCTGCTGGTCCTGACGAAGCCTCCCGGTGACCGACGATCTTCGCCGAAGTCATCCGGCCGGGACCAGCACGAGCATCCCTGACATCACGCACACCAGACCCGCCACCTGGAACTTCACGATGCACAGTGCTCAATGGGGCTCCCCAGCTCATCCAGTACCGGAGCGCTTGCGCGTAGCCGCGCCCTTCCTTTTCGAGAAGGTCCAAGGCGTCCTCCGGTCGCAGCACGCTGACGGGCGCCGGAACGGAACCGCGGAGGGGACCGCCGTGTCCGTCGCGGTCGAGATCATCGCCTTGAGGTGCGGCGGCAGTGGATTCCCGCTGGTCGACAGGACCGAGCCGATCCACCTCGGCTCCGACCTTTGATCGAGCAAGTGCTCCCACTGCGCAGCGGGGCATCGCATATGGTGAAAGGACCGTACAGAAATGCACCCGACGGAAGAATCGGACCGAGGGGACTGACGGCTCACAGGGACGGAGGGTGCCGCGGTGGGGACGTCACCCGACAACGATTCGACGTGGCCGACGCCGCGCCGCTGTTGCTGGACGCCAACGCGGCCGTGACCAGCTGGACCCCCGACGCCGCACGTCTGCTCGGCTACCCGGCGTCCGACGCCGTCGGGAAACCTGTGGCGGAACTGCTCATGCCCGAGGACGGCGCGTGTACCCGAGCTGGCCCAGCGGTGCCGGACAGACGCCGGATGGATCGGACTGCTGACGGCCCGGCACGGCGACGGGCATCCGGTCAAGCTGAAGGTACGGATCGTGCTGGCCCCGGAGACACGCCGCCAGGATCGCTGGCTGGTGCTCCTCCAGGAACTGGGCCGGGCTCCGGGATGGGACATGAGCCGGGGAATCCTCGAACGCATGGTGTCGCAGTCCCAGGTGGGCATGGCGATCCTGGACACCGACCTGCGGTACGTGTGGTCGAACGCTGCCCTGTCCCGATTCGGCGGAGGCGCAACGCGGTGGCGGTCGCAGCCTGCTACCGGCCGGCCGACGAGTTCACCGGACTCGGGGGCGACTGGTACGACGTCATCCCCCTGTCGGGAGCGCGGGTCGCGCTGGTGGTTGGCGAGGCCCCCGGATACGGCATCGACGCGGCCGCGGCGATGGGACACCTGCGCACTGCCGTACGCACCCTCGCCGACCTGGATCTGTCACCGGAGGAGGTGCTCGCTCACCTGGACGATCTGGTCGCCCAGGCAGCACGGGACGAGAGCGCCGAATCCGGCGCTCAGGCCCCCGGTGGCCGCCGGACCGTCGGAGCCTGCTGCCTGTACGCGGTCTACGACCCGGTCAGCGGTCGAAGCGCCATGGCCAGCGCGGGACACCCGGTGCCGGCCCTCATCAGCCCCGACGGCAACGTCAGGTTCGCCGAGCTGCCCATCGGGCCATCCCTCGGCGTGGGCGGCCCGCCGTTCGAGGCGGTGGAACTCGACCTGCCGGAAGGCACCACGCTCGCCCTGCACACCGATGGCCTCCTCACGGCCGACGGCGACGAAGACACAGACCCCGACATGGCGAGAGAGCGTCTGCGCCGACACCTGGAGCGCATCGACCCTTCACTCGACCACCAGTGCCGCACCGTAGTCGACGAGCTGGTTCCCGTCCGTCCCGACGACGACGCGGCCCTGCTGATGGCACGCACCAGGCGCCTCGGCGCCGAACAGGTCGCCTCGTGGGATCTGCCCACCGACCCGGCGGTCGTCGCCGAGGCCCGCAGAGCAAGCAGCCGGCAGCTCGCCGCCTGGGGGCTGGACGAGCTGGCCTTTACCACCGAGCTCGTGGTCAGCGAACTCGTCACCAACGCGATGCGGCATGCCGTCGGTCCCGTCCGACTGCGCCTGATCCTGGAGCGGTCCCTGATCTGCGAGGTGTTCGACGGCGGAGCCACCGTCCCGCATCTGCGGCACCCGAAGACCACGGACGAGGGCGGCCGTGGCCTCTTCCTGATCTCCCAGTTCACCCGGCGCTGGGGCACCCGCCATCTGCCGGAGGGCAAGGTCATCTGGGCCGAGCAGTCCCTCACGGAGCCCGTCGCGTGACCCGGCCGCCCTCACACCGTCCGCTGCACTCGGCGCGAGGCGTGCGTGCTCAAGCAGGTCCCATGAGCGACCGGACACCGCCGGCCGAGACCACGCCGGAGATGGCCGCTGCTCTGATCGCCGCGCCCGGCTATCAAGTCCGCCGCCTGTACCAGGCATATCTGGCGGTCTGGGCGCGCGAGGTAGACCCGATACTGACAGACCATCAGTTCACGGTACTGCAGACGGTCCAAGCCGATCCGGGCCGCGACCAGCGTTCCACGGCCGCCGCCGTGTCCCTGGACCCGTCCATCGTGGCGGACGTCGCCCGGCGCCGGAGGTCCTCGACCTGCTCGCCCGCCGCTCGGACGCCGCCGACGGCCGGCGCAAACTGCTCTACCTCACCGACGCGGGCGGCGAGGTCCTCCGCGAGGCCAAACGACCCTGCCCGCGTGCTCGACAAGATCCTCCTGGAGCCCTTCGACGAGTCGGAGCGTGCACCGTTCATGGCCAAGTTGCAAGGCTCGCCGACCGCTGGGAGCGACTGGTGGAGGGTGGCCCACTCCACTGCGGATGCTCACCCTGGCCCCGTGCACTGTGCGCCTTCGTGCACCAGAGTGTGCCCCACCGAGCTTGAGCAAAAGACGTCACTTGAGAGGGGCAACAGACTCCCCTCAGGCTTGCAGACATGCCTATACGTGTCCTTCATCGAAAGCACCGCAGGAGATTCCTGCTGACGTCCGCCGTATTGGCGTCCGTAGCCGGGATCGGCTTGGCGGGCACGCTCACTGGGCCTGCTGGTGCCGCGACGACCCCTGCGGTCGTCGACATGGGCGGATCGGTCCTGTCGCACCGCACCCCCGGAACGACCGGGGCCTTGGGCGTCACTTTCGGCTTCGACACCAGGACACTGGCCGGTGGCCCGTACCAGAACGAGAAAAATCAGATTTACAACTTCCCGCTCTACCAGGCGGCCCAGGGATCGACGGCTCAATTCTGGGACAACTACGTGGAGGAACTGGTCTCCGCCGGCGTCGACTTCGTCGCGATGGACACCCGCGGATATGTTCCCGGCTCCGCTGTACCCAACCAAGGCGGGGACCCGCGTGCGATCACCGACCTGGTGGACGCGATCAATCGGGGTGGATACGCTGACAGGCTCAAGATCGCCGCGTTCGACGACACGCCTGCGTCCATGACGGACAAGAAGAACCAGATCAAGCACCAGACCGGCGGTTACACACCTGTCTTCGACATGGGAGACACGTCCGGCTCCGGCGAAGGCGGCTACCAGTATCTCTGGGACAACGACCTCAGAGCGTACTTCCAGTCCGTACCGGACAACCTGCTCTACAAGGTGCACGGACAGCCACTCGTCTACCTCTGGTCCGACAACTCGTTCGCCTTCACCAACCAGGGCGACGGCAACTCCGCCAGGATGCTTCAGCACGTCCGCTCGCGGGCGCAGACCGACTTCGGGCAGAACCCGTACCTCATCGTCGACAACAGCTGGCTGAAGAACGACTCGGCGGTGTCGAGCGTCGTGGACGGTGCGAACAGCTGGTTCGGCGTGCCCAGTCCGTCCTACACGAACCAGACGTTCAACGGGGAGTCCTACGGTGTCGCAGTGCCCGGCTTCCACTTCGTTTCGGGGACGAGCAACATGGTGATCGACCCCAATCACGGGCAGACGCTGGTCAGCAACCTCGAGGCCACGGTCAACGGCGGCAACAGCGTCACGCTGCTCGAAGGGTTTACCGACTGGCAGGAAGGCGCCGGTCTGTGGCGAACCAGGAACGCCGCCTACAGCACGACGCAGCGCGACTATCCGAACCAGAACATCAACATCGTGCGCCGCTATTCGAACAATCCCTTCCCCACCGACATGGTCGTGCAGGCGGAATCGGCGGATACCGTCAATGACACCACGGCCAGCAATCTCTGGAACGTCTACCGGAGCGACGATGTTGACGTACAGCCGACCACTGACACAGGGGGCGGCTGGAACGTCGGCAGTGTCGCCGCGGGTGAATGGCTGCAGTGGGAAGAGGTGCCGATGCAGGGCACCGAGACCCTGAAGGTCCGCGTCGCTACGCCGAACAGTGGCGCCCAGATTCGCTTCGTTGTCGACGGCGTCGCCGGGCCCGTCGTGGACGTGCCGAACACCGGGGGCTGGCAGACCTGGCAGACCGTCGACGCGGGCACTTTCCAGTTCTCCCCTGGCACCTACCACACTGTGCAACTGCAGCAGGTGACGGGAGGCCAGAACATCAACTGGTGGCAAGCCAAGGCAGCCTCGATCACCGGCTACGGCGGCAAGTGTGCCGACGTCGCGGGAGCGGACACAGCCGACGGCACCGCCATCCAGCTCTATACCTGCAACGGAACCGCCGCGCAGACGTGGACCAAGGCAGCGGACGGCAGCCTGAAGGCGCTTGGCAAGTGCATGGACGTCACTGGCGGCGGCACGGCCAACGGCACCAAGGTGCAGCTCTACACCTGCAACGACACCGGCGCCCAGCAGTGGCGGCCGGGGGCCTCGGGCAGCCTGGTCAACCCGCAGTCCGGACGGTGCCTCGACGCCACCGGGCCGAGCTCGGCCGACGGCACCCGCCTGCAGATATGGGACTGCGCGGGCAGCGCCAACCAGAGCTGGATCCTGCCCAGCTGACACATGTGGTCAGTGACCGGACTGAACGTGTGACGCGGGCCGGCCTCCTAGTGCTGGATTCCGCTTTCGGTGGGTATAGCTGCTGGTAGCGGGGCGATTGCGGGTACTCGGGGGCGGGTGCTGGGTCATGGTGCTGAGGGCACGGCCGGGCCGTGACGAGGGCGAGCAAGCGGTGGTCCACCGCCTGGCGTCGGCCAGAAAGGCGCCGAAGGATGTGGTGGAGCGGTGCCGGATGGTGGAGCTGAGCTGGGACGGGTGGCTGGTCCCGCAGATCGCCGACGAGCTGCGGTGCAGTCAGAAGACGGTGCGTCGCTGGCTGCACCGCTTCAACCGCTTGGGGCCGGAGGGCCTGGAGGATCTGGGCGGGCAGGGCCGCAAGCGAAGGATCACCGAAGCCGAACGCTCGAGGATCGTCGGCCTGGTCAGGCAGACCCCACCCGGCCGACTCTAGGTGCAGCCGTCGAACGAGATGTGGGCCGCCAAAGAGTCAGGGCCCTCGGAATGGACCTTGGACACGCTGGTCGCCGTGGCCCGGGACCTGGGCATCGAGGTCAGCCGCTCCCAGGTGCGCCGGATTCTGCTCGCGGAAGGGGTCCGCTGGCGGCGCACGCGATCCTGGACGCGCTCGAAGGATCCGGACTTCGAGGGAAAAGGACGCGGATCGTCGAACTCTACACCAGCCCACCCGCCGGCGCGACGGTGGTCTGCGCCGACGAACTCGGCCCGGTGATCCCCCGCGCTTTCCCACCGGCACCGGGCTGGTCGCCGGACGGGCACCGCATCAAGAACGAGATCGACTACTCCCGCGGACCGGAGAAAACCTGGGTCTACGGCGCCTTACGCGTCCGCGACGGTCAAGCGGTCACGATGACCGCCACTTCCCGCAACAGCGCCTTCTACCAGCAATTCCTCCAGTTGGTCGAGGAAGCCAACCCCGCCGGGGACATCTACGTGATCACGGACAACCTGTCCTCTCACAACAGCGTGTCCACCCGCACCTGGCTCGAGGACCACCCACGCATCAAGCACGTCTTCATCCCGGTCGGCGCCTGCTGGCTCAACCTCCAAGAAGGCTGGTGGCGCATCTTCCGCAAGACCGCCCTGGCCGGACGCTCCTTCGGCGACCCAGGACACATCACCCACGCCACCAACGTCGCCACCGACCAACTCAACTCCCGTGCCCGACCCTGGATCTGGGGCAGACCCACACCACCCACCAGGCACTTACGCCGCCGCTATGTGTACTTCCTTTGAGGAATCCAGCACTAGACAAACCACATTGGGAATCACTGAACGGCGCAACAAGTTCGGAGCCCCGCAGCGTGAGAAGGGCCATGCCCTCAGAGGACACTCGCTTGGGATGAACTCATGGCGCAGGCAATCCGTAGTGGCAGGTGGGTCTGCTCAAGAAAGCAGCCACTACACGGATGAAAAACAGACGCAAGAATAGACGTGGTCGAACCCACTCAAGATATCGACCTAATACATCAAGAAATGAGATAGCCAATGGGATCAGGCGTCGAGGCGGAATTCCCAAATATCTTGAACCTGGAATCAGAAGATAGCCCGCTTAATCTCCGTGGAGAATTGCTTGCAGAAATCCGCCCTACCATTCCAGGCGCCCTCCACGTTCGGATTGTCGCCGAAAACGAAGATATGTTCACCGATAGCACCGGTCGCCTATTTCAAAACGAAGCTTCGGCTCAAAGTGGAGGAAGAGGGTCAATCGAGGAGGAGGAGGTTGTAATCCCTGAGATGATTGTCGGCATATCTAAAGATGGCGCATACGAACGCTATCCGAATGATGCCAACGGTATGCACCAGGCGTTCGCCTACTTTGACGAACGTATGCGCGCCGTTCAGGGCGAACCCGGTAATATGGATTCTGTGCCCCTGACGAATATTCTGCCCCCCCAGGATGGCTGGTTGTATACGGAGCTCGGGCGAACTGCCTCAATAGGCCCGCCCGCCATCGGATCTGCGCGCACTGGAACCCACAGCATTCACTACAGCATTGGGGTCCCCCTTTCGACTAGTTATAATTTTTTGAAGTACTTGAATTCTAACACCAGGAGGCACACAGGTAACCAACAGCAGCTCAATGACGCGCGCAGGAACCTTAACTCCGCCCTGGGATTCGCCGACGCTGTCGCCGCCAGGTTCGCTCATCAAAAATTCTTCGGGATGAGTGCCCCGCCGTATATTGCGCAGTACGCAGCACGCTATGCGAATATCCCAGATCGCCACGTTCAGGAGGTACGCGGTGCGGCAGCCGTGCTCTACTCACTCGGCGCGGCAGCCGCCCATACATCAACCTATCCGGGTAATGCCAAGGATAATGCAATTGCGCTCGTGCGGCATAATCCTAACTCGCTTTTTGGGCAACTGTCCCCAGATGCTCGTCAATGGCTGACTACAAACGCCCGGAACATCATTGCAGGGTTTGATTCCACTTACTCCCGCGACCACCCAAATCAAGTTAGGGATTACAATCAAAACATGCACTACAGTCAAAACATGCACTACAGGAGTAAACTGGCAGATCAACCAAGCAACGTTCGCCTAGCCATTGATGACACATTTACGGTCGGCGACCTTATCTCCAGTGGGCTAGTAGAAAACTATGGCAAGCGGACCGAGCTAAAAGACACATTCACTTCTACGGTAGTGCCCATCGACAACAATGGGAGAATTCCACTCATAGTCTTCGAGGCGAGATACTTCGGGGAAAGGAATGTTTCGGCTGAAGACTTCCGCACCAATCACTCTGCGCTCTCAACGATGGCCGCCGAGGCGCAACACAACGCAGCTGCGCTAATGCATCCGAATGAGCATGTATTGCGTACAGTTAACGGAGAAAACCAATACCTTGCTTCTCAACTGGCTCTCCACCCCCCTGTTTCCGGGCAGTCATCCCGCACGCATACTCATGGGTCAACGCAATTGTACCCGCCGTCTACACGTCGACACCAGCCAGGCCGCACTAGGGGGCGTTGAGGCGGCACATGAGGTTTGCGCAAGTAAGACGTGCAGATCAATAGCCCGTAGCTTTCCAGTCGACGGTTCGTTGGTCTGGCATGAGAGGCCGTTGTCCTATCCGTCATGAGGACGGTTCTGATCGAACGGGATCCCTGGTTGGGTGATCTTGGCCGGGTGGACGCATGAAGGCAGGGCCTCAGGTGCAGCGCGAGGGTTGCGAAGCCAACTCGACTGCAGGGAGGCCCTGTTGACCCAGTCCTGCGTCCCAGTCCCGTCCAACTCGCGTGTGTCGGTGGTGATCATGAAGCACTACCCGCCGGAGTTCAAGGCGGATGCGGTCGCGCTGTACCAGTCTCGGCCCGGAGCGACGACGGGGTCAGGGCCGACCCAGGGTGGTCCCGGCAGGCTGGAGCTACATCGTCACGCCGTGCACCATGCATTGCATGGTAGGTGGTATGGCAAGCAAAGGCAGCTCAGGAAGGGCTGAGCCGACGGCGACCAGGAGAGTGCGAACCGTCTTGCCCGCCTGGTCGGCCCCTTCCTCCTGCGCCGCCGCAAGTCCTGCGCGGCCTGGTGATGAAGCTGCTCACCGGCCTCAAGCAGGTCTGCAACCACCCGGCGCAGTACCTGAAGGAGAAGAACACGAAGCTCGTCGGCCGCTCCGGCAAACTGGAGCTGCTCGACGAGCTGCTGGATGCGATCGTGGCCGAGGACGGCTCAGTGCTCGTCTTCACCCAGTACGTCGAGATGGGCCGGCTGCTGGAGCAGCATCTCGCAGCCTGCGGCATCGCCGCGCAGTTCCTGCACGGCGGAACGCCGGTGAAGCAGCGCGAGGAGAGGGTCGACCGCTTCCAGCGCGGCGAACGGCAGGTCTTCCTGCTCTCCCTCAAGGCCGCCGGCACCTGCCTCAACCTGACCCGCGCCGGTCACGTCATTCACCTCGACCGCTGGTGGAACCCGGCGGTCGAAGAGCAGGCCACCGACCGCGCGTACCGCATCGGCCAGACCCAGCCGGTGCAGGTGCACCGCCTGATCGCGGAGGGGACGGTCGAGGACCGGATCGCGCAGATGCTTAAGCAGAAGAAGGGGCTCGCGGACGCAGTGCTGAACCATGGCGAGGCGGCACTCACCGAACTAGCCGAACTGGTAACGATGCGCCACAACACCACGCCCTGGAGCACAGACCGTCAGCGCACCACGAGGGGAAGCCGCAGGTGAGCCCGCGCCCGACG
>NZ_JBFAIQ010000046.1:0-46643 GCF_040654755.1 Streptomyces sp. NPDC050625
AGACCCCAAGCCGTTCATCTGGACCAAGACCGCCGAAGAGATCCTCGACTCCCTCGCCCGCTTCTGCCGACGGATCTCTGGCGCAGGACACTAGCCTCGCGCTTTCGGGTGTGTCAACTTAACGGCTGATCTTGGTTGTTGAGTTATCGATGGTCAGTGGGGGTCAGACGGCCGTCGAAGGCGATCTGGAAGGCATTCAGGGGTGCCTTCCAGCGCATCGTCCAGCGGCGCCGGCCCTTGCCGGTCGGATCCAGGCTCATCAGCGCCATGTACACGCACTTCAACGCGGCGGCCTCCGAGGGGAAGTGGCCGCGGGCTCGAACCGCCTTGCGGATCCGGGCGTTCACACTCTCAATCGCATTCGTGCTGCAGATGACCTTGCGGATCTCAACGTCGAAGGACAAGAAGGGCACCATCTCGGCCCAGGCGTCGGACCACAGCTTGATCACAGCCGGATACTTGGTGCCCCATCTCTCGGAGAACTCCAAGAACCGTTCGGTCGCGGCGGCCTCGCTGGGAGCGGTGTAGACGGGCTTGAGGTCCTTGGCGACCTTGTCCCAGTCCTGGCGGGCGCAGTAGCGGATGCTGTTGCGAATCAAGTGAACGATGCACGTTTGGACGACCGTGCGGGGCCAGACCGTCTCGACCGCGTCCGGCAGGCCCTTCAGCCCGTCGCAGACGAGCATGAGGACATCTTCAACTCCGCGATTCTTCAGCTCGGTGAAGACCTGGAGCCAGTGCTTGGCGCCTCGCCGCCGTCACCGGCCCAGATCCCGAGAATGTCCCGGGTGCCCTCGACCGTGACGGCCATCGCAACGTAGATGGGCCGGTTGGCGACCTTGCCATCGCGAATCTTCACATTGATGGCGTCCACGAACACGACCGGGTAGACGCGATCCAGCGGGCGGGCCTGCCATTCCGCCATGCCCTCCATCACCTTGTCCGTGATCGTGGTGATGGTCTGCTTGGACACCTCTGCCCCGTACACCTCGGCCAGATGAGCCGATATCTCCCCGTGCGTGAGGCCCTTCGCGGACAGGGAAAGCACCATCTCGTCCACGCCCGTCAGGCGGCGCTGCCGCTTGCGGACGATCTGCGGCTCGAAGGTGCCCGCAGTGTCGCGGGGCACCTTCACCTCGACCGGGCCGACATCGGTCAGCACCGTCTTGGAGCGGGTGCCGTTCCGGCTGTTGCCGCTGTTCCTGCCGGCCGCGTCGTGCTTGTCGTAGCCGACATGATCGGTGATCTCGCCCTCCAGGGCGGACTCGAGTACCCGGCTTGGTCAACTGCTGCAGCAGCCCGCCCTCCCCGGTCAGCTGGAGCCCGTCGGAGCGGGCTCGGTCGACCAGCATCGCGATCAACTGCTCGTCCGAGACCGCCTCCGCGGCCGACTCGACGACCGGCTCCTCCGCGGCCTCGTGCTCGGTGATGGTCTCGCTCATCAGGTGTCTCCTTGATCATCGGATCCGCCGTCTATTGGACACTCCCGCGCTTCACGAGGTGGGCTGTCCGGCTGGTGATCAAGAGAGCAGAAAGCGCCTCTGACCCGGGAGAATGAGGATTGCTGAGGTCCTTGTTCCCGCCACCGTCGGAGGCGCGAAGCGCCGTGCGGAACTGCAGGGCTTGATCAAGTTCCCTCGGTTCCCGGGTTGTTGGTGATGCCCAGGAGTGGAAGTGCTCGTTCGGGTTGGTCGCGGATTGCGCGGGTGGTCTTGGCGATGTTGTCGGCTCCCAGGGTTCTGAGCGGGCCGATGGCAAGGTTGCGGAGGGTGGCCATGGCCCGGGGCGCGGTGCCGGTGTGGACGGTGGAGGCGTCCTCGGCGAAGGTCACGTCTCTCACGTGGTGCAGGGCTTCCACGGTCCAGTGGCCGCGGATCGCGGCGGCGAGTTCGGCGGGGCCGGCCTGGTGGGCGTCGAGGCTGGTGACGGCGTAGACCGTCTCGCGGGTTTCGCGTCGGCCGGTCTGTCTGCGGCGGCGGTGGACGCGGACGGCCAGACGGGCGTGAGGGAAGGCGATCCCGCCGAGTTCGTCCGCGATGCCGCAGGTCTTGACGGAGCGGGACTCGCGGCGGCCGTGTCCGGTGGAGGTCGTGGTGTGCTGGACCGGGATGCCCCGCCAGGGCAGGGCCGCGAGCTGGCGGTGTGCGGTCGGCTGATTGGCTTTGATCACCGCGATGTAGTGGGCGTTCTTGGTCTCGACCAGCCAGGTGACGTTCGCCTGGACCGAGTGCAGCGCGTCATTGTGACAAGAGCTCCTTGAAGGTCCGGCGGTTCGAGCAGGGGCCGGAAGTGCGTGGTCTCGTTCGTCTTCGCTCCTACCTCCGCCTGGGCGAGGGCCACGGCCCGGTGGTGGGTGACCGCGGAGAGCAGATGCCGGCGGGTGGCGGTCAGGTGGGCCGATCCCTTCAGTGCCTTGCCGTCGACGACGATCACGCGACGCGGTCCGGACCCGGCCCCGGCGGCGTCGTGCCGGCCGGTGAGGTAGGCGCCGACCGCCCGGTCCAGGGCGTCACCGTCGACAGCCTGGAGGACACGCCCGATCGTGGTCCGTGAGGGAGTCCGGCGCCACTGGAGCGGATGACGGCGCACGCCGACGGCCGCCAGCAGGGCGTCCGAGGCCCGCTCCGCCCACTCGGCGAGTTCGTCGACGCTCCTCGCTCCCGAGACGGCCGCACAGGCACATATGAGGAGGATGGCGGTCAGCGAGTACCAACGGCCCCGCCGCGCACGCGCGTCGGGCACCAGGTCCAGGCAGGGGCGCAGGTCGGCGACCCGGCCGCCGTCCAGCGGACCCAGCTTCACCAGCACTGCGGGAATAGGAGAGGATACAGCGGCAGGCACGGGCCACCTCATGAACCTTGGCCTCGCCACATGATCGACGAGCTCGCGCGAAGTGCCCGACATACCCGTTCCACGGACCTCTGGAACACGCTGTAGGGAACCAACAAGGAGCCTGCGCCGGAGAGTTGAGACGTCGAACGCCTCCCGCAACGGCAGGGGAGCCTCGTGCGTTCTGGCCCTGTTCATCACCTGATCGGTGGCCACATGACAGAACTCAACGCCTGCCCCTGCCCGCTGGAGGGTACCCAGCATTCCCGGCGTTGGAGCCTCGGCCTGCCGGCGGGGCAGCGGTCGGTTGCGGCCTGGCAGGGGGGCCAAACCGCTGCGCACCATCAGACGCAGGGGTGTAATTCGGAAGAGTCATGTTCGCGTACGGTCGGAGACCGTGCAGCGGCAAGGCATGCGGCGGCGGATACGCGGGCGTATTACCCGACTGTCGCTCCCGTGCCTGTGCCGCCCGTGCCTGTGCCGCCGGTGCCTGGTGCGTGTTCTCGGGCGCCCATGAGTAGCCGTGGGGGTGGGTCAGCCATGCTGGGGGCGCCCCCTGGGCCCGTGCCTGTGCCGCCCGTGCCTGTGCCGCCCGTGCCTGGTGCTGGTCCTCGGTCGCCCGTGCCTGGACCCGGGCCGCGCATTTCTGGCCCTGAGCCAGGGCCTGAGCCGCCCATTCCTGGAGCTCGGCCGGGGTCGCCTGGTGCCCAGGCCAGGGCCCCCGTGCCTGGGCCTTGAGGGCGAGCCGCAGTGCCGCTGGCGTCCCGGTCGCCATTGTCTCCTGCGCCCAGTCTTCAGTCCACGGCTGCTTAAATGTCGTCGCCTTTGGGGGGCCGGAATTGTTCCACTTAAACTCTCGATTCCATTCAATCTCCGGGCGGCCGGAATCTTTAAATGCCATATGCAAATTCAAGCCTGGTCCGAACCAATTCCTGTCAAATGGCCCCTCCATGGGAAGCCCTGTAATCTGATCGAATTTCCTCTCACCAAAAAGCTCCGTGTAAAGATAATAGTCTTTTTCTGTGATTTTCAAAGTTCCATGGAAAGTGCCAGGCATTTCATCATCCTCTAGTCACATGTCTGCAGAAAAGGCCTGAAGCAGCGAGCCTCGCCTTGTAGAACGTCTTTCGGCTGGCCACGGATCAACGTCCCGCCGTCAACTCTTCCTCCCTCGAAACCTTGCAGGTCAGAGTCGTTGCAGGCGTGCGACCCTTGGCCGGGATACGACCAAGGGCTGCAACCACTCCAAAACGGGCGCCCGTTGCGGTGCCCGCAGTCAGCGCCATGACGGCGAGACGGTGCGGGGGAGGGGTGGCTTCTTCCAACCGGGGGTACGACGGACGCACGCGCGGTGCGCGACCCGGTCCCCGGCAGTGGAGGGGAGGCGACACGTGCCGATGAGCGACTCCTCGCCGCCCCGACCCGGGACTCCGTGAGCTCTTTCAGCGTTGCCGCTCCAGCGTGAGGACGGCAGCAGCGATTGACGTCATTCGATTCGGGCTGCACCGGGATCTGCGGAAGATGCGCCAGGACTTCAGGCGTGCGACGCCGCGCTCGACCGGTGCCGGGCCGCGGACAGCGCACGGTTGAATACTGCTCCCAGAAGTTCAAGGGGGCCTGCCGCAGACTGGGCATCGTGCAGTCGATGGGCAGAGTCGGATCTTGCTTCGACTGTGAGGATGGGATCACCGCCGCAGTGGTGGCCTGACCCTTGTTACGACCGACCCTTCGGGTGTCCTGGCTGTTGATCTGTCGGTCGCTGCTGCGGCGGGCTCGATGCGGGCCGCCGGCCGCGCGGGCAGTGACCGAATAGGAGCCTGCACCGCCGGGCGCTCGTCACAGTCCTGTCCTCCCGCCCGGCCGGCGGTCTCGCGCTGACCGCCGCTTCCGGGGGGTGCCCCTATGGGTTTCGTCAACCCGTGGGGGCGGGTTGGGGGTCGTAGAAGGTGCCGTCGCGGAGCATCGCGAAGAGCACGTCGGCTCGTCGCCTGGCGAGGCAGAGGAGGGCTTGGGTGTGGTGCTTTCCCTGAGCGATCTTCTTGTCGTAGTAGGTCCGGGAGAACGGGTCGGCCAGGGCTGCGAACGCGGACAGGAAGAAGGCCCGTTTGAGCTGCTTGTTTCCTCGCCGGGATGGTTGCTCCCCGCGGATCGACGAGCCGGAGCTGCGGGTCGCGGGAGCGAGACCTGCGTAGGCCGCGAGGTGGGCGGCGGAGGGGAAGTTGCTGCCGTCGCCAACGTCGATGAGGATCCTCGCTCCGGTCCTGACGCCGATCCCTGGCATGGACGTCAGGACCTTCGAAAGAGGGTGGCCCTCCAGCAGTTCCTCGATCCGCGTGGCAAGGAGTTTGCGCTGGTCGAGGACGGCTTGGAGCGAGTTGGCGAGGCTGGGGACGATCAGTGCGGCCGCATCGGTGCCGGGCACTACCACGGTCTGCTCGTCCAAGGCCGTGAAGATGTCCTCGACCAATCGCTCGGCCATGCGCGGGGCCTTGGGACGTATCAGGCTGACCAGCCGTCGGCGTCCGGCCTTGCGGATCTGGGCCGGGGACCCGAACTGGTCCAGCAGCCGCAGGACGGCCGGGTGCTGGATTCGGGGGCCGAGGACTCGCTCCAGGTGCGGGTGGATCTGCGTGAGCAGGCCGCGCAGCCGGTTGCTGATGCGGGTGGCCTCGCCGGCCAGGTCGTCGTCGAAGCCCACGATCATCTCCAGCTCGGCGACTGTCTCGTCGGCGAGTTCGATGGAGCGGAGCGTGTGAGGCATCGCGCGGGCTGCGTCGGCGATGATGAACGCGTCGCGGGCGTCGGTCTTGGCTTCGCCAGGGTAGAGGTCGGCGATCCGCCGCATGGTCAGGCCAGGCAGATAGGCAACCTCGCAGCCCAGGTCGCGGGCGACCGCGATCGGCAGGGCACCGATCGAGGCGGGCTGGTCGACCACCACGAGCACGGTGCCGTGCTTGGCCTTGAGCTTGCCGAAGACCTCACGGAGTTTGGGCTCGCTGTTGGGCAACCGCTTGTCGAAGGCCTTCTTCCCGGCCGGGGTGACGGCGGTGGCGTGGTGTTCGCCCTTGCCGACGTCCAGGCCGAGGAAGGCGCCGATCTCGCTGATGTCGATCACGCGCTTCCTCTGGTCGTTCTCGCCCGGCCGTCCCTCGGCACCGATCGCCATCCACATTACGAAGAGCTCCCGACCTGCGAAGAAGCCGGTGGTCATGCCCCTAATCAGCGGTCTGTCAGTGCCTCCGGGGCTGGTGACACCACCCCCCAGGCCATGCGTTCGACAGGGGGAGAAAGTCATGCCAACTCCGGAGGCCGGGCGCCCCATTGCGGGGCCACCAAGAAGGTAATGGGGGGAACGGACAGCCATGACCAGCATCCTGCAGGCCGAGCCGATCGGGAATGTCGTCGTCGGAGTCGACACCCACAAGTACGTGCACACTGCGGTCGTAGTCGATGTCGTCGGCGGTACCCAAGGCAACCTCAGCGTCGCTGCCGACCGCGGCGGATACGAACAACTCGCCCAGTGGGCTGCCCAGTTCGGACAGGTCCTTGGCTTTGGCGTCGAGGGCACCGGTTCCTACGGCGCCGGACTCGCCTCCTACCTGCGCCGACACGGCCACAAGGTGATCGAGGTCAACCGGCCCGACCGCAGAGTACGCCGCCAGCGCGGCAAGTCCGACCCCATAGACGCGGAGAACGCCGCCCGCGCAGTCCTCGCGGGCACCGCGACCGCGACACCGAAAAGCGCCGAGGGCACGGTGGAGATGATCCGCCACACCAAGATCGCCCGCGACACCGCGGTCAAGGCCCGCACCCAGGCCATGGTCACCCTCAAGGCCCTCATCGTCACCGTCCCTGACGAACTGCGCGAACAGCTCCAGGGCCTGCCGAAGATGACCCTCATCGACCGGTGTGCAGGACTGCGGCCCGGCACGGTCACCAGCGTGCTGGCGTCGGCGAAACGCTCCCTGCGCTCCCCGGCCCGCCGCTGGCTCGCCCTCGACGAGGAGATCAAGGACCACGACCGGCTCCTGGGCGAACTCACCCGCCAGCAGGCTCCCGAACTGGTGGAAGCGTTCGGGATCGGTGCGGACACCGCCGCCGAAGTCCTGGTCGTGGTCGGCGACAATCCCGAACGGATCCGCTCGCAGGCTGCGTTCGCCAAGCTCGCCGGCGTCTGCCACGTCCCGGCCTCGTCCGGCAGGAGGGACCGGCACCGGCTCAACCGAGGAGGCCACCGGCAGCTGAACTCCGCGCTCTACCGCGTCATCGTCCGTATGCGCTTCCACCAGCCGACCATCGACTACGTCGCCCGGCGCACCAGAGAGGGCAAGACGAAGAAGGAGATCATCCGCTGCCTCAAGCGATACCTCGCTCGCGAGATCTTCCAGATGGTCAAGGCCAAGCCAGAGTGCGTCCAGGCCACTTGACGAACCATAGGAGGAGTCGACCGTTCACCTGCGGTGACGCCCCGCGGATCCTGCTGGCCAAATATGGAGTTATGCGGCGAGAGTGAGGTCGAGGCGGGCGAGGTGGCTGGTGCGGGTGTGGTCGAGGGGCTGGCCGTTCCACCAGGCGTCGAGGCGAATCAGGTTGAGGGCGACGGCGCAGTAGACGTGCTCGAGATGGGTCTTTTCGAGGCCGCGATAGCGGGCCCGGCGGCTGCCGGTGACCGCCATGGCCTGGCGGATGGTGCCCTCAGCACCGGCCCGCAGGGCGTACTTCGCCCGCCATTCCTGATCTTCCTGGGCGATGTGGTTCGCCTGGATGAGTTCTTGCAGCGGCCGTGGCCGCAGGGTGAGTTGACGGCCCCAGCGGGTGGCGTTGGTGCAATCTGCTCTGACGGGGCAGGGGACGCAGTCGGCCTGGTCGAAGCGGACCACGATCACCTCGCGGCCTTTCTGCCTGGCCGGGCTCCAGAACCGGCTGGTGGCGCCCTGGGGGCAGGTCGCCCGGCGGGCGTCCCAGTCGATGGCGAAGGCTTCCCGCTGGTAACCGGCGTTCTCGCGGTACTGGCGGGACGTGCCCGTCAGCAGCGGTGTGACCAGGGAGATGCCGAAGGCGGCCTGGGCGCCGACGATGAGTTCGGCGCTCGCATAGCCGGAGTCCAGGTAGTGCTCGGCGGGCAGCAGGCCGCGGTCGGCGAGAACCTGATGTACGGGCTCGACGAGTTTCACATCGGGCACGGTCGCATCCGTGGTCGCGACATGCGTGATCACGTTCGGGACTGGGGGACGTACCCGCCGGCCTGGCCGCGGCACCCCGTCGTCGGGCCGGGGCAGCTGACAGACCTCGCTGATATGCAGCTTGTACCCGGTCCAGTGCAGATCTTCCTTGGTGCCGTAGCGGGCATCGAGATCGTAGGGCGAGGTCAAGCGGATTCTGCCAGGCGGGAGACCGTCCTTGTCCGCCTCCCGCCGCTTGACCACCTCCGCTCCGTTGCTGTCGGTGGTGATCAGGTAGTTCTGCACGGTGATCTGCCGCAACACCTGGACCGCAGGCAGCCCCTGCAGCCAGATTGGTGCGGCCGGATGGTAGACCGCCCGCAGCAGAGCCACCGCGTCGCGGCCGTAGTCCAGAGCGAGTTCGTCCCGCTGGATCTGGGAGCCGGGCGGGCGCCAGTACGCGTCGATCCGCCGCCCGTAACGCCGGTTTTACTCACCAACCTCCAGCACCTGCGCCACCCAGTTGGGGGCCGCGGCGGACAGCGCCTCGAGTGCGGCCCGCACCGTCTCCCCGGCCAGCTCCAGCCGGTTCAACTCCCGCACCGCCGCCAGCACATGAGTGGAATCGGTACGCTGCTTGCCCCCGGCCTTGACCAGGCCCTTCCCCTTCAACGCCGCCAGCAGAAGATCCAGCACCCGCTCTTCCAGGCCGTGATCGACCACCCGGGTGCGAAACTCCGACAACACCGACGCGTCGAAGCCGACATCCTCCAGCTCCAAACCCAGGCAGTACTTCCACGACAGATCGAACCGGACCCGCTGAACGGCGGCGCGGTCGGTCAGGTTCTCCGCCATCTGCAGCACGGTCACCATCGCCAGACGGCCCGGCGACCATCCACGCCGCCCCCGGCGGCCAAACGCCTCGGCGAACTCCGCATCCGCGAACAGCCCGCCCAGCTCGTCCCGCACCCGCATCGCCAACGGCGGTGCCCCGCGTCCTGCCGCTGCCCGTGCGACCCGCGCCGTCGCCACGGGGACCTCGGGCCACTCCTCCGGCCGCAACGACATGACTCCCACCCCCAGCGACCGGGAACGACAAGACCGGCCACCACGGTGCCAACAGCATCCCCACACCCCAGGACACGACATTTGGCCAGCAGGATCCCCGCGGGCGTGAAAATCGGTACAGGGGCTGTCCGCCGACGCCGCTTGATGTTTGGGCTGTGAGCCCGCATAGGAGTCTGGTGAGGGAGCCGTCCGAGGGGGCCGCACACTGTCGCCTTGAGCACGCCGATCAGCTTCTCCGTTACCCCCTTGGCTTCCCGGGCAGTCTCTGCCTGCACGATCACAACTGGGGTACGTCATAGAGGAGTTGAGAGAAGACCACGACGACGGCACGGTCGCCAAGGTCGCGGCGATCGACATCGCGAAGGCGTCCGGGATGGTCTGCCTGCGCGTCCCGCACGACACCATCGAGGGCCGGCGCGTTCAGAAGGTCTGGACGGTCGCCTCGACCACGAACACGATCCTCGAACTCGGCGACCGGCTGGTCTGCCAGGGCGTCGAGCGGGTGGTCATGGAGGCGACGGGCTCGTACTGGCGCCCGTTCTTCTACTTGCTGGAGGCCCGCGGCCTGGACTGCTGGCTGGTCAACGCCCGTGACGTGAAGAACGTCCCGGGGCGCCCGAAGACCGACAAGCTGGACGTGGTCTGGCTGGCCAAGCTCGCCGAACGCGGCATGGTCCGCGCCTCGTTCCTCCCGCCCAAGCCGGTCCGGCAGTTGCGGGACTTCACCCGCACTCGCACCGTGTTCGTCCAGGAACGCACCCGGTACAAGCACCGCGTCGACAAAGCTCTCCAGGACGCGCAGATCATTAGGAATCACTGATCCAGATTGCCGGTCTGCTCGGCAGTAGGTGGCCGTGCTGGAGCCACCGGGGTGGCGGAGGCCGCCCGTCATAAAGGTGAGACTTGGGTACTGCCCCGTCCCCGCTTGCGTGGTGGGACATGTTGGGTGTGCTCATCACCAGGGTGATGCTGTGCTGGCGGCGCTCCGGCCCCCAGTCATCTATCCGCCGCGACTGGCCTGTCAACAGCGTGCGGCACGGTGTGGTTCGGCACACGGCCGACGGGACCAATCAGTAACTCGGCCTCGCCGTGAGGGGGCCAGACTTCGGGACGGTCTCGCGTCGGCCGTGGGTCCGGATGCTGCTCACGCTGGTCCGTGCGGGCCAGGCAGCGGACTTCGCCGTCGCGTAGTCCGTAGGAGACCAGGGTGAGCAGCTTGCGGGCCGCGGCGGCCTTGGCGATGTTGCGTGCCTGGGTGCCGCGGCGGGCCTCGATGCGGTCCTTGTGGGCGCGCATCGGGGTGTTCTCGGGGGCGTGTTGGACTGCCTCGACTGCCGCCCAGCGCACCAGTGTCGAGCCCTGCTTGGTGAGGTGCCCACGGTGCACGGTCAGGTCCGACTCGCGGTGGCGTGGGGTGAGCCCGGCTCACGAGCACAGTTGTTTGGCGGTGGGGAAGCGCGTGGCGTTGCCGATCTCGGCGACGAACACCGCGGCCGGGACCGGGCCGATGCCGCCGATCTGCTGGATCGCGCGGTAGCCCGTGTCGTCGGCGAGCCGGGCGGCGATCTCCTGATCGAGCCGGGCCAGCTGCCGGTCGAGTTCCCTCATCACCGTGCGCAGGGCCTGCAGTCGGGCCGCGTAGCCGGCGGGCAGTGGCAGCTCGTTGAGGAACACCGCGCCCCTGGTGCCGAACAGGTCGCTCATCGGGACGGCGATGCCCAGCTTGCCCATCACGCCGTGGGCCCGATTGCGGCAGCTGGTCCGCAGACGCACCAGCTTGTGCCGCCCGCGTACCATCTCGCGCAGTTCTGGGGTTTCGGGCGAGGCCGGCCAGGCTTCCGGCAGCCGTCCCAGCCGCAGCAGGTCGGCCAGGTCGGCGGCGTCCTTCTCGTCGTTCTTCACCCGCCGGTAGGCGAACCCCTTGACCCCGAGGGGGTGGGCGAGGTGGACCTCGGCCCCGGCCTCGGCGAGCGTGTCGGCGGCCCAGTACCAGCCGAGCGTGGCCTCCAGCACGACCTTCGGCTGCGGCCCGGCTTTGGCGGTCTCCCGCTTGAGCCGGGCGGATCGTTGTTGAAGCGGACCATCTTGCCCAGCCGCTGCCCGTCGGCCGACATTCGTACCAGGACCGAGCGGCGACGGTGCAGGTCCATTCCCACCCACTGCACACCGTCATACGGTGGTGAACTCATCGAGGGCCTCCCCGAGTTCGGATCTTGGCCTGAGCCGAGCATCCTGCGCACCCGGCGGAAGCGGGAGGCCCCGCCCCTTCATCGCATCAGTAAGCGCTCGTTGGCGGTGCCAAGGCATCAGGGAGTGTGATCTTGCCCGGTGCGTCAGCTCGCCGAGGTCGTCCGGTACGTCCGCAACCGCGAACAGTTTCGCCTGCGTGGCGTGTGACGACGTCCCTTTCCCACGCGTCGCTCTCCGTGGAAGAACGCAGATGAGTCGAACCGGCGTTCGCCGAGGGCCGGGACTGCGTGATCGTCTCGACCAGCAGGCTGTGACACCGTCGCCCTGTCGCCCTGTCGCCCTGTCGCCCTGTCGCCCTGTCGCCCTGTCGCCCTGTCGCCCTGTCGCCCTGTCGCCCTGTCGGACCGGACGGGACCCGGGCAACCTGACGACGGCAACTACCTGAATCCTCACGCCTTCGCAGGGAGGGGCTGGCTGCTTGAGAGATGTCGAGCAGCTTCTGCCCTGCGCAGCTTTCCAGAGGGGGTCTTTGGCAAACTGCCTGCCTCGACGATTTGCACGGTGGTCGGACGCACGCCCACGGTGTCCACCGTACGGCTGATGATCTCCTGGGCCAGCTGCAGTTCGGCGTCGGCGTCACCGGCGTGGGGGGACTCTGCGATGATGGCGAAGCCTTCTCGTCTGGTTCCCGCGTGGAGCCGGACGGCGGCAGTGTTGCCTGCGCGGACACCTTCGACGGATCCCACGACGCGTTCGATGTCGGTGGGATAGATATTGCGGCCTGCCATAATGATGACGTCCTTGCTGCGCCCGCAGATCACGACCTCACCGTCGGCGAGGTAGCCCAGGTCCCCGGTGTGCAGCCAGCCCTGCTCGTCCTGGGTGGTCAGCGGACCGTCCACGGTGAGGTAGCCGGGTGTGACGGACTCCCCGCGGACCAGCAGTTCCCCGACCTGCCGTGCGCCGAGCAGGGTGCCGTCGGGGCTGGCCGCCCGCACCTCCAGTCCGCGCAGCGGTGCTCCGAGACGGCTGAACTGTCGCGTGGGTGAGCCGGCTGCGGCGGGCACGGCCAGGTTGTCCTCGTCCAAGCGGCTCGCGTCCACCACGTCGACGAGCAGGCCGCCGGCAGTCTGTGCGGCACTGACGGCGAGGGTTGCTTCGGCCAGTCCGTAGGCGGCGAGCACGCACTCGGGCTGTAGGCCGAACCGCACGCCGACTTCGGTGAAGCCGCGGATGACGGCCTCGTCGATGGGTTCGGCGCCGTTGAGTGCGATGCGCAGCGACGACAGGTCGAAGGTGGCTGAATCACGCACTCTGGCCAGCTGTTTACGCAGGAGCGCATAGGCGAAGCTGGGGGCGCCGGTGATCGTTGCGCGGTACTTGTCCAGAAGAGTGGGCCACAGCAGGGGGGAGCCCAGGAAATCAGCCGGGGTGATCTTCACCAGCTCCAGGCCCAGCGTCATGGGCACGGTCAGGAACGCGATCATGCCCATGTCGTGGAACAACGGCAGCCACGACATCATCACGTCCTGGTCGGGATCGAGCTGTCCGCGTTCGGCGATGGCCGTGATGTTGGCGAGAAGGTTGCCGTGGGTGATACGTACTGCTTTCGGTACTGCCGTGGTGCCGCTGGTCAACTGGAGGAGCGCGGTGTCCTGCTCTCCGGACGCCACGGGAATCGGAGTGCCGTAGGGCTGAGGTGTGTCGACCGCCTCGGTCAGGAGCTGGTGGCGGATGCCCTTGTCCGCGAGCGTCGATGCGACAGGAGCGAAGGACGTGTCGAGCAGCACGACGTCGGCGCTGATCATCTCCAGCACCTGCAGGGTGCCGTGGCCCCACTCGGCCAAGTCGGTGCGTGGTGTGGGCTGGTGCAGCATGGTGACGCTGCCTCCGGCCAGCCACACACCCTGCACCGCGGGGGCGACCAGCTCGGGCTCGGCGGCGAGCACCGCGACGGCGCCACCGGGGCGCAGCCCCTTCGTTACCAGGGCGGTCGCCACTCCGCGCGCTTGGGCGTGTACCTGCCCCCAGGTCTGCCTGCGCGGGTGGTGGGGCTCACCGGTCACTATGCCGCGGCTGGTGTGCTGGGCCGTGGTGACCAAGGTGTCAACGAACCGGCTCATGCCTGTACCTCTGCAGGAATGCTCATGCGACTGCTCCTGTGATAGTCAGGCCGTGGGGCCTGGGAACTGGGTCTGGGTGATGGCGTCGATCGCGGCGTCCGGCAGGAACCGACGCAGCGCGATCAGGCCGTGGGCCATGACGCCGATCGGGTACCGAGCGCGGGGCCGGCTGCGGATGGCCGCGCGCTCGATGACCTGGGCCACGCGATCGGCACTGAGGGCCATGCTCAGTCGTTTCGGCTCGTATGCAGCGCTCACCCTGGCCTCGACAGCCGTGTGGAAGCGGTCGTAGGGGCCGCCGTCCGGGGGTGGGATCGTGGCGTTGATTTTCGTCGGGAACGGAGTGCGGATGGGACCGGGCTCCACAATGACGACAGTGATGCCCAATCCGCGCACCTCCAGGCGCAGCGCGTCCGACAGCGCCTCGACCGCGTACTTCGAGGCGTGCAGGAATCCCGCTCCCGGTAGGGAGAAATGCCCGCCCATCGAGGACACGTTGACGATCCGGCCGCTGCGGCGGGCTCGCATCGCCGGCAGGACCATCTGCGTCAGCCTGGCCAGGCCGAAGAAGTTGGTCTCGAACTGTCTCCGGGCGTCGTCGACGCTGACCGCCTCTACCGCTCCCTGGATGCCGTAGGCGGCATTGTTCACCAGGATGCCCACGGCGCCGTGGTCGGCCTCGACACGCGTGACCGCAGCGGTCATGCTGTCTTCGTCGGTCACGTCCAGGGCCAGGGTCACCGCCCCGGCCTGGTCCAGTTCCGACAGCGTTCCGACATCGCGGGCGGTGGCGTAGACCGGGTGCCCGGCACGAAGAAACCGCCAGGCGGCGGCCTGGCCGACGCCGGAAGAGCACCCGGTGATCAGAGTTGCGGGCCGTGCCGTCATGTCCTTGCCTTCCGGCCGACCGGCCGTGTCCACCGGGGGAGGAAGCGACCGGTCCTGGTCATGTAGTCGTGGTACTGCTCGCCGAACTCCGATGCACGAAGCTTGTGTTCCTCCTTGGCCGCCACCACGTTGAGCATCATCGCCATGTAGATCAGCAACGCCAGCGTGATCCAGTGCGGAAACGCCAGCAACGCTCCGGTGAACGCCAGCAGGAAGGACGTGTAGAACGGGTGCCGGATATGGCGGTACGCGCCCCAGGTGACGATGTGCCGGGGATCGTCGTTGTTCTGGTGCCACAGCGCGATCGGCGCCCGGTGTGTGCCGAGGGTCAGCGCGATCAAGGCGATCGACCCCGTGAACAGTACGATCGCGACCAGCCCCGTTACCGGCAGCCAGGCGGAGGACGTCACCGGCCGCAAGTCCAGCAATTGACAGGCGACGACCAGTGTGGGGCACAGTCCGACCGGCAGCGCGGTCAACCACCAACGCACATTGAGAGTTCCGCTACGCAGGAAGAACACCCTGGGTAACGCGGTGATCAGGGCGAAGTCGAGTAGCAGCAGGAGCAGGACGGCGGGATTCATCGAGGCCGGCCTCACTGCCCGCTCGGGCCGGACACCCGGGAGAAGACCAGCTCGGCGAGGTCGCCAAGGGTGCGCACGGCGGCGAAGTCCTCCCGGGAGAGCAGGATGTCGTAGTCTTCCTGCAGGTCGACCACCAGCTCCACGGTGGTCATGCTGTCCAGAGCAAGGTCGGACACGGTCATGTCCGGGGTGAGCCTGGAGGCGGGCAGCGCGATCACCGATGCGATCTTCTCGGTGAGTTCGGCAAAGTTGTGGTCAGTCACGGGTGATTGCTCCGTTCTGGGACAACAGCACCGCGACGGTGAGCACACCGCGGGGCAGGTCGAGACTGAGATATCGGAAGGCGGCCACGTCGGACCCGGCCAGCCGTGCGACGCCATGACGGGCCAGCGGCAGGTCCAAGGTGTACCGGCGCAGGTCGATCCCGGTTTGGGTCGGGTCGGACTTGTACAGCGCCTCCTTGGCCGTCCACAGGCGCAGCAGCTCCGCCCGCTGCCGCGGTGCGGGCAGGTCCGTGAGAGCCTGCTGCTCGTGCTCGGACAGGAACAGCAGCGCGGTCTGCGGGGCGGGGCCGGGGATGTTCTCGACGTCGACGCCGAGGCCGAGGACAGCGCGGTTGTCTCCGCCGACTGCAGCAGCGACAGCGCATTCGCCCGCGTAGGACAGGGAGGCGCGGGGGTGAGGAAAGGCGTAGGCCGAGGTGTCCTCGGGTAAACCCGCGCTCGCCAGGGCCCTGCGTAACGCCCGACGTGCCGTCAGCCAGGTGCGACGGCGGGGCTGAGACTGCAGCCTGGTCAGTTGCGCGACCTCGCCGTCGGTGAGGTCCGCCACCGGCAGCGGGACGTCGCTGGCCGCCAGCCGCAGCATCACCCGGTCCGGCGCTGTCACGGCGCCCCCGTCTCACCGAGGAACGACACTCGATCCCCGTATTCGGCCAGCGTCTTGGCGTAGATCTCCTGGTCGGCCTCGGCGAACCGCTTGATCGTGGCCTCGATGTGTTCGGCGCCGTAGCGGTCGGCCATGTCCTGCAGGGCGTCACGCACGTACCGGACGTGCCAGCGCTCGTCCCGCATGATCTGTTCGATCGTTTGGCGAATCCTGGGGTGCAGATCAGGCACACGGAGCTGCCGGTGGTACTGACCGATCACGCGCTTCTCCAGGACCTGCGTGATGGCCATGACCTCCATCATGTTGTTCGGGGTGCCGATCGCCTCCAGGTACTGGTCCTGGTAGGACTCGCGCATTTTGATCGGGAGGGAGTCCAGATCGTTGATGCACTCGTTCCAGTAGCGGGCGTGGTTGGCCTCGTCGGCGAAGTGGTGGGTGACCTCGGCCTGGAGCTTGCCGGGCCGCACCATGCGGGAGACCCGTCCGAAGAACAGGGCGGCGTTGATCTCCGAACTGCGGTAGTAGCTGAGCAGCCATCGGTCGTTGTCGGACAGGGACATGGGAAGGACTCCCTTCAGGAGGCGAGTGAGGCGTGGGGACGATCGCCTGGCTTACGCCCCCAGCGGCTCTGCACCAGCGACTGACACACGGCATGGACCAGGGCGCGGTTCGCGAACGCGGTGGCGCCCGGCCATGTCTGCACCAGCCGCGTGTTGACGAATTGCTTGGGGTGGAACAGTTGCTCGGCGAACGAGGCCACCGAGCGCAGCGCGCCCGCCGCGGGACTCGCGCTCAGCGTCTCTGTCGCCGCCACCAGATGCCGGAAGGTCTCCTGGTCGCAGAACTCCGGTCGCAACAGCCGCCTGCGGGCGAAAGAGGCATCGGTCGCGAAGACGTCGAACGCGGTGTCGATCGCTTCGCGCAGGCTGATGGCCTCGTGCGGAGCGGGCGCCAGGTGGTAGACGCCGGTGGGGGTGTCCGGCTGCGCAAGGTGCACGAGGGCACCACTGGTGGCGGCCGCGGTGGCCAAATAGAGCCGGGTGTCGGGGAGACCGGGCATCACAGTGATCAGGCCGTAGAAGAACAGCTTGAGCGTGTTGTGGAAAGCGTTGTACTGGGTGACGTGCCCGTGGTCGTCGTCGGCGACGATCGTGGACAGCCTGGCGACCGTCAGCGGCAGCTCCGGAAAGCGTTCGGCCAGCAGGAGTTCGGCCTCGCTCTTGGACCATTCGTAGTGATTGGCGAAACCGGCGTCGCCCGCGAGCATCGTCTCGCGCACCTCGCCTGTTCTGCATCCGGCGCTGACCAATGTGGACATCAACACGAACCGGTCCAGGGCCGGACAGCTGACTGCGTACTCCGCGACCCGGGCTGTGCCTTCGACGTTGATGCGCCGCGCATCGTCCCTGGACTGGTTGAACGCGGTGCGTGCGGCCGCGTGGACGATGGCGGTGACAGTGCGGGTGACTGCGCACAGCGGGGCGTCCTCGGTCAGGTCGGCAGGGACGACCTCGACCCGTTCCTTGCGGGCGTCCAGCACGGACGCCAGCTGGCTCCTCTTGGCGTCCAGCTCAGCGCGGTCAGCCGCCCGAACGGTGAGAACCAGCCGGTCGTCGGTGTCGGTCAGCAGGCGCTGTGCCGTATGCAGGCCAAGGTAGCCGTCGGCCCCGGTGACCAGGGCGAGACCGCTCATGACACCTCACGACCGACGGCGGTGAATGTGCTCGGCCAGTTACCCGGATCGGTGCCCCAGCGGTCGATCAGCGCGCAGAGCCACCGCTCGATGCCGAACGCGACGCAGCCGCTGGTCGCGGGACGACCGTCCCGGCTGATGCCGTACGCGTCACCGAAGTGGTCCTCGTGCATGTTGACCGAGGCAATGGCCAGGTCCTGGTAGCACGCCTCATGCTTGGTCGGGTGGAGCTTCTGCGCCAGGTACCGCGGGTTTGCAGTCGGGTCGAAGAACGGGTCGGTCGCCGCGTTCCACTCCACCGGCAGGCCCAGTCGGGCGATGAGCTTGTCGACCATTGTGCGGGTCTCGGAGAGGAAGTCCGACACCTCCTCGCGGGAGCCGACGCAGACGATTTCCCGCATCTGGAAGCTCCATTGACGACGTAGCGGCGCGAAGTGCTCTTCATGTCGGAAGCATGTGTTCCGGGTGGTGACTTTCAGGGGTGCGGGCAGCTCCCGGTCGCGGTGGTGGACATAGACGTGATAGCAAGCGGCTGGGGTGAGCACGTCGCCCGGAGTGGTCAGCTGGGCATGGTGCAGCGCGGCCTGCGGGTCCTGCCGTGCGGCCGCGGTGAACGTCCGCAGATGATGCGCCGCCGGGTTGAGCGGGGCGGCGAAAGTCACCAGGTGAGGAAAGGACAAAAAGTAGTCCACCGGGGACAGATCCATGGCCGGCATGAGGACAGGGTGGTGCTCCGGTTCAGCGGCCCACCGCGCGGCGATTGCCAGGAATGCCTGGTCGCATTCCCTGGCCAGCGCGAGCAGGGGTCCGCTGAGCGTGGCGTAGCCGCGGGAGTTCCACCGCAGACCGATCCGGCTGAGACTGTCGGCCATGCCTTCGTCTGTGGTCTGTGCGGGCGACGACAGCGTGTTCATAAAGACCTTCCCTCGGTCGAGGTGTCACCGGGGCCCAAAAACTTCGCGGCGATGGTTGTCACGTCTTTGAAGTCGCCTGCGGTCAGGCCTTCCACATCGATCGGCTGCCGACGTAGCCCCTCCAGCAGCAGAATCAGCTCTGGGATATGCAGCGACGTCAAGTGCCGGCCGGCCAGCAGAGGCAGGTCGTCGGTCAGCCCGCCGGGCGGCAGATCCCTTGCCTTGGCGGTGATCCAGCTGCGCAGTTGCTTGAGCTCAGAACGCATCGTTGGGTTCCTGGTCGAGGATGCCGGTGGACATGAAGAATCGCAGGCACTTGGCGGAGATCTGGCGGCGGTGCGCGCATTGGGCCGGATCGGCCCAGGCGTCCTGCGCGACCTGCCACGGGTCGTCGAACCCGGCATCGGCGTAGACATCGGGGTTGTAGTACTCCAGCCAGGTGGTGACGAAGAATTGGCTGATGCGGGCACGGACGTCGGCGAGGGTGGCGGTGTCCCACCGGGGCGCGTAGGTCTGCCACAGTGCCTGCACGATGGCCCTGTTGAACACCAGGTGCCGGCTCTCGTCTGCATGGTGGGCGTGGTTGATGAACCGCGCCAATTCGTGCAGGCGGACATCTTTGGCCTGCAGCACGTTGTAACGGTCGGCGTGCTCTTCGAACAGCAGCGCTTTGGCGAAGAACAGCACGTCCGCGACCGACCGCTCCGTGCCTTCGGCAAACGGCACGTGTCTGCTGCGGTACAACTTGGCGTACCGGCGGCAGAACCCGCCGAAGTAGACGCTGTGCTTGTTCTCCTCGTCCAGGAAGTGGTGCAGATAGTCGGAGATCTCCACGAGATCGCCTCGGTACATGCGGGTGGCCAGGCCCGCTATCAGCGACTTCTCCCCGTGGATGTTGAGGCTGAAGAAGTTCGCCGCCTCCTGGAAGGCGAGTTGTCTGGCCCTGGTATCGGTGAGTGGGAGCTCATGGCGGGTGCCGTGCAGCGAGGAGAGCTCCGGGGTGAAGAACCAGTCCCGGTCCGGGGCGACGGCTTCCGGCCAGGTGATCGTCTCGTAGGGGTTCTTGTACCGTGTCCGGGACTGCTCGGTGAGCCGGTCGACCGTGCCCATGATCGCGGCGATCGCCGTGCGCAGTTCCTGGTGTTGTGCCGTCATTCGATGCGCTCCGTGGCCTGCAGGATCGTGGCCTGCCAGTTCAACCCGTGCCCGGCCATGACCAGCAGCACGTGCTGCCCCGGCCGCACGGTGCCGGTGTCAAGCAGCGCCAAGAGGTTGATGATGTTGTCCGCGGAGATCGCGTGTCCGATCTCGCCCAGCGTGGTCTGACAGACCCGGTCGCGATCGACGCCGAGCAGACGGGCTGCGATCGTCCACGCGTTGTGGTTGGTGTTCTGCGGTACCACCCAGTCGATATCGCTGATGGCCAGCCCTGCGCGGTCCAAGGTCTGCCGGACCAGGTTCGGCACGTAGGAGAAGAACAGGCCCACGGTTTCGTCGTCGGAGGCGGCGTGGAGTCCTCCGTTGGTGATCTGGTGCGACGCGACGACGCGGAACCTGCCCGCAGCGGCGGACACCAGACATGCGGCGGCTCCGTCGGAGACGAGGTTGTAGGACTGCTCGTAGAGTGCGCCGTCGGGGAACCGGTCGGCGGTGACGCACAGCACCGTTCGCCAGTCCGGCTCGGACGCCAGCAGCGCGCCTGCCAGCCGCAGCGATCCGAGCAGCCCGGTGCAGCCCTGTTGGGTCAGCCCGAACACAGCGGCTGAGCCCAGGTCGAGGGCGGACTGCATCCTGCTGGCCGGGAAGTCCATGAGGTGCTTGACGTCCCTGGTCTCTGACCACGCTGTGACATCACCGGCATTGCCGTTGTGCGGCAGGCAGGTGCTGTAGACGATCGCGTCCACCGTCTCCGGCAGCGACAGGGACTTGACCGCTGCCCAGGCCAGGTCGTACGCGTACTGCCCCGGTGGGCACACGTGGTGCCAGGCAAAGCCGGCAGAACTCAGGTCTGCGACGGAGGATCGCAGGCGGGCCGCCTCAGCCGAGTCCGCCAGCGCACATCGGGTGTCACCGAGGGAGTACGCCATGTCTCTTAAGAAAAAGGGATTCACGTAGCACAGTTCCAATATTTGAGCTGAACCTTTGTCAGGGCGCGTCGCCGCAAGTTCAGGCGAAGCCCAGTAGCACCTCGGATCACCCGGGCACGCTCCGCGAAGCCGGCCACCACGGCGTCGCCGCCGGGCTACGACAGGTCTCTTACACGTCACGCACCCGTTCGACCTGCATCGACACGTGATCACCATGACGTTGAATCAGTCCTGGGGTAGCAGGTGACACAGGCGCGTACACGGGCAGCGTTACAGTCGCGGCCTGCGGGAACGTCATGCTGATCTTTGTGTTTCACGAACCTTCGTTTGCGGACGTTTCTGCGGGTGGTTTCCGCGTAAGCCTTGTCGTGATGGCCCGGAGAGGCGTTCGGCGGATATGTCAGCTGACGGAGACCTCGGGCTCCCCCGAGGAGGTGCCGTTCCTCTCCATCTCCTCGGCGATCTTCATCGCCTCCTCGATGAGCGTCTCCACGATCTTCGACTCCGGCACGGTCTTGATGACCTCGCCCTTCACGAAGATCTGACCCTTGCCATTGCCGGAGGCCACACCGAGGTCCGCCTCGCGGGCCTCGCCCGGGCCGTTGACGACGCAACCCATGACCGCGACTCGCAGCGGCACCTCCATGCCCTTCAGGCCCGCGGTCACCTCGTCGGCCAGCTTGTACACGTCGACCTGGGCCCGGCCGCAGGACGGGCAGGAGACGATCTCAAGACGGCGCTGGCGCAGGTTCAGCGACTCAAGGATCTGGATGCCGACCTTGACCTCCTCCACCGGCGGAGCCGACAGTGACACCCGAAGCGTGTCACCGATGCCCTCGCTGAGCAGAGCGCCGAAGGCGACGGCGGACTTGATGGTGCCCTGGAACGCCGGGCCGGCCTCGGTCACGCCGAGGTGCAGAGGGTAGTCGCACTGTGCGGCCAGCTGCCGGTAGGCGTTGACCATCACTACGGGGTCATGGTGCTTGACTGCGATCTTGAAGTCGCGAAAGTCGTGCTCCTCGAACAGCGATGCTTCCCACAGCGCGGACTCCACCAGCGCTTCGGCTGTCGCCTTGCCGTACTTCTGCAGCAGCCGCCTGTCCAGGGAGCCTGCGTTGACGCCGATGCGCAGAGTGGTTCCGGCGTTCTTGGCCGCGTGGGCGATCTCCTTTACCTTGTCGTCGAACTGCTTGATGTTGCCCGGGTTCACTCGGACCGCGGCGCAGCCGGCGTCGATGGCGGCGAAGACGTACTTCGGCTGGAAGTGGATGTCCGCAATTACCGGGATCTGGGACTGCTTCGCGATCTGCGAGAGGGCGTCGGCGTCGTCCTGTGTGGGGACGGCCACGCGGACGATCTGGCAGCCGGCCGCGGTGAGTTCGGCGATCTGCTGCAGGGTTGCCCCGACGTCGGACGTACGGGTCGTCGTCATCGACTGCACCGATACCGGTGCGTCACCACCGACCGCTACTGGGCCGACCATGACCTTGCGGCTGGCCCTGCGTTCGGCCAGTTTGGCCGGGACGGACGGCATTCCCACAGAAATCGCAGTCATTCTAGGTTCCACTCCGCGTCGTTGTTCCGCTCCGTGTCCCAGGCATGCAGGTGCCCGGCACTGCCAACAACGGATCGCATCTGGGCGGGGTTCAGGGCACGAAGTTTCCCTGACAGCCTGGGCACGTCACCGGCTGCCAGGACGGGGCGTGTGGGACTCTTCGCGGCGCTATCCGCCTGCATGGTTGTTGTCGGCGAGGGTGCGGCACCACCAGCGACGCTTGTGCCACAAAAGCACCAGCCCGCGCTCCCCGCAGCGAAGATCCCGAGGATGGGTCCGGGCTGTGCCCTTCACCTTCCAGGCGAAGGCCCCGCACTCCGGGCAGGCGCGAGCCGTTTCCTCCGCCGTGGCCAGATGCACCCGGCGGGTGCCGTCCTCAAGCCGCTCGACCCGTATGGCGGACCCCGTCGAGGTCGAGCAGCAACGCCGTACCGTTGACCACGCCCGTGGCCCTCACATGATCGTTCTGCCTAGAGAACAGGAATGATCACTCCCACGGGCTCCTTGCATCAGGCGGTACCAACGACCCTCACAGGGCGCCGAGCGTGACGAAGAGTCAGGATGTCTGACGAGGCGCACTGCTCAACTTCGAAGACGCCACATACCACCATCCCAAACGATCATCTCACAGGCGGCGCAGAGGAGAGCGAAGTTGACAACACCCCCGCAGGCACTCGTGAGCGGTTGCCTCAAAAGCAACCATGATCACCAGCCCTGCGGGCTCCTTGCGTCCGAGGCGCCATCCATCCGCAACCGTAACTCACTGTGACATTGGTTTGATCTCCTCTGACTGACGCCCCATCAAGTTCGATGACCCGGGATAACGAGTTTCCGACTCGGCCGACACGAAACTCTCCTGTAGTACCGGGCGGCCCGACTGTACGGTCACCGGGTGCGGCCCCCAGGTCGGCTTTGGGGGTTGTGGGCCGGAGGGGGGTAGGTGGGGGCCTGAGATTGCGCTTGGGGGACTTCTTCCGGCGCCACCGGGTGGCTGTTTCGATACCGCAATTCGTCCATTGTCACCTTTGTTGCCGCTGCTGCTGTCAGCGCGCCCATCGCAGCGGCCACTGCCGCTATTCCAGCCTTAACTGGGGGACTGACAAATGGGAGCCTTGTTGAAACGCCCGTAAAAATAGTAAGGCCCGCCGCTAGCCCGACTGTTGTGATTCCGTTCCGCCGCGCTTGTTCGTGTTCCCGATCCACCGTTCTTGCGGCTTCTATGTCGCGGTTTCCCTCAGTCGTTGAAGACTCGACCAAAGTAGCTGCATCGCTATCGATACTCGCACGTGATGCAGTCTCACTGGCAGCGGAAGATTCTGGCATGCAGACCAACCTCCTAAAAAGCCGACTGGATCAGTCTCTCATCAGCCCCCTGATAGAGAGAACGCCGCCACTGGCGCCAGGGTTCATTTCCCTCTCTGCCATCCCTGAAGGAGAGGGGCCGGTCAAGTGGCCATCCTGTCTGTATTTCTATCGTTTTCGGTCGGCTGAGTTCAGCGTGAGGCGCCAGGACGTGAACAAGTTCCCGAGACGGCTGGGTTGTTGGTGATGCACAGGAGGGGAGGACGGGTTCGGGGATGTCACGGATGGCCAGGTCACCTCCCAGCCCGTGGGCACTTCACGAAGCGCCATCCGCACGGCGACGGTCTCGTCCCGGCCCGGTCGCCGAACACACACGCACGCCCTCCACCGCCATCGCCTGCGCGACCGCATCGGCCACCGCCCGCACCAACTGCGCTCCCGCCGGCAACGCCACACCCGCCACCGCACCGCTCTCAACCGCCAGCAAGCCCCCGGCCGCTTCCCCGGGTGCACCCGGCCATAGGACACGCAGCTCCCGACAGCGTCTGCGCGCAGGCTGCCGGACCGGGGAGGTCCTCCCCAGTTCCCGCTGTCACCGTCGAACGTTCCGCGCCCCATACGCCGGGGAATCCCTCGCGCCGCGGCCGTCAGTCCGCTCGGTGGTCACCGTGACACCTGCCGAGTCCTGGCACGCCAGGAGGTCCTGAGTGCTGGACTCTGCACCAGCTGCCAAGAAGCTCTGCCCGCCAGGACACACAGACTTCAAGATCGAGGCAGACCTGACGGAGTCCTCATAGTGTTTGACGACCTCGTGCGTCCCCGCGGTCGCAAACCTCGCCGGCCTGCGGACCGGTGACCGATGCGGGATCGGTATGTCCGATGCGAGGACGGCGCAGCAGGCTACTGATCGGACGGGTGACGTCGCCACGTTCCTGGCCGTTCGCAGAAGACAGGGAGTATGGGCCCCAATGCACCACCAGGACGCAGGCTCGCCGGACGCGGCCGCCGATAGGCTGGTCGCCGGTCGTTACCGCTTGCTATCCGTTCTCGGCGAGGGCGGTATGGGCACCGTATGGCGCGCTCGTGACGAGGTACTGCACCGCGAGGTCGCCGTCAAGGAGGTACGCACTCCCGTCGGACTGGCCGCGAAGAGCGTCGAGCAAATGTACACCCGCTTGGAGCGGGAGGCCTGGGCGGCGGCACGCATCAGTGCTCGCGGTGTGGTGACCGTCCACGACGTGGCCACCTACGACGGTCGGCCCTGGATCGTCATGGAGTTCGTCCGCGGCCGGTCGCTGGCCGACGTGATCGGCTCCCAGGGTGCTCTCCCGCCGCGTGAGGTCGCGCGCATAGGTGCCGAGGTGCTGGCCGCGCTGTGCGCAGCGCATGGCACCGGAGTGTTGCACCGCGACGTGAAACCCGCCAACGTCCTGCTCGCCGACGACGGCAGGGTGGTGCTCACCGACTTCGGCATCGCCGTAGTGGAGGGGGATTCCGCGCTGACGATGACCGGCGAGGTCGTCGGCTCTCCCGAGTACCTGGCGCCGGAGCGGGCACTGGGCCAGACCCCCGGCCCCGCGTCGGACCTGTGGTCTCTCGGCGCGCTGCTCTACACGGCCGTCCAGGGCCGTTCACCTTTCCGCCGGACCACCCCCCTGACCACCTTGCGCGCGATCGTCGACGATCAGTTGCCCCCGCCGCACCGGGCCGGACCCCTCACGTCCGTCATCGAGGGGCTGATGCGCAAGGACCCCGCCGATCGCATGTCTGCCGAACAGGCCGGGCAGGAGCTGCACCTGGCCGGTGCCGCCCCGGTCGCGCCGATTGTTCCGCTTCTCGCACCGGCCACTGAAGAGCTGCCTGCCGCCGACTCCCCGCTCGAGGAGATCGCATCGACGGCCACGGTGGGAGCACCGATCGCCACAGTGTCGTCGCCGGTCCCGGGTAACGCCACGGATGCCGGAGACACGTCGACGAGAGCCGACACCCCCGCAGCAGAGGTCACCGCCCCGGGACAGCCCCCGCATCCCGGCAGCTCACCGGCGGTCATCGCCGAGACGGCCGCCCTGGCGCCCCGCTCGTCCGCCGACGCCGCCACCATGTCCACCGTGGACAGCCCCGCCGTCTTCGACGTCCCCGCCTCTCCGGCCGTGCCACTTCGCTCGCCGAAGGCCGACTCGGCTGCGGGCACCGCCGAGGCGCTCACCGTATCGGCAGTCCCGACGCCAGCGCCTGTACCCACGGCTGGTCCGGCGGTGCCCGCCAGGCCGGCGCCCGAGTACGTGGGCGCCGGAGCGTCCGGTTCCGGCGCCACGCGGCGTAGCCGGCTCAGCCGGCGCACCGGGTATTTGATCGGGGCGGGAGCGGTCGTGCTCGCGCTGTGCGCGGGAGGCCTGGGCTATGCGGTCGTCGGCGGCGCCGGTGAGGACCGGACCGGTACCGGCTCGCCCACGGGGCAGTCGCAGGACGCTGCCACCGGTACGGCGGACGGCACCACCCAGCAGCCCGTTTCGGTCACCGTAACGGGTGGCGCAACCAACTACGTCGGAGACTGTCATCCGGCGGACTCGGAGGCCCCCCAATTCACCGCGACCTTCACGGTGTCGCGGTTGCCCACCCAGTTCTCGTACCGGTGGGTCTCGACGAACGGGACTTTCGTCGACCGGCGTTGGCGGACGCTGACGTTTCCGGAAGGTGCTCCCCATATCCACAGGGAGACGGTGCGGCTGTCGACGTATGCGCAGGCCGGATCACTGCACGGTGAGATGGCCGTGGAGATCCGCTCGCCGTTCGATGCGGTGTCCAACACGGTGCCGTTCTCGATGACATGCGTCACGACGACGAACGGATCGTCCACCGGGCACGGAGGCTGACGCCGCGCAGCCGAGTCATCCCCGCGCATCCACCAGGCTTCGCCGGAGTCAGTTGAACCGCCGTCGGTCGGATTCTGACTTGGCCTGTCAAGTAAGTCCCGCTGGGCCGCGGTTTTGTGTGTGGGGACGTACGAGTTCCACCCTCGTAGTGCGTCAACCGCAGATGCGGTTCTCTGCCCGTACCCGAGCATTTCCCAAGGAGTTTCTGTGTTGTCGGTCATCGTGGGACGCACCGGTCCCTTCACTGGTCAGAGCGTGGTTCTGGGCAGCGCTCCGCTGCGATTCGGGCGCAAGAGCGACAACGACGTGATCATCGTCAGTGTCAGCGCCTCCCGCCTGCACGCCGAGATCGTCACTGAGGACGGCGCGTTCGTGCTCTACGACCGGAACAGCAGGAACGGTACCTTCGTCAACGACCGGCGCGTCACCCGGCACGTGCTTGTGCCCGGCGACTCCATACGCATCGGCGACGAAATCTTCCTGTTCGAGACGCAGGAGGCGGTGGAGACGGTCATGGCCCTCTCCGGGCTCGACCTGCCCCCCCTCAACGCCTCGGCGAACCCGGGCGAGCTGCGGGTCACGGTGACCGGGGGAGGCCCGGTCGGCCTCGCCTTCGCCCTGCTGCTGGAGAACGCGCTGCCGGAGAGGGTATCCATCACCGTCTACGACGGCCGGTGGATCAGCAAGGGCTCCACCGTGGTCTGGAAGGATGAAACCCACGGCAACATCCGCCGCCAGCAGGTCGTCACCGTCCAGAGCCGGCAGTACCTCGCGCTCACCGAGGGGATGCAGTCGGCGCTGTTCAATGCGGGCGAATACTCCGAGATGTGGCCCGTGGGGCCGGACTCCGTGGACGGCCGCCCGCCCCGTAACATCCGGATCGCCTACATTGAGGACAAGCTGCTGGAGCTGGCCAACGCCAAGTCCGCGATTCGGCTGGTTCCGGAGCGTTTCGATCCGTCGGAGCACCAGCACCGGCTCTCCCGGGAAAACGTCTTGGTGATCTGCGAGGGCGGCCGGTCGCGCACCCGAGAGCACTTCGAGGACCGTTTCGGCACGGCCGACGCCTCGATCTACTCTCTCGAGGGGGAGCACCTCCAGGACGTGGTGCTGGGACTGCGGGTCAAGTCCCGGCTCAAGGATCCGATGAGCGTCCTGCTGACCGTGGCACAGAACCGGTTCCTGCTCAACTCGCTGGGCGGCGAGGGCTTCCTCAACATGAGGCTGACCCGCGAGGAGGCCCGTGACGTGATCGGCATCGACCCGGTCCGGCAGATCTTCGAGGAGTGCATCGCGGCCCGGCCCTGCCTGATGAGCCGTTCCGAGGACAACGAGTTCGTCTGCCCGACCCATGGGACCCTGTTCCTGCCCGCCCTGCTGCGCAGCTCGCCGCTTTGGAAGCGGATCCAGGAGGGTCTGAAGCTGTTCGGCGTCGCCGAGGACGATCTCAGCGCCATCACCTCGTTCCGGCTGGACATGGTGCAGCGCCCCCGGTTCACGGCCCAGCTCACCCGTCCCGCCGCCACGAGCCCCGGAACCTACGGCTTCCTGCTGGGCGATGCAGCCAACGCCATCCACTTCTGGCCCGGACGCGGCCTCAACAGCGGCCTCGCCTCGGCCGTTTCCCTCGCCCGCTCCCTCAGCCGGGTCTGGCAGGGCCGCCCGCTGCGTGACGCCGACTTCATCCGGCACGAGGCGGCGATGTCCATGCTCCAGTACCGGCACAAGAGCCGGGCCTGGAACGCCATGGTCACCACCGACGAACGGGGCGTGACCCGTGCCATCAAGGACGTCATCGCCCGGAGCATGGAAGGGGACCGGGCCGCCCAACCCGGCGCCGAGGTGTCCGATCTCGACATCTTGCTGGACCGCATGTGCGCGATCCGCGAGCGCCTCGCGCCCCGCCTGCCCGGAATGCCGACCGACGAGGAACTGCGCAGCCACCTGTCCACCCTCGCCCCGTCGACCCTGCGGACCCTGCAGGAGAGCGGCGCCTGGGACACGCTGATCGTTGGCGGCGAGGAGGCGGACATCGACATCTTCTACCAGTCGGACACCCCGGTCTTCGTCGCCAGCCCCACCGACCCGCGCCTGATGGGCCAGGCGACGTGATCGCGGTAGCCGGGGCGCTCGAACCGGCGTGAAGCGGGGGCGGTCCGTCCTGTGACCGGGCCTGTTCGTGGCGGCGCCGGAACGCCGGGTCAAGGGCGTGAGAAGCTGCGGGTCCTGACATGACAAGTTGAGCGGGCTTTCGGTGCCCACCAGGGGACTCGCAGCTTCGGGCTGGATCGGGCGGCGGCAGGCGGAGCATCGCCATGGCGGCTACCCCAGCACCTCATCGAGCACGCCGCCGCTTTCCGGATTGACATGGAAATCGTCCAACGCACCTATGGGGCCGGGGGATTCGCCCCACTTCCAGGCGCTGGAGCGTAGCGCGAACGTGGGTCGCTCGTAGCAGTGCAAGGCTGCGGGACTCACACGACGCATGCGCACATCCGCTCGCCCAGTACGGCGTCGTCGACGGGGACACAAGCGACGGCGGTGGAACATCAGCCATGCGTACGGACGGAGAGACTGGCATGGACGTGCCAGCCCGCCGTACTGGGCAGAGTGGTCACTGAGGTCGAAAGGGCGGCGACGATGTCCATGCCGCGGCCGTGCTCGTCCGGGTCGACTTCCCGGTCGTGCTGCCGAGGCAGGCGAGGGGTGCCCCAGTCGGTCATCTCGATATGCAAAGTGTCCTGTTTGAGCGTCAGGTGAAGAGTCATGTCGGACAGTCCGTGCCGGGCCGCGTTGGCTGCCAACTCGCTGACGATGAGGACCGCGGTGTCCTGCTGTTCAGTGGACACAGGCCAGTTCTTCAGCAGGCGGGAAGCGAATTGCCGGGCGGTGCCGACCCTGGTCTCCTGCGCAGGCAAAGTGAGGAGAGCCTGGCGTGAGGGTCGCGCCTCTACTGCGCCTGGCGGGCAGGGATGCGGGCGAAGAGCTGTGCGGGGTGTGTAGCCGTTGGGCGGGCGGGCCGCGCGACTCTGTACCGGGGCGGCAGGCCGGGGGCGGGTGGCCGGGGCGAGGTGGTGCAGCTCGTGTCGGTACATGCCCGTCCTTTCTGTTCGCCTCATGGGCCGGCGGGGTGGGGTTTGCCACATGGCGGATGGAGGTGAAAAGCCCCGGCTCGGAGCGCGAGGGACGACACCTCTTTGTTTCCCTGCTGAACAGGGGCGATGACGGGAATCACCGGTTCTGCACTGTGTGTCTTGATCGTAGACAGGCGGAATAGCGGTTCCCATGTGCTGTGGTCGCGACCTGGTTGTGCAGTGCGCACAATCCTCAGGGCTGCTGTGCTGTTCCGCGGCCAGGCAGCGTATGCACTGCTGCGAGGGCAAGGCGATAGGCGAGCTCGTCGCGGTCGTTGTCCAGGCTGTAGCCGGTCAGCTCCTGGATTCGGCGCAGCCGGTTGAACACCGTGTTGCGGTGGCAGTGCATCATTTCGGCGGTGCCGGCCGCCGACCGGCCGCTGCGGAACCATGAGTCGAGTGTCGCGAGCAGCGTTTGCCGTTCGTCGGCTTCCAGGTCGAGGACCCGGCCGAGCATGCGCCACTCGAGCCGGGCCGCAAGGTCGGGTGCAGACACCAGCAGGGCCTCGGGCAGCCGGGTGTCCAGCGCAAAGGCTTGCGCCTCCCCTGGCGGTGCGGTGCGCAGCGCGATATCGGCGAGCCCGGCCGCAGTGCCGATGTATGCCAGGCCCGTCGCCTCACCGGATATCCCGGCCGGCTGGTCCAGCCATTGGGACAGAAGGGTTGTCACCCGCGACAGCGGTGTGCGGGCCAGTGCCACCACACCGATTTCCCGGTCCAGCCGGACGCGCCAGATGGAGCGGATGCGCCAGGCGGCAAGATTGTCGCGCAGGGAATGGGATGCCATGTGTTCTTGCGTCGGGTCGTGGCCGACACAGACTACGGCGTAGCGCCCGTCCCGCGGCAGGCCGAGCACCCGCTCCGCCTCGGCCGCAACGGCCGGCTCCACGCCATGGCCTTCCAGGAGCGCGTCCAGTAGCGCGTCTTGGCGTTGCTCGTCACGGCGGGCGAGTTCCTTCTCCCGGTTCCGGTATCCCCGGGCGAAGCTGGTGGAGGCGAGGTCGACGATGCGCCAAAGGCGTACGGCGTTGTCCAGCAGTTCCTCGCTTACCTCCGGTGAGCGGGCCCGTGCTTCGATCAGAAGCTTTTCCCAGAGCCTCTCGACGCCGAGCCGGAAGCCGTGCAGGACGGCCTCCAGCGGAAAGCCCTGCTCGGCCCGTAGGCGGCCGGTGGCCTGTGCGCCCTCGTACAGCGAGGGAGCCTGGGGCATCCGGCCGGCGAAAACTTGGAGCACGCGCTCTATGTTGCCGCCCGCCACCTTGGTGAGGTCAGCCCGGGTGATCGGATCACCGGGGCGGTAGGGAGGCTCTTCCTGCAGGATCAGGTCCACCACTTCTTCGACCAGCTCCGGGAGCCGGGCAAGCAGGACGTCGGCGAGATCCTGGATGACGGGAGAGATCGCCTCAGTCGTCTCTGGCTCAGAGCCCTGGGGGCCGCCGCGGGGCAGCGGCGCATATGGGGAGGTCACCGGTTACCGCCGCTGGACCTGGCCGAGGAAGGCGCGGCGGGCAGCACAGCGTCTCCGCTCCTTTGAGCTGGCAGGTGGTCGTCAGGCATGCTGACGGGCAGGGATGCCGCCAGTATCGCTGGGCTGACAGCGCCACACCGGCCCCGCGCTCTGCTGGTGCACGGCTGCGTCGGCGCCGGGGAAGGGGCCGCTGATCGTCCCCTTCGCCGAGGCAGCACGCGGGACGCAGGAGTCGGCTCCGTCGTAGGTTCGCTCGGCACGCTTTTCCCGGGAATGCGTCCTGGGACCGGGAAGGCGCTCACCACCGGGGCAGTGGCCCGGATATTGTCCTGCAACAGGGCAGGCAGGCGGCAGAGCATCTTGCCGGGCGGGGTCAGCCCGGCGAGTACGCTGTCCCAGCGCGATGGCCGCAGCCTGCCCCGCGGGTCCATGCCGTCAAGGATAGGCTTCTGCCGATGTGATCTCCTGACAGACGGCCCGAAGGTCCGCCACACCGTGCCTCGTCGAACACCGCATCCCTGCGGCACTGAGTGCCGCAGGGATGCGCGTTGGTCTTGACCCTCCTTGCGCCGGTTCCGGCGAAACTCCCAACCGCATGCCGCTGCCCGTCCGCGACGGGACCGGCCACCGGCCGCTGTTCACGCACGCCGTCGGCAGTGGCCAACGACCGTCGCACGATGGTCGGCAGCAGCCCGATGCCCGCGGAGATCCCCAGTGTCAGGAGTGCGAGCACGGTGGTCTGCCACGGCCAGGCGGGGCCGGACAGTTTGAGGTGACCAGCGGGGTATTCGGGGAGGAAGGGGCCCAGCTCGGGTAGCTGGGCCTTCCGGACGTCGACGATCCAGGCGTCGAGGCCACCTCCGCGGCGCTCTCCCAATGTGCGGTGCGAAGTCGTGCACGAGCTGGCCACATCAGTCATCTCGGGACAGGTAGCCAGGAGTTCATCGAGATGCTCACGCCTGGTGTCGGACAGGTTCTCGGGCTGGCCGTGATCCAGTAGGCGAGACGGCATGGGGAGGGCATGATCCGGGTCACTCTTGTGGCGGCCATGACCAAAGTACGTGTGCCGGGGGGCTGAGGCCGCCGGTGCAGCCGAGCGCCCGATCCTTGAAGAGGTGCTTGACCAGCACTCCGGGCTCCTCGATACGGCATCGGCGCAGGTCGTCGCGGTAGGGGCGACCAGGCGGGCCCGGTACTGGGGCGGACGGCGCAGATGGTCAGGCCCGGGCGCGGAGCACAGCGTTTGACCGTGTTGAGCGCCTGGTTGGGCCAGCGGGCGCAGTCGAGGAGGTTGACACCGTTGTCGATCAGATAGTGGACGGCGTGCCAGCACTGCGTGGCGTCGGGCAGGGCGCCGCGGATCGCCTCGGCATACCGATCCGTCGCCATACGATCTCGCCACCGGGACGATCGCGCAGCCGCACTTCGAGCGTCTCCGGCTTCCGGCCGGACGCGGTCGCCTGCCTCGGTCCGCCGCGTGAGCATCGTGGTATGGGCTGCCGGGCCATCGCTTTGCCCTGGTACCGGCACCCGCCGTGTGGCCCGCATGACCAGCTGATCCGGCCGAGCAGAAGTCGTGAGGGCGAAGCAAGCAGGGGTAGAACGGGGCCGGGCGTTATGCCGGGGGCGGCTGGAGCCTAGCGCTGAGTGCACTGGCAGCCGTGCGGAGCCGGTCGGTGAGACGCTCGTGGTGCCGGGTGAACCGGGTCGCCGTGGTCGAGATGCTGAGCGCCGCGACTACGGTCCCGTCCCCGTCACGTACCGGCACGGCTATGCAGCGTATCTCCGGCGAGACGTCGCCCAGATCGTAGGCGATCTCCTCACGCCGGATCGTCTCTGCTTCCTTGGGGAGGAGACCCGCGTTAGCGGACGTCCCGGCAAGGACGCCGGCGGCCTCAGCCCTGGGCAACGAGATCTGTGCCGGAGTGTTGTACGAGAGCAGGATCTTGCCGATCGCGGTCCGGTTGGCGGCCAACCGGGTACCGGGATGCGCCCCCGTAACACTGACATGATGGCGGCCGGGCACGGAATCGAGATAGATGGCGGCAGAGCCTACGAGCACGCCCAGGTTGCTGGTCTCCCACGTGTCGCCGGTCAGCCGCTGCAGGACCTCCGTCGCAGCTTCACGGATGTCCTGCCGCTGCACACGAACGGCGTTGAGCTCCGCGATGCGCGGCCCGAGCCGGTAGCGGCCTTGACCGACCGCCTCCAACAGGCCTGTCGCGGCGACCGACACGAGCAGGCCGTGCGCGGTCGAGCGCGGCAACCCGAGCGCACGCGCGATATCGGCCAACATCCATTCCGTCCGGGTCGGCGTGAACAGACTGAGCAGGTCACCCAGACGCTCGATTGTCTTCAGTCCCACCACTGCCTCCTCACGGGTTCGGCGTGCTCTGTCCGTCGGTATCCGGCGACGGTGCCCGATCGTACGGCGACGGTGCCCGATCGTACGGGACAAAGCAGCCCCTTGCGAGATAGCCGCATGCATGCCGGGTGACCGTGCGGGATTGGACATTCGGGCCTCGACCGTCATCGGGCGACGTGGTCATATCCCAGGACGCCGCCGAGGTTCGCCACGGAAGGCAGCTGGGGGACAGGCCGCGCCCTCGGCACCAGCGCCCGGTGCGCTTGGGACGCGTGCGGCGACACCCGATGCGATTGGCGCGTATGGCCAGAAATACACGCCGTGCAGAGGTGAGCGTGCCGATCAAGTGTAAAGGAGAGTCTGCATGACTCACTCCCCGACGTGGGTTGAAGTGGCCCGGAACGGGCCGTGGCGCCGTGATCTGCAGCCGCTGGTTCCACTCACCCCGGACGAGATTGTCGCCGACGGGATCCTCTGTGCCGAGGCCGGGGCGTGCACGCGTTCCGGCCCGACGGCACCGACGACCTGACCGGAGAGATCTACGCGGACATGGTCGAGAGCATCAGGTCCGGCCAACGCGGGTATCTGGGGATGCCGGAGATCGGGAACCTGCCGATCCCCGCGAAACTTCTGCGCCGCGGCGTCCGTGACATGGTGCGCATCTCCGACGCCAGGATGAGCGGGACCGCCTTCGGAACGGTCGTGGTCCTTTTGGCGCCGGAAGCCGCGGCAGGCGGGCCGCTGAGCCTGGTACGGGACGGCGACCGGATCAGGCTGGACGTCGGCAGGAGGACGCTCGACCTGTTGGTCGGTGACAGCGAGTTCGAAGCCCGCGCCGCCACTGCCCAGCCGCCGGCACGGGCGCCCGTGTCCGGTTGTGAGTTCTTGCACCACCACGTTCTGCAGGCCGACAAAGGCGCGGATCTCGACTTCCTCGTCGGTCGTCGGCCGGCAGGTGTGCCCCGCGAAAGCAACTGACAGTACTCCCGTCCACACAGAGCCGTTGGAGTTCAGGAGAGAAGGTATGGAGAAAGCCGTCATCATCGGTTCCGGCAATATCGGCACGGACCTCGCCTACAAGGTCATACGCAGTTCGGTGCTCGAACTCGCCGGTGTCGTCGGTATCGACCCGCAGTCCGACGGACTGCGCCGCATGCGCGAGCTGGGGATCAGGACCACCTCGGAAGGCATCGAGGGATTGCTTGCCTGGCCGGACCTGGACGAGATCAAGGTGGCCTTCGACGCCACATCCGCGGCCGCACACGCGGCCAACAGCGCTCCCCTGACAGCGCGGGGGATCCGGGTTATCGACCTGACGCCTGCGGCCGCCGGCCCCATGGTCGTCCCGGCCGTCAACATCGCCGACCACGCCGCAGCGAGCGACGTCAACATGGTGACGTGCGCGGGCCAGGCCACCATTCCCGTGGTCGCCGCCATCTCCCGGGTCGTACCTGTGGAATACGCCGAAATCGTGGCCTCGATGTCGTCGCGCTCCGCCGGACCGGGAACCAGGGCGAACATCGACGAATCCACCATCACGACGTCGCGCGCTCTGGAAGCAGTCGGCGGAGCACAGATCGGAAAGGCGTTCGTCATCCTCAATCCCGCCGATCCGCCGGTCATCATGCGCGACACGGTTCACTGCCTGGTGGCCGACGCCGACCACGACGCTGTCCGCGCGTCGGTCCACGACATGGTTCGGGAGGTGGCGTCGTACGTTCCCGGATACCGGCTCAAGCACGATGTGCAGATCTCCGCGGTCGGTGCCGATGTTCCCCTGCGCGGTATCAACCCCGCACTCGTACCCAAGGAACGCCTGCAGATCACCGCGTATCTGGAGGTGGAGGGGGCCGCCGACTACCTGCCGGCCTACGCCGGCAATCTCGACATCATGACCGCGGCCGCCGTGGCTGCCGCCGAGCGGTACGCGGCCCGACCCGACCGCAGTGAGGAGTACGCGTCGTGACACAGGTCTTCATCCAGGACGTGACCCTTCGTGACGGAATGCATGCCATCCGGCACCGCATGGGCCCCGGGACCATCCGAAAGATCGCGGGGGCACTGGATCGCGCCGGCGTCGACTCCATCGAGATCGCCCACGGCGACGGCCTGGCCGGATCGACCCTCACGTTCGGGTCCAGCAGCCACACCGACGAGGAATGGATCCGCGCGGTGACCGAGACCGTCACGCGTGCTCGGGTCGCGACTCTCCTCGTACCAGGTCTCGGCCGCGTGAGCGATCTCGAAGCCGCGTTCGACCTCGGCGTCACCTCGGTGCGTGTCGCCACACACTGCACCGAGCCGGACGTGGCGACTCAGCACATCGGCCGTGCCCGTGAACTCGGGATGGACGTGTCGGCGTTCCTGATGATGTCGCACGGCCTTGAACCAAAGGAACTGGCCGCGTGTGCCAAGACGATGGAGTCGGCCGGGGCACACTGTGTCTACGTCACTGACTCGGCGGGCCACCTCACCCCGCCGGGCGTTCGTGACCGCATCCTCGCCTACCGCGACGTACTCGACGAGAGCACGGAGATCGGCATCCATGCTCACGAGAACCTCTCCCTGTCGGTGGCGAACTCGCTTGCCGCCGTCGAGGCCGGAGCGGTCCGTGTGGACGCATCTCTCGCCGGACACGGTGCGGGAGCCGGCAACTGCCCGCTGGAGGCGTTCGTGGCGGTGGCGAACCTGTACGGATGGGAACACGGCTGCGATCTGTGGGCCCTGCAGGATGCTGCGGATGATCTGGTCCGCCCCGTCCAGGACCGGCCGGTACGGGTCGACCGGGAGACCCTGACGATCGGCTACGTGGGTGTCTACTCCAGCTATCTCCGGCATGCCGAGCGCATCGCGCAGGAGACCGGACTGTCCACTCGGGAGATCCTCGTGGCGGCCGGACGCCGCAAGCTCATCGCTGGCCAGGAAGACATGCTGGCGGACATCGCCCTGGAGATCCTGGAGCAGGGTCCCGAGGCGCCGGTCGGCGAGACAACCCCTGCGGCCTGAGCGGGGTCTGCACGTTGAGACAAGCCAGCAGCTGCCGGGGGCACCGGCCGTACTGCTGATGTCCCATCACATCGCTGACACCAGGCAGGCGTACCGATGAAACTGACAGGCTTCGATGGAAAAGCAGCTGTCGTTACCGGGGCTGGCCGGATGCGTTTCATCGGCGGGGGAATCGCCGTCGCACTGGCATGAGCCGAGTGCGATGTCGTCGTCACGGGTACCGGTCGCGCTCGCGATCGCCTGCCCCCGGACGAACTGGCAGCGGGCTGGCGCGACATCGAATCGGTCGCCGAGGAGATCCGAGCACTGGGCCGACGCCTCCTTCACCGAGCGGACCACAGTGAACGCGGGAACCACCCGGTCAAGTTCCCCCGTGCGGACGGCCAGTCCGCCGTCGGGGACAGGTGCATCGACCGCCGAACGGGCCGGGTGGGGCGGAGCCGTCGTAGTACTCCGAGCCGGGGAGAGCCCGGTGCATGGGGAAGGGCGGCAGCGGAAAGCGAGAAGAGTTGGAGGCTGTAATGCCGAGAGAAGCGCCGCCGAACGGCAGTGCTCTGCTGGAGGCGGCCCCGGTGGAGCCGCGGCGGCGGGTATCGATGCAGTCCAGGCTTCATCGTTGGGCGGCGGCCGATGCACGCGAGGAACGAACACATGGCACGTCTATACCTTCATCTCCGACCGGGCCGTCCGGCAGGTAAAGGCGAAGATCCGTGCCCTGACCCGCAGGACGTCACCTCTGGGCCTGGACGCCATACTGGCCCAGCTGAACATGGCCAGGGACGGATGGGCCTTCTAATTCCAACACGCCATCGCGAAAACGTGGAGAGCCCGGTACTCGGAGACGGGTACGCCGGGTGTGCGCCGTGAGGCGCTTCGTTGTATCCCCGACGCAGTCGGGAGGAACTCGGAGGGAGGTTCTTGGGTCGCCTGACTCACCTGGACGCGAAAGCGCGAGGGGAAAAGAGCATGTCAGGGAAGCGGTGGTCGTCCGGAGGTGTCCGGGGGCGGGGTGCCGCGAGACCCGCGCGATATGGCCAAGGCTGGATTGCTTGAAGCCCAATCTCCAGTGGTGAGAGTGCGCACCCGTCGGAACGACACCTGTAACCGATGCCGCGTCATGCCGGGCCTTGAACCTGTGGGGCCGGGCAACCTCCGTGTCGCGGAGCGTCGCCCAGCGAGGGCGGTCAAGGAGATGAGTGGGCGGCCTACGTCGTGCTCGATACGTGCAGCGGAGACGTACCACGGGATCGCCTACGGGGCGCGAGCCCTATGGCGACGGAGTGCCCGTAGTAGTCGCAGGAGTCACGACCTGCCAAGAGGTCCGGGAGAGCCGGAACAAGGGCGAAGGGGCACAGGTGATCGAGGAGTTCAGCGAAGGGAGGCATGCGTAATGCAGACCGCCGAAACGGTGCTGGACGTCATCCGCAAGCGCGGAGAGAGGCGACTGCCGATCGAGAGGCTGTATCGGCAACTGTTCAACCCACAGCTGTACTTGATGGCCTACGGGCGGATCTATGCCAACAAGGGCGCGATGACGCCGGGGGTCACCAAGGAAACCGCGGACGGCATGTCGCTGGAGAAGATCGGCAGCATCATCGGCGCCTTGCGCGCCGAACGCTACCGATGGTCTCCGGCCCGGCGGGTCTACATCGAGAAGAAGGGATCAACGAAGAAACGCCCATTGGGCCTGCCGCCCTGGTCGGACAAGCTGGTCGCGGAGGTGGTCCGCCTGCTGCTTGAGGCGTACTACGACGTCCAGTTCTCCGACCGGTCCCACGGTTTCCGTCCCCACCGGGGCTGCCACACCGCGCTCAGCGAGGTCGTGGAGGTCTGGAAGGGGACGCACTGGTTCATCGAAGGGGACATCTCCGACTGTTTCGGCAGCCTCGATCACGAGGTGATGCTGTCGATCCTGGCGGAGAAGATCCACGATGGCCGGTTCCTGCGGCTGATCAGCCACATGCTCAAGGCGGGATACCTGGAGGACTGGCGATGGAACGCCACGCTCAGCGGTGCGCCGCAGGGTGGGGTGGCCTCCCCGGTCCTCTCGAACATCTACCTTGATCGGCTTGACCAGTTCATCGAACAGTCTCTGCTGCCTGAGTACAACCACGGCCGGCGTCGTCGCCCCAACCGGGAGTACCAGATCGTCGAGTACGCGATCCAGCGGGCCAAGCGGCACGGTGACCGGGAGGCGGTCCGGGAGCTTCGGCTCCGGCGCCGCACCCTGCCGAGCCAGGACCCTAACGATCCGGACTACCGGCGATTACGTTACGTCCGATATGCCGACGACTGGCTGCTGGGATTCGCCGGTCCCAAGCGCGAGGCCGAGGAGATCAAGTCGAGGATACGGACGTTCCTGCGCGACCAGCTCAAGCTCGAACTGTCCGAGTCCAAGACGCTGATCACCCACGCTGCCAGCCAGGCGGCGCACTTCCTCGGATACGAGATCCGAGTCCAGCACGCCGACACCAAGATCACGCGGCAGCGCCGGGCGGTCAACGGTGCCATCGGGCTCTTCGTGCCACGACAGGTGATCAGGCAGAAATGCGCGCTCTACATGAGCAAGGGGAAGCCCGCCCAACGAGGCCCACTGCTTCACGACGACGACTTCACCATCGTCGCGAAGTACCAGGCCGAGTTCCGAGGGCTGGTCCAGTACTACCTCCTCGCCCAGGACGTGTTCCGCCTGGGCCGTCTCCAGTGGGTCATGGAGACGTCGATGCTGAAGACTCTGGCCGGGAAACACCGGTCGACGGTCACAAAGATGTCCCGGAAGTACAAGAGCACCACCGAGACACCCGATGGACCGCGCCGCTGCATCCAGGTCACCGTCCCCCGCGACGAGGGGAAGAAGCCACTGGTCGCCCGCTTCGGCGGAATCTCGCTCAAGCGGCAGCGCACAGCAGTCCTAACCGACATCCGGCCGGTCATGGCCAGCATGAAGCGCAACGAGCTGATCCACAGGCTCCTCGCCGAGTGCTGCGAGATCTGCGAAGCGCGGACGAACCTTGAGGTTCACCACATCCGCAAGCTCGCCGATCTCAACCGGCCCGGACGCCGGGAACGGCCCATGTGGGTCCACCTGATGGCGATGCGACGGCGCAAGACCCTGGTGATCTGCCGCCGCTGCCATGAAGACATCCACGCGGGACGTCCCACCGCAGCACCACGGAAGTGATCACTGGAGAGCCGGATGCCTGGAAATCGGGCCCGTCCGGTTCGGGAAGGGGCCGTCGGAAAAGGACCCGAGCCACGGGCACCTCGTCGGCGGCCTACTTCACTCGGCGAGCCGCACGGGGAAAGGGACAGGGAGTGATCTCGGTACCGCGCCCCGTGCCGACTAAACGAAGTGAGCCCCCGCCGCTGGGACTACATCTCCGGCGACCGTGCCGACTTCGGCGTGAAGCGGAGAGGTGCCGGGCCTTCTCCGGCCGGCGCAGCCGGGGTGCGGTCCGCAGCTTGGGCGGTGGGTGGCTCGTCTTCCTGCTGGGCAAGCTCGAACGGCTCGGCGACCGGTATGTCCAGCGTGCTGCGGCCGTCCAGGGTTGCCGGTTCATGGTGCCAGAGCGGTGGCGAAGCCTTGGGCGGGGATCCGAAACCGGGCCCATCCTCTGCAACGTTCGCCTGCTGGGATCGGACAACGTCAGTGGTGCGAGCCTGCTGTCGCCCATCGGCCACGGTCACTACCGAGTCAAGAGCTGGAACGGAACGCGACGCAAGCGGTGAAGAGACAACTCAAGACCGGCTCACCAGGAAGCGGTCGACAGCGCCTCGTGAGCGCGTCAGGTGCATCCTGGCGAGCAGCTCGGCCTGCCGGCGCTGGTAGGCGGCCACGTTGTCCAGCTTAATGTGTTCGTAGCCGCGCACCATGTCGGGGAGTTCGGCCAGTTCCGTGACGAGCCGGAGATCGGGCTCGCCGGTGGACAGGGCGCGCAGGATGATGTCGCGGTAGTCATCGACGAGGGCCCGTTCGACCCGGCGGAGCGCTGCGTATCCGAACAGGTCCAGCCGGCTTCCCCGGGTCCTGCGCAGGGCGCGCAGGACCCGGAGGAGCGGACGTGACCACGGGCCCAGAGAGATTTTGCGCTTCATCCCCAGGGCTCTGAGGACGGGCGGGTGCAGACGATAGGAGAAGCGGCTTCCCGCTCCGAACTGCGACTCGATCTCAGCGGTCACACTTTCGTCGAGGGCGAGGCGGGCGACTTCGTACTCATCCTTGTAAGCCATGAGTTTGTACAGGTTGCGGGCCACTGCCTCGGTGACGGTGGCGGAGCCGGCCTCCAGCCGCCGGATCTCCTCCACGTATTCCGCGTAGGCCCGGGCGTACGGCACGTCCTGGTAGTCGATGAGGTCCTGCACCCGGATGTCCAGGAGCCGGGCCAGCTCCGTGTCGGGTTCAGCCGCCACGAGGGACCGGATCCAGGCGGCGGCAGGATGCTTGTGCTGCGTCGTGCGGGCCGGGGCGGGGGCAGACGCCACATCCAGTGCCTCGGGGTCGGCCAGCAGCTGGCGGCCGCGGCGGAAGGCTTGCAGGTTGCGCTCCACAGCGGTGCCGTTCAGCACGATGGCCTGCTCGATGGCCTGGGCGGTCAGGGGCATGACCCCGCTCTGGTAGGCGGCACCGAGCTGGAGGACGTTCGCGAACTGCTCGTCGTCGAAGAGCGACTCGGACAGTGCGCGGGCGTCCAGATACAGAGCGCGAGTGCTGGCGGCGTCGATGACCGAACGGATCCGGCTCTGCTCGGGGAAGGTCACCGACGTGTCGATGATCATGCGGCCCGTGGGAACCTCGGTCGTGGAGACCACCGCGGTGGTACGGCTCGGGTCGGCAACCGCCAGGCATTGCCGGTCGGCGCCGACCAGCGAGTCGCAGGCCAGGTAGAGGTCGCATTCCGAGGCGGCGAGTTTGGCTGCCTGCTCCACCACGGTCCGAGTGATCTTGATGTCGGAGATCACGGCCCCGCCCTTTTGCGCCAGGCCGGTCTGGTCGAGTGTGCGGACCTGGTGACCGTCGATCACAGCGGCGGTGGCAACGATCTGAGCGACAGTGACGATGCCGGTGCCGCCGACCCCGGCGATGCGCATGGTGAAGGCGCCGGCACTGGTCGTGTGGTCGGGGTCGGGAAGCGCGTCGGCTGCCACATCGGGGAGCTCTGTGCGCTGCTTGCGGCCGACGGGAGTAACCGTGAGGAAGGAGGGACAGTCGCCGTCGAGGCAGGAGAAGTCCAGATTGCACGAAGATTGGTTGATCTTCGTCTTGCGGCCGAACTCGGTGTTCACCGGTTGGACGGACAGGCAGTTGGACTTTGTGCCACAGTCACCGCAGCCCTCGCAGAGCCGTTCATTGATCACGACCCGGGTCGCGGGCGTGGGCGCCTTGCCGCGGCGCCGCTTGCGGCGCTTCTCGGCAGCGCATTCCTGGTCGTGAATGAGCACGGTGACACCAGGTGTGGCCGCCAGCTCTTCCTGACTGCCGATGAGCTGGTCACGGTGGCGGACCTCGACGCCCTTCGGCAGCGGGGTATGCCGCAGACGCTCGGGGGCGTCGCTGGTGATGATCACCCTTGCGGCGCCTTCCAGGAGCAGCAGGGAGGCGACACGGTCGACCGGCAGCGCGCCGACTGCTTGCTGCCCGCCGGTCATGGCCACTGCGGAGTTGTAGAGCAGTTTGTAGGTGATGTTGACACCGGCAGCCACGGCGGCCCGGACGGCCAGACTGCCGGAGTGCATGAAGGTACCGTCGCCGATGTTCTGGACGAAGTGATCGTCGCCGATGAAGGGGGCCATACCGATCCACTGGGCGCCCTCGCCTCCCATCTGCGTCATGCCGACGACGTTGCCGACCTGTCCGGGCTCCATGAACACCGCCATGGTGTGGCAGCCGATACCGGCGCCCACCAGTGAACCGTCGGGGACCTTCGTCGATGAGTTGTGCGGGCAGCCGGAACAGAAGTAGGGCGTCCGGGTCAGCAAGGGCAGTGCGATACGCTCCCGGCGGCGCTGGGTCGGCACGCTGCTCACGGTTTCGATGCCGTGTGCGGCAAGACGGTCGGAGAGGCCGGCTGCGATGCTTTCGGGGCTCAGCTCTCCGGTCTCACCGAACAGGATGGCCCGGTCGGGGCCGGCCTTGCCATGGATGGCTGCCCCGGAGCGGCCGTACAGGATTTCCTTGACTGCGGCCTCGATGAATGACCGTTTTTCCTCCACCACGATGATTTCCGTCAGTCCGGCCGCGAACTCCCGTACGATCGTGGGCTCGATCGGGTGGATGACACCCAGCTTGAGCAGCCGGATCCCGAAGCGCCCGAGCTTTTCCTCGTCCAGATCGAGACTGAGCAGCGCCTGCTGCACGTCAAGGTAGGTCTTTCCCGCGGTGACAATTCCGATACGGTCGGCCGGGCCGGCGTTGACGAAGCGGTTGACGCCACTGGCTCGCAGGTACTCGCCGACCAGCGGCAGGCGCACCGTGTACAGACTCTTCTCGAGTGCCGCGAGGTTGGCGCCGAGCAGATGTGCGCTGGGGCGGTGCATGTAGCCCCGGACGGGCATGGCAGGGGGGGTCCAGTTCTGCTGCACCGCTGCGGTGCCCGCCGCGTCCGCGACGTTGGCGACGACCTTCATCGACGTCCATACACCGCAAGCTCTGGAGAGTTCGACGGCGTGCAGCCCGTAATCCAGGATGTCCTGCGAGTCTGCCGGATAGAAGATCGGCATGGCCAGATCGGCCAGCGCGAGTTCGGAGGCGCAGGGCACCGACGAGGATTTGGCTGCCGGGTCGTCACCCACGACCACGAGCGCTCCGCCTCTGCCAGAGGTGCCGACGAGATTGGCGTGGCGCAGGGCGTCGGTCGCCCGGTCCAAGCCGGGGGCTTTTCCGTACCAGAGCCCGACCACACCATCCACCCGAAGACGCCCCACCGAGTCCGCAAGCTGGCTGCCCATGACCGATGTCGCGGCCAACTCCTCGTTGAGACCCGGCCGATGCACGACGGCGTGCTGGGCAAGCAACGGGGTCCGGCGCATGAGCTCCAGATCGAAACCGGCCAGCGGTGATCCCTCATAGCCGGAGACGAACGCCGCCGTGTCCAGCCCGGTGCGCCGGTCGTGCCTGACCCGGTCGAACAGCAGCCGCACGAGAGCCTGGACACCGGTGAGGTAGACCGTGCCCTCCTGACGCAGGTAGCGGTCCTCCAGGGAGAAGCCATCGGACGTCGTCTTGGGGGCGTCCACAGCAGTCATGCGACTGATGCCACCACGTAGCCCGATGACGGTCGAGCCCGCCCATCCAATCTCGCACGTCACCCGGCATGCATGCGACTATCTCGCAAGGGACGGCTCCGTCCCGTACGAGGAGCCGGGCTGGGCCGGATGCTCGGGGCGGGTTGCCTTGGCCGCGCGGATGGCGTGGATCATGTCATGACCTCGCGATCAAGATCCACTGTTGCCGCATGCCCTGACAGGTCCCCTGCCGAAAGTGCAGCCGGGTCGCTCTTTTGACCGGCCGGCCCGACAACGCGCGCATGTGGTGGCTCCGACGGGAGCTGTGTTGAAAGGAACCGGCTGGTGCCGGACAGGACAGGTTGTGGAATCCATGACGGAACAGGAGACGCACCGGAATCGGCAGGCGCTCTTCGAAGGACTGGCGCATGTGGTGGCGGAACCGCTGCACCGGTATCTGCTGCGACGGACGACCCCCGACATGGTCGAGGACGTCTTGTCGGAGACGATGCTGGTGCTGTGGCGCCGCATCGACGATGTGCCCGGGCTCGGAACCGGTCCCATACCCGACCCCGATGACGTGCTGCCGTGGTGCTACGGAGTGGCACGGGGCTGCCTGGCCAATGCCTGCCGCGCTGACGGACGCAGGCTCCGCCTGGTGGAGCGGCTGATCCAGACACAGCAGAGCCCTGCGGCAACGGCCTCCGATCACAGTGACCTGCATGCCGCGCTCGACGACCTTGGGGAACTGGAACGCGAGATGGTGCGACTGTGGGCGTGGGAGGGCCTGGCACCGGGTCAGATCGCGGAAGTGACCGGGCTCACCTCCAACGCGGTGAGCATCCGGCTCCACCGGGCGAAGAAGAAACTTGCCGCACAGATGCATCTGACGCGAAAGAACACCGAACGGCCCGGACACAAGCCGGATGAAGGAAGGAGCAGTCAGTGAATGACGACGAGCTGCTGGCCCGGCTGAGGGCCGCCGACCCGGCACTGACCTCAAGGGCTCCGCTGCCCGACATCAACCGTCTTGTGGAGGCTGCTTTGAACACCGACATCACGCCCCGGTCGGAGAAGACCGCGGTCGGCACCACCACTCGCCGCGCGAAGGCCGGCGCAGGGCGGGGACGCCGCCGCCTCCTCCCGCTCGCGGCGGCTGCCGGTCTGCTCATGGTCGGAGGCGGCATCGTGGGAGGGGCCATGGCGAATGGCGACAGCGGTCACTCGTCCGCGGCCGGGCCGCTGACGCTCACCGCCGCGGGCCCTGCCCGCGGCAAGTGCAAGGAACCGACCCCCGACCGACTGCGCCAGTATCCGACGCTCTTCGAAGGAACGGTCACCTCCGTCAAGGGCTCCTCGGTCTTCTTCCGTGTCGATCACTGGTTGCGCGGTGGTGACTCGGACACGGTACGGCTCAACAGCGACACCGACGAGCCCGAGAGCCTGACGTTCTCGGTCGGAGAGCACTACATCGTGGCCGCCACCAAGGACGGCATCGTCCCGCAGTGCGGCGCGAACGTGGCCTCGGAGGAAACCAGAAGCAAGTTTCGCCAGGCATCCGGAAAGTGATCGCGCACGTCAGCGGTCTGCCGCGCCGATCGTGGGATACGGCGCGGCATTGCCGTACTGCTCCGGGAAGCTCTGTCACCGCCACGACGGGCAGTTGGCGTCACAACCACCCTCGTGGGCCTTGGCCGACGGCGATGGGAGTGCCGCCGGCACTGTCGTCGGCAGCACTGGGGTGCCACTGAGCCGAGGTGCGACAGTGTGGCGCACTTTGCCTCTCAGCCCTTCACCGCTCCGGAGGTCAGGCCCTGGACGAGTGCCTGCCGGCGATGGCGAACAGCAGCATCGTCGGTGGTGAGGACGGCCGCCGCGGACATGGAACCCCAATCATGTTGAAGCTGGAGATGAAGCCGTTCAGCGCCGTGGGGACGGTCTTGTTCCTGTCGCTGTTCATCAGTGTCACCGACAGGAACAGCTCGTTCCAGCAATTGACGAAGTTGAAGATGAACGCGGCGACGATTCCCGGGCGCATCACCGGCAGCAGCACTCGGAACAGCGCACCGAACCGGGACAGCCCGTCGATCATGGTGGCCTCCTGACCCGACGGCGGCCGGCGGCCCCGCCCCCTGGCTGTGGCTCCACGGCGGGGGGTGACCGGGAGACGGCCCTGGCCCTCGCCCGACGCGCGCCAGGAGCAGGGTTCGGCGCACTGCTCGTGACGCCCGACCACCTCGGGCTCCCTGCCCTCGCGGCAGTACGCGAGGCCGCTGGACTTCCGTTGCTCGCCGCAGGCATCGGCACGGCCTCGGACGCCGTACTCGCGCTCGACGCGGGTGCCGACGGTGTCGTGGCCGCCTCCCTACACACACTGCCTCAGATCGCGGCGACCGTCGCGGGCCGTTGCCCCGTCCTGCTCGACGGCGGCATCCGGCGCGGCGCCGATGTGCTCCAGCGCGTCGGGGACGTTCTCGAAGAAGCCGCGCAGCATCACCGTGCAGAACGGGATGCACACGGCGATGTAGACGAGGATCAGTCCGAGGCGGTTGTCGATCAGCTTCAGGTTTCTCCGGGTGCTCGGTCATGGTGACGTAGCTGGACCACGGGCCGGTCTTGTAGAAGGGTTCGCCGACGGCCGACTTGAGGATCGGCACCAGGCTGTTCTTCTTGGTGAACGTCGTCGACGCCCCGCCCTGGGAGAGGAACTCGACCAGTTCGACGGCCTCGGCCTTGTGGCCGCTGCCCTTCGCGACGCCCCTTCCCGCGGTGGCCAGCGGCTGGACGGTCTTGCCACCGGGTCCGGCCACCAGCGGCGCGGTGCTCCACCGACTCGTCGAGATCGCCTTGGACTGCAAGACGGTGGCGATCGCCTCAGGGTCCTGGAGCAGAAAGCGTCCGTCGCCAGCAGGGTGCAGGCGTGGAGGGCCGGGATTGGCACGGCGCCCGTAGGGCTTCTGCAGTCGGCTCGCCCGTGGCGGACGTTCCGCTGGTGCAAGGGCCAGAAGCACTGCTCGGGCACCTACTGTATCGGCGACGATGCGCGAGCACCTGATCCGAGCACGTGTGATCTACGAGTCGCGTCTGGAACTGGCGAGGCTGCTCTTCGCCGACCTCGATCTCTCCGTTGGCGGCATCGTGGCCCAGCCCTTCTTGCTGAAGACCGTGCTGGAGGGGAAGTTTCGCCGAGACGTCCGTTTCCTGGCCAGATACCCAAGAGACTGGGCGCCACGCCCCAGGCAGCTGCCTGGGGCGTGGCGCCCACGGTCAACCGTGCGCGCAGGGAGAAGGGC
>NZ_JBFAIQ010000047.1:0-42957 GCF_040654755.1 Streptomyces sp. NPDC050625
AAGCGAACAAGCCCCACGGGGCTCCGTATGTTGTCTAGGCCCACCGTCAAGCATCACCTGGGACCGGAACGTCAAGCATCAGCTGGGATCCGACACTGACATTCGTCGGCATGCTGGAGTACAAGGCGGCTCTGCACGGCCGCACTTTCGCCAAGGTGGACCGGGCCTTCCCGTCCTCGCAGGTCTGCTCGGCCTGCGGATTGAGGGACGGCCCGAAACCTCTGCACGTCCGGGAGTGGACGTGCGGCGAGTGCGGTGCCGTGCACGACTGCGACCACAACGCAGCCCGCAACGTCCTGTTCGAAGTTCGTCGGCACGGCCACGGCCCACCATCGCGAGCGAGCCCCCGGCCCTCACCGAGGACGGGGGCTCGCCTGTGTGTGCGTGGTGCGTCGTGGAGCGGTCGGCGAAGGACGCCGTATCGTCGCCGCCGGATGGGCGGAGACGCCAAACGCCTGTGGAGCGCCGGTAAGACGGGCACACGTGCCCGCACAGCGCGGTGAAGCAGGAAGCCCCCGGAAGGGTCACACGACCCAGGCCGGAATCCCTGGACCCTAGGCCAGGGAGCACGTCAACGGCGACAGGCCGCCCAACAGGAACAGGACAGGCATGACGATCGCGATCTTGCTCGCCGGAGCTTCCGGAGGAGAGGAAGGCCCGTGCGAAATAGAAGAGACGGGCGACGGCGTTGGGACGATGGTTGCGCTGTCAGGAGGCTTCGCTCCGGCAGAGGAGGCGAGGCGCGATGATCCCCGGGTGGGATCACGGCTTCACGGATCAAGGAGTCTCTCTGATGGTCAGTGTGAGTATGGAGTCTGCGGAACAGACGGAGCAGCGGCTACGCCGTGTGATCGCCCGGGCTGATCTCGTCGTGCACGACGGCGTATGGTGTTTTGAAGAGTCTCCGGCCGACCAGCCGCCCGCGCTCACCGGCGAGACGCTGGCGGTGGTTCGGGACCGAGAGAGTTGGAGCCGCTTGGTCCCGCTCACCCAGGACGGTGACGGCGTCGAACGCTTCGGAATCTTCTCCTTCCACTTCGCCGACCAGGTGGACAACAGCGGTTTCGTCGGCTGGCTGGCCACCCACCTCAAGGTTGAGCTGGGGACCGGCGTATTTGTCGTCTGCGGTAGCAACCGCGCCCGCGGCGGCATCTATGACTACTGGGGCTGTCCCATCGACTTGCTGGATCAGGCCATCGCGGTCGTCAGGGCGCTGCGAATCAGCTGACACTGCATGGCAGGTCTGATCCATCCATACCGTTCCGCGGCACCACCTCCTGCGGAAACCAGGCGACCTTGACGGTGCTCGCGGCGGGCTCCACCGGATCCACCGGGGGCACGCCCACCCCGACCCCCCCTCCGCTTCGCCGTCCACCTCGACCGGGGCCCCGTCCGCGAACTCGGGCACGACCTCCGGCACGTCCGGGGCAAGCTCGCAACTGGCCAGCACCGGAAGCAGCGGGACGTCCACCATCGCCGCAGCGGTCAGCGCCCTCCTCTTGGCCGGAGCCGGGGCACTCGGGGGCGTGGCCCTGCGCCGCCGCCGTACGCGGGCCCGACCCTGGAAGTAGCGCATGCATCACCCGTCCAGCCAGGAACCCGCCGGGCAGTCCTTAGCCGGCGTGGTAGAGGGCCCGGGCACGCGTCAGGTCGGCAGGCCCGTCCTGGCCGAGGTTGAAGAAGTAGTTCACCTGCCATGCCTGGGTGCTGCGGGCCTGCCGGTTGGTCGTGGTCACCCACGGCGGATAGACGCGAAATCCCCGCTTCCCGCCGGAGCCGTTGCGGGAGACGATGTTGCGCTCGCACAACACCTCGCGCGGGAACACGAACTGTCCGAAGCCGGCGTCGTCGCGGCTGCTGATGACGAAGAGGTGCACCCCGTCGTCGGCGTCGAAGGGCCGGATCGGCCCCTCCTCAGACCGCTGCCACACGGTGACGAACTGGCCCACCTTCGTCGGGGTGGTCTTGGCCACGCGAAACCGAACCGAACGGTCATCGAGTGTGAAGGCACAAGCTGCGTACTCGGCACTCTCCGGTTCGGTTACCGGCAGCGAGCAGGCGAAACCGCTCGGGTCGTACGCCAACGCCTTCGCCGCCAGCAGGTCACCGTGAAGCCCCGTCCACGGCTGATTCGTCACCATGCGGTCATCTTGCCATCGCGCCCCTGAGCACTGCTTCGGCCCCTCATGTCGCCGGCCGTGCAACCCGCCACCCTCGAACCCGACCTACATCCTCCGGACAGAGCCCATGGCTGTTCGGCGGGCCCGACCGACTCATTGGCCTCGCCTTTGCCTGCGACCTGGCGTTCTCCCTCGGGGGCGGTTCTCCCTGACGGACAGCGCTCCGACCACGTTCACCCTGTTTGTTCCGGTCGGCAGTGTCCAGGCGGTGGACGGTTCGACGTGAAGGCGAGCAGACCACGTTGGCCTGTTCAGCCCGCCGGTTGGCGTTCGTGGGGTGTCGTGCCCTGGCCCGTACGACGCGGTTCGTGGTCGCCTTCTGGAGCAGGCCGCAGCCGAGGACCTGGCGCAGCAGGTGCGGTGTGTCGGGGAGGGCCATGGTGAGCGGGACAGCGCTCGCGCTGCTGTTGTCCATACCGCGGCCGAGGGTGAGGGAGGAGGCGGCGGGCGGGTCGACCCGCAGCAGCGGGGCAGCGCACCGGCCCGGCAGGAACGACAGCAGGCAGACCGATGCCGCCACGGTCAACGCGCCGACGTGCGGCACCGGGCGTGGTTGGGCGATGAAGGAGCCGAGGGCGCCCCCGGCGTTGATGTACGTCAGCACGAGCGCGCCGACACGATGAGGATCATCGCGGTGCCCAGGCCGTTTGCCACCGTCGGCGGGCAGTGCGCTCGGGCGCATCGGGACGCGGCCCAGCTCACGGACAGGGACCTGGAGACCGGCGCCGAGAACAGCTCATGCCGCACGAGTGGGGCGAGTGGCGGTGGCAGTCAGGATGTGTTCAGGTCCCCGATGGCACAGTCGCGCAGCATGACCTATGAAACGTCTGAGAGTCCGGTGGTTCCAGGGGCACGCACCCAGCAAGGAGACCAGCGGCGAGCCGGCGAACAGCCGGCCGGGGCTGGCTCTCACCGTCTCTCCTCCGAGAGTCGTCGGACGCCTGCCAGGCAGATGCTGAACAAGGTTCCCGAGGTCACCATCTGGTTTTGGATCATCAAGATCTTGTGCACCACGGTCGGCGAAAGTTTCGCTGACTGGATCAATATGAACCTCGGTGTTGGCCTGATCAACACCGCATTGATCTTCACCGCCGTTCTGGCAGGCGTCTTGGTCTGGCAACTCAGCACCAAACGCTACATCCCGTTCGTGTACTGGCTCACCGTCGTCGTGGTGAGCGTGACCGGCACTCTCTACACCGACATCCTCACCGACAGCCAGGGCGTCCCCCTCGCACTGAGCAGTAGCGTGTTCGCCGGCGTCCTCGCTGTTGTCTTCGGAATCTGGTACGCGCGCGAGCGGACCCTGTCGGTCCACAGCATCACCACTCGTCCCCGTGAACTCTTCTACTGGCTCGCGGTCCTGGTCACTTTTGCCCTCGGCACCGCCACCGGCGACTGGACCCTGGACCTGACCGGCTGGACCCCGGGCGTCTCCGTGCTCCTGCCTCTCGGGTTGATCGTCGCGATCGTCCTTGGATGGCGCCTGGGAGCGAACGCGGTGCTCTCCTTCTGGCTGGCCTACATCCTCACCCGCCCGCTCGGCGCCAACCTCGGCGACTGGCTCGGCTCGCCCAGCGGCGACGGCGGCCTGGGCCTCGGTACCGCGGTGACCAGCGTGATCTTCCTGGCCGCAATCCTGGCTACGGTCGTGTACCTCACGCTCAGCCGGAGCGATGTGATCGAGACCCACTCCCTGACAGATGCCCCACATGCGCTGGACCCGGCGCGTGAGCGGATCATGCTCGGCTACTACGCGGTCGTAGCGGTCGCAACTGCGGCGCTCCTCGTCTGGGCGCACCAGCAGCCTCACGCGGCCGCGGCCGGCGAGGAGGACACCCCTGCGCCGGTAACCGCCCACCTCACCCCGGAGGAGGCGACGTCACCGTTCCCTCCGAGCGAGATCGCGAAGTTCCGCACGATCACAGCCGGCACTCTGGCAAGGCTCAATGCGGGTAATCAGCGAGCCGCGACCACCCGAGTGACCGACCTCGAGACCGCTTGGGACGACGACCAGCCCACCCTCGAGCCCAAGAGCGAGCAGTCGTGGCACTTCCTCGACAGCGAAATCGACCAGGTCCTGAAGGCACTACGCGCCCCGAACCCCGACAAGACCACCGAGGTCAAGGCACTCAACACCCTCCTCACCTCACTCGGCTGACCAATCGAGAGTCGTCGACCCAGCCGTAGCCGTACTCGATGCCGTCCGCACGCAGCTGCTCGGCCCGCGTTTCGTTCCGGTCGCACACGACGACCGGAACGGTGGCGCCGCAGTCGCGTAGCTCCCTGGCCACCTTGCGGACCGGTCCGGCCCCCACGATCCGGCGACCAGAAGGGCGAGCGGACCGCCCTCCGGCAGCCCGAACGCCGCGCGGGCCCGGGCTCGCTGCTCTGCGTCGCAAGGGCGGAACCGGGGGTCGGTGACCGAGCCGCAAACGCGCACGTCTCGTGCCCCTGCGGCCCGCGCTTGGGCGGCCGGAACGGCGTGAGCGGCCAGGTGGATGTCGACGCCGTCCGCCACCCCCAGCGGATTCACCCGGAGCAGCGCATCCGGTGGCAGCCCTGCTGGACGGCACGGCCCAGGCGGGCGGGCAGCAGATCCAGCAGGTCGAACCGGCCCACGGCGAAACCGTTCGTCGTAAGGCGTCGGGCGAGTTCCGTGGCCGCGCCGTCATACGGGCTCCGACGCTCGCGGAGACCACCGCGATCCGGCCCGCGCATGGCGTTGCGGCCCGCTGCTGCGGAATCAGGCCCGCGGGGGCGAGCCCGGGCGCCGTGCTTCCCGGCGTGGGGCCTGGGCTTTCCTCCACACATGAAGGGAGCGACGGAACTCCACGAGATGTAGTGGTGGCAGACGGGCGCGCGGCGAGCTGGAGAGTGATGTGCTCTCAGAGCTCTGGGCCGCCGACGGGCCTCTGAGCGCACGCCAGGTCCGGAAGCAGTTGCAGGGCGACCTGGCTTACCGGCGATCTTGCGTGAAAGCCCCGGCGTTCACGCCGGGGATGAAACGCATCTCAAGACTGCTCTGCCCGCAGGCTGGAGCGGACGTTGTTGCTGCTCGATGTACTGGCGGACGATCGCCAATGGTGCTCCGCCGCACGACGCGGAGAAGTACGAGGGCGACCACAGGTGTCCGTGCATGACGGCGGGGTTGATCCGGCCGGTGAACTCCTGCCGTATCCGGCGGGCGGAGACGCCCTTGAGGCTGTTGACCAGCTTCGAGACGGCGACGGAAATGCTGACAAGTTGAAGGCCGTCGACGGCCGACTGCACTGGAAGCCGGCGGCCAGGGACGAGATCATCGGCGTCCCCGTGGTCAAGGACGGCGGCGCCATGTGCGCGTGCAGCAAGGACCGGCGACTGGCACGGCACATACCCCGTGAGACAGAGCTGCTCGGCCTGCCCTCGCCGAGACCGGTGCGGCGCCCGTGGGTAGGGTGGGGGCATGTACATGCGGGGGCGCAGGCTCAGATTCACAGCGGTGTCGGCGATGGCCGTACTGGCCCTGACCGGGTTCTCGGCGGGCCGCGGCCACGGAAACGGCAGCCAGGACAGCAGTGACGGGGGCGGTTGCAGCAGCTCCAGCCAGGACCACGACAGTTCGGCGTCGGGCGGCGGTGGCTCGCACGGCAGCGATCCGCACGGCAGTTCATCCAGCGGCTCGCCCAGCAGTGACTCGCACGACTCCGGGACGAGTGCCCGTGACAGTGGCGGCAGTTCACAGCCCACCTCCACGGCGTCCACTTCCAGCGGTGCCGACCGGCCCCTGAAAGACGGCACCGCCGTTCTCGTGCACTGCGCCAGCATGGAGGACCCGTACGCGACCGTCGAGATCAGAAATCCGAACGGACGCGACGGCCTCTTCACCGTGAAAGTCGCCTTCAAGGACAAGCACGGATACACCATGATCGACACTTCGGATCAGGTGTCGGTACCCGCGAAGGACAAAACAACCTTCCGGGTGGCCGTTGCCAGCTCGGGGCGCGTGGATATGATCGATCACTGCGAGGTCGATCCGAGAGCCGCTGCCGACCGGTGACGGCTGGCCAGGTTCTGTCCGGCAAATGATGACCGGAAGCGGTTATGCGACCGACCAGTGGGTGGAGTGACGCCGCTTCGGTGGCAGAATCCCAGCGGGCGAAGCGTCATTGGGCCGTCTGTCAGCTGCTATTTGGTGCGTACCGGCGGTCGTCCGGACTTTTTCCCAGTGGGGAGCGCTTCGCCCACCGCGCATTCGTCAGATCGTGGCTCCCCATGAAGTGGATCGTGACACATCAAGATCCACTTCTGAAGCACGCCTACCTGATCTTTTCGAAGGTTCGGTGGGTGTGGTGGGCGGATGGTCAGGCCGGTATGGGCGAGGAAGGACCATGGGGGTTGCTGGTTGTGGTTGATGCGGTGGATGCCTTGTTCGGTGGCGTCGGCGGCGTCGGCGAGGTGGTCGCCGGCGAGGTTGGCGAGTTCAGCGCGTTGTATAGCCCAGTGCGAAGGCCCGCTGGCGTCCGCGGCCGGGGGACCGGCGCCCATCTGCAGCCAGCCAGCGCCTTAGGACGCTCCAAGGGTCCCGGCCGCCAACCTGGCCTTCGTAGTCGAAGGAGCGAACAGCAAGCACCTCTGACCTGGCTGTCGTGACGACGAGAGCCAGCTACACCGCGCCGGTGGCAAACAGCTCGAGGTGCCCGCACTTGGGGCAGCGGAACGCCTCTATCTGCCGCCGGGGCCGGCCCATCCGCTTGGCACCCCCGAAAATCCCCCGCTCCAACGCGCCCTCGATCCAGCGCGCGTACCCGCGCGAGTTCTCGCCGGCGTCCTCGATGAAACCCTCGGCCAGACCGACGGTGCCGCAATAGGTGCACCTGTAGTTGTTCACCCCGTGAGTGTAGGTAACAGCGCGGTCGGCCAAGACGGACGCGTGACCATCAATTCCTACCCAACTGGGACGGCGGGGGGCCAGTGCCGTATCAGGCAACGTTCGCCCTGTTCACGATCTTGCGCGGGCGTCCGTCTGCGGCGTGCTGGTGATCTTCTTGATGTCGCGGCATTCGGGGAGGGTGAAGGTCTTGGGCCGGAGGCCTCTGTACTTGAGGTAGAGCGAGTTGAGCCGTCGGCATTGAAGTCGTGGATCACATCTCAGCCCCAGTCCGGGCTGGTGAACGTCACCTCGGTGATCTTCCCAACCGGCATGCCCTGAGCGGACAACAGCACCATCTGGGCCCGCCGCCAGGTCACCACCGAACCGGTGCCCCGGCGCACGATCCGCAGGCGGCGCCGGCCCTCGTCGTCATCGATCTCCCGCACCCGAACCCGTACCCGCACCCGTTCAGCCATCCGCACATTTCCCCGAGCTTCCGCTGCACGGCCGTACCGCCGTGTTCGGCCTTCTCCGCTCGCGAAGACGGGGCACAGGACTGGCTACTGTTCGGGGTATGTCTGAGACTTCCGGCCAGCTTTCCCTGGGCATCGATGCAATATCCCGAATGCAGCCCTCCGTTGCGGTACCGGGCCTGAAGTACGTCGCCGACTGGCTCACCCCCGACGCCTGCCAGGCCCTGCTCTCGGACATCGACGCCGCGGAGTGGTCGGCACAGTTGAAGCGGCGGGTGCAGCACTACGGCCACCGGTACGACTACGGCCGCCGAAGCGTGGCAGGCGACCGGCAGGCAGCCGCGCCGCCGCTACCCTCATGGGCCCGAGCGGCGGCCGCCCGCCTCGCAGGTGAGGGCCTGATGGACCAAGAGGCGGAGCAGGTGATCGTCAACGAGTACCAGCCGGGGCAGGGGATCAGCGCCCACGTCGACTGCCTGCCCTGCTTCGGTCCGGTCATCGCCGCGATCTCACTGGGCTCAGGCTGCCTGATGGACTTCACCAATCCCGAGGACGGCGCGAAGCTGGCCGTGCCGCTCGCACCGGGTAGCCTGCTGGTCATGACCGGCCCGGCCCGCTACGCCTGGCGCCATGCCATCGCCGCGCGCAAGAGCGATCCCGGAACCACCGGCCGTGTCCCACGCGGCCGACGCGTGTCGGTGACCTTCCGCACCCTGCTGCATCCCGGCCAGTAGTCCCCCCGGACCACGGCACCAGCTCCCAGAACGCCTCGTTCTCGACGTCCAAGTCACATGCCGAGCCGACGAAGACGTAGGACGTGAAGACCACGACGGACTTGTCCGTCTCGTCGATGTGGGTGGTGCCCGCCGCGGCCACGCCGACTCCGATGGCCGCGGCGCCGCAGTCATCCGCAGGCCGCCATCGACACACCTCGGCCGCTCTGTTCCAGTACCGTGCTGCGACCGTCGCGGGGCTCGCGTAGCGGAGCCCCGCCTGACCAGCCCATAACAAGAGAATCACATCGCTTCGTCCCTTCTGCTGGTTTCGGCGGACGGCATCTAAGGTCACGCCAGCCGCTGCGCCGGAGGACCCCGGCAATGCGGCATGCGCCTCGAAGGGAAAGGACCGATCGTGCGCAAGCGTTCTCTCATAGCTGTCACCGCCGCGTTCGCCGCTGGAGCACTCTCGCTCACGGCATGCGGTTCCCGTGACGCAGGATCAGCCGACGACCCCTCCGGCGGATCCACGGTCGTCACCATCGGATTCGACGCCCCTCTGACCGGGGACCTGTCGGCTCTCGGCCTCGGTATGAAGAACTCGGTCGACCTCGCTGTCAACCAGGCCAACAAGAACAAGGAGGTGCCGGGCGTCACCTTCAAGGTCGTGGCGCTCGACGACCAGGCCCAGCCGTCCTCCGGCCAACAGAACGCCACCAAGCTCGTCGCCGACACGAGCGTGCTCGGCGTCGTCGGCCCGCTGAACTCCTCCGTGGCCCAGTCCATGCAACAGGTCTTCGACGCCGCCCAAGTGCCCGAGGTCTCGGTGAACACCAACCCCGCCCTCACCCAGGGGGACAAGTGGGACACGGGCGAGAAGGTCCGGCCGTACAAGACGTACTTCCGCACCGCGACCACGGACGCCATCCAGGGCCCGTACGCCGCCGAGTACCTGTACAACACCGCCAAGAAGAAGAAGGTCTTCGTCGTCGACGACAAGAAGACCTACGGCGCCGGCCTGGCCGCGACCTTCTCCGCCTACTTCAAGAAGCTCGGCGGCACGGTGGTCGGCAACGACCACGTCAACCCCGACGCCAAGGACTTCTCGGCCGTCGCTACCAAGATCAAGGACTCGGGCGCGGACGTCGTCTACTACGGCGGTGAGTACCCGGCGGCCGGCCCGCTCAGCGCACAGGTCAAGAAGGCGGGCGCCGCGATCCCGCTCATCGGCGGCGACGCGATCTACAGCGACGAGTACCTCAAGCTCACCGGCCCGCGCGGCGACGGCGACCTGGCCACCTCGGTCGGCGCGCCCGTCGAGAGCCTGCCCTCCGCGAAGAAGTTCATCGCGGACTACAGGGCGGCCGGGTACAAGGAGGCGTACGGAGCCTACGGTGGCTTCTCCTACGACTCCGCCTGGGCGATCATCCAGGCAGTGAAGGCCGTGGCCAAGGACGGAAAGCTGCCCTCCGGCGCCCGCGCCAAGGTCACCGAGGCCCTGCAGAAGGTCTCCTTCGACGGGGTCATGGGCAAGGTCTCCTTCGACGAGTACGGCGACGCCACCAACAAGCAGCTCACCGTCTACAAGGTCAAGGGCGGTGCCTGGAAGGCCGAGACCACCGGCACGTTCACCGGCTGACCGAACCCGGTCACTGGGCGAGCCGCGGGCGACCGGGCACGTCTCGCCCTTCCGGGCAGGCGGCGAACGTTCGCCCGCAACAACACGAGGCCGGGCTGCTCCTCCCCATACGGGACGGGGCAGCCCGGCCTCGCCCGTACTGCGCCCGCGGCCGTCGGGCGCGCCTCCGTCACCGGCAGGGAGAAGGAACTGAACACCGCCTGCAACGGCTACACGGGCCGAATGGGGGAGTGCCACAGGACGGGTGGCGGGGTCAGCAACGCGGCAGCCGCTTCCGCTGATGTTGGAGTAGTGCGCGAAGACGTCGGGCCCGCCCCCGTCCTGCTTCGACAAGATCAAGACGGTTCCTGTGAACGTCATGCCATGGGAGCGGGGGGCGACGTCCGCCACGATGCGAAGCCGCCTCCCACCCTCTGTCCCAGCCATTGCCTAATCTATCGAAACTCGATAGATTCCCATCGTAAATCGATGGAAGGATGAGGCATGGGAAAGCTGACAGTGCGTGCGCTGCGTGCCGTGCTCGGGGTGGTGCTCGCCGGCACCGTGTTCGTACAGGCATTGATGGTGTGGGCATTGGCCACCGACCCGGAGGACGGGTCGCTCCCGCTGACCCCGCTGCGCGTGATCACGATCCTGGGCATGGTGTCGGCCCAGGTCGCGCTGGTCTGCGTATGGCGGCTGGTGACGATGGTGCGACGCGGAACCGTGTTCTCCCACGCCGCCTTCCGGTACGTGGACGGCGTGATCGGCGCGATCGTGGCGGCAGCCCTCGTATGGTTCGCGGTCACGGCCCTCAACGCGCCGGGCCAGCGGGACGACCCGGGCGTCACCCTCATCATGGGCGGGATCGGCGTGGCCATCCTGGGGGTCGCACTCATCGTGCTCCTGCTGCGGATGCTGCTCGCCCAGGCCGTTGCGCGCGACGTCGAAGCGACGCAGATGCAGGCCGAGTTGGACGAGGTGATCTGATGCCGATCAGCGTCGACATCGACGTGATGCTGGCCAGGCGCAAGATGTCCGTGGGCGAGCTCGCGGACCGCGTAGGGATCACGCCCGCCAACCTGGCGGTACTCAAGAACGGCCGCGCCAAGGCAGTGCGCTTCGCGACGCTCGCCGCGCTCTGCGAGGTGCTCGAGTGCCAGCCGGGCGACCTGCTGCGCTGGGAGGCCGAGGACGCCGTGGGCGGATGACGTGCCTTCAGGGCGAGCGTGGTTCAGCCGGTTCAGCCGACGCACCGCGGCCAGGGACATGCCTGGAATCCGTGCGCTGGCCGCCGGGCCGTATGAACTGCAGCACTGACACGAGCGCCAACTGATCTGGTGGCACGCGGGTTGACCACGCTGCGAGAAAAGATCCACGAAGTCCTTGTCGGCTGACAGCGGTCCGGGCTCTTCCCGGATCCGTATGCACAAACAGCCCTTCGGGAACGCCCGGGCCACCTCGGTGATCTGGGCCGGAACATCGCCCGGCAGACGCGGACACAGCGACACCACGATCAACGGGTCAGGCAGGGTGTAGGCCTGATGGCACGGCCGTGCCGTCCCGATCGGATCCGCACCCGGATGTGATCACCGCCACAGAGACGACAAGTAGCGGGCGGACAGGGCTGGTTGTGGAACTTTCCCTACGTGACCGGATACGGGCCGGTGACCCGGAGGCCTTTGCCGAGCTGTTCGGTGCGCATGCCCGCGCCGTGTACAGCCACGCCGCCCGGCTGACCGGAGACCGAGGCGCCGCCGAGGACGTGGTCTCCCTGACCTTCCTTGAGGCATGGCGGCTGCGGGAGAAGCCGAGACCCGATGCCACGGCCATCGAAGGAGACGCCGGGAGCCCCGATGGTGATGGCCTGCGTCCCTGGCTCTACGGCATCGCCACCAACGTCCTGCGCAACACCCGCCGAGCCGCCCGCCGGCAAGGCGCTGCGCTCGCCCGGCTCCCGGGCCGCCCGACGGACCTCGACCGTGTGCCCGACTTCGCAGATGACGTCGTCGGCCGCATGGAGAACGCCGAACGCCTCGCCGCTGCCCGCGCGGCGCTCGGCCGACTCCGACGAGCCGAGCGCGAGGTGTTCGCGCTGTGCGTCTGGTCGGGACTGAGTTACGACGCCGCGGGCGAGGCCCTCGGCGTACCGGCCAGCACTGTACGGTCGCGGCTCTCCCGGGGTCCGCGGGAAACTGCCGCTGAACGTCCGTGCGTGGACGTGCGCGTGCGGCACCGTGCATGACCGTGATGTGAACGCGGTCCCGGGTGCATGCGCGGATCGCTGACCGGCGCCCCGAGCGCAGGGCGGCAGCCCTGGAATGCCACGGGTTTTGACGCTCCAGCAGACCCGCACGAGCACCATGCTGGCCCGGAGATCTTCAACGGCGGTGACGGCCTCTCAGGCGTCGCTGGAAACGTCGTCATCCACGCGTACCCGCAGCCGTCCTTTCGCCTCCAGCCGATTGAGCCGTCGTTGCTCCTTCACCACCCACCGCCGTACCTGGTCAGGTTCCAGCATGCCGCCGTGGCCTGCGTGCAGCCGCTCCGGTCCCAGGTCGAGCATGCGCCGGAGACTGGCCAGGTTGGCTAGCGGGTCGTCGTGGAACGGTGGGTTCCAGGGCCGGCGGGGCAGCAGTCCCAGCAGCGGTGTCGCGATCAGGTCTCCCGCGACGAGGTCGCCCGCCTCGGTGAGGACTGACACCGACCCGGCGGTGTGGCCCGGGGTGGGGACGATGCGTGCGTCGATGCCGTACTCCGCAAGCGGCGTCTCCCCGCGGACGAGGACCTGCGGTGTGAACGGCTCGGCCCGGACATGGAAAGGCGGCAGCGGGGCCAGAAGCCTGCCCAGCCTCCCGGTCGGCAGGTAGGGCTCGCGCACCCGGCCGCTGGTGTACTGCCGAAGATCGCCCACGTGCGCGGCGATCGGCGCCCCGGTCAGACGGCTCAGTTCGGCGGCCCCGCCGAAGTGGTCGATGTGGCCGTGGGTGACGACGATCATGGATATGTCGTTCGGGTCCACCCCTTGCTCGGCGACGCGGTCGTAGATCTTGTGGCCGCTGCCGGGGACACCGCAGTCGACGACGACCGGTCGCCGGCCGAGGAGCAGATAGGCGTTGACGTTGCGCTTCCCGAGGACCGGGAGGGGGATGACCTTCGTGCCAGGCACGGAGTACTCCGTTCAGACTGAACAGGTTCGGACACCTCAACGCTACGAACGCCGATTGAGCCGATCCATGTCTGTGATGCGCATATTCATTGCTGCTCGTCTCAGGTGTTCGACTAGGCTGCTGGCATGGACGCGCTCGCGGATGTCCTCACCGCAGCCAAAGTCGGCGGCACCGTGCTCGCCCGGGTCGACGTGGCAGCGCCCTGGGGCATCGAGTTCCCGAAGCTGCCGATCGCGGTCTTCCACACCGTCATCAACGGTTCCTGCTGGCTGCGCCGCCCAGGGGCCGAGCCGATCCGGCTCGCCACCGGCGACCTGGTCCTCCTGCCCGTCGGCACCGGCCACGTGATGTCCGGCGCCCCGAGCGGCCCGGCGACCCCCTATGACGACCTCGTGGCCACGCGCCCCGGACACCAGGAGTCGGAGGTCCACATCCCCGGCCCGGGCCCCCGAACCCGGATCATCTGCGGCGGCTACCGCTTCGACGGACGCGTCTCCCGCCCGCTGCTCACGCTCCCACCGGTGCTGGTGCTGCCCGCTGCCGACGGCGAAGCGCCCGAGGGCGGCGAGCTCGCCGACACCCTCCGGATGCTCACAGCCGAACTTGCCGAACCCCGGCCCGGTTCCCAGACGGTCATCGACCGGCTGACCGACGTGCTGTTCGTCCACATCCTGCGCCGGTGGACCGCAGATCAGGGCGAGCACGGCACCTCCTGGGTCCTGGGCCTGCGTGACCCGGAGGTCGCTGCCGCGATCTCACTCCTGCACGAGGACCCGGCCCGGCCCTGGACCGTCGAGGAACTGGCACACCGGGTCGGTGTCTCCCGCGCCACACTCTCTCGGCGCTTCACGGACCTCGTCGGCGAGCCACCACTGGCCTACCTCACCCGCTGGCGCCTGGAACTGGCCGGCCGACGCCTGCGTGACACCGCCGACGCACTGCCGGCCGTGGCCAGAAGCGTCGGTTACACCTCGGTATCGGCGTTCTCCCGGGCCTTCACGCGTCAATGGGGAACACCACCGAGCCGCCACCGCACCGACCATCACCGGCCATGAGCACCCAACGGCCACCACCACGCAGGACATCACTGCCCTTGGTTGCGTCCTTGGAAGTGGGGTTTTGCCGAGGCCGTGGGGGCGGCGGGGGTTGGTGATCAGGTGGCGATGGGGACGGAGGCCGTCAGAACTCTTGAACTCTCATGGCCCTCATGGCCCTCATGGCCGAAGCCGCCTTCCATACTGCGCGCCTTCGCCCGACCGGGCGACTCAGCTGTTCCGCCACGTCCCGTTCCGCGACATCATGCGAGGTCGTCGAGGCGCCGTTGCGCCGCGCGGAGGGAGCGCCGGCAGCGGCTGAGCCCCTTCCACGGGTCCCCGTGCTTGTCCAGGCGTTCGGGGAGGGTGCGCAGTGTCCACTGCCGCGGTCCCAGGTCCGGGTCGTCGAGTTCGTCCCAGTCCAGGGGAGTTGCGACCGGGGCGTGTGGGCGGGCCCGTACGGCATAGGGGGCGACCGAGGTCTGGGTGTAGGCGTTGCGCTGGGTGTCCAGGTAGAGACGGCCCCGGCGCTTGTTCTTGCGCGGCTCGGTGGTCAGCCGGTCGTCGTGACGTGCGGCGAGCACGTCGGCGACCCGGCGGGCGAAGTGCCGTGCGGTGTCGAAGTTTGTACGCCGGTCGAGCAGGACCAGCAGATGCATGCCGCGCGATCCCGTCGTCATCAGCGCGGGGCGAAGCCCGAGTTCCGTGAGCAGATCCCCGAGTTGGCGGGCGGTCCACCGAACGGCCTCGAAGCCGTCGCCGTCGCCTTCGCCCTCGGGCGGGTCGAGATCGAAGACCAGCCGGTCGGGGCAGTCGAGGCAGTCGGCGGGGCTCAGCCACGGATGCGGGGTGATGCACGCCTGGTTGGCGAGGTAGACCAGGGTGGCCGTGTCGTCGCAGACCGCCATGGTGAGGCTGCCGCCCTCCTTGGGCACCCGGACGGTGTGGATCCAGTCGGGGAAGTAGTCGGGAACGTCCTTGTGGAAGAAGGACTTTCCCTGGTACCCGTCCGGATAGCGCTCCATCACCAGCGGCCGGTCCTTGAGGTGGGTCAGCATCGGGCACGCGACGGTGCGGTAGTAGTCGATCAGCTCGGCCTTCGTGATGCCGTCGTCCGGAAACAGCTCCTTGTCGGGGTTCGACAGCGGCATGCGCCGGCCGCCGACCCGTATCTCGTCCTTGGTCCTGGCACTCATGCGCTCTTTCTCGGCTCTTGAGAGCTCTTGAGCTCGACCTCAGCTATGGCTCGTCAGCTGTCGCCCGTCCCGTCGGGCCGCTCCCGTACGACCTTCCGCGCGGATTTGTCGGTCCGCAGTCCGACGAACCGCGGGTGGCGCAGCTTCCCGTCGTCCGTCCACTCCGTGAACCCGATCTCGGCGACGAGCCGCAGCTCGGTCCAGTGGGCGCCGCACTCCCATGGGGCACGGCCCGCGAACGGTGAGCGGCCGCGTTTCAGACGGTCCATCCGCGCCCGCAGCCCGTCGAGCGTGGCACGGTCGTAGCCGGTGCCGACCTTGCCCGCGTAGACCAGGCGCCGTCCCTCGTAATGACCGACCAGCAACGCCCCGAAGCCGGTGCGGCTGCCCTGGGGCTCGGTGAATCCGCCGATCACCAGCTCCTGGCGCCGCCCGCACTTGAACTTGAGCCACTTCGTCGAGCGCCGCTGCTCGTAGCGGCTGTCCGCCCGCTTGGCGATGACGCCGCCCTCCCAGCCGCGCTCGCACGCCTGGCGCAGATACGCCTCGCCGTCGGTGTTGCGGTGCGGGGTGAAGCGCAGGGGCGGGGCGAAGGCGACGGCGCGGCGCAAGAGGGCCTTGCGGGTGCGCAGGGGCAGCTCGGTCAGATCGTGTCCGGCCAGGTACGGCACGTCGAAGACGTAGAGCACCTAACAGAAAGCCTGGTCGTAGCCATATCACCTTCCTGGCTGAGACGGCAGTGCTGCGGGAGGCGCTCGGGCCCGAGCTGTACGAGGCCGTAGTGGCCGTCCGCCACGCGGAGGCGGAGCTGTTCGCGATGTTCACCGACGCGGACGTCATCAAGGCCGTCCGCTGGCGGTATTGACTGGCTACTCCTCGGGCTCCCAGGCGATCAGCTGCTCGAACACCTGCTGGTCGCCCTCGATCTTCAGGTCGCTCAGCGTGAGGCGGCCCCAGACGAAGAGGAGCAGCTGCTCGGCCGTGCCCGTGGCCGAAGCGGAGGCGGGCGCGGCGTCGTCCGTGAGGGGTGCGGGCCAGGCGCCGGTGCCGTCCAACGCGAGGAGCCAGGAGCGGCCCTCGGTGGCGTGGTAGTGGATGGTGGCGGCCTCGTGCGGCCAGGCCGCCGGGGTGGAGTTGCAGGTGTCGAGAAACTCGGCCACGCCGTCGATCGCGACGTCCGCCGGCATCGGTTGCACGGCGCCTGCGGCGAGCTGGGCGTCGTAGGTGTGCACCAGCACCTCGTGCACCCGGCGCCGGGCAACGCCCCAGGCATTCGCCGGCGACACGCCGGCGGCCCACCACGCCCAGCACTCGCGCTCCGGGCCAGCCTCGCGCAGCGCACTCAGCAGCAGCTCGTTCGACTCGGCGTACCAGGCCAGTAGCGCCTCGAGCTCGCGCGGCACCTCCGCGGCATCCTTGGCCGGCGGAGCCTCGGCCGGGCCCGCGGCGACGATCGCGGCCCACCAGCGCTGGCCCGTACCCAGGTGCTGCACCAGATCGAACAACGTCCACTCGGGGCAGGACGGCACCGGCGCGTCAAGGGTGGGCGCGGCGGCAACCGCGCTCCGGAACGCGGCCGACCGCTCGTCGATCAGTTGCAGCAGGGTGGAAAACTCAAGACTCTCTGTCACATCGCTTACCTATCACCCCAGCTCAGCCGACCGCACCCTATTTTCCAGGCCGTCAGCTGCGGGAGTTAGAGCACCTAATAGAAGGCCTGGTCGTAGCCATATCTCCTTCCTGGCTGGCTCGTTGAACGAGTCATGGGGAAGGGGAACGGTGCTCCGTGGATGGTGCCGGATGACCTGTGGGGGCGGATCGAGCCGTTGCTGCCGGTCAGGCAGCGGCGTCCGCGCCATCCCGGCCGGCTGCCACTGGACGACCGTGGTTGCCTGCAGGGCATCCTGTTCGTGCTGCACACCGGGATCCAGTGGGAGTGGCTGCCGCAGGAGCTCGGCTTCGGGTCCGTGACGACGTGCTGGAGCCCGCTGCGGGACTGGCACGAGGCCGGGGTGTGGGACCGGCTGCACCAGGTGCTGCTGACCGAGCTGCACCGTGCCGGGAAGCTGGACTGGTCCCGGGCGGTGATCGACGGATCCCACCACGAGGCCCGTCGGGGCGGCCCAAAACCGGGCCAAGCCCGGTCGACCGTGCCCGGCCCGGCTCGAAGCACCGCGTCATCACCGACGCAGGCGGAACCCGCTCGCCATCACCCTGACCGGTGGCAACCGCCACGACATCACCCAGCTGCTGCCCCTGCTCGACGCGATCCCGCGGATCCGCGGAGTGACCGGTCGCCCCCGTCACCGGCCGCGGCAGTTGTTCGCCGACCGGGGCTACGGCTTCGACAAGTACTGTCTGCTCCTGTGGAAGCGCGGCATCAAGCGGACGGCTACGGATCCGCTGGGAGATCCGCGACGACATCCACGAGGCGTTCCTGAAGCTCGCCTGCTGTGTGGTCACCTACAGGCGAGTCCAGGCGTTGTGTTAGCTCCTCGTAGTACGTCACCACCACTCGGCTGGCGCGTGCCTGGCACGGGTCGTGGATCCCGATGCGCTGCTGCAGTCGTGCGAAGCTGGTCCGGGTTCCCTCGAAGGCGACGATCTCGCCGTCCACCACGAAGTCGTCGCAGTCCCGTCCGCCGAGCGCCTCCGCGATCTCGGGATAGGTGTCCGTGAGCGACTGGCCGGTGCGGGAGAGCAGCCCCGCGTCGGCGCCGTCACGGAAACCCAGACAGCGCTCCCCGTCGAGCTTGCGCTCGAATATCCACTGCGGATCCGAGAAGTAGCGCTCCGTCAGCGTGACCAGCATCGGCCTCGGGAGCTCGGGAGCTCGGGCCGGCCGACCGCCGCAGCGCCCTGCGCTCGTCGTCGGGCACGGTCTCCAACAGATCCGCCACGGAAGCGGAGACGGGCATCGCGCATCCACCTCCCTCCACCGCGAGGACCGTTCCTCGCCTTCTCCGAGTTCCCGCAGCGGGCAGGCGCATGCGGACGCACCACACCGCCAGATCGACGCACTACACCGCCATGACGACGAGGAACACCGCCACACCGACGGCGAGCCAGGCCACGTAGTCGCCGAGGTGACCGGAGTGCAGTCGGCGCAGCGGCAGGATCACCTCACGGCCCACCGCTCGGCACACCGGCCCGACGCGGGCCGCGCCCGGCCACCGCGCACCCCAGACGGCGGCCGACGCGAGCAGTACGGCCAGAGCGGTGGAGGCGAGTGCGAGGAGGACGCCCTCGGCGGTCCAGGCGGTGTCCGGCACGGGGGAGGACGGGGCGACGATGTGCCCGAAGATCGCAGCCGTGTAGGCGGTGCGGTCGGTGAACTGCCGGGCGGCGCGGGCGAGTGCGTGACCTACCCCGGGCAGCAGTCCGACGGCGAGCGAGGCGCAGAGCAGGACGGCCGGCACGGCGAGCATGGGGACCGGGATACGGCGCTGCGGATCGCGGATCTCGGGCTCCTCGCCGGTGCCGGTGGTCTCCGGGCCCGCGTACCGTTCTCGCGGCCGGGGCCCGGCGCCGGCGAAGATCCGGGCGGACGCGCGGAGTACGGCTCCGCCGGTGGCGGCCGAGACGAGGACGAACACGGCGGGCAGCCAGGGGAACCGTTCCTCGCCGGCGTGCTCGGTGACGGCCTTGCCCAGGGCGGTGCCGAACGGCGGCAGACCGGCGAGCGCGAGCCCGCCGAGGGCGAACATCGCACCGGCGAGCGGCAGATCGCGGCCACGCCCGTGCAGTCCGTGTTCGTCGACGGAGCCGTGCCGGTCGAGCAGGACGCCCGTGGTGGCGAACAGGGCCGCCTTCACCCCGGCGTGCGCGGCGACGTAGAGGGCCACGCCGGCGGTTCCGGCCGGGGTGAGCAGCGCCATGCCGACGAGGAAGAGTCCGACGTGGCCGATGGTCGAGAAGGCCAGCATGCGCTTGAGGTGCCGCTGCTGCCAGCACATCACCGCGCCCACCAGCGCGGTCAGCACCCCGGCTGCGACGAACACGGCCCGCAGGTGCGGCTGCGCGATGCCGTGCGGGCCGGAGAACACCGTCCAGTACACCCGGACGGTGCCGTAGACGCCGAGCTCGACCATGACGCCCGACAGCAGCATGCACACGGGGGTCGGCGCGACGGAGTGGGCGTCGGGCAGCCAGAAGTGGAAGGGCACCACAGCCGCCTTGACCAGCAGTCCGGTGACCACGAGCACGAAGGCGACCACGAGCAGGGCGTCGTAGCGATGTCCGGCCAGCTTCAGCCCGATCTGCGCGAAGCCGAGTTCACCGGTACGGGCGTAGAGCAGCCCGATGCCGAGCAACGAGCAATACGCGCCGAGCGAGTTGACGATGCCGAAGATCAGCGCGCCCTGCACCGGACGGGGGTCCTCGATGCGGTAGCCGGTGAGCGCGTAGGCGACGGCGCCCATGAGCTCGAAGAAGACGAAGGCATCGAACAGGTCACCCGTCAGCGCGAAGCCGCACATGCCCGCCTCGAACAGCAGGATGAGAGCGGGGAACACCCCGGCGTGCCGCGCCGGGGGCTCGTCGAAGTAGCGCCAGGAGTAGACGACGACCGCGAGGACGAGCGCACTCGTCAGCAGTGCCAGACCGACGCCGATCCTGTCCCCGGCGAGCACGATGCCGACGCTCTCCCCACGGACCGGATGCCAGCCGCCGACCCAGGACACACTGTGGCCGTCGCCCGTGCGCGCCCACAGCAGGACGAGGCACGCGACCTCCAGCGTGGCCCAGGCGGCGGCCAGCGAGTCGATGGCGACCCGCGGCAGCCATCGTCCGCCGATGACGAGCACGACGGCGCCCAGCAGCGGGACGGCGACGGCGAGCGGCAGCAGATCCGCGGTACGCACCACCCCGCCCGCTACCCCCTGAGCCCGGTCAGGGCGTCCGGGTCGACGGTGCCGTGCCGCTTGCGCACCTGCAGGGCCAGCGCCAGCAGCGACGCCGTCACGGTCGCGCCGACCACGACGTCGGTGAGGGCGAGGGCCTGCACGACCGGGTCGACTACGCGTGTGCGCAGCGGAGTGTCGGTGAAGTACGGGGCGGTCGCGGCACGACGGTATCCGACGGTGAGCAGCAGTACGTACGTCGACGACTGTGCGACGGCGAGGCAGCCGATGGCGTGGATGGCGTTGCGGCTGGTGACCATCCCGTACACCCCGACGAGGAAGATCCAGCCGGCCACGAGAAAGGGCAGGACCATCATGAGCCGCCCCCCTTCTCCGACTCCGAGTTGTCCGGGGATCTGACCTCGACCGCCTGGTCGAGGAAGGAGGCCAGCAGGACGATGACGCCGGAGCCGACCTCCACACCCACCGCCGCGTTGAGGAGGGGTACCAGGCCGCCGGAGGAGAGCTGTCCGAACGTGCCGAGCGGCAGCACGTTCTGCAGATAGGCCCCGCCGGCGGCCAGTCCGGCGAATCCCAGGGCCACGAAGGCGCCCGCGCCCAGGGCATCGGCCACATCCAGCACGGCGAGCGGCCGGATCCGCTTCAGGACGCGGTAGTCCGCGGCGATGTACGCCAGATGCAGCCCGGTGGCGAGAATGACACCGCCCTGGAAGCCGCCGCCGGGCGACAGCTGGCCGTGCGCGACGATGTAGACGCCGGTGAGCAGCGTGACGGGCAGCAGCACCGCGCCCAGCAGCCGGGTCGTGGGCAGCACGCGTCCCGCCCGCGGACGGCCGACGCTCTCGTCGCGGGCGTGGCGCAGCAGCACGATGGCTCCCAGCACCGAGGCGAACAGGATCGACTCCTCTCCGAGCGTGTCCAGGGCCCGCTGGTCGAAGTTGACGGACGAGACCACGTTGGCGGTGCGCTGCCGCAGGGAGGCCGCCACCGCGCGCGTGGCGTAGGGGTGCACCTCGCTCCCGAAGCGCGGCAGCCCCGTACAGGCGGCCGTGAACGCCACCGCGAAGACGACGGCCGCCGCCCAGAAGACCCGGATGCGCACGGTACGGCTCATCGGCGCCGTCCCTTCGGGCGCCCGTTCCGACCCCCGCGCGGTCCCGAGGTGCGGCGCACCTTCCGCACCGTCAGCAGGATCAGCAACGGTGTGACCACCGAGCCCACCCCCAACTGGGACAGCGCCACGTCGGGCGCCTGGAGAAAGGTGAAGAGCAGGGCGAGGCACAGACCGAGCAGGGCCAGCACCACGGCCTGGCGCACCGGGTCACGGGTGAGCGCCGCCACGGTCGCGGTCACCGTGACCAGCACCAACGCCACGGCGATCAGATACTCCTCGACTCCGGCGGCGTTCACTGCGGGGAGTCCCTTCGCACCAGGCGGTCGCGCTGGGCCGTCGCTCTGCCGATGGCCATCGCCGTGACCGCGCCGCCGGCGGCCATGATCGCGCCGATGAGCAGCAGCTTGACGGCGGCACGCCCGGGGCCCGTCTCGACAGCGAGGGCGAGCACGACGAGCGGCCCTCCGACGGAGGTGGCGGGGGAGAGGGCGTGCAGGCGCTGGTACGGCCGCGGCAGTACCACCAGCCAGACGGCGCACAGCAGCAGCACGCCGGTGCCGATGACGAGCAGCGCGACCGCGCACCCATGACGAATCGTCACCTCACTCCTCCTCACGCCGTCCCGTGTCGCCGGCGTCGATCGAGCGTCCGCCCAGAAACCTGGCGAAGACCAGCGTTCCGGCGGGCCCGAGCACCGCGAGGACGAGGGCGAGGTCGCCGTAGGAGCTGCGGCCGACGCCCTGCGCCGTCAGCAGGAAGAGCACGGTGACGAAGGCGGTCGCCAGACTGAGCCCCGCGAGCCGCTCCTGTGCCGACCCCCGGGCCGCCACCCACACGCACGGCGGCATCCCCAGGGTCGACAGCACCGCGGCGGCCGCCAACCACGCGTTCACCGCCGCCCGCCACTGGTGAGCAGCCGCTCCAGCCGTGTGCGGTCACCGGTCAGGACATGGGCGACGATCACTCGCCCCTCCGTACCCTTCCCCCGGGGGACGTCGACGACGTACGCGCCGGGCGTGGACGACAGGACCCCGCAGGCCCACGCCGCCCCCGTACCGGACTTCAGCGTCAGCCGCTGCAGGCTTCCCTCGGCCGGGCGACCGCGCAGGACGCGCACGGTGACCGCGCACAGCCCCGCCATGTCGGTGAACACCGCGCCGGGCCACGCGAGCAGGGCCGCACCCCACCGGGCGGTGCCGCCGAGACCGGCGCCTGAGGCCGTGTGCACGGCCCGTGCGGCGACCGCGCCGATCGCCGCCCCTCCGGCCGCCACGACGAGTTCGAGCACCGAGACCGAACTGATGAACATCAGCTCGACGACGACCAGTACCGCCCACCACACCAGCACCTCACCCCAGGCCGCGCGCCACGACCGCCGCATCGCCCCTCCTCACCGGCGCCAACCGTCACGGACCAGCAACGTGTACCGCGCACGGCGACGCCCATGCCCCGCGCACGCCGGGAAAGAGGCCCCGGCCGCCCGAGCATCACCGTGATGGACCATCACCCGCCACCGCGCCCCGCGGGCCCACGCCTTTCCGACTTCGACCAGGGCTACTTCCCGCCCTTGCTCGTCTTCTCGTCGTCCTGCTTCTCGTCGTCCTGGGACAGGTCGTCCAGGGTGCGACCACTGCGCACGGAGGTCGGCTCGGTGCTCACCGGATTCCGGCGGGCGTCGGCGCCCTCGTCGGCGAGCTTGATCATGATCCAGCGCTCGCGTTCGCCGTCACGGCCGGTCCGGGTCAGCGCGTAGCCGCCGTGCAGCTTCTCGCCGTCCAGCCACACCTTCACATGGCCTTCGCCCACGCCCTTGCTGACGGGCACCTTCCTGCCCTCGTGCTCGGCGAGGTTCCGGTACGTGCCGGTGTCCCAGACGATGACCTTGCCCGCGCCGTACTCGCCCGACGGTATGACGCCCTCGAACCCGAGGTAGTCCACCGGGTGATCCTCGGTGAGCATCGCCAGGCGCTTGTCCTTGGGGTTGGTGGACGGCCCCTTCGGGACGGCCCACGACTTCAGGACGCCACCCGCCTCGAGCCGGAAGTCGTAGTGCAACGCCGTCGCCGCATGTTTCTGGACCACGAAACGGCGCTTGCCGCCCTTGGCCGACGTGCCGCCCATGGGTTCCGGCGTGTGTCCGCTCTTGCGCTTCGCCCGGTACTTGTCCAGGGACCGACCGGAGCCGCCGGACGCGGACTTCCGTTGCTTGCCGCTGCCTCCGCTGTCACCACCCATGCTGCCCGCGTTCCCGGGACCCGTGGGGACAAACGGCCGCATCGATCGCACCGGGAGGGGTACACGGACCGGGCGGAACGACGCCCTGTGGAAGCGTGCCGCAGAAGTCGGCTGCGCGGGCGCGCGGCGTGCCGCGGAATACCGAAAAGACTGTTGAAACGGTGACGAGTCGGTGACGGGCGATGAGTACGAAGACCGACAGGAAATCCACCAAGAAGACGTCCGGCGTGACGGACAAGGCTGTCGTCCGCGCTCTGCTTGATCGGCAGCAACACACCTATCCCGCGCAGGCCGGTATCAGACTGCGCAACACCCCGGGCCCCCTGTACCAGACGCTCGTGCTGGCCGTCCTCCTCAGCGCCCGCATCAGGGCCGACACAGCGGTCGCCGCGGCTCGGGCACTGTTCGACGCCGGACTGCGTGACGCGCGGTCGATGGCGGACGCCTCCTGGCAGGAACGCGTGGACGCACTCGGCGAGGGCGGCTACCGCCGCTATGACGAGCGCACGTCCACCATGCTCGGCAAGGGCGCGGAACTGCTCCTCGAACGCTACGACGGCGATCTACGCAGGCTGCGTGAGGAACCCGACCCCAGACAGGCCCTGATGGACATCCCCGGGATCGGGCCGACGGGGGCCGACATCTTCCTGCGCGACGTACAGGGCCTGTGGCAGGAGTTCGCGCCCTACATCGACCGCAAGGCCCTCGACGGCGCCCGCCGGCTCGGCCTGCCGTCCTCGCCCGAGAAGCTGAGCAGCCTCGTCGCGGGACGCGAGATGCCCCGCCTGGCGGACGGTCTGGTCCACGCGGCCCTGGACAAACCGCTGGCCGACGAGGTGCTCGCGGCCGCCCACTCGTGATCGAGGATCACGGCTCGAAGACTCATCGGAGCAATTCCATGGACCATGGGAAAGACAGGAAAGACGGGAAAGTCGAGCAGGATTCCCAAGGGCCCGTCCCGCGGGAGCCACCGCCCACCGACGACATGCCGGAAGAGGTGAAGCAACCCTCGCCTGACGCGGAAGAACTGCAAGAAGGCGAAAGCGAGACCGAGGGGGAGATACAGGAACCACCGGATTAGCAGGAAGGAACAGCGGTCCTGCCACGCGGCGTCGAACTCGAAACGGGAACGCCGGTAAGAGCACATCCAGGAGAGCGCCGAAGCGCGTGGAGAGAGCACCGAGCGGGCGAAGGAGATCGCCTCGCGCACGGTCGACAAGGAACGCGCCCGCTCGGGCGAGTCCAGGACCGCGAGCAAGTCGTCCACGCAGGACAGGACCAGCCGTCGTCGAAGCGCGGCGGTCAGCGCTCCCACAGCGGCGCCGAGGCGCCCACGTACGACCAGTTGTATGCCGAGGCCCAACCGGGCGAGGTGGGCGCCCGGCCGGGTCACCGCTTCGCGGACCGCCAGGGCTGTGCCGGGCAGAACCTCAGAACGGGGGCTTGTCGTGCCATGGGCCGGCCGACGGCCTGGCGGGCGGCCGGGCGCCGGTTCGCTGGAGAACGACCAGAGCCTCCTTGATGCGGCCGAGGTCGATGAGGTACCCAGCCAGGTCATGGCTATTGGCTGACGAGTGCTGTTCGAGAACGGCAATGGCCTCCTCGGTACGTCCAGCGCCGGCGAGCAGCTCGGCGATGTGCGGCGCCGCGTACGAGGTATTGCCCTCGGGGTGGGCCTGGGCCTGCTCGACCGCTTCATCAACGCGGCCGCAGGCGGCCATCAGCGGCAGCCGGATCCAGAACAGGTCCCACTCCTCCTCGCCGCCGCGGCGTGCCTTGAGAGCATCGAGATGGGCCAGGGCATCCTGGGGGCGCCCTTGGTCGGTGTACAGAGTGCACAGCGTGTGGAGGATCCAGTCGTCACCGCTGTGGGAATCGGCCAGTGCGCGCATCACGTCCATCGCCTCGTCGCCGCGGCCGTGCCGGGCCAGAAGGTGCGCAAACAACACGGTCGAGTTGGTCCGGCGGGCGGCTGATTCGTCGGTCTGCCGGTACACTGCGATCGCGCCCTCCACGTCGCCGCGCTCCTCCAGCAACTCCGCGAGCCGCTGCACGGCGTACCCAAGGTCGTCGGCCGCCGCATAGGTACGCAGTTCTTCGATCCGCCCGTGCCGAGCAAGCAGGTCGGCAAGCTGGTCACGGCCGTTGAGTGAGGCACCATTGCGGGTGTGCAGCAGGGCGATCGCCTCATCGACGCGACCCTGGCGCCCGCGGATCGTCGCGAGCAGGCCGATCGCCATGTCGGGGTCCAGAGCCCGGCAGCACCACGGCGAGTCGCACCGGTGCTCGGCCGGGATCCGGGCCGCAAGCAGCGCGGTGGCTTCCTCGTCGCGGCCGGCGCCTTCGGAGACGTCGACCAGAGCTCTGGCGAGGAAGTAGTCGTCGATGTGAGGCCGCAACAAGGTGAACGCCTCGTCGCCGCGGCCATGGCGGGCGAGCAGCCGGGCGTAGGACTCCAGCGCCATCGGGTGCCCGGCCTCCATCCGGGCCCGCGTGAGCTCGATCGCTTCCTCGGCCCGACCCCAGAGCTCCAGCAGTTCGGCGGTAGCCTCGGTGGCAGTCCACCAGCCGGTGGCGAGGTACTGGCCGAGCACCTCCAGCGCCTCGGCCTGCCGACCTTGCTCGCCGAGCAGCCGCGCCCACTCCCGCGCGCAGAACCACTCCCCGCGGCCGGCCGACAACTCCACCTTCTCGGCATGGCCAAGTTCGAGAAGCCGGGCGACCAGATGCGGAGGGATGCAGCCGGTCTGCGTCCGCGCCCGGTAGTCAAGATCAGTAGCGTCCACGGCGATGCACCCTAACCCCTGCCTCTGACACCACGCCGGTACTACTGCCAGACCCGGAATATCACGCCCATGGAACAGCGCTCCTCGCCAGTCGGCGCCGACACCTGGACTGTCGACCAGCGCAAAGCCTTCGCCAACGACCTCAAGGACGCCCAACTGCTGATCGCCTCGGAGTCTGCGAACAGTTGAAGTCCGACAGCGGGCCGGCCGACTGGAAGCCCACCAATCACGCGTTCTGGTGCACGTATGCCAAGAACTACACGCACATCAAATCGGTGTGGAAGCTGACCACCACCGACCAGGAGAAGTCGGCCCTGTCGTCCAGGCTCGACACCTGCGCCGATTGATCCGACCGGTGGGCCCGGACGCCTGTCCGGCCGCGCAGTTGCTTGGGTGTCGGCGACGCGTTGGTGCGGCGGATATGTCCGCCGCACCGGAGGTGGCCTGGTTCAAGGCCTGGGGGACTGGCGCATGTCGAGGTAGCAGCGGAGCCGGACCCCGTGTTGTCCGGGGCCGCGGCTTGTGCGCTCGACGGTGGTGATGGCCCACATCGCGGCGAGTGCGGCGTGAAAGGCGAACGCGGTCTGGTCATCGGCGGCCGCGATGTCGACCACCACCAGGCCCGGTTCCGACACGTGCACCTCGTGAATCACATCCATGACCCGCACGACGCCCTCCCGGCCGGAGCGGGTTCGTCCGGAGCTCACCTTTCACCCGATTGGACATTCCAGGCATATCTTGATCCGCCCGTGGTCAGCGCGGGACCTCGCGCCATGCTTCCCGCGTGCGGGGAGCGGGCGAGCTACACAGGCTTCATCCCCGATGTCCTCGCGATGCCGCACGGCGCCGCGCGTACAGGGCGACGGCGAGGCTGAGCAGCGGGATGACGACAGCAGCGGCGATGTAGAAGCCGGGGGTGGCCCAGGCCGGCCCCGGCCACACGGACACGGCGACGTCCGCCGCGTCATCAGCCGGCTCGGTGTCGCCGCTGGGGTGTCGCGGGTCGCTGTCCGAGACCGTGACCTGGCCACTGTCGTCGGCGCTGTCCTTGTCGATGCGCAGAGTGAACGGGAACGTCGTCGTGGCCCCCACCGATCCGACGCGCGCCTTGCACACGTACCGTCTGGCACTCGGCTGCCTGGCGGAGGCTTCCGCAAGTGGCGTGCCGTCGGCGGTGACGGCCCGGCAGTCCTGGTCGATCACCTCCTCGTCGCGTTCGAAGCGGTATGGCGACGCCATGACAGTGGTGCCCTCGGGCACCGTGAAGACGACCTTCACCGGTGCCGTCAGCGAACCGGGACCGTTGTTCCGCACGCCGATCCGCACGGTGGCGTGACTGCCGATGGGACCGCGCGCGGTGTCGGCGACCGCGGCCAGCTCGCTCTGGTTGTGGACGGTCACGTGCAGCACCTGTGGATCGTCGCCGGCTGTGCTCGTCACACCGGCGTCGGCCTTGGAGGCCGGAACGAAATGCAGTGGAGGTCCGCTGCCGGCACGGTACGTCGATGCGATTTCGGCCGGGGGCACGTAGTCGGTGCCGATGGCATCAGCACTGAAGATGACGGTCGGATAGGTGGCATCCGGTGCGGCCCGCAAGTGCTCGCGGGCATCCAGGCCGTACGACCGGCCGGGCGGAATGACGACGTCGTCCGCGAGGAGCCGACACCACGCCGAAGTGCCGCCTCGATAGCGGCAGTTGCGGTGCCGGTCGGTCAGGGTGATGCCGTCGCGTGCTGTCATGCGCAGGGCCACTCCACGGGCGGCCACGTCGCCGACGTTGCGTACGGTCAGTCCGACCGACAGGCTCCCGCCAGGTTCCACCCGGCCGGGATCGGGGTGAAGCGTGACACGGAGCTTCGGTTTGCCGACCACGATGAGGGAGTGGCCTCTGACGGGCGGCAGTCCGGGCGCGGTCACGCGGTAGCGCAGCACCCCGGAGTCACCCGCCTTCGCGCCTTTCGCGGGACTCAGGTGGAAGGCCTGGATGCCGCCTCCACCCGTTGGACCCGCCTGCGTGTCGCAGTGGTAGACGGGCAAGTGGACGGCGCATGCATCGAGCGCCCGCTTGACGGTGACGATGCCCTTCAGATCACTGGCGTCGAAGGTCACCCTCAGTCTGACCGTCGCTCCGCCGGCTCTCTCTTCGACCCGCAGGTCGGATGCGGCCTGTTGCGGATCGCGGGAAACGTAGAAGACCGAGGGAACGACCAGCTTCACGTCGGCTGCCCCGCTGGAGGAGCACCCGGAGAGGACGGACGTCATGGCGGCCAGCGTGAGCATGAGGCCGACGGCAGCCTTGCATGCTCGGATGACCGGGCTCGTTTCCTGACTCGAGTTCCTGCGGGGTCGACGGTCCCGCCGCAGAGTGTTCATGTGGCCACCCTGCCAAGTCGAGATCACGACCACGCCTCGCTACGGTCACGGGTGTCTTGATCGTCACCAGCCGCATACACTTTGCACTTGTCGGTGCACCGGACCCTGCGTGCGTCGTAGCACGCGCGTCTTCGTTCGAGCTTGTGGGCAGGAGCCGCGGTCTCTGGGCTCAGAAGGGGTGGCATCGACGTCGGGAGCTTCGTGGGGCGTTGCCCTGTCCTGAACAATGCCTTGGTGGCGGGCGAGGTTGAAGATGCCGAGGGTCAACGCTTCCGCTCGGCACTCGATGGTCGGCTCGACGCGCGCCTCCTCGACGGTGGTCGCCCGTTGCGTGGTCCTGGCGTTTATAGAGTCTTCGCCATCTTCGAACATGCTGGTCTGAGGCTCTGGCCTGGCGCTCGCTCGGGATACTCATGCTGATCTCGGGCGGGCGTCTGCGAACTTGATCATCCGTCATATCATGGGTCAAGGCCGTCGCATTTGGGCCATTGAACCCAACCCAGCGAGCCGGGTTGTTAATGTCAAACAGCCACTCGCGGCGGCGCGGCCTGCAGGGCACATCAGCCCCCAGCGTCATCGGAATCTCCTTGCGTGGAAGCCCCGTCCTTCAGGGCGGGGAGGAGGCGCATCCTCGGATCGGAGCCGCGCAGCGGCGAAAATTGCTCTGCCATCCAAGTAACGGGCGTTGCTTACATGGGAACTGATAGAATGTGAAGCATGACGCAGCAGGTGAAGCGGGCTTTCAAGTACCGCTTCTACCCCACGGACGAGCAGGCAGCGGAGCTGTCGCGCACGTTCGGCTGTGTCCGCCTCGTCTACAACAAGTCGCTGGAGGAGCGCACCCGCGCCTGGTACGGCGAGCAGCGCCGTACCTCCTACGTGCAGTCGTCCGCCGCGCTGACCAAGTGGAAGAAGACGGAGGACCTGGCCTTCCTGGCCGAGGTGTCGTCCGTGCCCCTTCAGCAGGCGCTGCGGCACCTTCAGACGGCGTTCGCGAACTTCTTCGCCAAGCGTGCCAAGTATCCGCGTTTCAAGAGCCGGAAGAAGTCCCGGCCGTCGGCCGAGTACACCCGCTCCGGCTTCAAGTGGCGCGACGGGAAGCTGACTCTGGCGAAGATGGCGGAGCCGCTGGACATCCGCTGGTCCCGCCTCCTTCCGGAGGGTGCGGCACCGTCCACGGTGACCGTCTCGCGTGACGCGGCCGGGCGTTGGTTCGTGTCCCTGCTGTGCGAGGACGCCATCACCCCGGCACCGGCCACGAAGAACGCGGTCGGCGTCGACGCGGGCATAACCTCGCTCGTGACCCTGTCGACCGGGGAGAAGATCGCCAACCCGAAGCATGAACGCCGTGACCGCGCCCGCCTGGCCAAAGCGCAGCGGGAGCTGTCCCGTAAGGCGAAGGGGTCGGCGAACCGTGAGAAGGCTCGCCGAAAGGTCGCCCGCATTCACGCCCGCATCGCCGACCGGCGCCGGGACTTCCTGCACAAGCTGTCGACTCGGCTCGTCCGTGAGAACCAAACGGTCGTGATCGAGGACCTCACCGTCCGCAACCTGCTGAAGAACGGCAAGCTGGCGCGCGCCATCTCCGACGCATCCTGGACGGAACTCCGCTCCATGCTCGAGTACAAGTGCGCCTGGTACGGGCGCAGTCTCGTGACCGTGGACCGGTGGTTCCCCAGCTCGAAGCTGTGCGGGGCCTGCGGCACGGTCCGTGAGAAGCTGCCGCTGAACGTCCGCGAGTGGACGTGCGACTGCGGCACCGTGCATGACCGCGACGTGAACGCGGCACGCAACATTCTGGCGGCCGGGCTGGCCGTGTCTGCCTGTGGAGACGGTGTAAGACCTCAACGGGAGCCCTCCCGGACGGGGCGGTCGTCGGTGAAACAGGAGACCCAGCGGGTGACCGCTGGAATCCCCCGCATTTAGACGGGGGAGGAAGTCAACTCCCGGTGCGGTACGCTCTCGCGGCCCACGGTCGGCGACGGCGTCCGCGAGGGGCGCAGCCGGGTCTCCGTTGTATGTAGTGTGCGGAAATGACAAGAAGCGAGCGGCTCGCGGACCAGCTGGACTGGTACTGGACCAAGAACCTGCGGCCACGGCTGGACGGCCTTACCGACGAGGAGTACTTCTGGGAGCCGGTGCGCGGATGCTGGAGCATCCGCCCACGTGGCACGTCGGCCGCACCGATGTCGGAAGGCTCGGGGGAATGGACGATGGACTCCGCGTCCCCTGACCCGGTGCCGGCGCCGGTGACCACGATTGCCTGGCGGCTGGCGCACATCATTGTCTCGTGCCTGGGCTATCGGGTCGGATGGTACTTCGGCGGTCAGGACGTCGACTCCGAGGCATTCGCCTACGCGGGGACCGCTGACGAGGCGCTGAAACAGCTCGATGAGATGTATGGGAGATGGAACGCGGGGGTCCGCGAACTCTCGGACGCTGACCTGGAGAATCCGCCCACGGTGGGTCCCGAGCGGTTTCCCATGGAGAACAGGGTTCTGCACGTCAACAGGGAGCTGATCCATCACGGCGCCGAGATTTCCCTGCTGCGCGACCTCTACCGCTGGCAGGACGGAGCCGTACCGCGCCGGATGTGACTTTCCGGTGACTGGCGATCGGGCTTCGGAAACCTATGTGGACTCCGGGACGCTCCGTGGCTGCGAGCTTCAGTGAAGCTGCGCCCGCTTGAAGGAGCTGGTCAGGGTGGTGGTGGGGGTCGTTCGGGGGGCATGCTGGTGTCGGGCGGAGGTCTCGGGTGTAGATCATCGGTCAGCGGGATCCTTCGAGGTTCGTCAGGACGAACAGGGCGCGCAGCAGGCCCGGTCGCGCGCGGCTGCCGGCCATGTCGGCCAGGCGCTGATCGTGCCGCAGCGCGGCCAGTACGATGGTGGCGATCCTCCCGGCCGGCAGTGCCCGCCACCTGGATCGTATCGACTTCAGGTGGCCGCGCAGCAGATCGGCGAGGTGGTTCACGGTGCGCGTGGACAGCGGCAGGCGGCAGTGGTGGACCAGGGACACAGTGTTTCCGGCATGCTTATTGGTTTTCGTCACACGATTCCAACAGCCGCCGGGGGCACCTGGGTTACGCCCTGCCGTCCGTGCGGGCCGGTCACGGGCGGAGGGTGAACTTCCCGTTGGGCCGTTTGTGCTGCCAGCCGCGGTCGGCCAGCTTCGTCAGCTTCCCGCGCAGCGGCTCCAGCTTGCCCCGCACCCCGGTGTCCACGCCCAGCGCCTCGCCGATCTGCCGGATAGCGACCGGACTGCCGGCCGCCCGCACGGCAGCCAGGACGCGCTGATACTCCGCCGGCAACGCGGAATCCAAAACTCCCGGCCCACACTCCGGGACCACCCTCACTGCCCGACCCGCCACCTGAAACACCGGCGATCCGGCCTGGGCCCGCTCGTTGGCGAGCTGCTCACTCATCCGCTGCCACACCCGCTCGGCCACGGCAAGCTCATCCCGCTCGGCCCGCACCTCCGCCAGCTGCTTGACCAGCTGTTCATCGAGTCCGTCCAGCTCCGCACGACGCGCGGCGATCCGTTCCTGTATCTCGGGACGGACGAGAACCCGCAAGACCAACCCCACCAGACGATCTACACCTCAGACTGCCGCCCACCACCAGCACGAGCACCCCGAACGACCCTCACGCCACCACCTTGATCAGCTACTTCAAGATGGCGCAGCTTGATGGGAGGCGAGCTGCGTCTATGCCGTGCGGAGCACCTTCTCCATAGGCTTGCCGCGTGCGATTTCGTCGACGAGCTTGTCGAGGTAGCGGATCTTCCGCATGAGCGGATCTTCGATCTCCTGCACCTTCACCCCGCACACGACACCTGTGATGAGCGTGGCGTTCGGGTTCAGGGACGCGTCCGCGAAGAACTCCGCGAACGTCGCCTCCTCGTCAAGCTGGCGACGTAGGGTCGTCTCGTCGAACCCGGTCAGCCAGCGGATGGCCTCATCGAGTTCAGCCTGCGTGCGGCCCTTGCGCTCCACCTTGGCGAGGTAGTGCGGGTAGACCGAGGCGACGCTCGTCCTGAAGATCCGGTGCTCCATGCGTCCAGACTACTGAGGTCTTCGGGTTGTTGTCGGCCGATGCGCGAGGGTGAGTCCGGTGCCGGCAAGGCAGCCGTCGATCAGGTCGGGACGGAGCTGAATGTGCCGCAGCCCCCGGCGGAGGGTGCGTTCGAGGTGCTCGTCGTCGGTGAAGGCGGTGTTGGCCAAGGGACCGCGCCGTAACAGCGACCAGACGCCCTCCACCGGATTCAGATCCGGTGCGTAAGAAGGGAGTTGAACGATGGTGAGCCAGTCGTGTGCCGCGGCGTACTCGCGCATCCCCGCGGCCCGGTGGGTGTTGAGATTGTCCCAGATCAAAACGATCGGGGCCTTGAGCTGGATGTGGGCGCGGACGACCAGGTCGCGGTTGTCGCTCCAGGAGAAGCTGTCGCGTCCTTTGCCCTTGTGCTTGCGGTGGCGGCGCGGCCGGTAGATCAGCCGCGAAGTCTCGCCCGGCCGGTAGCAGCACATGGCGGCGATCGACCAGCGGCGCCAGGAGCGGCCCCGCACCCGCACCACCGGCGTGAGCCCGCGCCGGCCCCAGGTGCGGGCGCATGGCGGCGTCATCGAGAACCCGGCCTCGTCCTCGAAGACGATGAACGCCCCCAGCGCCGCCGCAGTCATTCCACCTGCGGCCACACATCCTTCTTCCACAAACCCACCGCACCCTCGTCGCGCTCCAGCGCCCGGCGGGCCGGCGACTGCCAGGACCAGCCGTGCCGGTGCATCAGCCGCCACACGCCCGCCGACGAGACGTCCAGCCGGAACTTCCTGGCGATCAACTCCCTGATCCGGGCCACAGTCCAGCGCTGGTCCTCCCAGCCATGCACAGCCGGCCCCAGCGCCAGCTCCCCTTCCAGCTCGGCGAACTGCTCGTCGGACAGCTTGGGCAGTTTCGCCGGCCCCGTGGAGGCGAGCCCGTCCATTCCGCCCTCCCGCCAGGCACGACGCCAGCGTTCCACCGACCGCTCACTGACCCGCAGATCCTTCGCGATCACCGCGGTTCTCTCTCCACGAGCGAACCGCTCGCCGGCCTCGTACCGGATCCGCTCGCGAAACCGCCGCCGATCCGCGGTCAGCCCACCACCCTGCGCGTACCGCATACCACCGGCCTACCGCAGGGATCACCACACGTCACCACCCCCGACAACAACCCGAAGAGATCAGTAGGAATCCGATGGGTGTGGAACCGCACCCTGCGCGGATTGCCGCCGTAGGAGGCGATGTTGTCCTGGGCTCAGCGCATTACGGCGGCCTGGTGCTGGTTCCCAGGTCGGCCGCTCCGATCGCCGGCAGGTGGAGGCAACCCAGCGGTCCTACCCGCAGGGTTGCTTCCCCGGCAGATCATGAACGCGCTGGCTCGGCGACGGACAGATCCCGTGCCGGTAGGGTCGAGGGTGTGGACCGCAGCAGTAGGCAGCCGGACGACGCGCTCGGCGGGGAAGGGCGGGACGTGGTGTCGCCCCGGGCGGCCCGGGCGCTGTGGTGGGGGTCGGCCGGTCTGGTGCTCGCTGTCCTCGGAACCTCAGTACTCGTCGCCGGCGCGGAGCACCGCCAACGGCTGGCCGTGGCCGTGGCCCTGGTCCTCGCGCAGACCTGCGCCCTGAGGTGGCAGGCCCGCGCCCCGGTCACCGTACTGGCCGCGAACGCAGCGACGGGGTTCGCGGTGTGGGCGCTGCTGCCCGCGGTAACCCTGACCGGGGCGATGCTCGCGGCGCAGGTCGGGTTGTGCGTAGTGTCGGCCATCCGGCCGCGGCGGGAGTCGGCGCGGGCGCTCGCGGCGATGTGTCTGCCCGCGCCGCTGGCGTTCGGGGCGGGCGGCGGCTCGGGTCTGACGGTCTATGTGCTGGCGGTGGTCCTGGCGTGGACCGGGGGGCAGTGGCGCAGGGCGCAGCAGGCACGGACGAGGGCGGAGCTGCGCCGGGCCGTGATGGAGGAGCGTGCGCGGATCGCGCGCGAGGTGCACGACGTCGTGGCGCACTCCTTGTCAGTGATGGTCATTCAGGCGGGCGCTGCCGACGATGTGTTCACCCAACGGCCCGAACAGGCTCGGCAGGCGCTGCAAGCCATTGAAACGGGCGCCCGCTCGGCGCTCGGCGAACTGCGCCTGTTGCTACGTGCGTTCCGGTTGGAACTGGACGATGACGGGGCCGGAGAGCAGCGGGAGCCGGGACCCTCGCTCGCGCGCCTGGACGAGCTGGCCGACACCGTGCGCGCGACCGGGATGACCGTGAACGTGCACCGCGAGGGCGCCACCGACGGGCTGCCGGCCGCGGTGGACCTGGCGGCGTACCGGATTGTCCAGGAGGCCGTCACCAACACGCTGCGCCACGCGGCCGGCGCCGACGAGGTGAGCGTGTGTGTGACGGCCGAAGGAGGCCGCGTGAAAATCACGGTGGCAGACAACGGGCTTACGTCGCACAGCAGTTCGGCCGCGGTGGGAGCGGGACGCGGGCTTGTGGGAATGAAGGAGCGCGCACGGCTCGTGGGCGGCAGCCTGCACGCCGGTCCGCTGCCCGGAGGCGGGTTCGAGGTGGTGGCGCGGCTGCCGGTGGAGCGTGCGTCATGACGCTCCGCGTGGTGGTGGCCGATGACCAGGCCCTGGTCCGTACCGGATTTCGCATGATCCTCGACGCCCGGGACGACCTCGAGGTGGTCGGTGAGGCGTCCGACGGCCGGGAGGCGCTGCGGCTGACGCGGGAGCTGGCGCCCGACGTGGTGCTCATGGACGTACGCATGCCCGTCGTGGACGGCATCGAGGCGACCCGGCAGATCGTGGAGTCCGGCAGTCGGGCCCGGGTGCTCGTGCTGACCACCTGGGACGTGGACGCGCACGTGGTCGCCGCCCTGCGGGCCGGGGCGAGCGGCTTTCTGCTGAAGGACATGCGCCCCGCCGAACTGGTCGACGCCGTCCGCCTCACCGCTCGCGGCGACGCGCTGCTGGCGCCGGTCGTGCTGAGCCGCGTCCTCGACCGCTTCCTGCGTACCACGCCCGACCCGGCGCCGCCGCCCTCCCTGCGGGACCTCTCCGGCCGCGAGCGGGAGGTGCTCACCCTGATCGGGCAAGCCCTGTCGAACGCGGAGATCGCCGGGCGGCTGCGCCTGTCGGAGGCCACCGTCAAGAACCATGTCACCGCGGTGCTGCGCAAGCTGGGCCTGCGCGACCGCGTCCAGGCCGTCGTCGCCGCCTACGACCATGGGCTCGTGCGACCGCGACGCCCTTGACGGCACCGCCCTTGACGGCACCGCCCTTGACGGCACCGCCTCCTCCTCAAGGAGGAGGCGGTGCCGCGATCCCTCCTGCGTTCCCAGTGCCGGTCCGTTCTCGTGGCCGATCCGGGGCCGGGGTGTCCGGTCATAGCGTCGAAGTGTGATCGACGACCTGCCCTGTGTGATGTACCTGCTCGCCTACGACGCAGCGGCCGAAGGCCCTTATGACCGTGCCCGGGCCGAGCTGCTGATTCGTGCCGCCGCCCTGATCGACCTCGCGCTGCTCGGCCGGCTCGGGGAGGACGGCGGCACGGTCACCGTGTCCGGCACAGAACCGACCGGTAACCCCGTCCTGGACCGCGTTCTGCACGACGCCGCCGGGCACGGCTGGAAAGACCTCGTGCGCCGCCACCGCAAGCGGACTCTGACGGAGGTGGAGGACCGGCTCGCCGCGATGGGAGTCCTCACCGTGAGGGAGCCCCGCCCCCGCTTTGGCACACGGCGACTGACCGTGACGGACCGCGCCGCGCCCGCCGCACTACGCGCCCGCGTGTGCACGGCGCTGCACGGTGACGACCCCGTGCGGGAGATCCCCGCCGCCGCCGCCGCGCTGCTGGCGCTGGCCGCTGCGGGCGGCGTCCGCTCGGTCGTCTCCCGGCAGGACCAGAAGACCTTTCGGGCCAGAATCGACGCCTGCACCGGGTGTCTCGGCGCCCTCGCGCCCGGCCTGGAGAGAGCCGTACGCGCTCTGCCGATGACCATGATCGCCGCGCAGGGCGGCATGGGCGGCAGCTGACCGGATGGGGAGATGATGAGCCTGCACCGCCTCCTGACCACCCTGGGCTGCGTCCTGACCGCCGTGCTCGCGACGGCCTGGTCCGCAGCGCCACCGACGGAGCCCGCCCGGCCCGCCGCTACCACGACGGTACGCACCCACGACGGCCTGGTGCGGGGCGCCGACCACGACGGCTACCGCACCTTCGAGGGCATCCCCTACGCGGCACCACCCGTCGGCCGGCTGCGCTGGGCGCCGCCGGGCCGCGCAGCCCCCTGGCCCGGGGTACGGGATGCGACCCGGCCCGCGAGCGCCTGCCCGCAGCCAGTCGGCGAGGTGCCCGGCGGCAGCACCGACGAGGACTGTCTCCACCTGAACGTCACGACGCCCGACGGCGCAGGACCGGCACGCCCCCGGCCCGTGATCGTATGGCTGCACGGCGGCGGCTTCACCACCGGAGCCGGCAGCTCGTACGACGCCCACCGCATGGCCATCCGCGGTGACGTCGTGGTCGTCACCGTCAACTACCGCCTCGGGGCCCTCGGTTTCCTCGCGCACAGCGGGCTGCCCGGCTCCGGCACCTTCGGCCTGGCCGACCAGCAGGCGGCGCTGCGCTGGGTCCGCGCCCGGATCGGCGCCTTCGGCGGCGATCCGCACAACGTGACCTTGGCCGGCGAGTCGGCAGGCGGCTACAGCGTCTGCGCCCAGCTCGCCTCACCCGCCGCCACGGGACTCTTCGACCGGGCGATCGTCGAGAGCGGCCCGTGCACGGGCCGCCCCGACCGGCCCTTCGCCCCATCCTCCGTCCCTCTGTCCACGGCGCGAACCGCGGGCGCGGACCTCGCGGCGAAGGTCGGCTGCGGCTCCGCCCGCGACGTGATGGCCTGCCTGCGGCGCGTGCCCGCCTCCCGTCTGCTCGCGGCCCAGGACACCGATCAACAGCCCGCCTACGCCACCCCGTTGCTTCCCAGCGACCCCGCAGCGGCGATCGCCGCGGGCCGCTTCCACCGCGTCCGCGTGCTCATCGGCAACAACCACGACGAAGGCAACGGCTGGGCCGCCGGCATCGTCCAGGCCGGCCACCCCATCACGCCCGACACCTGGCCCGACGTCGTGGCCTCCTTCTTCCCCGCCCCGGGACAGGCGAAGGCAATCGTCCGCGAGTACCCAGTGCACCGCACCGACGGCGGCCCGGTGTTCGGCGCGGTCATCGGCGACGCGAACTTCGCCTGCCCGACGGCGCACACTGGCAGCCTGCTCTCCGCCCAAGTGCCCATCTGGCGCTACGAGTTCGCTGACGAGCACGCTCCGCCGCTCACCTCGGGCACACCACCGTTCCCTCTCGGCGCGCCGCACGCGAGCGAACTACCCTACCTGTTCGACCTGGGCGGCCGCCCCCGCAACCTGACCGCGGCGCAGCACCGGCTGGCCGACACCATGACCGACTACTGGACCCGCTTCGCCCGCACCGGCGACCCGAACGGCCCGTCGTCGCCGCACTGGTCCCGGCAGACGGTGCTGTCCCTGGCACCGGACCACATCATCCCCACGGGCACGGTTCGGCTCCGCCACCACTGCGCGTTCTGGAGCAGCCTCGGGTGACCACGGAGACGACCACCGTGAGGGTCCGTCAGCTCGGCGAGCAGACCCTCACGGCACGGACCCCGGGGTCAGCCCAGCTCCATGTCGCCCGACCGGGCCGAAACCGCGTCCAGCATCGCGACCGTCGCCGGGTCGGCTCGGCGTGCCGCCGCCACGGGCCTTCACCGCCGCCGGTGCCGATCTGCTGTGCGGGGCGCTGCTGTGCAGGGTGCCCGCGAACCGGATCCTGCCCCACCGACCGGCACTCACGGGACGGAACCTGGCTCTCCCGTATCCACACCCGCACGGATCCGGCCCGCACCGGCCCGCGAACGCGATCTGAACCGGTGCCTTCAGGCGGTGGGCATCATGGACAACCCCTTCCCGGCTGGGGGTGTTGGGAGGACCACCCCCAATCCGCGGTCCAGGCCCAGAGACGAGGCCCCGCTGAGAGCCGCAGAATTCACGTCACCGGACCAACGAGGAACCCACCACACAAACCCCAGGGGGACAGCCATGAACGAAACCTTCGCCAGGCGCCTGACGGGCCTTGCCGCCATCGCCGCTGCGACCGCCTTCATCGTCGAAGTACCCCTGTACTTCATCTACTCCGGCCCCCCGCCGGACTCGAACGTCCTCGCCAGGTTGCTGATCGGAATCCTCGCGCTGGCGTTCCAGATCGTCTTCGTGACAGCCTTGCGTGAACTGGTCAAAGCAGCGAATCCCGCCTATGAATGGGTCGGCACGATGGCCCTCGCCACCGGACTGGTCTACTCGACGATCACCCTCGTCTCCAGCGGGCTGGAGGCCGGCGCGGTCATCGCTGCCGACCACCCGATCGACCCGACCATCACGGTCAGCGGCACCTACATCCTCTACGGGACGATCAGCCGCCTCATGCTCGCACTGTTCCTGACCACCGTGGGTTACGGAATCTCCCGTACGAACCTGCTACCTCGCTGGACCGGCCGCTCTGCCTTCGTCCTGGCAGGAGCCAACCTGGTCTTCGTGCCGTCCCTGTTCTTCGGCAACACCCCCGCACACTTCTACGCGGCGAACGGCTGGGGTACCACCGCCCTGATGGGCGCGATTTTCAGCTACTGGATGCTCGCCCTGGGTATCTCCACCTATCGCAGCGCCACACGACATGCGCCCGCCGACTCACCGGCTCTGCAACACTGACGCCACCTGCGCAGAAGATGGCCGAACTCTCCTGGTCGGGTGTTGGGTAGAGGCGTTCCCCCTCCCAACCGTCAGTACGCCGATCACCCGCGCTTCTTCCCCCGCGGACGGCGCCCCCGCCAGCCCTGCGGCCCCGGGACGGACCGCGGAGGTCCAGATCGGGAAGCAGTCCGGGGCGGACAGGACCTGGATGTTGCCGCCGTGGCGCTCGTGTTTGCCGCTCCACCACAGATCGACGCCTTTGGTGGGGGAGAGGGAGTGGAACTGTCGGCACCGTTTCGGGCCGGCCTGGGCGTCGACGGCACGGAGACCGGGAGAATGAGGGCCGCGGCCGCCGCCGGGATCGGCGCGATCGACGGCCGTGTGCGGGGACTCGTGCTCCTCCCCTTCGAATACGAGTCCCATACAGCTGGTCCTCGTGATGGTCGGGAAGGAGCGGGAGCGCTCCCCGATCGCGAACCGGTCACCAGGGCCGGGGCAAAGGCCGGGACCGCTCGCGCCTCCCCTGCAAGACACAGCCCCGGCCCCCTGACGCGAAGGGAGTTCCCCCACTTGATCCCGCGGTACGCAACCCTTCCTGACAGGCCGTGCCGTTCACCGCGGCCCGTCGTTGGGTCTGTGACACGTCGTGTGTCGGTGGCCTGATCCGCTTGTCTGCCCGGCCGGCAGGCTGGGCCGCGCCGCCTGCTGTGGTTGGGCCCGGGTGGTGAAGGCGGCTCCGGGGGGCGTCGTGGCCATGAACACCGGAGCCGCCGCCGCGGCAGGCACCCCAGGCCGAAGCCGTCCTCTCGCCGACCATCGTGGCTCCCCCTATGAGCCCGCCAACTGCGGTGTCTTTGAGCAGGGAGCAGTCCAGTAGGGAGCAGCAGGGCGCGGCCCGGTCTGCCGGCCGGGCAGACCGGGCAGGGCCGGGTCGCTGGCACATGCATACGTGGTGTCGTGCGGGCGGCAGGCCGTCCCGGTGAACGGCACGGCCGTGTCCACGGTGATGCTGCCCCGTCGAGCGATCGGGGGTGGCATCGTTCTGGCGGGCCGGCGCTGTCGTCCGCAGGCAGCCACGGGCAGTCCCGGCCTGTCCCGGTGGCCGGTTGCCGGGGAGGCAGGCTTGCGCTCCTGGCGGCGCGTGCGTATACCAGGCTGCACTCCGCCTCGCCGCCACCTCATCTGGGTACAGCGCTGAGCGATGAGACAGAACCTAGTGCCGTGTCAGAGAACGTTTGCCCTGCCGCGTTGTCAGGCACGGCTAGCTCCAGGGTGCATGACGGCGCGGCGGGGCAGAGGTCTCCGTGCGCGGCACTACCGTCATGAGGGTGACGGGAATCAATGCCGACCAGCGGTGGTCCGAGTCCATGCCGGCGGCCTATGAGCAGTACCTCGTGCCCGTGGTCTTCCGGCCTTTTGCCGAGGACCTGACCGCGAAGGCGGCGGCACTCCACCCTCGGCGGATCCTCGAACTGGCTGCGGGGACGGGCGTGTTGACATCGAACCTGCTCGCGACGGCACCGTCGGCCGAAGTGACGGCCACCGACCTGAACGAGGCCATGGTCGCTTTCGGGTCGGCCCGGGTTCCGGGCGCGGTGTGGCGGCAGGCCGATGCGCAGCGGCTGCCGTTCCCGGACGGAGGTTTCGACCTAGTGGTCTGCCAGTTCGGCGTGATGTTCTTTCCCGACCGGGTCGCGGCCTTCACCGAGGTCCGGCGGGTGCTGGCCTCGGGCGGCCGGTTCTTGTTCAACACCTGGGGCCCGCTCGGGACGCACGCCTTCGAAGTCGCGCTGCAGGCAGGGCTGGAACGGGCCTTTCCGGTCGACCCACCGCGGTTCTTCCCGACGGTTCCGCATGGCTACGCCGACCCCGCTGTCGTAGTCGCTGATCTGGCGGCCGCCGGGTTCGCCGTCGAGGAGGAGCAGGAGCTGACGCTTCAGGGCCGGGCCGTGTCGACTGCCGACCTAGCCACCGGGTACCTCACAGGGACACCGGTGCGCGCGGCCGTTGAGGAGCGCGGCAACGGACCAGCTGTTCGGGCAACCGTCATCGAGGAGATGACGGCCCGTCTGGGCCCGGGGCCGGTCACCGCCTCGATGACGGCGTACGTCTTCCGCGCCGCAGCCTGAACGCAGGACGCGCCGGCGCCGGGATGGTCGTGAGCCGACGTCGAGGGTGCGTCGCACGGGTGCCTAGCGCTGCATCAGGCAACGTTCGCCCGGGTGACGACCCTGCGTAGCCGTTCGTCGGCGGCGTGCTTGTTCCGCCAGATGATGTAGCGGCGGATCATGCTGCCCTGCTCCTTGTGACTGGCGTGGTCCGTTCCGTCCAGTGCGAAGTAGCGCAGGGCAGTGAACTGGGCCTCGATCCGGTTGAGCCAGGAGCTGTTGGTCGGCGTGTAGGCGAATTCGATGTTGTTGACCGCGGCCCAGTCACCAACCCGGGTGTCTTTCTTCGTAGTCAGGTGCGGGGAGAAGTTGTCGAGCACGATCGCGATGTGGATCTCCGGCGGGTAGAGGCTGCGCAAGTAGCGGCAGAACTCGAGGAACATCGTGCGGTTCTTCTTCGGCTTGATGTGGCCGTAGAGCTTGTCCTTGGCCAGATCGTAGGCGGCGAACAGGTGGCGGACCCCGTGCGGGCGGGTGTAGGTCGCTCGCCTGCGGGGCCGGGGCTCGCGGTCTGGGTCCTTGTGCCGGCCGCCGCGTTCGGCCCATTGCCGACCGGGGTGGGGCTGGAGGTTGAGCGGCCCGAACTCGTCCAGGCATAAGACGACTTCGGGTTCGTTGTCCTCGGGTATGACCTCGCCGTCGGCGATCGCGTAGAGATGCTCGACGCGGGCCTTCTTGGCCGCGTAGTCCGGGTCGCGGGAGGTCTTCCAGCTCTTCATGCGTTGAAAGGAGACGCCCTCCTCGCGGAGCAGGACCCGAAGGCCCTCGTGGCTGATGTCATCGACCACCCCCTCGGCGACCAGGAAGTCGGCCAGCTTGGCCAGGCTCCAGGTCGAGAACGGCAGACCGTGTTCGGCCGGCCTGGACTTGGCGATCTTCTTGATCTCCCGGCGTTCCGGCAGGGTGAAGGTCTTCGGTCGCCCGCCCTTGTACTTGGGGTAGAGCGAGTCGAACCCGTCGGCGTTGAAGTTGTGGATCACGTCTCGAACCCGGTCGTCGCTGGTGAAGGTCACCTCGGCGATCTTCGTTACGGGCATGCCCTGGGCGGATAACAGCACCATCTGGGCCCGCCGCCAGGTCACCGCCGAACCGGTGCCTCTGCGGATGATCCGCAGCAATCGCCTGCCCTCGTCGTCATCGATCTCCCGGACCCGCACACGTTCAGCCACGTGATCATTCTGGCCGTCCGGTGTCGCTCAGGGCAGCAATCGAGTGACACTTCACCACAGGGCGAACGTTGCCTGATGCGGCACTAGTAGGACTCCGTTAAGTCATCTGGTTCGGGCTGTTCCTGGGCATGTTGAATGTGTGGATGCACACGAAGTGAACCGTGTTCGGGCCAGGTTGGCGTTATACGTGGCCGATGTATTCGCCTCGGTGCCGCGCAAGGACCAGCGGG
>NZ_JBFAIQ010000048.1:0-40186 GCF_040654755.1 Streptomyces sp. NPDC050625
TCCGCCACCAAGCCAACCGAACGCGAACCGCAGATCACCCCACAACCGGAACCGAAACGGCTGCCCTGACTACACCACCCAACGGGACATGACCCTCGTCCAGGGAGCAGTGCGCAGCTACCGTCAGGCCCTTTGCGCACACCACGGGCCCTCCATCAGGGGAGAAACAGAAGACTTCCCATCCGTCCTCGGGGAATCTGCGCGTCCAGAAGGACAGCACCTCCCAGGGGCCGACAGCATCGAGCTCTTCGACACCCGGGAACAAGAAGATCCCGATTCTCCGCACACTGTCATCGGCCACTCTGCGCTCCACTCACTCAAACCCCGTCGACGCCAACTCAGAGCACTGCGAGTACAGCACACGTGTGATCCCCACGAACACCTGTCGGCCATCCTCGCGACTATATACTTCGGACTTCAAACCCGTTGGCGGCAGAGAAGGGGCAGTCATCCCCACCTCCCGCGTCGGTCCAGCAACGCCTCCGAGGCATCGAAGACCATGTGCTTTTCCAAACATTGGCACATGCGACAGTTGATACAAAGAGCGCGGAGCCTGCACCCTTGCACATGGGTGTCTTAGCCGTGGTCAGCTCGTGTCACCATGCTGGGTACTATTCGGGTGTCAATCCAATCAAGGGAGTGAACGGTTGTGCCCAGCCAATCAGCCGCCACGCTCCGCTCGCGGTATGCCGGACAGGCCGCGTCGGATCTGGAGGAAAATCGCCGTCTGCAGCGAGACCTGGCAGAGAAGATCGAGATGCTGAAGCGGGAGGAAGAACTCCTGGTCGACATCCTGAATCTTTCGCAGCGCTTCCCGGAGCCCGCTGACGCACAGCCGCTACCTGTACAGGCGCCCGAAGAGCCCGCCCTCCCTCAGGTGCGGAAGCCGGCCGAGGCAACAGGTTCCGCTGACAGCTCTACGCCGTCTCCGCGCACCCCGACTGGATCCGGGAGAAGCAACGCCGGTAAGTCTGTCGCAAAGAAGAGGTCGAACCAGCCTCTACTCGGCGACCTCTTGGCGGAGTTGCTCGGCGAACATGAGAAGCCTCGCCTCGCCAAGGACCTGCGCGACGAACTTTTGGCGAAGCACCCCGAGAGAGAGCCGACCCCGCAGGTGGTGCGCAATACCCTGGAGTCACTGGTCGCCAAGGGCCGCGTCCGGCGCCACAAGCAGAACCGGACGGTTATGTACACGATCAAGAACACCGCAAGGTAAATCGCGGTCGTTGTCAGGCGGGCGGGCACTAGACGATGACTCGCCGAAAGCGGCCCCTCGGCCAAACGAGGTCGGCCCGAACCAGTTCCGGGCACCCGGGTCCTGATCATCATTATCGTCGTCTGAGGCCAGGTGGTGCCTGATGGTCAGCCAGGCTCGCTGACGGCACGCCCGAGCCTGGCACGCCGCCGCCCGCGGAGCGACATCCGGTGCCGCGTGGCTGCGCTGGGTTCCCGCCACTGCTACATGGACTCAGCCTCATACACGTGCACGCTTTCGATGATCGGCATGTCGCGGACGAGCGATTCGGCTTCTTCGAGGCTGTCGGCGTTGAGCATGCAGTAGCCGACCAGCGGCGACGCAGACTGGAGAGTCAATTCGGTGCGGCCGTCCTTTGTGAGTTCGATGCCACGGCCGAACGGGCTACCCGGGTCCACCAGGCGCGGCCCGGCTGACTTGAACCACTGGCCCCATGCCTGCTGGACCTCGTCCCTGGGCGGGACGAATCCGTAGGTCAAGACGAGGAACTTCTTGCCGCGCTCCGATCGGTGCTGGTGAATGACTAGCTGTCGGTGGTCGGGTCCGCGTCGAGATGGCTCTGGTAGTTCCCGAACGACGCCGCATCACTGCCCCAGTAGGTGCGGAACCGTCCCGCCCACTCCTGGAGCAGCCTGAGCCGCTTCCTCGCGTCCTCCAAGGGCACGGCCGACGCGCAGGCCACACCCGCGCCCTCACCCTGTTCAGCGGCCGGTCCCCCAGCGCACGCCCCTGACAAGGCCTGACACGTCAGCTCGAATCACGGTTCTCAAGGAGGACTCCCACCGGGAAGGATGCCTCAAAGCCCACCTTCGGCTCGGCTCCCGAGGTACGCCGTTCTGTCTGGACTTCCGCTGCAACATCGCTGCCTACAGGCGTCGTACGCAAATGCTGGGCCCAGGCCCTGGTGGCGCAGCCACTTCGTCCGGAAGCCGTCCGACGCAACGGAAGCGAGACTGCCGACGCAACACGCGTCCAGGTCGGCCACCCCGTACGTTGTGGCGACACAGCAATGTTGGGCCGGCGTCCCGGCAGGTCGGGATGCCCTCTGGGCTGTGTTACCGACTCGTCGTGAGCTCGCTGGGGTTGGGATAGGACAGCCTGGCACGCAGCCTGGTCAGCGCGTAGTGCTGACGGGACTTGACGGTGCCGGCCGGGATCCCGAGTATCTGCGCGGTCTCGCCCACGCTCTTGTCAGATAGGTAAATGTGCTGAAGGACTTGACGATGTTCTTTGGAAAGGCAGTGCAGTAGCTTGGCCGCCTCGACCGATGCCAGTACGCAATCGGCGTGATCGGGCTCAGCCACCTCTTGGCTCTCCACCCCGACCTTCTCGTGCCGGACGGCCGCACTGCGCATGCGGTCGATGGCGAGATTCCGCGCCACCGTGAGCAGCCATCCCCGTACCGATCCCTCGGTATTCATGAGGCGGTCGGCATGCCGCCAGGCGCGGATAAGGGTCTCCTGGACAATGTCTTCGGCCGTGTGCCGGTCGTTCAGCAACTTCACGGTATAGGTGAGAAGGGCGGCACCGTGGTCCACCACGAGGCCCTGCAAGTGGACGTTACGGCTCGAGGCTTCCGAGGGCGCAGTGGTCATTTCCATGATCTCGTTCCTGGAATGCTGACGGCACTCGGCGAGCTCGGTTCGGGATGGCGCGAGCCGATTATGGGGTGCGTGCCGGGCTGGACGGGTTTTCAGCAATCGCTGTCGGTGTATGCGGGACGGTGCGGCAGGCTTCGGCGGAGTGCGCGGAGGGGGTCGTTGGCCGACGCGCGTAGGAGTCGCCTCTTACGGGTGAGCGCCTCGACGTCGAGTTGCACAGGCGGCGGCGGGACGGTGAGCACCGGACAGGTTGCATGGGCGATGCAATGGCGAACGACGGGGGATCGCCATCGCCCGAACCGGCTCCGGCTCCGGTGTCCTCCCCCGATGACCAGCAGGTCGCTTTCCCTGTTGGCGATCTGAACGAGGGTCCGGCCCGGGGCGCCCGAAATGGCTAGCCCGTCGATGTGGATGTCTGTATCGATGGCACCGAATACATCGTCGAGGGTGTCCCTCAACAGGCTCAGAGCGGCAGTTCTGGTGCCCTTGAGTGTTGACCGGTTGGTCCCGGGGCGTGAGTCGGTGTCGCGTGGCCGCCAAGCCAGGACCGCGACAACTCGGCGGCCTGTGAGTTGGGCTTCGGCGCCGGCACGTTGTAGTGCCACGAGGCTGTTGAGCGATCCGCTCACCCCGACGATGATGCGCTGCTGTGACGGGCTGTCCATGAGGCTCCTTCTCCTGGCCCACACGGCGCCCAATCCCGACTTTCACCCCGGGAGGGCGGTCAGCAGACGTGCTGCAACAAGATCCATGGCGTCAGGACCGTCCCGGACGTCAAGGAGTGGCGTTGGGCGTCAAAGACATGACGATGCAGCCCTGCCGTACGTGACGTAACGCTTCTCACATGCAGGCAGGAGAACCGTTTCCTGGGCCTGCCGTGGCTCGTCGGACTTCTGCTACGACGTCCTCTGGACGAAGTCAGCGACGGTGAGTCCGAATGAATCGGGTTCCTCGATGTGCCCAAAGTGTCCGCTGTTCTCCAGCAGCAGTCGCGAGTTCGGGATCAGCTCATGGAGTTCGTGCCCCCAACGAGGGCGGCAGAGGACGTCGTGGCGCCCGACGATCACCAGTGCAGGCACGGTGAATCCCTTGAGCCCGGCACGGTCGTCGACGATGTCGGGGGAAGAGTTCTCGTCCAAACCGGAGATGAGGGTGACAGGCCCGCCTCTCCTCAACAGCGCCCGCTGTTCTTCGTTCGCCCAGAGCGCGGCGAACTGGGCCGACAGCGCATCCTGGGGAATCGCTGAAGTCTCCTTGCCACCTGATTTGCCGAACATCGCGCGGAAGGCGAAAAGCACGGCGGGATGAACTGCATATCCGGCTGCGACCTGGGCCACCATGCCTCCGCTGCCGCGGCGTACTCGGGACCGGTGACCGGCGCTCCCTCGTACAGCACCACTCCTGCCAGCCGTCCGGGACGGTTCAGGGCGTGATACGCCGCTACGAGCGCACCGTGCGAGTGCCCCAGCAGATGCACCCGGGCCACGCCGAGGCGGTTGATCAGCACTTCCAGGAATCGACTGTAGCGATCACGGGTGTATCCGTGCGGATGCGCGGGGAGACGGCTCGGCACACTGGTGCCGATGGGCTCCACGTAGACCATCGTGAGGTGTTCTTCCAGCATCGGCATACGGATGTAGTCCCACGCAATGCCAGGGCCGCCGGAATGGGCGACGCACACCGGACGCTGCCATGGACGTGATAGCGCTGGACGACGCCTCCCACGCTGAAGGAGTGAGTGCCGGAGGACAGCGGTCCCAAGGCGGAGGCATCGGCGCGATAGCCATGGGGGCTCCATCGTGTGAACGGCAGCTACAAGAGTCACGATGTGGCGCTGGCCCGAGGGTCGAACCATTTTGAGTGATTCACGTCATGCTGTGGTCGGTCGCAAGGTGAATCAGTCGCGAACTCGAACAAGTCCGCGAAACCCAGTCGCTGTGGGAGGGAGCCGGATCGACCAGCCTGACCTTGATGTCCAGAATCTCCGTCTCCTGGGCCAGCGGATCGACAGGGCTCTAGGTTCCGCGGGTCGCTGTGCCGAGCCGGGCAGCGTGCTCCTTCAAGGAGAAGCCGGGAACCGCCGCCTCGGCCGGGATTGGCCGGTCGAGCCCGGCGAGCACCCGGCGGGCCGCCACGTGATCGCCGGGGCGGTTCACCGACTCGACGGCGACCAACCAGTCCCCGCGGAAGCGGAGGACCGAGAACCTCCCCGCTGCCGGTTCCCCGCAGATCACGGCGTCGTCGCCCGGCCTGGCGAGGCCCGCGATCTGGAGGGTGACCGGGCCCTGGACGCTCCAGAACCAGGGCAGCTCCTCATATAGGGTGCGGACTCGGCACCGAGAGTCGTCCGGGCGACGTGCCGGGCCTGCTCTGTGGCGTTCTGCACCGACTCGAGGCGGTGGAGCGGACCGCCGAACTCCGACGGGAAGCGTGCGCAGTCGCCGACGGCGAAAATCGCCGGGTCGCTGGTACGCAGCTGCTCGTCGACGATGATCCCGTCCTCGACGGCGAGGCCGCAGCCCCGAGCCAGGTCGTCGCGGGGCCGCACGCCGATCCCGACCAGCACCAGGTCCGCCGGGTGGCGCCCGCCGCCGGTGTCGACGACCGCGCGTACGGCGCCCTCGTGGCCCTCGAGCGCAACGGGCCCCTCCCCCAGCTGCAGCTCCGTGCCCATCACCCGGTGTGCGGCGGCGAGGTACCGGCTGGTCTCGACCGACACCGCCCGGGCGAGCACCCTGTCCCCGGACTCGAAGACCGTGACCGCGATGCCGCGCTTGCGGGCGCCCGCAGCGAACTCCAGGCCGATGAACCGGGCCCCGATCACGGCAGCGGAGCGCGCCGGGTCAGCGCCGCCCGCAACTCCCGGGCGTCGGCGAGGGTTCGCAGCGGGAGGACGCCGACGAGCTCGGCGCCGGCGATCGGCAGGGAGCGGGGGGCCGTGCCCGTGGCGAGCACGCGCGACGCATAGTCGATCTCCCGACCGGACTCGAGCACCACCGTGCGTCGCGCCCGGCTGATCCCGGTCACGACCGCACCGGGCCGGTAGTCGATCTCCCGGTCGGCAAAGAAGCGCTCGCTGCGGAGAGGGCGGGGGCGGGGTTCGCCACTCGCGGCCACGAAGTCCTTGGACAGCGGAGGATGCTGGTAGGGCAGACCGGGCTCGTCCCCGAGCAGCACGACCTGGCCGGGGTGACCGCCCGCACGGAGCGAGTCGGCCACCTGGACACCGGCCTGGCCTGAACCGACGATGACGACCGAGCCGGCGCCTATGCCTCGGCTCACACGTCCCTGCCGAGCCGGAAGGTGAACGTCAGCTCCCGCCAGTCCCCCTCGACCACGCGCCCGTCAGGCGTTGGGCCGGTGCGGCGCCCGAAGTCGACTGTCAGGTCGTCCTTCACCGCGAACACCACATCGGAATCCAGGTAGCGGCCACCATCGACGAACAGCTGGGTGATCAGCCGTCGCACGCCCGGCGCGGCGATCATGAAGTGCAGGTGCGGCGCCCGGTACGGGTGCCGGCCGGTCGCCGTCAGCATCTCGCCCACCGTGCCGTCCATCGGGAGCGGGTACTCCGACGGCAGGATCGACCAGAACCGCAGCCGCCCTTCGGCGTCCGTGCGCAGCCTCCCACGCAGCACCGGCCCGTCGAGCTCGGGCAGCTGGACGTCGTAGTACCCGTCCTCGTTGGACTGCCACACGTCGACCACCGCGTCGGCCAGTGGCCGATCCTCGGTGTCCGTGACCCGGACGTCCACGTACAGCGGTGTGCCCTCGAAGCCTCCGGTGATGTCCGCGCCCTGGGGGAGCTCGGGCGGGCCCTCCAGGTAGAATGGCCCGAGCACCGCGGAGGGCGTGCTGTCCGGGGTGCGGGAGTTGGCGAGCACGTCGACCAAGCTGGACAGGCCCAGGGTGTCCGACAGCATCACGAACTCCTGCCGGGTGTCGCTGCACATCTGTCCGGTGCGGGTGAGAAAGTCGATGCCCTGCTGCCACTCCGCCTGGGTGAGGTCGTTGTCCACGGCGAACGTGTGGAGCCGCTTCACAAGGTCGGACAGCAACGCGTGCAGTCGCTGGTCGGCCGTGCTCGCCAGGGTGTCGAGCACGGTCTGGGTGATCCGGGTGGTCCGCACACCGTCCGCGGCCTTGGGCCGGTCTCCTTCCCAGGCCGCGCGGAGCAGGCCCGCGATGCCGTCGTGGGTGAGCGGCGCCGGGTTCGGGTAAGGGTGCTCCGTCGCGACCTCCGTGGCCCGGTCGAGGTCGGCCTCCGCCAGCCCGATCTCGCGCAGCGAGACGGGCCCGCCGGCCGCACGGATCAGGTCCTGCACCGCGCCAGGGACGTCTCCGGGATCGACCACGTCGAGTGCTGTGGCGATGCGCCGCATGGCGTCCGGGGCCGCGGCGGCGTTGTACGCCATCACGTGCGGCAGCACGACCGTGTGGGTCGGTGCGTGCGGCAGGTCGAAGCTTCCGCCCAGGGTGTGGCAGAGCTTGTGGTGCAGAGCCATCCCGACCGCGCCGAGGCAGGTCCCCGCCAGCCATGCCCCGTGCAGCAGGTCCTCGCGGACGTCGAGGGCGTCCGGTTGCGCGGGCAGCCGGCGCAGTCCTCGGCCGAGTCGGGTGATCGCCTCGAGCGCCAGCCCGTCGACGACCGGGTTGGCCTCGGGAGAGTAGAGCGCCTCAACGGCGTGGGCCAGTGCGTTCACCGCGCTGGTGACCGCGATCTCGACCGGCAGCCCCGCCGACAGTTCCACGTCGTAGATCACTGTCTCGGGCAGAATGTCCGGCGAGGTCCGGGTGGTCTTCCGTCCGTCCGCGGTCTCACCGAGCACCGGAGTGACCTCGGAGCCCGCATAGGTGGACGGCAGGATCACCTGGTCCACGCCGGTGCGCACGGCCAGCGCCTTGGCCAGACCGGTGGTCGAGCCGCCGCCGACGGCGACCACACAGTCCGCCCCGGCCTCTCGCAGCACCTCGAGCGCACGCTCGGTGACCTCAACCGGGGTGTGCATGGCGGCGCTATCGAACCGCGCGACCACGAGCGGGCCGAGGATCTTCTGGAGACGGTCGCCCGCGGCAGCCATGTGCGGGGACGCCAGGACCAGCACGCGGACCCTGCCGAGGCGCTCGACCTCGTCCACGACCGTGTCCAGGGTCCCCGTTCCGAAGATGATCCGGGCCGGTTGAGCGGTGTAGCGGAAGCTCGTCACGATGTTTTCTTCTCCGTTCAGTGCTGCTCGTCGGCGACCCGGACGATGAGTCCGTCGATCGCGGCTCGTCTCGGTTGCCCGCCCCGTAGAAGGCGATCACCCGCGGACCCTGCGGGAGCGGCACGCCGTCTATCTCGTGGTCCACGGCGACGCTGCGGGAGAAGTCCTGGATCGGCGCCTCCATCCGCAGCACCTCGTTGATCGCCGAGGGGACCAGGGACGGGTCCTCGCGTACCAGGTCCCATTGGTCGGGGTGGTGTGCGAACAGCCACACCGCGCTGCCGATGGCGAAGATCGTGGTGTCCAGGCTCGGGCCCATGCAGTCGATCATCATGACCGGACATTTGCCGGGGGCCTCCTCGCCGCGGGCCGCGGCGAGGTGCACGGCCTCGGCCCAGCTGCCAGGCTTGAGCTTGCCGGGCACGGCCTGGGTCGTCGCGTACTCCATCATCTCCCCGAGCACGGAGAAGGAGTTCTGCGTGCGCTCGTTCATCGGGCCGAAGCAGTTGAACATCTCCGAGGCCCACACGAGCATACGCTCGCGACCCTCCTCGGGCAGGCCGACGAGGTTGGACACGACGGTGACCGGCAGGTGCTGCGCGAGCTCGGTGGCTGCGTCGAAGGATCCTTGCGCGGTCAGCCGGCCGACGAGCCGGTGAGCCTCCTCGCGGATCTCGTCGTGCAGCGGGAGCAGCGCCTTGGGGGTGAGCGGCTTGACGATCACTCGGCGGGACGCGTCGTGGGCCTCGCCGTCGCTGCACAGGGTGTTGCCGCGCAGGACCTGGTTCATCTCGTCGTTCATCATCACGCCCTCGCCCGAGGGGAAGACTACGCCTGGACTTGGTACCGCCCAGAGGGCGAAAAGTCGGTTGAGGAGATCGCAAGCGTGTTCACCCATGACATCCTCGGCGGGCTGCTGCACAACCCCGATGAGAGAGCGGGGATAGACGAGGTCTTCACTCTTGCCGGCGACACAGTCCGCAGAGCACCGGACCGGTTACCGGCTCCGGTCCACATGCCGCCGGATGCTCAGTAGGTGCTTCATTCCAACTGTTGACGTGTCCTGCGTCGCGAACCCGAGTCCCTCAACTCGCGCCACGATGCAGCCTACAAGACGTGCGTCACGTAAGGGCCCGGACAAGTGCGGCGAGAGCTCGAGGCCATGCGGCGTCCGAGGGCACGCCATATCCGATCACTAGCGCGTCCGGCAGCGCCCTGCGGGCTCTGTCATGGCGGTATCGGGAGAGCCCAGCCACCCTCAGACCCTGTCGAGCCGCCGCCTCGATCACCTTTTGCTCGGTACCGGACGGCAGACTGAGCACGGTGTGCAAGCCGGCGGCCACCCCTGTGACGCGTACATCGGGGGCATGCTGGGCCACGGCCGCAACGAGGGCTTCTCGACGATCACGGTAGCGGCGACGGGCAGCGCGTACATGACGGCCGTAAGCGCCGGAAGCGATGAACTCTGCCATTGTCAGCTGGTCCAGGGCCCCGCATGTGTCCATGCGCCCCTTGGCCGTTGTGGCCTCCTCGGCAAGCGCTGGTGGCAGTGCCATCCAGGCCAACCGCAGACCGGGAGCAAGGGACTTGCTGGCGGAGCCCAGATAGACAACGCAGTCGGGGTCGAGGCCCTGAAGCGCACCGACAGACTGCCGGTCGTAGCGGAACTCACCGTCATAGTCGTCCTCAAGGACGAACCGGCCGGTCCGTCGAGCCCACTCCACGGTGACGGCCCGCCGGTCGCGGTGCAGCGTCGTACCGACGGGGAACTGGTGGGCCGGCGTGAGCAGCACCGCGCCGGCGTCGTTCGGCAGTACCGGGTCGGTGCCTTTCGCATCCATGGGTAGCGGAAAGGTCGACAGTCCGCCAGAGGTCAGCAGACTCCAATGCCTGCCCAGACCGTAGGACTCCACAGCTACGTTCTTCGCCCCTCGCCTGGCCAAGACCCTGCTCAGGATCTGCAGGCCGTGCGAGATGCCGGCGCAGATCAAGATGTGCTCGGGGCTGACGTATACGCCACGTGCCCGATGGAGGTGGCCGGCGAGCGCGGTCCGCAGTTCCGGCCGGCCGCGCGGGTCGCCATAGCCGAGGACGTCGTCGGAAGCTGCTGCGATGACACGGCGAGCGGTCTTCAGCCATGCGGCACGGGGAAAGGCGGTGAGGTCAGGGCTTCCCGGGATCAGGTCGCAACCGGGATCGCCGGAGAGACCGCGAGCCGGTGGCACCATGACCGGTTGCGCGATCGTCCTGTCGGCGACCAGCGTGCCCGAGCCGCTCCGCGCGGTGAGCCATCCCTCAGCGACCAGGTCGGCATAGGCGTCGGCCACGGTGTTTCGGGCGAGGCCCAGGTCCGCGGCGAGCCGACGCGAGGACGGCAGCCGTGTCCCTGGAGGCAGGCCGCCCGTCCGGACCGCTCCTCGAATAGCGTTTGCCAGCTCTCGGCGCACACCACGGCCCGCTTGTATCGCGTCAGGTGAAATACCCAAAGCAGCCGAAAATTCCGCCATGAGCGGGAACGATACTGGCACACCTCACGGGCCGCACACGTGCCGACTTCACATCGAGCGATGCCGGAGAGCGACGCAGCGAGCCCAGGTGTGCGGTTCCGCCGAAACGCCCAGGTCACTGGCCGCCCGGCAGGAGTGAGATTCCGTAGCCCGCCCTTCAAGATGCCCGCCTTCGCAAAGTGTGAGGCTCGCTACATCACACGCAGCATGTCTGCCTCGTCATGTATGTGACGCCCTGTGCCGCATCGCTCCGATCGGGCAGCAGTCGTCGGCGCCCCAAATGCCGAACCACTGCGCCGTTCCCGGACAACGTCCGTGGAGGTGGCAGGGACGTCCTGTGGGCCAGGAGAAGGAGCCTCATGGACAGCCCATCACAGCAGCGCATCGTGGTCGGGGTGAGCGGATCGCTCACGAGCCTCGTCGCGTTGCAATACGCCGGCGTCGAAGCGCGGCTCACCGGACGCCAAGTGCTTGCGGTCCTGGTCTGGCGTCTCCACAAGACGGACCCACCCCCGGGCGCCGTCGGATCAGCCCCCAAAGGCACCAGAGCCGGAGCCCTGCGCCTACTCAAAGACGCCCTCAACGATGTATTCGGTGCCACCGATGCAGACATCCAGATCGAAGGGCTCGCCATTTCCGGCGACTCCCCGGGCCGAACCCTCGTTCAGATCACCAACGGGGAAAGCGACCTGCTGGTCATCGGGGGAGGACACCGGAGCCGGTTCGGGCGATGGCGATCCCCCGTCGTACGCCATTGCGTCACCCATGCAACCTGTCCGGTCCTCACCATCCCGCCGCCGCCCCTGCAACTCGACCTCGAGGCCCTCACCCGTAAGAAGCGACTCCTGCGCGCGTCGGCCAACGACCCCCTCCGCGCACTCCGCCAAACCCTGCCGCACCGGCCCGCCTACACCGACAGCGATCCATGAGCTTCACGTCCGTGCGTGCCGTTCTCTCCCGCGGCTCCTGGTGTCCTGCGTCGTAGCAGCGACACAACACTTTGTAACTTGCGTCACTTTGAGGGCAGTTCACCCAATCCGACTTGACCCACAACACTGCACCTATTTTAGAATTCAAGTAAAATATTCAAGTTTCAAGTATATGCCAGGGTGGCAGACCTGCGTCTGACAGGTCTCGCTGAGCCAGTCGGCCGCGCTGCCCCCGGTGCCGTTCCGCAACAACCGGAGAAGAACACTGTGTCCACACCTGTCAAGCTGGCCGTCATCTACTACTCGTCCACGGGTGTCTCGTCCGAGATCGCCAAGGAGCTCGCACACGCCGCCGAGAAGGCGGGCGCGGAAGTTCGGCTGCTGAAGACTACCGAGCTGGCCCCTGAGGAGGCCATCGCGTCCAATGAGGCGTGGGCCGCCCACGCCGAGGCCACTGCCAGCATTCCGGTCGCGACACCGGCCGACGTGGAGTGGGCCGACGCGGTCATCCTCGGCACGCCCACGCGCTTCGGAAACATCTCCTCCCAGCTCAAGCAGTTCATCGACACGCTGGGCGGCCTCTGGGCCCAGGGCAAGCTGGCCAACAAGGTCTACAGCGGCTTCGTCACCACCGACACCGCCCACGGCGGTCACGAGACCACCCTTCTCGCCCTGTACAACACGATCCACCACTTCGGTGGCCTCATCGCATCGCCGGGCTACACCGACCCAGTCAAGTTCGTCGACGGCAACCCCTATGGCACGTCCCACTGCGGCGCGCAGGGCAACAACCCAGTCGGCGACGAGACGCGAAACGCCGCGCAGCACCAGGCGAAGCGAGTGGTCCAGTTGGCCGCAGCGCTGAAGGCCAGCGGTCTGTCCTGACGGCAGTGCGGTGTGTATGTGCGTTGTCGGGCACACCCCGGCCGCAAAGCGCGGCGGGCCGGTCCAGCCGGGCAGGTGACTGCTCGGCGGGCCAGCCCGCATTTGTCTGTTACTTGCTCAGCCAGAGGTCGGGGCCGAAGACCTCATAATGGATGGCCGAGGCGCTGACGCCCTTGAGAAGGAGCTCTCCGCGTGCTGCACGCATGAAGGGAAGCGGACCACACAGATAGGCGGTCGCATGCGCCGGCACCGCCAGCTGCTCGAGATTCAGGCGGCCCTTGGTGGCCTCAGGACCTGCCGCTTCGGTGCTGCCGGACTCGTACCACAGGTGCAGGGAAGCATTCTCGAGACGGCCGACCAGGCCGATCTGCTCGTGGCGATGGGCGTGATCGGCGGGTGACCGGTCGGCGTGCATCACCATGATGCGCCGCGCGGAGGTGTCGACCGCCAGGTGATCCAGCATCGAGAGCATGGGTGTGACACCAATGCCGGCGGAGGCCAGCACGATGGGTGTCTCCTCCATGGGCAGGGCCAGATCGCCGAAAGGGAGGGAGACGTCGATGATGTCGCCGGCCCGAGCATGGGCGTGCAGCCAAGAGGAGACTTCACCGTGCGGCAGCGAACCGTCCGCGGACCGTTCCCGCTTCACGGTGATGCGCCAGGACTTCTCCGCAGGCGCGGTGGAAAGGCTGTACTGGCGGATCTGCCGCGCTCCATCCGGGAGTTGAACGCGGACGCTGACGTATTGCCCCGGCCGGAACAGAGGCAGCGGGAGCCCGTCCGGCCGGCGCAGAACGAATGAGACCGCGTGGGCGGACTGCTGCTGGCGCTCGGCTATCTCCAGCTTCAGCCACACGTCGCCCTCGGCGACCGCCGCTTGCTCGTAAAGTCGAGCCTCCATGGCGATGAGAGCGTTCGCCATGAGCCAGTAGACCTCGTCCCAGGCCGCAGCGACCGGTGGGGTGGCCGCATCTCCAAGGACTTTCTTGACGGCACCGAGCAGGTGCCGCGCGACGATCGTGTACTGCGCCGGGGTTATGCCGAGGGACGCGTGTTTGTGGGCTATGCGTGACAGCAGGGCGTCGGGGCGCTCGTCGGGGCGCTCGACCAGCGCGGTGGCGAAGGCCGCGAAGGCACCTGCGAGGGCCTGGCTCTGCACGCCGTTGGCCTGATTGGCACGGTTGAAGAGGTTGTGCAGAAGGGCGGGATGTTCCTCGAAGAGCCGCCGGTAGAAGAGTTCGGTGATGGCACCCAGGTTGGCTCCAACTGCGGGAAGGGTGGCTCGTACAACAGGGGTGGACTGTGCGGAGAGCATCGAACTCCTTAATGCGCTTCTAACATTCCAATTTTCGGGCGGACTTCACCATGTGCGTGTCTCGTCACTCGCACACTCACACTCACACCTTAGCAATGTTGCATATGAGATACGTATTTACGGTCTGTGTCCTGTATCTCATGCGTGGCGTAATGGTGGCGGTGGCCGTCTCGATCGGGTTTCCGCGGCGATCACCGCCGGCTGCTGCCCCTGTCCGCACTGCTCGGCGCCCTGCTACTCGTGGTGGTCGACATGATCTGCCGGACAGGCCTGGACACACAGGAGCTACCGGTCGGTGTCGTCACCTCGCTGCTCGGGACACCCGCCCTGCTGTATCTGCTCGACCGGCGTCCGGAGAACAATCGTTGAGAATCGAGATCCGAGACCTGAGCGTCGCATACGCAGGCCGGACCGTGGTCGCAGGCCCTCATCTCGTGGCAGCCGCAGGCCAGATCACCGGTCTGGTCGGTCCGAACGGCAGCGGCAAGTCCACACTTTTGCGCACCGTCTACCGGCATCTCAAACCCACGGCCGGTCGGGTACTGCTCGGCGACCGGGACATCCAGGAGATGCCCCCGATACAGACGGCGCGGCACGTCGCAGCGCTCCCGCAGGAGCGGGGCAGCGACTTCGAGTTGACCGTTCGCGATGTCGTCGCGATGGACCGTACGCCGCACAAGAGGGCCTTCGCGGGAGATGACGCCGCCGACCGGCGTATCGTCGCGAAGGGTGGGTTCGTCCAGGACCCGGAGGTCCGGGTCCTGGACGAACCGACCAATCACCTCGACCTCCGCCACCAGGTAGAACTCCTGGCCCTCCAGCGCACTGAGCGGCGTACGACCCTGGTCTCCCTGCACGACCTCAATGCCGCCGCCTTCGTCTGTGATCGTCTGCATGTGCTGGACGGCGGCGCCGTCATCGCTTCAGGGGCGCCGCGGGAGGTTGTCACACCCGACCTGCTGGCCGAGGTGTTCGGCGTCCGGACAGCCGTCATCGAGCACCCGCTCACCAGAGACCCGCTGATCGCCTTCGACCACAACACGCCCGTCGAGAAGGCGACCGCCGCTCAAACTCCGGGCCACGCCGCAACGTGAATCCGTTGCGACATGGTCGCGGTGAGCCGGAGACGGGGTACCTCAACGAGGTGGTTCGGACGGGGCAGCGGCGAATTCTGCGACCCACTCGTCGAAGGTCTGGCGCCCCCGCGGCCCTTCCTTCTGGGGCAGCAGCCCTCCGCCAGTCATGCTCCGGCCCACGGCACCGGGCAGCCGCACCGGGATGACGACCTTGCGGCATCCCGAAACAAGTTTCAGCTGGCGCACCATCGCGGTCATCTCGCGTTGCTCGGGCCCGGCCAGCTCCGGTGCCATGCCCAGCGCCGGACCCAGTGCAAGGTCAACGAGGGTCGTCGCTACTTCCTTCGCCGCGATCGGCTGACTCCGCATCCGAGGAGTCAGCGCCAGGGGACCACCCTTGCCGTGGAATCCCAGCATCTGGGCAGCGAATTCATGGAACTGCGTCGACCTCAGGACTGTGGCGGGCAAGCCGGAGGCGAGAACGCGTTCCTCCTGGCGTCGCTTGCCGAAGTAGTAGCCGAGGTCCACACGGGTGCACCCCACGATGGAAAGGGCGACGTGGTGCTCGATGCCGGCCTTTCGACCGGCCTCGAGCAGATTGCGGCTCCCCGTATCGAAGAACGTCACAGACCGCTTCCGGCTCGTCGTCGTCAGGTTGCTGACATCGATGACCCGCGAAACACCTCTCAGTGCGTCCTCGAGGCCACGCCCCGTGGTGAGGTCTACTCCTGTTGAGCGGGCCAGAACAACGGGGTCGTGCCCGCCGGCACGTACCTCGTCCACGACGTGCTTGCCTACCCAGCCGGTGCCTCCGGCCACTGCGATACGCATGGCGCATCCTCTCGTCTGCGTGTGGGGGTGTCGAACCTCATGGGTATGACCCGGCAGACGAGCGGAATGTGAAGCTGATCATGATCACGCCAGGAGGGTGTCCGAAACCGGGCGCCACCGATCCCGCGCAGATACCACTAGGAAGAATCCCTGGCACGCCAGGCATGCAGTTTCTCCGGGTGCATCATCACCCACAGACGATCGATGAGGCCATCGTCACCGACATCGAAGGAGATGACCACGACGGTGGTCCCGTCGATCCGGCCGACCATGCCCGGTTGCCCGCTGACCTGCTCCTCCGTGAGAGTGGTTCCGGGCTCCTTGCGCAGGACGCCAGTGACGAACCGAGCAATCTTGTCGGATCCGACGATCGGCCGCAGAGCGGTGCGGACCCTTCCGCCGCCGTCGGACCTGGCCACCGCATTGGCATCCAGCAACCCGATCAGCCCATCCAGGTCTCCCGTTTCGCAGGCATGCTTGAACGCCGATACGACGTTCCTGTGCCGTGAACTCGCCACACCACGAGGTTCGGCGGACCGGACGCGACGACGAGCGGATGCGGCGAGCTGACGGCACGCCGCAGGGGTGCGACCGACCGTTTCCGCGATCTCGGAGAACGGGACACCGAAAATGTCATGCAGGATGAACGCGACGCGTTCCGCGGGTGTCACCGAATCCAGGATCACCAGGACTCCCATGGTGACGGACTCGTCCAGACTCACCTGGTCCGCCGGATCAGCCCCCGCATCGGCTGGGCGGACGGCGTCCCACGACGTCTCTGGCAATGGCTCCGGCAGCCACTCCCCCACGTACCGCTCTCGCCGCACCCGTGCCGAGGAGAGCTGATCGAGACAGATCCGGCTGGCGACACGTACCAACCACGCCATCGGTGACTTGATACTGCGCTGGGCATCCTCGGACAGCGCATACCAACGTGTGTACGTCTCCTGCACCACGTCCTCGGCGTCGTACGACGACCCGAGCATGCGGAACGCGAGATTCAGCAGAACCCGTCGCTCGCTGAAGATCGTGGTCAGGGAATCATCACCGACCTCGGGGAACGGTTCGTCGTTCATGCGATCACCCCCGCGCCGGGAGCAACGTCACTGTTCGACGGCAGATGGGTGCGGGCTTCGAAGCGGACAACGCGAGTCGTGCGATAGCAGCCGATCGCTGCCCGCGTGCCCTCGCTATGTCTCCTACTTTGCATACCTCTACGACGATGCCGGGCCTGAATATGTGAGGCCGCCCAGGGTGGGACCGGCTGCCACCCTGCTGCACATCAAACCGCAAAGCCACTGGTCCGCGGCCATCGCAACCGATGCCCCTGCGCCACGGGTCAGGTGTGTGGCCTTCATCACCTCACATTCCCGGGCGCCACATCGTCGAAATAACGACGCTTCCCCACTCATGCACCATCACGTAGTCCTGAGAGAAGAGCTCAAGGTGACGATCAGTAACACCAATGACCAACGCGAGTCGCCCCGGGGGGAGCGAGTCGCGGACTGGGTAGATGGCCGGCTCGGGCTGTACACCATCGCCAAGGCCAACATGCGCAAGATCTTTCCCGACCACTGGTCGTTCATGCTGGGCGAAGTTTGTCTGTGGAGCTTCGTCGTGCTGGTCCTGACCGGGATCTACCTGACGTTCTTCTTCCACCCCTCGATGAACGAGGTCGTTTACCACGGCACCTACACACCGCTCAACGGTGTCGTCATGTCCGAGGCCTTCTCCTCGACGCTCGACATCTCCTTCGATGTCCGCGGCGGCCTTCTCATACGCCAGATGCATCACTGGGCGGCCCTGCTGTTCGTCGCGGGCATGTTCGTGCATATGATGCGCCACTTCTTCACTGGTTCGTTCCGCAAGCCGCGAGAAGTGAACTGGCTGTTCGGCTGGACGATGCTGGTTCTGGGCATGTTCGAAGGCTTCGTCGGATACTCCCTGCCGGACGACCTGCTGTCGGGTACCGGAATGCGCTTCCTGGAAGGCGCGATCCTGGCCGTGCCGATCATCGGCACCTACCTCGTCATGTTCATCTTCGGCGGCGAGTTCCCAGGCACGGAAGTGATCTCGCGGTTCTACTCGGTTCACATTCTGCTGATCCCGGCCCTGTTCGCCGCACTGATCGTCGGCCACCTGATCCTGCTCGTCTACCACAAGCACACCCAGTATCCCGGGGCCGGCAAGACAGACCGCAACGTCGTGGGTATGCCGTTCCTGCCGGTCTACATCGCGAAGACCGCCGGATTCTTCTTCCTGGTGTCGGGGACCATCGCCATTATCTCCGCCATCGCCTCCGTCAACCCGGTGTGGACCTATGGCCCCTACCGGCCCGACCAGGTCTCTACGAACGCCCAGCCCGACTGGTACATGGGATTCGCCGAAGGGCTCATCCGCATCATGCCGGGCTGGGAAATCAATGTGGCTGGGCACACTCTCGCCCTGGGCGTGCTGATCCCGCTGATCGTGTTCCCGATCGTGTTGCTCGCCATCGGTGTCTATCCCTTCGTCGAAGGCTGGGTCACCGGCGACAAGCGCGAACACCACATCCTCGACAGGCCGCGCAACCGGCCAGTACGCACCGGTTTCGGTGTCGCCTGGATGAGCATCTACTTCATCCTCCTGGCCGGGGGTGGAAACGACGTGATCGCCAACCTTTTCCACCTCTCCATCAGTGCCTTCATCTGGACCGTCCGCATCGCCCTGTTCGTCGTCCCTGTGGCCGCGTTCCTGATCACCAAGCGCGTCTGCCTCGGCCTGCAGCGGCGCGACAAGGACAAGGTGATCCACGGCAAGGAGACCGGCATCATCCGGCGTCTCCCCCACGGCGAGTACGTGGAGGTGCACCAGGCCCTCGAACCCGCGGAGCGCCACGTCCTGACCTCTCACGAGCAGTACCAGCCCATCGACAGCGGTCCGGTGGAAGACGCCAACGGCGTGCGCCGCAAGCTCTCGCGCCGTGAACGTCTCAGGGCCCGGCTGTCGCGCGGCTATTACGGGCCGTCGTCCCAGATCGCCAAGCCGACCAGGGAAGAGCTCGAGCACCACGAGAAGGAGATCGCGCAGAGTATCGAGCACTGACTCGACCGGCCGGCGGCAGGGCGTTGCGAACCCGCGAGGTGACGCGGGCCCGCAACGCCCTGCCGTCTCCCTTTTCCACCTGTTGAACACCAAGTACAGGAGAACGATCCGCATGCGCCGCGTACAACCCGAAGTCCGCTTGATCTCCCGGCCCAGCTTGGACTATGCCGCGGCCACCGACTACCTGGAGGCAGTAGGTGGCACCGGTTGGCTTGAGCGTCTGGACCGCGGCGAACTTGACGACCCGCAGAATCTCATCGAATTCGCCGGGCGAGTATGCTACCGCTCGTGGGAGCCGGGACTGAACCCGAACGTCACGCGCATCAGGACCGATCAGGAGAAATACCTGGCGAATCTGCTGTCAAGCCTGCACGGCTCCGTCCTGGAACACGCCAACTTCTCCTTCGTCATTCACAACGTGAGCCGGGTCGTCACCCACGAGCTGGTCCGGCACCGGGCCGGCACCGCGGTCTCCCAGGAGTCCCTGCGCTTCGTTCGTCTGCAGGACTTGCCGTTCTGGTTCCCGGAATGGGCCGAGAACGACATTGAACTGATGGAACGAGCCTGCGCTCTCCTCAAGGACATGGAGGAGTTCCAACAGTGGATGGCCGAGCACTTCAAATTGGATGAAGAGGGCGTTCCGTTCAAGGAGAAGAAGGCCAAGACGTCGTTCATGAGGCGGCTGGCCCCCGAAGGCATCGCCACGGGCCTGGTGTGGACAGCGAACGTACGCACACTGCGGCATGTCATCGAAAGCCGGACGGCTGTCGGCGCCGAGGAGGAGATCCGGCTGGTCTTCGGCAAGATCGCCGAGGTGATGGCGAAAGAGGCGCCGGCCATCTTCGGTGACTTCCATGTCGAGGACGGCGCCTGGATCCCCGGCTGGCGCAAGGTCTGACCCTTCGGAACCAGATCCGGCCAGGCACCGCGGCACCGTCTTCCCGATGAGTCGGCGGGGAGACGGTGCCACGGCCGCACAGATCATGCCGGCAGGCTTCAGTACTCGGTGTCCCAAATGGGGGCCGTGTCGCGGGCCACGCGGATGTCGTCGTTGGACGCTCCCGAGGCGATCATCGGCCAGACCATCTCCTGCTGGTTGACCCGGAAGTCGACGACGACCGGTGCGTGGTCGATCTCCATGGCGGTACGGATGGTCGTGTCGAGGTCGTCGGTCTTGTCACACCGCAGGCCGACGCAGCCGTAGGCCTCGGCCATGGCCGCGAAGTCGGGCAGTTGGCGAGTGGTGCAGTCGATGCCGAAGTGCCGGTCGTCGAAGAACAACGACTGCAGTTGGCGAACCATCCCCAGGCCGGAGTTGTTGATCACCGCAACTTTGATGGGGATGCCCTCCATCGTGCACGTCGCCAATGTGCGGCAGGTCATCTGTAAACAGCCGTCACCATCGATGGCCCAGACCGTGGTGTGGGGGAACGCGAGCTTCGCACCCATCGCAGCCGGCAGAGCGTAACCCATAGTGCCGGCGCCGCCGGAGTTCAAGAACCCACGCGGCCGCTTGAAGGGAAGGTAGTGGGCTGCCCACATCTGGTGTTGGCCGACTCCGGAGGCGTAGAGGGCATCGGGGCCGGCGAGCCGGCCGATCCGCTCGATGACTTGCTGCGGTGACAGTGAGCCGTCGTCGGGTACGGCATAGGCCATCGGGTAGGCGGAGCGCCACCTCTCGATGCTGTCCCACCAAGCAGTGGAACGCGACCACTGCTCGGGACCGCACACCTCGTGCACGGCCTCGACGAAGCCCATGAGCACATCACGGGCGTCCCCGACGATCGAGATATCGGCCGCCTTGTTCTTTCCGATCTCGGCCGGGTCGATGTCAACGTGGATGATTTTGGCGTGCGGAGCGAAGCTCGTCGGATCACCGGTGACACGCTCATCGAATCGGGCCCCCACTGCCAACACGAGATCGGCTTGCTGAAGCGCGATGACCGCAGGCACAGTGCCGTGCATACCCGGCATGCCCAAGTTCTGCGGGTGATCGTAGGGGAAGGCGCCGCGAGCCATCAGCGTGGTCACGACCGGGGCGCCCGTGATGTCAGCCAGAGCCAGCAACTCGGCTGCCGCATTGGCCTTGACGACTCCGCCACCAGCATAGATGACGGGGCGCAGCGCCTGGCGCACGGCGGTCACCGCTCGCTGCAACGTGGTCCAGCGCGGGCGCGGCGTGGCAGGCACGCCAGGCAGGCTGACGGCCTCCAGACGTACGTGAGGGGCCTGTTCTTGCAGGACGTCCTTGGGAATGTCGACCAGGACCGGACCGGGGCGCCCGGTGGTGGCCACGTGAAAGGCTTCCGCGAGAACGCGGGGTATGTCGACGGCCGCTCGCACTGTCCAGTTGTGCTTGGTGATACCCAGGGTGATGCTGCAGATGTCGGCTTCCTGGAAGGCGTCGGTACCCATCTGGGTTCGTGGGACCTGGCCGGTGACCGCGACCACAGGCACTGAATCCCTGGCAGCGTCGCACAAGGCGGTCACCAGATTTGTCGCTCCAGGCCGGATGTCGCCATGCACACCCCGGGACGTCCAGTCGCGACGGCGTATCCGGCTGCGGCGTGCCCGGCGTCCTGCTCGTGCCTGACAAGGATGTGACGCAACTGCTTCGAGTCCATCAAAGGGTCGTAAGCAGGCAGAATCGTCCCACCTGGCATGCCGAGCAGTACGTCCACGCCCTGTTCTTCCAGCGTCAGGACCAGCAATTGGGCACCCGGCATCGGCTCGGTCACAGTGTGTCCTCCGCATACAGTCGTTGATCACGACGCCGTTGCAGCTCCCAAGGCTGGTGGCTTGGCGTCATGTGACTCGATGGAACGGCTTTCAGTGCATGGACACGTGGGTTCCACGTATGTCGGCGATGCGGCAGGAAAGCCGGTGCAGAGAGCCGCGCGAGGGTCCACCCGTAGCGGCTGCGGCAGAAGTTCACCCACGCCCTGTAATTTGAGGGCTTTTCAGATGTTTCTGCAGATTCGTCAAACCACTATAACTCCCGAACTGCATCGGGCTGAGCGGGGGAGCTCTCAACTCCGGTGCCACCGGCCCACCAATCCGGCCACGAGAGCAACCTGTGACCACATGACCTCACATACGTCATGCGTGTCTCGTCTACCTATCAGAGCCGGGACGACCGGCTGGTACGGGACATGCATCAGTCAGCAGGTTTCGAGCTCTCCGTGAACTATCCACAAGGTAAGGATCCGAAGCAGTGGCACAACACCGTTTCCAAGGACACGCCATTGTCGTGGGCGCCAGCATGGCCGGGTTGCTGGCAGCCCATGCCCTGGCCAAGCACCTCTCCCGAGTGACCTTGATCGAGCGCGATGCCCTGCCTGCCAGGGTCGGAACACAGCGGCGAGGCGTTCCTCAGGGCAGGCATGCTCACATCCTCACCGCAGCCGGTCTGCAGACCATGGAGAAACTGATACCGGGCCTGACGGACAGCCTGCAGGCCGACGGTGCCCTGACACCGGACGTGTTGGGCAATTGGCGCTACGTACTCGACGGCCACCGCGCCATGCAGACAACGCTGGGCGTCCCCGCCCTCGTGGCAGGCCGCGCCCTCACCGAGTCGCACGTACGTGACCGCACACGAGAACTCGGCAACGCTTCTTTCCTCGAGGGACATGAGGTGAACGAGCTGATCCTCGACGCCTCGACACACCGGATCACAGGGGTGCGCGCATCGCTCAGGGATGATCCAAGCAAGCAGAAGCTTCTGGAAGCAGACCTCGTCATCGATGCCACCGGCCGGGGGGCCCGAGGGCTGACGTGGTTGAAGAATGCCGGCCTCGCGCTTCCCGAGGAGGAGAAGACAACCATCCACATCGTCTATGCAACCCGGCACTTCCGACGCGGGAACAGCGAACTGGGCAACGATCAGGTGGCCCTGATCACCCCGACGTCAGAAATCCGCCGGGGTGGTGCGATCCTTGCCCAGGAGGGTGGGTCCTGGCTCGTCACCCTCTTCGGCTACCTGGGGGAAGAACCCCCCACGGACCTCGAGGGTTTCAAGGAATACGCCGGCACCCTTGTTGCCAAGGACATCGCAGAGATGCTCGCCGATGCTGAACCTCTCGATGAGGGCACATTGATCCGCTTCCCGGCAAGTCGCCGTCGGCACTATGAGCTCCTGGAAGACCATCCCGACGGTTACCTGGTGGTCGGCGATGCTTTGTGCAGCTTCAATCCCATCTACGGCCAAGGTATGACAGTCGCCGCTTTCGAGGCGGAAGCCCTCGACGCCTGCTTGCGTGATCGGCGCGGTGATCCACTCTTCGAGGGCCCTCGGCTGGCAGAGGAGTTCTACGGCCGGGTCACTCCCTTCCTCCATACCGCGTGGGCGACATCCACTGGCGGCGATCTCAAGTATCCAGAGGTCGACGGCGTGCGCACTCCCGAGCAAGAGCAGGCCAACGCGTTCATCCGCCAGGTTTATCAGGCCGCGTCTCGGGACGACGAAGTGAGCCGCCAGGTCGTCCGCCTCCTCAACTTCCTGGACCGTCCCGACGCACTACAGGATCCTGTCTTCGTCGAGCGCGTGCAGAAGTCGACGGTCTGAGGGGCTCGGGAGACCGAAATGCCAACGCCCCGATTCCGATGGGCCGTTGACCGCCACCACTAGCGAGGGGCCCCTGTTCCCGTCCCGTTGGGCCCTGGCGCAGGAGGAGTCGATGACACACAGGGACCCGTCGGGACTGGAACGAGGCCGGCGTCTGGCAGCGGCTGGCGACCCGGGTGACGAAAGAGACACTCACGCTGCGGGTCATTGCGGAACACTGCGCCGCACGCCAGCCGGTGGACCACCATCAGCTGGTCATATAACTATGCGTCTGGAAACGGGCCAATAGGCCTTCTGATAGTGGCGGGTGGACTCCTCTTTGGGACAGGGAGTGCGCTTCAGGGTCGCCGCCCGATCTGGTGCCCGTCGTTCTGACCGCCGGGCCCTGTTTGCTCGGGCTGGCGTATGTCATGTCGGGCCGACAACGCTTTGTGGTTGTCGCCGGGTGGGTGATGGAGGCCCTGCTGAGCCTGGACTTCGCCGCTGCGGTGGCTGATCGGCTCGGTGCACTCGGTGAACCAGGTGCCGACGGGGTGACCTGGGGCGACTGGGATCACTTCGTCGACTACACGGGCGAGTTGCCGCCCTGGGCACCGGATCTTCACGGCCGCCCTCTTGACCGTCTTCCTCTTGGCGATGCTGCCTACAGTTGGGGCGACGAAGATGGCGGACAACGCGGTGCCCGTACTCATTGGCGGAGCCGTGTTGCCGGCCGGAACGCCCACGCGCAAGGTGGCACAGCAGAATGTCGGCACGGCAGGGAGGCATATAGCGTAGCCGAAGCGTGGCAAAGACGTCGGGTGAAGGCGGGACCGACAACACATGGTTCGGCCCTCCAACGTGCCGACCAACACCGCGGTGACCATCGATCAGTTCCCGACCGACTACACGGCCCTGCCTCGGCCAACCGCACCTCCATCGCCGACACCCGAACCTCGGCGATCGACGACGACCTCTTCTACGCATTGGCGACCTGCGGCCGGCACCTGCCTGGTCCGCGGCGACGGCATAGGCATGGCCCGCCACCTTACGAACTCCGCGGTCATCACCGCCTACCTGAGGTGACAAGACCGTCTCGGCTCGTGACGGTGCTCGCTCCGCCGCATCGTGCCCGCCCCTTGCCGACCCCGAATCCGACCGCCGTTGTCGTGAACGTGCCTCAGGAAGCTATGAGATTCCTGAGGCCGCATCGCGAAGACGGTCCAGCAGAGCGTCCAGCCCAGCCAGATCGGCCTCCTCGAATGCGGCAAACGTGTTCCGCAGGTTGCGCGCGTGGCCGACTGCGGCTCGGTCGAGGACGTCGCGGCCGGCTTCGGTGATGGCTGCGTAGACGACTCGGCGGTCCGTGGGACAGGGGCGGCGTTCTACATACCCGGCCGACCGTATTCGGTCGATCAACCTGGTCAGGCCACTGGAGGTGAGCGCAATCTGGTCCGCCAGGGCGCTCATGGTCAGCTGTCCGTCCTGTGACCGGGCGAGGCGGATCATCACCTCGAACCATGCATGCGGCAGTCCGGACTCCTCCTCCATGGCCGCACCAAGCCGTCGCTCGAGCCTGCTGGTCGCCTCCAGCAGGCGGCCGAACGTAGTGATCAAGCGGTCGTCGCGTGCGCTCAAGGAAGCCATGGAGAGATTGTAAGCCGAAATAGTTGCGAAGTCAGAGACTGTTGCCTACCTTGGCAATATCTGTTTCAGCAACTATTTAGGATGTTACGATGCGTCTCGCGATCATCGGAGCCGGGAACGTAGGTTCCGCCCTGAGCAGGGCCGCCGTCGGCGCCGGGCATACCGTGTCGGTGTCAGCAACCAGCCGGGAGAAGGCCTCCGCGGTAGCCGCCGCAACCGGCGCGCGCGCCGCGGAGGACAACGTTGACGCCGTGGCCGAAGCGCAGGTCGTAGTCTTCGCCGTGCCCGGCAGTGTGGTGAACACCATCGCCCGGGAGCTGGCTCCGGCTCTGGCCGGCAAGGTCGTCATCGACGCGACCAACCCACTGAACGCCACCTTCACCGACCTCGACATCGAGGAGACGGCCGCGGCGCAAACCCTGCAGAGCCGCCTGCCGGGGGTGCCTGTCGTCAAGGCGCTCAACACCATCTTCGCCGGCCGCTTCGGTTCCCCTGTCATGGGCGGAGTCCGGCTCGACGCCTTCTACGCGGGCGACGACGCCGAGGCCAAGGAGACCGTTGCCGAGTTCCTCGCCTCTCTCGGCTTCCGTCCGGTCGATGCCGGCGCGCTGCGCATGGCCAGGTCGCTGGAGGAGATGGCCTTCCTCAACATCTCGCTCAACGCCGCCAACAACTGGTCCTGGCAGACCGGCTGGTCACTGCTCGGCCCGACCCAGTAAGGCAACGCGACCATGACGCTTGCCCCACAGAATCCCAACCTGATCACCAAGGACGTATCGTGAGCATATTCAGCCCGCCCGTAGTGGTGACCCGGGGCGACGCAAAGGACCCGCTGGTCGTGCTGTTGCACGGCCGCGGCTCGCGCGAGAGCGAGATCATCTCGCTCGCCGATGCGCTGCCGTCCGGGTTGTCCTACGCGGCGGTCCGCGCGCCCATCGCCGAACACGGCGGATTCGCCTGGTTCGCCAACCGCGGGATCGGCCGCCCGGTGCCCGCATCGCTGCGCGCCACCATGGACTGGTTCCGGGAGTGGCTCGACGAGGTCTCGCCCTCTGGTCGCCCGGTGCTGCTCGTCGGTTTCAGCGGTGGCGCCGCTTTCGCGGGGGGACTGTTGCTGGACGATCCGGCACGGTTCGCCGGCGCGGCGATCCTCTATGGGACGCTGCCCTTCGAGGCTGGGGTGCCCACCGATCCGGCGCGGCTGGCCGGTGTGCCGGTGTTCGTCGCGCACGGCACGCACGACCAGGTCATTCCGCGTGATCTGCTCGACAGGACCTGGCACTACCTGACCGTTGAGTCGGGCGCACCGGCGATAGCCCGACAGGACCCTGTGGGTCACGGCATCGCCTCCGACGCACTCGCTGCCCTGGCGGGATGGCTGGTCGAACGTGCCGACTTTCTGACCCGGCGCAGTCCGGCCGTCCCGGAACCGGCGCAGTGGGAGGGACTGCCCGATGGTCTCCCCTCCCGCACCGGATCGCGTCCGGAAGTCAGCACGACCATTCCCCAACAGCAACTCACCGACAACGCCCCGTCGGAGCTCCAGGAAAAGCTGTTCGCCCGGCTGAGCACCCTGCGCGATGTTCACAGCCGTCAGTCAGCCATCTCCGTTCCGGGCGCACGGGGATTCATGCTCGCCGCGCCACGATCCGGTCCTGCCGAGGCGTTCCTCGTGCCGCAGGCAGGCGAGTTCGCTCATCTGCACCCCGAGTTCGACGGTTCCCTGCACGTGGCGCTGCCCGTGCACCTGGCCGCCGAAGCGATACGGCACGGCTGGGCCGTGGCCCATCCGCTCGCCGGAGTCCGGCTCACGCCGGGAATGGTGCTGGTCTACGGGCCGCGCGACGACGCCGAAGTCGACGTGGTCAGTGCCATCGTGGCCACCAGCCACGCCTGGGCAACCGGGGAAGCCTCCCAAGCAGCGGGGTGAGTCCGCCGTACACACGGTGCACCCCACGCCGTAACCCCAGCGCGTTCCATCGCGCACCCGCACAGCCATCAACAAAGCAAGGAACCGTCATGGACCGTCGTTCCATACTCACGGGCGGAGCCGCCGCTTTCGGCGCACTCGCCATCACCGCGGTCACGAGCGGCAGCAGCTTGGCGGAAGCTGCCGAGTCGTATCCGGGGCTGTACCCGGATCCCGCCACCACTCCAGTACCGAACCCGCCCCTTCCGAAGAACCTGACCCGTGCCGAGCGGCGGCACCTGGAAACCTTCGACGAACTGGACTTCGAAGTCTTCTCCCACGCGGACTGGGCCCGCCTGGGTGAGAGCCACGCGCAGAACATTCGAGTCCACTGGCCGGACGGGCATCACACCGACGGAATCGACAAGCACATCGAGGACCTGAGCGCGCTGTTCGTCTGGGCGCCCGACACACGCATCCACTCCCACCCGCTGCGGATCGCCAAGAACGAACTGACCGCGGTGACCGGAGTGATGCAGGGCACCTTCACCCGCCCGAAGCCGGACGGGAACGGCGGCTTCATCCAGCCGACCGGCAAGAAGTACGCGATCAACATGGCCACCGTCGGCATCTGGAACCGGCGCGGCATCATGGACGAGGAGTTCCTGTTCTGGGACAACCAGACCTTCAACCAGCAGATCGGCATCGCCTGACAGCGCGGTCCGCAGTCGGCGGTGCGGCAACCACTCGTTGCGGCGCCGTCGGCTGATGGACCCGGAGGCATTGATATCTCAGATGTCTCAATGAGCCGGAATCGGATATTTGCAGAGTATGGGGTCCGCTCCCTACGCTGAAATGCATTCGAGAGCCCCGAACTCGAAGGGGGCATCCCGATGGAGCTCAGGCATCTTCGGTATTTCCTGGCCGTCGCCGAGACACGTCATTTCGGCAAGGCCGCGGATCGCCTGCACATGGCCCAGCCCCCGCTCTCCCAGGCGATCCGCCGACTGGAGTCAGAGCTGGGGGTGGACCTGTTCACCCGCACAACCCGGCAAGTCGCTCTGACCCCAGCCGGCGAAGTGTTTCGCACCGACGTGGAGCGAATCCTCAAGGCCGTCGACGAAGCGGCAGCGCGGGCGGCGCGCTTCGCCTCAGGGGTGGAAGGTGTGCTCCGTGTCGGTCTGACAGGGGCAGCCTCGTACCGGCAACTGCCCGCGCTCGCCCGGCTGCTCAAACGCGAAATGCCCCACGTGATGATGGAGGTGCATACCGAGATGCTCACACCCGCCCAGGAGCTGGGGCTGGTTGAGCGCCGCCTCGACGTGGGCATGCTGCGCCCACCCATCCGGCAGGAGGGCATCGCCCACCGCTCGCTCGCCAACGAACCTTTGGTCGTCGCCGTACCCGAGGAACACCGACTCACCGGGGCCGACACCGTCCGCGTCGAGCAACTGCGCCACGAGGACTTCATCATGTACGGCGCCACACTCGGCTCCGTCGTCAAGGACGCCGTGGTTCGCAGCTGTCTTGCCGCCGGGTTCTACCCGAACTGCGCGTACGAGATCACCGAAACCTCGGCGGCGCTGGCCCTGGTCGCCGCTGGGCTGGGCATCGCCGTACTGCCGGACTCCATCCGCTCAGCGCCCCGCGAGGGAGTGCTGTGCAAGGAGATCGAGGACGCGTTGACCGTGCCGTTGGTGCTGGCCTGGCGGGAGGACGACGACTCACCGCTGCTGAGGAATCTGCTGGGTGTTCTGGAGCGGAACGACGTATTTCTCGACGGACCTGAAGGAATGGCATGAAGATCGTCCGGGTGGAAGCGATTCCCTCTGCCATCCCTTATGCGAGACCGCTGCAATTTGCCAGCGGTGAGGTGCACACCGCCGACCACGTCCTGGTCCGAGTGCATACGGACGAGGGCCTGACGGGCATCGCCGAAGCGCCGCCCCGCCCGTACACGTCCGGGGAGACCCAAGGCTCGATCATCGCGGTGATCGACAAGATTTTCGCACCGCAACTCATCGGTCTGACGGCCCTGGAGCGGGAGCCTGTACACGCGCGGCTCGACCGGACCGTGAGCAATCCGACCGCGAAGGCCGCGATCGAGGCGGAGGCGGAACGAATCAGGGACACCTACGGCATCACGACCTTCAAGGTGAAGGTCGGCCGACAGCCGTACAGCGAGGATGCCACCGCCTGTCGGGCGCTGCGCGCGGCTCTCGGCGCCGACGTGGAGCTCTACATCAACGGCAACCGCGGTTGGACGGCCTCCGACTCGGCCCGAGCCCTGCGCGAGATGGCTGACGTCGGGCTGTCCTTCGCCGAGGAACTCTGCCCCGCCGACGACGTGCTGGGCCGCCGCTGGCTGGTGGCGCAGAGCCCGGTCCCCTTCATCGCCGACGAGAGTGCGACCCGGGCGGCCGAGGTCACCCGCGAACTGCTCGGTGGCTCCGCGACCGCTATCAGCATCAAGACCGCCCGCACCGGTTTCACCTCCTCGCAGCGTGCGCTGCACGAATGCGAGGGACTGGGCGCGGAGGTCGTGATGGGCAACCAGATCGACAGCTGGATCGGCACGTTGTGCTCGGTCGCCTTCGGCGCCGCGCATCGCTCAGCCTCGCGGCACGCCGGCGAGCTGTCCAATTTCCTCGATATGACCGACGACCTCCTCACCGAGCCGCTCACCATTGACGGCACTCTCCGCATACGCGAGGACGCCGGACTCGGCATCGACATCGACCCCGACAAGCTGGCGCGCTACCGCCTAGATAACTGACACACACCATCACAAACATATCCACAGTACTCATCCAAGGTACGGGACGACCATGACCGACACCACCATCGAGCAGGCCACCGCAGCCACATCAAGAGCCTTCGCCACCGAGCGGTTCCGCAACAGGCGGCAGAGGGAGATGGCCGACGTCGACACCAAGCGCGTCGACACCCTGGTCTCCGAACTCCTCGCTGCCTCCTACGACATCATCCGCCGTTACGACGTCACCTACGCCGACCAGGGCACCTTCAAGATCCACACCGTCGAGCCGACGCCGTATCGGATTCCGACCGACGGCTCCTGCGGCAGGCTGATCGCCGCGGCCGGCTGGCACGCGTGGCGCCCCGCCCACCTGCATCTGAAGGTCTCGGCCCCGGGCCACCAGCTCATCACCACCCAGCTGTACTTCAAGAGCGGCGAGCACGTCGCCGAAGACATCGCCTCCGCCGTGAAGCCCGAGCTAATCCTGGACCCCTTTCAGGTCGCGGACGGCAACAGCCGTGAGGTCACCTGCAACTTCGTCCTCGACAAGGTGTGATCAGCCGTGCTTTTCGCAGTACGTATGAACGTCGACATCCCGCACGACCTCGACTCCGGAATCCGCGGGGACCTGGTGGCCCGTGAGAAGGCCTACTGCCAGGAACTGCAGAGGACCGGCGAGTGGGTCCACATCTGGCGGTGCGTCGGACAGTACGCCAACATCAGCGTCTTCGACGTCGCCGACAACGAGACACTGCACCGCCTCCTGTGGAACCTGCCGCTCTTCCCCTACATGAGCGTCGAGGTCACGCCTCTGGCACAGCATCCCTCGGATCTGGCGGCCGCGTGATGGACAAGATGGTCGCCACGGCCGTGGAGGCGGTGGCCGATGTCGGCGACGGCGCGTCGCTCGCGGTGGGTGGCTTCGGGCTGAGCGGTGTGCCGAACGTACTGATCCAGGCTCTGTACGAGCGTGGTGTGTCCGGGCTGTCGGTCGTCTCGAACAACTGCGGGGCGATGGAGTCCGGCCTCGCGGTACTGCTCTCGGCGGACCGGATGGCCGGGTGACCGGCTCCTACATCGGCGCGAACAAGGAGTTCGCCCGCCAGTACCTGGCCGGGGAGCTGGAGGTGGAGATGATCCCGCAGGACACGCTGGCCGAGCGGTTGCGGGCCGGCGGGGCCGCGCTCGCCTCGCCGCCGAAGGAGGTACGGGAGTTCGACGGCAGCGAGTACTTGCTGGAGCGCGGCATCCTGACCGACTTTGCGCTGGTGGGGCCGCCAAGGGCGACCGGCACCGGAACCTGGTCTTCAACAAGTCCACCCGGAACTTCAACCCGCTGGCCTCGATGGCCGGGCGGGTGACGGTCGCCGAGGTCGAGGAACTCGTGGAACCGGGCGTGATCGACCCGGACGCGGTGCATCTGCCGGGGATCTTCGTGCAGCGGGTCGTGGCGCTCACCCCCGAGCAGGCCGCCGACAAGGGCATCGAGCAGCGCACGGTTTCCATGCCCCGGGCACGAGAGACGGAGAGCTGATCATGGCGTGGACACGGGAAGAGATGGCCGTGCGGGCCGCTCGCGAGCTGCGGGACGGCCAGTACGTCAACCTCGGCATCGGTCTGCCGACCCTGATCCCGAACTATCTGCCCAAGGGCGTGGAGGTGATCCTGGAGTCCGAGAACGGCATCCTGGGCACCGGCCCCTACCCCACCGAGGACCAGGTCGACCCCGACCTGATCAACGACGGCAAGGAGACCGTGACGGTTCTGCCCGGCGCCTCCTTCTTCGACTCGGCGCTGTCGTTCTCGATGATCCGCGGCGGGCACATCGACGTCGCCGTGCTCGGCGCCATGCAGGTGTCCCAGAGCGGTGACCTGGCGAAATGGGCCATCACCGGCAAGCTGATCACCGGCATCGGCGGGGCGATGGACCCGGTGCACGGCGCCCGCACGGTCATCGTCGTGATGACGCACACCGCCAAGGACGGCTCGGCGAAGATCCTCACCGAGTGCGCGCCGCCGCTCACGGGCAAGGCGTGCGTGAACCGGATCACCACCGACCTCGGCGTCCTGGACGTCACCGAGGACGGGCTGCTGCTCGTGGAGACGGCACCCGGGGTCTCCATCGACGAGATCACTGCCCGGACAGCGGCCAAGGTCCGCGTTCGCGAAGGGATCCCGTCATGAAGCACGTCTACATCGTCGATGCCGTACGCACACCGTTCGGCAAGTACGGCGGTTCACTCGCAGGGGTCCGCCCGGACGACCTGGCCGCCCACGCAATCCGCGAACTGGTCGGCCGTACGTTCGAGTTGAGCCCGTCCCGGATCGAGGACGTCTACTTCGGCAACGCCAACGGGGCGGGCGAGGAGAACCGCAACGTCGGCCGGATGGCCGCCCTCCTCGCCGGACTGCCCACCTCGGTGCCGGGCGTGACGGTCAACCGGCTGTGCGCCTCCGGTCTCGAAGCGGTGATCCAGGCAGCCCGCGCCATCGCCGCCGGGGACGCCTCCATCGCCGTGGCCGGCGGTGTGGAGTCGATGACGCGGGCGCCGTACGTGCTGCCCAAGTCCGACCGGCCGTTCCCGGCCGGGCACACCGAGCTGTTCTCCACCACCCTGGGCTGGCGCATGGTCAACCCGGCGATGGAGCCGCAGTGGACCATCCCGCTCGGCGAGTCGGCCGAGCTGATCGCGGACAAGCACAAGATCAGCCAGGAGCAGCAGGACGAGTACGCGCTGGCCTCGCACCTCAAGGCCGCGAAGGCCCAGCAAGCGGGTCTGTTCTACGCCGAGCCGGTGCCCGTGCCGATCCCGCAGGGCAAGGGCGACCCGGTCGTCTTCGCGGCCGACGAATGCGTACGGCCGGACGCCTCCCTGGCCGCCATGGCGAAGCTCAAGCCGTCGTTCCGCAAGGAGAACGGCACGGTCACCGCGGGCAACACCTCGCCGCTCAACGACGGGGCCGCCGCGCTGCTGCTGACCGACGAGGAGGGCCTGAGGGCCACCGGCCGCGAGCCACTCGCGCGGATCTCCGCCACTGGGGTCAACGCGCTCGACCCGCACTACTTCGGGCTCGCGCCCCTCGAGGCGGTGACGCGTGCGCTGGCCAAGGCGGGCAGGAGGTTCGGTGACCTGGACTTCCTCGAACTCAACGAAGCGTTCGCCGCCCAGCTTCTGGGGTGTGTCGCCGAATGGCCCGAGTTCGACCCGGTGATCGTCAATCCGCAGGGCGGTGCCATCGCTCTCGGCCATCCGCTCGGCGCCTCCGGTGCACGGCTCGCCGGCACGGTCGCCCACCAACTCGCCCGCAAGGGCGGCGGGGTCGGCGTCGCCACACTGTGCATCGGCGTCGGGCAAGGACTCGCTCTCGTCCTCGAACGCTGACCACGTCCATAGGAGACACCGTGTCCACATCCCGTCTGCTGCATCACCACGTAGTCGGTCCAGCCGACGCACTACCGTTGGTCCTCGGCCCGTCCCTGGGCACGTCCAAGGCGCTCTGGGAACCGCAGCTGCCCTCCTTGACCCGCCAGTTCCGGGTACTGCGCTTCGACCTGCCTGGACACGGCGGTTCCAGCACCGCTCTCCTCAGCCATCCCGAGCCCGGTGGCACGACGGTCGCGGATCTGGCATCCCTGGTTCTCGACCTCGTCGACCACCATGCCTGGGACCGCTTTCACTACGCGGGGATTTCACTGGGCGGTGCCATCGGGGCCCACCTCGCTGCCTACCACCCCGAGCGTGTCACGTCGCTGGCCCTTGTCTGCTCCTCCGCGCACTTCGGAGCGGCGGAACCATGGCACGAACGAGCGCAAACCGTACGGCTCAAGGGCACCGCTCCCCTTGTGGTGACCAGCCCGAATCGCTGGTTCGCCAGCACGGCCTTCGTCAACTCCCCCTTCGGCCGCAGGCTGATCGGCAATCTGGCCGACGCCGACCCTGTGGGCTACGCGGCCTGCTGCGATGCCCTCGCTTCGTACGACCTGCGTCCCGTGTTGGCCAGGATCACCGCGCCCACCCTGGTCGTCGGGGGCTCCCACGACGTGGCAACCCCGGTGGAGCACGCCCTGGAGCTCACGGCGGGTATCCCGCACGCCTCTCTGAAGGTCATCGGCTGCGGGCACCTCGCCGTCGAGCAGCCCCGGGCCCTGCGGACCGCCCTCACCGCCCATCTGACAGCGTCCCATTCCGCAGATGGGAAACGGCTGGTTCCCATGCCCGACCGCGACGCCTGACTCCACGGCTCGTAGGACCGAATCGCTCACCGTCAGAGACGCATCCGATCCGGTGGCGCGCATTGGCCCGACAACCAGCGCTTACTGGGCGGGAGGCTGCCGAAGCCCACCATGTCTGTACTGCAACCATCGGTGGCAGCAGATCCTGTCTCCAGGGCCGAGTAACGATGAACAGCACTGTGCTTGTGGGGAGGGGATGAAGGGAGCAGTCTGGGGGAAACGCCGTGGAGGAGCGGCCGGAACCGCGGGGGACTTCCGTGGCAGGGCCAGAGAGGTGCCCATGGAGACAGACCCCGCAAGCGCCAGCGACCGTGGCTGCACCGATTCGTCGCCGGACCGGACAGCCTCCGCCGCCCTGGATGAGCACGGTCGGGTGACCGCTTGGAGTTCCGGCGCCGGTCGGCTGCTCGGCTACCAGCCGGTCGAAGTGATCGGCCGGGCGGCGGCAACGCTGCTCGCGGAACCGTTTCCCGCTGCCGCCAAGGACTCCTGTGCGGCTCAGGAAGGGTGGCACGGACCTGTCGCGGTACGACACCGGGACGGCCACCGTGTGGAACTGACGGTGGAGGCACATCCCTTGCTGGACGCGGTCGGCGTCACCCAATGGTTCCTCACGGTCACCGGATCCGGCCGGGCAGATCCGGAAGAATCGGGAGGAACGGTCGGCGGGCCGGCAACCGCGACGCTCAAACAGTGGGCTTTGGACCAGATCCCCCTTCCGATGGCGCTCTTCGACCGACAAGCTCTGGCGATCTCCTGCAACTCGGCCATGGAGCGCACGATGGGCCGGCCCGAGGAAGACCTTCTCGGCCTGCGCGTCGGAGAGTCCGGACCCGGGCGGCTCATGAAGGGCATGGGAGATGTGGACAGCATCGTGGAGCGGGTGCTGCTCGGCGGGCAGACGGTGCGGTACGAGGTGCACCTGCGGGCCCCCGCTGAAATCCGGGCCCACGCGTGGCTGCTGTCCTTCTATCCCGTGCGGGACGGCACCGGCCAGGTGCATGCCATGTCCATGGCGGCGATGGACACCACGGAGCAGTCCCGCTCCCGTCAGCGGCTGAGCCTGCTGAACGAGGCCGGACTGCGCATCGGCACCACGCTCGACCTGACTCACACCGCTGACGAACTGGCAGAACTCTTCACGGTCCACTTCGCCGACTTCGTCGCAGTGGACCTGCTGGAAAGCGTGCTGGAGGGGCAGGACACAGACACGGCCCCGCCGGGCGACACCCCGGTCTTCCGCCGTGCGGCTCAATGCTCCGTGCTCGCCGGCTGCCCCGAGGCGGTGGTCCCGCTCGGAGCGACACATACCTACACCGCGGACTCGCCCCCGGGCCGCGCCCTGGCCTCGGGCCGGGCCTCGCGGCACCAGATCGACGCCCACATTCTGCACTCGTGGGCCGCCGGATCCCCCGAACGGGCTCGCCGCATCAAGGCCCAGGAGATCCACTCGATGATGGTCGTGCCCCTGCGGGCCCGCGGCGTACTTCTTGGTCTGGCGATACTCGCCCGTCACCGCACGGTGGATCCCTTCAGCGAGGACGACCTGGTTCTGGCGGAGGAGCTGACGGCCCGGGCTGCGCTCAGCGTCGACAATGCCCGCCGCTACACCCGTGAACGTGCGGTGGCGCTCGCCCTGCAACGCAGCCTCCTCCCCCAACACGCCCCCCGGCAGGCCGCCGTGGAGGTCGCGTCCCGATACCTTCCCGCGCACTCCCGCGCGGGGATCGGTGGCGACTGGTTCGATGTCATCCCGCTGTCCGGGGCCAGGGTGGCCCTCGTCGTGGGTGACGTAGTGGGCCACGGCATCCGCGCGTCGGCCACCATGGGCCGCCTGCGCACAGCGGTACGCACCCTCGCCGACGTGGACCTGCCCCCGGACGAGCTGCTCACCCAGCTAGACGACATCGTGCTGCGCCTGGACCGCGAGAATTCGGCGGGAGACGGCCCCGAACAGAGCGAGGAGATCGCCGGCGAGGTGGGAGCGACCTGCCTGTACGCCGTCTACGACCCCATCTCCCGATGCTGTTCCATCGCCAGGGCCGGCCATCCTCCACCTGCCCTGGCGACGCCGGACGGCGGCGTCAACCTGCTCGACGTCCCGGCCGGGCCCCCGCTGGGTGTGGGTGGCCTGCCCTTCGAAGTCGCGGAATTCGAGCTTCCCGAAGGCAGCACCCTCGCCCTCTACACCGACGGTCTTCTGGAAGCAGCCGACCGTGCCCCGGACGACGGTTATGGCCGGCTCCGGGCCGCCCTGGCAGGTCCCGGCCGGACGCTGGAGGACATGTGCGAGGCGGCGGTGCGCCGACTGCTGCCCGACCGCCGCTCCGATGACGCGGCGCTTCTCCTGGCTCGCACGCGAGCCTTGAGCCCCGACCAGGTCGCCGCTTGGGACCTGCCATCCGACCCCGCGATCGTCGCCCGCGCCCGCGAACTGGCCTGCGCGCAGGTAACCGCCTGGGACATGGGGGACGCTGCCTTCACCACCGAACTCGTGGTCAGCGAACTCATCACCAACGCGATTCGCTACGGCACCCCTCCCGTGCAACTCCGACTCATCCGGGACACCTCCCTCATCTGCGAGGTCTCCGACGGCAGCAACACCGCCCCTCACCTGCGGCGCGCCCGCGTCTTCGACGAGGGAGGCCGTGGCCTGCTCATCGTTGCCCAGCTCACCGAGCGATGGGGGACCCGTCACACCGGCACCGGCAAGACGATCTGGACCGAGCAACCCCTGCCGCTCTGCCGGCAGCCTGCTCGGTAGGACCCCACGCATGCCGAGAGGGTCGGCACGGAACGTGGAAATCCGGTCGCTCGTGTCACGACTCATTCCATCGACGCAGCTTGTCGGGGTTCAGAACGAGCCATGCGTTGATCACGTAGTCGTCGTGCACGTCCACACTGATGACGGCGACCACACGGCCGGCGGAGCGCACTACTAGGCCAGGCTGCCCATTGATGCCCTGTTCGGTGACGGTAATGCCAGGAGTCGGTGTCAGAAACGTCCCCAGGCACCAAGTCACATTCCCCGCACCGCTGACAGGCAGATCAGGAACCCTGATCTTGCCGCCCCCGTCGAAGACGACCGAAACATCGGGAGCCAGCAGGCTTGTCATCAACCGCAAGTCGCCGGTTTCACAGGCGATCTGAAGCTCTCGGACAACTGCAGCACGTCGCTCCGCCGTCACATGCCCGGCATTGAAACTTCGCAAGGACTGCCGCGCCATCTCTGCGATCAACTCGGAGGGCAGCGGATCCCGTGCCGGATGGGTGGCCGCACAGTGGAGTTGGCCGATTGGGGCCTCGGCCATGAAGGATGCGCGCTCCTGTGGGGTGAGGGATTTCGCAGCCTCTTCCAGCGCCTGCAATGCGGCTTCCCCGGGAACCACATCGATGTCCTGTCCCTGCGTTGACTGGTTGAGGGGATCGATTCGCCCGCCGCCGCCCAGCGCGTCATCCAGAAAAGTACCGTCCAAAAGTCCCGCACGGGATTGACACAAGGACACAAGCCTTTTTTGGAGCCACACCCGAGGCGACCAAATATCCCAGCCCCTCGCTGCGTACCAGACTGCATAGGTCTCCTGCACCGCATCATCCGCAGCCGACCGGGATCCAAGGAGTCCGTAAGCTACATCGAGAAGATATCGCCGCTCCTCAAGCAGGACGGGAAGGGGCTCGATATCTTGCCAGCTACCCACTTTTCCGTGACCTCCTTGACTGCATTTATCCCTGGAATCCGAGTAGCATGGCATTCGCATGTAAGACCAGTGAAATGCATACACTCCGAATGAGGGCCGCCTCCGCATCGTCAAGCGGGGGCCTCTGCATGAGTAGACGAAGCAGGGGCGTCCGATGTGAGGCGAGCGGCATCCCTCTGCCCGAGAGGAGACGACGTTCCAGGTCCCAGGCGCTCAGCGAAGGACCTCAGCGAGCGTACATAGTCGGGCAATAGGGACCTTAATCACGGCCACCATGTGCCAGAGATCACATCTCCCCGCGGGAACCAGTGCCCGCTCACCCCGAGACATCTCGGCCGCGGCTATCAGAGAACCGGACTTCGTACCCGAATTACCCTGTTTGAGGCATCTCAAGTTCCATCCAGATGGTTTTTCCCCACCCCGCCGGCGTACTGCCCCACGCGGCAGCAAGGGCGTCAACAATCAGGAGACCTCTCCCGGACTCAGCCTCTGCGTTCATAGCGTCGTCGGACACTATGACCCTGGGAACGGGTGGCTGAGGACTGTTGTCCTGTACTTCAACGCGGATCCCACGGCCGTGTCGGCGTAGCCGAATGTCAACGTCACTTTGCGCGTGAACGAGCCCATTGGTCACAGCCTCTGAGAGAACGATCTGCATATCGTCCAGCAGTGGTTCAAGCTTCCAACGCGCAAGCAGCCCTTCAAGCTCGTGCCGTACGGAGGCCACGGCCTTCAGGTCCTGGCGCTGGACCGACAGCCGAGCGACGTCTTGCTCCTCGTCGGAGCGGCGCCCGTCGTACCTCATGAGCAACAGCGCCACATCATCGTCGAGCGTCGCACCCGTCAGGCGATCGTTGAGCAACTGGTCGGCGATCATGTCGAGATTCTGTCGGTCACCACCGGCCAGCATGGCTGCGATTCGCGCCACTGCCTCGTCGGGATCCAGGGTCCGCGTGTCAAGAAGTCCGTCGGTGAAGAGGGCCGTGACACAGCCCGTGAGGAGCGTGAATGTCCTCTGTTCGTAGCGGTGCGTTCGTCCCAGGCCCAGCGGGGGGCCGACCGGCACGGCAACTTCCTTCAATTGACCCGGCGCAGGGCTGATCAGTGGCAGCGGGTGTCCGGCCGTAGCCACCTTGGCGACACCTGTGACTGGATCGAACCAGAGACAGCAGCAGGTGGCGTAGCGGGCCGCGCCGAGCAGTTGCAGGAGTGCATCGATGCGCTCGAGGACAGCCGCCGGCTCATGGCCTTCCGTCGCGTAGGCGAGGACCGCACTTCGGAGATGGCCCATCATGGTGGCCGCCTGCACGTTGTGGCCTTCCACATCGCCGATGACCAGACCGATGCCACCGTCGGGCAACGGGATCGCGTCGTACCAGTCCCCGCCGACCGATGCGCCTTCGGTGGTGGGTACGTAGCGAGACGTCACTGCTGCCTCCGGCCGGAGAGGCAGAATGCGGGGCAGCAGGTCTTGCTGGATGCTGCGAGCGACGACGCGCTCGACCTCGTGTGCGTACACCCGCTCCAGGGTTTGGCCGATCTGCCCGAGCATGAGGGCGGCCAGGGCGATCTCCTCATCTGCCGGAAGGTGATACCCAGAAGGAGGAAACTTCATGACGCAGCAGCCGATGGGCCGACCGCTCGCGATGAGCGGGATGTACGCCTTTCGTCCTTGGTCTGAATGCGGGGTAGCGCGGCCGACACCTGTTCCGTCGGGCCCTTCGGCCAGTTCGTGCAGTCCTGCTTCGACTCGTGTGATGGATTCGGTCTCGGGCGTGGAGTGCGCGAGAGGCATGCCTTCGACACGGTCCACTTCGTCACGGGAGAACCGAACGGAGCCGACGACGCTGAGGCGCTCTTCCCGGATCCGGCAAAGCATCAGCGCTTCGGCGCCGAGAGGCTCCATGACGTAGGTCTGTGCGGTGGCCAGAACGTCCCGCACCTCAACGGCGCCGGCAAGACGCGTCGACAAACGCTTGAGCTGGAAGAGGAACGTGGTCCCGGAGACGACTGTGTCCTCGTCCTGGGATGGAGGTGCCTGATCTATTGTGTGCGTGATGGTCGGCCGAATGAACTTCGGAATGGGAGGCGCGTCTATCGAGTGCCCCGCCTCGGCCAGCTCCAGGAGCTGCTCCGCCAGTTTCCGGGCGATTCTCTGGACCGTTTGCACATCGCTTGGGTCAAGGGACTTATCCGTTGTGCGGCTACGTGACCAGCGCACATTCAGGCATCCAAAGGTCCGCCCACCCGCACTGAGCGGCACAGAGGCCACCACCATGGGAAATGGGGCGTGCAAGAACAATGCGGGTATCTGACGAATCAGGCTGCGGTGTTCATCGGAATGAGCGACAACCATCTCCCCGGTTCGGTAGGCCCGGACCGTCGGCTGCCGCAGATCCGCAAGCTTCATCTCGGTCGGCAGGGTGAAACTGCAGGGAGTATCCAGTGCCATGGCCACCCCCAAGGCGGTATGGTCCGCCGACGGGAAGTAGGCAGCGTAGGTCATACCATCCAGCCGCTGCTTGAGCTCGAGCAGCGCGGAGGCAAGTACTGCGTCTCGAGGCGATCTTGCCGCCGACGGCCTGCCGGCAGCAACGGCCTCATACTCCCTAGTGTCCTGCGCCAGTAGTTGATCGTTAGAAGTTGCGTGACTTCTGCTGCTGGTGCGTCAGTTCCCCGTCGGGGCCCGAAGCTGGAACCGTTG
>NZ_JBFAIQ010000049.1:0-38167 GCF_040654755.1 Streptomyces sp. NPDC050625
CAACGGTTCCAGCTTCGGGCCCCGACGGGGAACTGACGCACCAGCAGCAGAAGTCACGCAACTTCTAACGATCAACTACTGGCGCAGGACACTAGTAGTGCTTGGTCAGGTTGGTATCGGTTCTGGCATGTTGCGGTGACGGGTGGGGCAGGCGCCGGTCAAGAGTGCGAGGAATGACTGCAGTTCGCGGGCGATCTGGTAAGAGGTTCGGCTCGGCGCCGCCTCTTTTGGGGACCGGGTGGGGCGCTGGAGGGTGCAGAAGGCGTGTGCGGCGGACAAGGGTGACGTGGTGGTGCCAGCCTCTCCAGGTGCGGCCTTCGAAGTGCGCCAGGCCCCGGGCCTGCTTCATCTCGCGGATTAGTCGTGCTCGATCCTCCAGCGCAGTTTCGCGGTGCGCACGAGGGTGGTCAGCGGGGTGTCGGATGACAGGTTGGACAGCCAGAACTGCGCGGGTTCGGGCTGGTTGGCGGGCCATTCGGCCAGCAGCCAGCGCACGGGCAGTACGGGGTGGGGGACGGGTACCGTGCCTCAGCGCGATCGGGTTCGCGACGCGAAGGGGACTACTCTCGGGCAAGGCTCAGTCAACAGGGAGTGAGCACTACCTACGCATACCCGTCCTCGAAGAGCACCCCACCATGGTTCCCGTCGGGCCAATCGGTGCCGACGTCAGCAGCCGTCTTCACCCACATGTCACAGATGTTTCACGGAGGGCTAGGCAGCGTGCCCAGGTTTCGACAAGTTCCCGATGTCAGGTCCACTCTTCTGGAGAGTGGGGAGTTGATTCTCACCAGGTCGGGGAAAGGGCTTGTCTGTACTCCAATAGCTACCGCAATCTGGATCGCGCTGACCGAACTCGAAGGAGACACTCATGCAGCTGCCCGGCGGCTGGCCCAAGCCTGGGAACTGCCCACTCCTAGTGTCTATGTCGAACTCATAAATTATGTAGGCGAGTGGAATTCTGCGGGTTTCCTGAGTGAAGTCCCGTAAATGATCTACGCGGGCCCTGGATGACCAGGGCGTTTCTCCGTCGCCCGACGAGGCAGGGCTGATGCAAAGTCCTCTGATCTTGTGTCCGTGCAGGTCAGGGTGGCCGGTCCAAGCAGGGTGCCGGGTATGGCCGGTTCAAGGGCATCCGCACCCTGCACCCCCTGCTGGCCACCCTCTACCCCCAGCTCGCGGCCGGTGATCACCGGCGTGCGGATGCGCCGCGGCAAGGCGCCGACTCCCGTGGCGCCCCGAAATTCGTCAGTGAGGCCCTGGCCACCGCCGTGGAGCCGGGCTGTCTGGAGTTCGGCCAGGCCTACGGGGCCGGGCTGCGCAGCCGCCGGCCCGTGGCCGGTGACAAGTGGCATCTCGACGGAAGTCTTCGTGAAGATCAACGGCGAGCGGCAGTACCTCTGACGGGCCGTGGACCAGGACGGCACCGTCCTCGACGTTCTTGTGCAGTCCAAACGTGACGCGAAGGCAGCCAGGCGGTTCATGGCCAAGCTGGTGAAGAAGCAGTGCCGCGTCCCGCGGGTGCTCATGATTGACAAGCTCCGCTCCTAGCTAGGGCGCCGCCTGCCGCGAGGTCATGGCCTCGGTCGAGCACCCGTCGAGCACCGTTCCCACAAGGGACTGGACAATCGGGTGGAGATTTCGCATCAGCCTACCCGCCGGCGCGAGCGGGCCATGAGGTACTTCCGCTCACCCGGCGCGGCCCAGCGGTTCGTGTCCGCCTTCAGTGGCGTCTCTCCTCATTTCCGGCCCCGGCGATCTCCTGATCGCCGCTCAGCACCGCTTCGAGATGACCCTCCGCTTCACCCTCGGGGACCACGTCACCGGCACGGCCGACCGGCCCACCGCGGCCTGACCCAGGACTCAAAACCCAGCTCCATCACACCCCGACACACCGTCAGAGACCACGGCCCCAGCAACGTGACAGCACCGTACTGACAGACTCCCCTGGGCGGGGGGCACCGGCAAGATGGGACGACGTCGACGGCAGGTGGAGACCTGAAGCGTCCGCGACCAGCTCGGTCAGCAGATGGCCAGCGGTGGACCAGCCGACCACATGGCTGCGAGACGATGTCGATGACGGTGGCCATGCAGAGCCCGGCCGTCTTCGGTGGCAACACAGGTGATGTCTCCGCACCAGCGGGCGTTGAGGTCGTCCGGGGCGGGTGCGAGCTTCCGGACGATGAGGTGCGGGTCTGGGGTCGTCGTCGGGTGCCGTCGCCTGCGGTGTGGGCCCCACAGGCCGGTCGGCCGCGCGCCACCGGGCCTTTGTTCAACTCCTGTTCCAACACGGCAGAAACGCATCACACAGCCCGGGTCCGGGGAAACAGGGGCGGCCGACCGCAGTGCGTGCTTCCGGTACAAGCCCGATTTGCGACGCCACGCCTGGAGCCGTCAGGTGCCCGCCCGTTCGCGCTGCAACGCGGCGGAGTTGCAACCTGAACTCTTGAGGAATACCACGTAAACGCTGCTGCGCCTCATTTGAAGGCTAAGTAGAATCTTTGTGTTGTGCTCACGCCATTGCAGGATGAGTGCGCAACTGGCTGAACCGTATATCAGGCTCAGATCCCCCTGGAGATGTCATGCCCCCCATTTCTTTTTCCCCCGTATTCGAGATGGTGGCTCAAGTGGGTGAAGTGACATGGAAGAATAAAGACACGTTGATCGCTGGCGTCATCAACGGACTGCCGCCGCTGGTCAAATCGGTTGGGAAGTTCGCGCACAGTCTGCCTGTCTACGGCCTCGGCACAGGTTTGGGCGGGCTGGATGGTCTAGAACAAGTGTCACGGCAGCTCTATGCCGCCTATCATATCTATCGATATCCAGAAAAGAAGCATGTTAAGCCCGATTACTCACATGCTGTTCACGGTGCCGTGAATATGGTGGGCTCCGCATTGTACGGCGCCTCAAGCGCTGGTGCCCTGCGCCAGGAATGGGCCGGCGCCGGGTTGGCCCTCCTCGCTCTTTGTGCCGTTCGCAAGCATTGCTTGCCCACCCAGACGGATATGTACTACCCCCACCCCCTGTTGCCGATGCATGCACTCCCCTCACAGGGTGTGCGCCCCTCACATGCCAATCAGTTGACTGCGGGCCCCCCGCAGCCTTCTTCTTCACCGATGCCCGGGCCAGCTCGCCGGGCTCCGGATGACGTGGAAACCGGAAGACGTCATGTCATACCCCCTGGCTCATACGCAAACCACCCGTATCGACTGGCGGCTCCGTCCCAGGACGGGCTCGGTGACTTCAGGGGCTTCTCCCCGGAGGCAGCGAGAATGAGACTCCACCTTGGTGCGCCCCCTGCCTCGGGCCGACCGGACCAACGCCCGCCCATCACTTACCGGCCGCCGACCGTGCCGAACCAGGTCGCGCTGGGCGGACGACGGCTTGCGTAGAACAAATGCAAAGTGGGTCTTCAAGGTTGAGCGGTGTGGAGGTGTCCGCGGGCTCGTCGGGTGGTGACGCAGCGTGTCCGTAGGCGCTGGTTGTCGGCGTTGCGGAAGCCTTGCACGTGCGGCGTCGGGTGAACGGCTGGGCCGTGCACAACGCTTCCTCATTGGGTCCGGCGGACCGCCCGCCCCGCCAGTACGTCCGTGCGTTTCCCGTTCTCTATGACGAACCTGCCGTCGATCAGGACGTGTGGAATGCCGGTCGGCAGGGTGCGGGGGGCGTCGAATGTGGAGCCCGCCGCGACCGTCTGCGGGTCGAAGAGGACGAGGTCGGCGCGGTATCCCTCGCGGACCAGCCCGCGGTCTGTCAGTCGCAGCCGGGCAGCGGGCCGGGAGGTGAGATGGGCGACCGTCTCCTCCAATGACAGGACGCCCAGTTCGCGGGCGTACCGGCCGAGGTAGTGCGGGAAGGTCCCGTAGGCGCGGGGGTGGGGCTTGTCCCCTTGGAGGATGCCATCGCTCCCGCCGGTGTGGACGCGGTGGCGCATGATCGCGCGGACGTTCTCCTCGTGGCCGACGTGCTGGAGGATCGTGGATCCGAGCCGGTCGGCGAGGAGCAGTCCGCGTGCAGTGACCCAGGGTTCCTCGCCGCGCCGGGCGGCGCTGTCCGCGACGGTCCTGCCGACAAACGGCGTGAGCGAGGGCTCGCAGACGCCCGAGATCTCGATCGTGTCCCACTCGACGGGCACGCCGTGGCAGCCGTCGGAGCCCATGACCTCCATGTGGTGGCGTATCCGCTCCGCGGTCGCCTGATCGGTGAGCCGTGCCAGGGTCGCTTCCGGGCCGCCCTCGCTCGCCCAACTCGGCAGGGTCGCGACGAGTGTGGTGCAGCCGGGGGTGTACGGATAGGTGTCGAGCGAGATGTCGGCGCCCGCATCAAGCGCCTCGTCGAGCAGCGCGAGCAGTTCGGGCGCCCGGCCCTTGTTCACGCCGAAGTTCATGGTGGCGTGGGCGAGATGGAGAGCGCAGCAGGCGTCCCGGGTGAGCCGGACCATCTCCTCGTATGCCTCCAGGGCACCGGCTCCGTAACTGCGGTGGTGGGGGCAGTAGTAGCCGCCGTACGAGGCCACGACCCGGCACAGTTCGGTGAGTTCGGAGCCGCTGGCGTACATGCCGGGCGTGTACGTGAGACCCGACGACATGCCGACGGCGCCCTGCTCCAGGCCCTCGGCGACGAGCTGCTTCATCCGCCCGAGCTCGGCTTCCGTGGCAGGGCGGTCGTCCCAGCCGACCGCATACATCCGGACAGTGCCCTGCGGGACCAGGTACGCGGCGTTGACGGCCGTACCTTGCCGGTCGATGCGGTCGAGGTACTCGCCGACCGTGCGCCAGTCGATGTCGACGTCGCTACCGTCGCCGTTCCATCCTGTGATGGCCGCGCGGACCCCGGCGAGCGTGCTGTCGTCCACGGGCGCGTACGACAGCCCGTCCTGTCCCAGGACTTCGAGGGTCACGCCCTGCGCCACCTTGGCGCTGTGGTCCGGGTCGCGCAGCAGCGCGAGGTCGCTGTGGGCGTGCATGTCGATGAAGCCGGGGGAGAGGGCGAGCCCGTGCGCGTCCAGCACGCGACGTCCGGTGGGACGGTCCCCTCCTCCCTCCCGGACGACGGTGGCGATCCGGCCGTCCCGGATACCGACGTCGGCACGGTAGGCATCACCGCCGGTGCCGTCGATGACGCATACGTCACGGATGACGAGGTCCATGGTGTGCCCTTTCGGTATGGGCCGGTTCTGTGCGGGCCCGGGCCTTACGGTCCGGGCGGCCGACGGGATCGGAGGGTGGACGGGATCAGAAGAAGGTGCGGATGTAGTCCGTGACCGTGCCGTCCGCCTCGACCACGGGGATCAGCTGCCACTTGTCGAAGGAGGTGCACGGGTGGGACAGGCCCATGCCGATCCAGTCCCCGACCTCAAGGTCCGCGTCCTCGTCCGTCCGTAGCCAGGCGTGCTGGTCCGACAGCCCGGTAACGGTGATGCCGGCGGCCGGGCGCACGGAGCCGTCGCGGGCGTCCCGGACGACCTGCGCCTCGGGGAGGTCGAGGTCGTACGCGGCGTCGCGCTTGCCGGCGTTGGCGAACGCCTGCTGCCTGCTCGGGCGGGACACGACCTGAGCCCATAGCCGGAACGCCGGCTCCAGTGCGCCCTCCTCAGGCACCCGGTTGAAGGGCGTCAGATGCTTGTAGTGGCCGTCGTCGTGGGAGACGTACGCACCGGAGCGCAGCAGCTTCAGCAGCGGACGGGACAACTCCGGGAACTCTGCGAACACCTCGGCAACCAGGTCGAACCACGCGCTGCCCCCGGCGCTGACCACGATCTCGTCCGCGTTCGCGAAGCGGCCGTCCTGGTCGAAGGACACGGCGAGCGAGACGAGGCGGTGCAGCCAGTCGCGCACCCGCTCGGGGTTTGCGTCCGGGACCTCGCCCTCGTAGCCCCCGACGCCGACCAGCCGCAGGGCCGGGGTGGCCGCGACCGCGTCGGCGACGGCGGTGCAGTCTGCCTCGCTGCGGGCGCCGGTGCGCGCACCCTCCCCCGCGCCGAGTTCGACCACGACGTCCACGGTCCGGGCGGCGCCGCGCAGCGCCTCGTCCATCAGCTCCACGCCGCGCACGGAGTCGACGTAGCAGATGAACCGGAAGTCCGGGTCACGCTCCAGCTCACCGGCGAGCCAGCGCAGTGCCACCGCGTCGACGAGCTCGTTGGCGAGGAAGATCCGCTGGATCCCGTGCGCGCGGTAGACGCGGAGCTGGTGCGGGGCGGCGGCGGTGATGCCCCAGGCCCCGCGCTCCAGCTGGCGGGCGAAGAGCTGCGGTGACATGGAGGTCTTGCCGTGCGGGGCGAACGCGAGGCCGTGGCGCTCGGTATAGGTCTCCAGCAGGGCGAGGTTGTGCTCCAGGGACTCCGCGGAGAGCGCGAGTACGGGTGTGGTGAAGCCACCGGTGAAGAGGCTGCGGCGCTGGGCGGCCAGCTCGCCGACGGTGAGGCCCTCGGCGTCCGGCGGGAGTGCCTTGAAGCGGTGGTCGACGGTCTCGTGGTCCAGCCGGGCGAGGCCTTCGACGGCGTTGGCGGCGGGCATTGTGCCTCCTCCACATCCGAGTTGCATTCTGTGCAACGGCGGTTGCGCATAGCGTTCGGCGCTTTCTAGCATCCCGGCCCATGCCGGGTCAATGGACCCATGAGGCCAGGCCACGGCCCCCGAAGGAGTGCCCCGGTGACCGGAACCGCCGCAGTGGACGGAGCGTGGTGGACGTCGTCTGCCTAGGCGAGTCCATGGTCACTTTGCTTCCCTCCGGGCCGGGCCGCCTCGCCGACGCACCGGCCTTCACCCGCGCCATCGGCGGCGCGGAGTCCAACGTGGCGTGCGCGCCGGGTGCGGCCGGCCACTCGGTGAAGTGGGTCAGCCGGGTCGGCGGCGACGGTTTCGGTGACCATTGATCGCGGCGGTCGCGGCCTACGGCGTCGACACAGGCGCGGTCCGGCACCGCTCCACCAGATCCCTCGGTGCCTTCCGCCCGGTGGTGCAGGCTCCTATTCGGTCACTGCCCGCGCGGCCGGCGGCCCGCATCGAGCCCGCCGCAGCAGCGACCGACAGATCAACAGCCAGGACACCCGAAGGGGCGGTCGTAACAAGGGTCAGGCCACCACTGCGGCGGTGATCCCATTCTCACAGTCGAAACAGAAGCCGACCCGGCCCATGGACTGGGTCACGCCGAGGCGGCGGCAGGCCCGCTTGAACCGGCGGGAGACGTACTCGCTGCCCCTGTCGCTGTGAAAGATCACGCCCTTGACGTCGCCTCCGCGGGTGGCCGCGGTCATGTGCAGGGAGGCCACGACGAGTTCGGCGTCGTGGCGCTCGCCCATTGCGTAGCCGAGCAGGCGGCGCGAGAACAGGTCAATCTCCGTGGCCAGGTAGAGCTTGCCCTCGCTCGTGACGATCTGCGTCATGTCCCCAGCCCAGACTTGGTCCGGAGCATCCGCGCTGAAGTCGCGGCGCACGAAATCCGGCGCCGCGGCCCGCCTGCCCGGGCGGGTGAGCCCGCGGCGTCGCCGTATCTTCCGTCCGGCCAGGCCCAGCTCGGCCATGGTCTTGGCGACGGTGTTCACCGAGACGCGCCATCCCTCCCTGACAAGCGTGATCCACACCTTCGGGGAGCCGTAGGTGCCGCCCGAGGCGTCGAAGATGACTTGTAGAACCACGACTCGCTCACGCCCAGCACGCGGCAGGACACGGTGTGTGGAATGTTCTGCTCGGCCTTGCAGTCACTGATCACCCCGGCCAGCCGGGCCGGGTCCGCAGCAGCTACTTCACCCACAAGGCCATGCAGCGTTTGAAGACATCACGTTCCATCTCCATCTCGCGGATGGGCTTGTTCTTCTCGCTCATCTCCCGGCGCAGCCGTTCCAGCTCAGCGCGTTCACCCTCCCGCAGCCGGCCACCCGAGGCGGCGGGCGCGTGCCGGTCGGAGGAGGCCGAGCCATTCCTCCTCCAGCGTGAGACCTAGCTGTGCAGCGTCCCCGGATGCACCCCAAGATCTTCGGCGACCTCCGGGACCGGCTTGCCCGTCTCGATCACGATGCGTACAGCACCCTCACGGAACTCCGCGTCGTACTTCTGTTGCCTGGACCCCATGAACCTCAACTTCCCCTGGTATCACGGACTCCACGGTACGAGGGGACCCTTAGATGCGCAGGCGCCGAAGCCATGGAGCCAATGCGCCGATGTCGGAAACTGCGACGACTTAGCGCAGCGTGCGCAGCTGTGTTCTCTCGCCAGAGAGCGGTTATAGCGCATGTTCGATGAAGGCTTTCGCGCGTTTCGTGATGGTGGGCCAGTCGGCGGCGGCGATGGCGGAAGCGGAGACTACCTCGGAGCCCGCGCATATGGCCCGGGCCCCTGCGGCCAGGAACTGGGCGGCGTTGGTGCTGTTGACACCACCCGAGGCGATGAGGGGAATGCCGGGGTAGGGGCCGAGGAGGTCTTTGAAGTAGCGGGGACCCAGGGCATGGGCCGGGAAGATCTTGACTGCGGCGGCTTGGAGGTCCAGCGCATGAGCGACCTCCGTCGGCGTCAGCGCTCCCACGATGACGGGGATCCCGGCTTGGGCGGCCACCTGCGAGACCTCCTGGCGGCAGCCGGGAGTGACAAGGTAGGTGGCGCCTGCGTCAATGGCCGCCTGGGCTTGGACAGCGGTCATCACTGTTCCAGCGCCTATGTGGCAGCCGTTGTGGGCTGCCGCGCGCTGGAGGTGCTCGGTGAGGTCGGGAGTGGTGAAGGTGAACTCGGCCCACCGAATGCCTCCTTCTGCGAGCGCGGCGCAGAGTGCTGCAGCGTCGGAGATCTCAGGGGCCCTGATCACGGCGATGACGCGGTCTGCGGAAAGGGTGGGCAGGAGCGGGCTGCTTACGGCGGCTGACTGCTCTTGATTGGTCATCAGAAGAAGGTCCTATGCAGACGAGGGGTGGCGCTGCGTGTTGCCGGGGTCGTCGTTGACGGGACGGGTTGGACTTGTCGCAGGCGGGGCAGGGGGGACCACGCGGAGGGCGGTGTCGGCGACACGTATGTGTGGCGTCACCGTGTCCACCGGGTTTCTTGTGGCGCTCGTCAGGCGACGACGGCCTGGGCGTCGATCTCGACGAGCATGACCTCGTGCGGCAGTTCAACGAAGACCGTGGTGCGGCACGGCTTCGGACCGTCCTTGACGTGCTCCTCGATGAACTGGGCGTAGACCTCGTTCATCGCGGCGAAGTCCGCGCGCTGGGTCAGGTAGACGCGGAACATGACCACGTCGGAGACCTGGGCTCCGCCTGCTTCGAGGATGGCACGGACGTTCTCCAGGGTGCGGCGGGTCTGGGCCTTGACATCGCCTTCGTGGAGGTAGACGCCGGTGGCCGGGTCCTGGGGGCCCTGGCCGGAGACCTGCAGGATGGGTCCCTTGCGCACGCCCTGGGAGAAGACCCAGGCCGGTGCGGGGGCCTGGTCGGTGCGGATCTCGCTCGTCGGGATCGTCGTGCGGCTCATCGTAGTGACTCCTTATGAGGGAATGGGGGCCCAGGTCAGGCGCAGGCCGGACCAGGCTTCGTTGTCGAGTGCGAGGGAGTTGCGGGTCACAACAGGGGGGCCGTCCTCTCGGGTACTGAGCGTCGCTGCGGCTACGAGGTGGCCCAGGCGCAGACCGTCTTCAGCGGCGCGGCCTTCGCGGAGCGCTGCGAGGTAGCCAGCGGCGAAGGCGTCACCGGCTTTGAAAGGGATCGACGCCCTGGGTGGCGGGGGTCGGGACGTAGGTTTCCTCACCGTCGGCGCAGTACGTCGTGGCTCCGTGTGCCGCGTCCTGACGATCAGGACCGGGGCGGGGCCGAGAAGGCCGTCGAGCTCTTGCGCGGTGCGGATGCCGCATAGGGTCTCGGCCTCGTCGCGTCCGGCGCACACGAGGCCGACGCCACGGGCCGGTTCCATCAGCACGGGAGTGCGGCGTCGGCGGGCGGTGCAGCCGGCGATGTAGAGGTCGCTGAAGGCAACCTGCTTGGCCCGCTCGGCATTGGTGGTTAAGCAGCAGACCACCGCGTCGACCTTCTTGATCTGCACATTGGGAATGCGGTGGAAGCCGCCGGTGAAGAGGTTGCGGCCCTGGGCGGCCCCTCCACCGACGGTCAGGCCGTCGGCGTCCGGCGGAAGGCCCTTGAAACGGTGGTCGACGCGTTCCTCGGCGAGCTTGGCGAGGGCTGCGATGTCGTAATAGCTGGCCATGTAGCCTCCTGAGCTGGATCGATGCAAGTGGTGCAACGGCTATTGCATATGCCGCTTGCTGCTGTTTAACATCTCGGCCCACGCGGGGTCAATGAAGCCGGCGCCCGCCGAGACTGAGGAGCTCTGACGCTCGTGACCCCCACCGGGTCCCCCGTTGCCCCCTGCGTCGTGGACGTCGTCGCGCTTGGCGAGTCCATGGTCACGTTCCTGCCCTCCCGCCCGGGCAGCCTCGCCGACGTGCCCTCCTTCGACCGGGCCATCGGCGGAGCGGAGTCCAACGTGGCCTGTGTGCTGGCGGCGGCGGGGCACTCTGCGCGGTGGGTCAGCCGGTTGGGAGCCGACGGTTTCGGCGATCACCTGATCGAGACGGTTGGGACGTTCGGCGTCGATGTGGCGTCCGTACGGCGCGATGCGGCCCGCCCGACAGGCGTCTACTTCCGTACCGCCGGGGACCGGGCCAGCGACGCCCACGAGGTGGCGTACTACCGAACCGGTTCGGCGGCCTCAGCGATGACGGCCGGAAACGTGGACCTGGCAGCGGTGCGGGCGGGGCGCGTGCTGCACCTTTCCGGGATTACGGCGGCGCTGTCGGACGGCTGCCTGGGGTTGGTGCGGGAGCTCGTCGCACGGCGGCCGGGCAGTCCGCTCGTCTCGTTCGACGTCAACTTCCGTGCGGGACTCTGGCAGCGCGTCGACGGTCCCAGGGTGCTGTGGGAGTTGGCGCGGCAGGCGGACCTCGTGTTCGTCGGAGTTGACGAGGCCGAGGAGGCTTGGGGCATCAAGGGCGGCCCCGCAGCGATCAGAGAGGCCCTCCCCGAGCCACAGGTGCTGGTGGTGAAGCAGGGGGTGCAGGGGGCGACGGTGTTCGCCTCGGCCGGGGTCAGTCGTGCCCATGGGGCGGCGGGGGGCCCTCAGCTCGAGCGAGGCCGGGAACGGGGGAGGGTGGGTGTGGGCGGCACCCCGTCAGTGCGCGGCTGCGCAACCGACCCCTCGCCGGCACCGACGCCCGCCACCTTCGTCCCGGCCCCGCATGTCGACGTCGTGGCTGCCGTCGGGGCCGGTGACGCGTTCGCCGCCGGGTTCATCTCCGCCACCCTGCGCGGACTGCCCCTGCGCGACCGCCTGCGGCATGGCCATCTCATCGCTGCCGCGGCCCTTACGGTTCCCGGTGACCTCGCCGTGCCCCCCGCCCGCGACCACCTCGACCGCCTGGCGGCCCTGGACGACGCCGCGTGGGAGAGACTTCACCTCGGACCCGGCTGGACACGGACAGCGGACCGGGTCGAGAAGGAGGTACGTACGTCATGAGCCAGACCGTCGACCGCGCGCTGAGCATCCTGCCGCTGCTCGCCGAGGGCCCCGCCGACCTCGGCCAGGTCGCCGACCGCCTGGGCGTCCACAAGTCCACGGCCCTGCGCCTGCTGCGCACGCTCCACGAGCACGGCCTGGTCTACCGCCAGTCGGACCAGCGCTACCGCCTCGGCGCCCGCCTCTTCGCCCTCGCCCAGGAGGCGATGGAGAACCTCGACATCCGCGAGATCGCCCACCCCCACCTCGTACGCCTCAACGAGCAGTGCGGACACACCGTCCATCTCGCGGTGTACGAGGAGAACGAGGTGCTCTACATCGACAAGGTGGAGAGCCGCTACCCCGTGCGCATGTACTCGCGGATCGGCAAGCCCGTGGCCATCACCGTCGCGGCCGTGGCCAAGCTGCTGCTCGCCGATCTGCCCGAACCCGAGCGCCGCGCGGTCGCGGAGAGGCTCGAATACCCCATGTACACGGCCCGTTCGACCCCCAACGCCGCCGCCTATCTGCGAGAGCTGGAGAAGGTGCGTCAGCAGGGCTGGGCCGCCGACCTCGGCGGCAACGAGGAGTCCATCAACTGCGTCGCGGCTCCCATCCGGGGTGCCGACGGCCGGGTGGTCGCCGCGATGTCGGTCTCCGCGCCGAACGTCGTCGTCACCGCCGAAGAACTCCTCACCCTGCTCCCGCAGGTGCGCCGCACCGCGGACGCCATCAGCGGCGAGTACTCCGGACGAACGCCGGTAAAGGACCCCGCATGACCGAAAGATCGCGCTCACCCCCAAGAACCCGTACCACCGGTTCCGTGAAGTTCTCCCACGGTGTCAAGGAGCGCAATACCCCTCCATGGCGCCGGCCGGGTCGGCTTCCTCGCCGCCCAGGACGGCAAGCCCCATGCCCGCTGGTCCCACCCTGCTCGCGCAGACCCTATAGACGCTCGCCCATGTCAAGGCAGTCCTCGAGGCGGGCGGTGCCCCATGGGACGGCGTGATGATGGTCCGCCTCTGTCTGACGGACGTGGACCACTTCGCCGAGATGAACGAGATCTACGACAGCTACTTCGAGGAGCAGGGCCTCACCCACCCCCTGTCGCCCGCACGACGGTCTGTGTCAGCCTTCCCGCCGGGCTCCTGATCGAGATCGACGCGCTCGCCGTCCTCGGCGGACGCACCGACGGCCCCTTTGACCCCCGTACGCCGTAGGAGGCACGGTCCTCACCCTGTACCGTGCCGCGATCCCCCCTGCCCAAAACCGTATGTACTTACCCAAAGGAACACCTCAATGTCCCCTCTTCTCCTGCCGCTCGCCGCCACCCCGGCACCGGCACCCCCACCTCACACCGGAGGCCTGCTCCACGTCATCGACGGAACGGCCGGGCTGCTGACCGTCGCCGGCGTCGGCATCGCGCTGCTCCTCTTCCTGATCATCAAGGCGAGACTCCAGCCGTTCGTCGCCCTCCTCGCCGTCTCCATAACCGTCGGCCTGCTGTCCGGTCTCTCGGTCACCGAGCTCTTCGGCACCGTCCAGCGTTCCGACGCCGTCTCCACCATCGAGGCCGGCATGGGCGGCATCCTCGGCCATGTCACGATCATCATCGGCCTGGGCACGATGCTCGGCGCGATCCTCGAAGTCAGCGGCGGGGCGGAGGTACTGGCGTCCCGGCTGCTCGGCCTCTTCGGTGAGAAGCGGGCTTCCCTCGCCATGGGCGTCACCGGGCTGATCTTCGGCATCCCGGTCTTCTTCGACGTCGGCATCTTCGTCCTTGCGCCGCTCGTCTACGCGGCCGCCAAGCGCTCCGGCAAGTCGATCCTGCTGTACTGCCTGCCGCTCCTCGCGGGCCTGTCGATGACGCACGCCTTCCTGCCGCCGCACCCCGGACCGGTCGCCGCCGCCGGACTCCTGCACGTCCAGCTCGGCTGGGTCATCCTCATGGGCATCGCCTGCGGCATCCCCGCCGTCCTGGCCGCCTGGGTCTTCTCGGCCTGGATCGGCAAGCGGATCTTCGTCGCCGTACCGCAGGACATGGTCGAGGCTGCCACCGAGGCGAAGCTCGCCGTCCTCAACGAGCAGCGCGAGGCAGGCGTGGAGCCGCAGGAGACGCCCGTGCCGCTCGGCATGGTCCTCGCCATCATCGGTACGCCACTCGTCCTGATCCTGGCGTCCACGTTCTCCTCGATCGCCCTCGACCCGTCCACCGGCCGGTCGGTGATCGAGTTCTTCGGCCACCCCTTCGTGGCGCTGACCATCGCCCTGCTCCTTGCCTACTACCTGCTGGGCATCCGCCGCGGCTGGTCCCGCAAGTCGCTGGAGACGGTGTCGACTTCGTCCCTGAAGCCGGTCGGCAACATCCTGCTGGTGGTCGGCGCGGGCGGCGTCTTCGGCGCGGTCCTCAAGGCCAGTGGGGTCGCCCAGGCCCTCTCCGACACCTTCCACAACGTCGGCCTCCCGGTGATCGTCCTGTCATACCTGATCTCGCTGGTCCTTCGCGTCGCGCAGGGCTCGGCGACGGTGGCGATCGTGACGACGGCGGGCATCGTGGCGCCGCTGCTGCCGGAGGGCGGCCACTCGCAGGCCTTCGTCGCCCTGGTCATCATGGCCATCTCCGCGGGGTCGATCTTCGCCTCGCACGTCAACGACGGCGGCTTCTGGATCGTCGCCAAGTACTTCGGCATCAGCGAACGGGACACACTGAAGACATGGACCGTGCTGGAAAGCGTGCTGTCCGTGGCTGGTTTCGCAACGGCGGCAGTGCTGAGCCTGATCGTCTAGGCGTCCCATAACGGGGTTCGGGTTGTCCGTGTCCCGGGCATCGGCTGCGAGGTGGACCGTGGTGGTCCTCCCGCTGCGGAACCGGTCGATGGGAGTGGTCGGCCGCGGCCGGGGCCCTTGTGGGCCCCGGCCGCGCGCGCATCCACTCGCTCGGCTGCCGCACCCCCGTACACCATGCCCGGACCATGATCTCGTACGAGCCTGAATCGCCACGACAGGTGCAGAAAAATCCACCGACACCACCGGCCCAGTCGCCAACTGCCCTAAAAACTTGGCCAGCTCAACTGAACGCAGTCAAAGGCTGCCGAGGAAGCAAGCCCACATGACAACCCCCGCGACCGCCGAACTGCGTGCTCGTGGTCGGCGCGGGGGCATTCTTCGGCGCAGTCATCTCGGCCACGGGTATTGGCAAGGTTCTGGCCCACACGCTCTCCTCGGCCGACCTCCCCCTGATCGTGCTGACGTATGTGACCTCCTGCGGCCTGCGTCTGGCGCAGGGTTCAGCAACTGTCGCGATCGTCACCGTCTGATGCGCGAGGCCGACATCGCGGGCATCAGCCCACGCCGCAAGGGTTTTACCCGCCGCGACCCCAAGGCCACGCTCGCCCCGGACCTGGTCGAGCGCGATTTCACTGCGAGCGCGCCGAACCGGCTGTGGGTCACCGACCTCACCATGATCTCCACCGGTGAGGGCCCGTTGTGGCTCTCGGCGATCCGGGACGCGTTCTCCCGCCGCGTGGTGGCCTGGGAGACCTCGGCCCGCCCGGACGCCGACCTCGTCCTGACCACACTGGAGTACGCCCTCGCGGCCCGCGAGGTCGAGCCCGGCAAGCTCATTCATCACGCCGACCACGGCTGTCAATATACGTCTATCAAGCGCACAACTCGCCTGGCGAGAGCGGGAGTTCAGTCCCTGCGTGACCCCGTGCGCGGTCGGGTCGTCGCCACACGGGCCGAGACGAACCTCGCGCTCTTCGAGTACATCGACGGCTTCTATAACAGCCGACGCATCCAGGAACGGCTGGGCTGGCTCAATCCGCTCGAGTTCGAGGAGAAGCACTACACCAAGCAGCCGACGGCCGAACCGACGAACCTGAACACCCGTCAACCCGCTCTGACCAGCTGATCAGCACCTCTCACACAACGGGGGAGCCTCAGATCCGGGAGGCGTGTGAACCATGGTGTGGGGGCGTGCGTAGAGCAGGGCAGAGTCTTCCGTTGGCTGCCAGCGGCAGCTTATTTTCAATGGAGGCGTCATGCCGACGAGGCCGGAACACGTTACAGAACACCTGCGGAGTTGCAGCGCAAACCCCCATATGCCCCAGACTGAATCTACGGAACCTATTGCTGCTGCTCCCGCGGCTGCCAACCACTGGACGAGTGGCAAAGTCCGGGGCCGTGGGTTGACGGAGCAGGAGCGGAACCTGCTCGATGCCCGGCGGCTTCAACGGCGCGCTGGTGTGTCTGTGGGAACCTCTGCTGCGTCGCTGGCCGTGCAGACGTCATCCGGGCAAGTGACCTGGTCGGGCCGGGTACTTCAGGCTCATGTGCGGCCGGCCCAGTGGTGGAGTCTTCCCGGTCCGGTGACGCGGGTCGTTCTGTCCCGTCGGGTTCAGTGAGTGCCGGTGCCGGGAAGGCACTGCCGACTTTCTGTGCCCGGCCTTCCTCTGACCGTGTTCGTACACCCACCCGACCGGCGTGCGCCTACAGGCCGAGTACCAGGCCCCCGCCCGCCGACCCGAGCAGCGGACCTCGTGCCCAGATGACCCAAGGGATCGTGACAGCTCGCCATCTCAGTGAATGCGAGCAGGATCCATGCAAGTGTTCGTTTCCCTGTCCACCCGTTTCGTTTCGCGAGGTGCCGTATGCAAGGTCCAGTTGTTGGTGCGATGGTTTTGCAGGCCTTTGCGGTTCGGGGTGAAGGATGGACAATTCCCATTTCTCGGCATGCTCGCGAAAAAGTTCTACGTGCAGGGTATCGGCTCGCGTCTCAGACTCCACGTCTCCGCTGACGGTACGGGGTTGGTTGGCCACGCCGGGGCACGGATACTGGCTGATTTCGCCGATGTCACTGGGTTGACCAGCTTAAAAGAACCTGCTGGCCAATCGATGTTGACGCTTTACATGACGCTCGATCATAATCACTCGCGTAGATCGTTTCTGCGGCTCCGTGCGGATTGCGTCAGGAGCACTCGATTCCCCATGTCATCGAAACAGCCGTGGATGGATGTTGACATTCCATCGAATGGAATGCTTTGCGTACATGATGATGGAGGTTGACAATATGGGATTCCATAATCCGGCGCAACAATTCTATGACGGCCTTGCCGCGCGTTACGACATCATAACGACCGAGGAAGACGGATACGACGTCTGGACTGGACTTTACTCCGACCTCATCGCACAGCACGGTGCGTCGGGAAAAAGGCTGCTGGATCTCGGCTGCGGTACCGGGAAATCAGCGATCGAACTGATGCGGCGTGGGTTCGAGGTTACCGGCGCTGATCTGTCGACGGAAATGCTCGACGTGGCGCGCTGCAAAGATGGTGCTGATGCCGTCTCATTCGTGCATGCCGACGCGCGTGACCTTCCCGACCTCGGCTCCTTCGATGTCATCACCACCATGGGGGAACCATTCACTCACCTGTCCAATGAAGAGGAATTGGCGAGGGCATTCGCGGGCGTAGCCCGTTCCCTGGTTCCCGGCGGCATTTTCGTATTCGATCTTCCCACAGCCGGGTTCAACGACCGCCTGGCAAAATGGAGTGTCATCGACGAGTCCGAGAACTCTGTCGTCCTCTGGCGCGGCTCACCGGTCGACGAAAAGGCGCATACCACCAACTTGACCATTGACGTATTCCTGTCGAGTGATGACAAGTGGGTGCGATCGAAAGAGACGGTGACGCATTACTATTTCGCGCCCGAGCAAGTCGAGCGGCTCCTGCAGGCGGCGGGACTCACCATGCAGTCCGCTCGAGGCCTCTATAAGGGCGAACTGCAGTCCGACGTCGATTTGACTGCGCACCGCAAGTATTTGGTGGTGGCCCGCAAGTATTAATAGACTCTCCGAGGTGTGCCTTTTTGAAGGGCATGCCGTCGGAGTGGTGTAACTCGCAAAAAATGAAGGGAGGTGACGTGCGATGATGACCCCCGCTTGGAAGGAATAGTGGCGCGACGGCGTCCATCGGCGCTGACTTCCTGAAATGCGGAACGACCGAGCGGCCGAATTCCTGCCGCCCAATCACGTTCCCCGTGCAAAAAGATTTGGGTGGCGGAAGGCAAGATTCCGCCACCCAAATCCAACTTTCGCCGTGAGCGCTGTCACGGCACGCAGAAACGAGAGGGATGGACGCAAGACGCGATGAGAGGAGCTTCGGTTATCAGGTTCGGAGAATTTCGCGTCATGTGCGTCAGCGAGTTCTTTTCCGTCGCAGGGGAACAGTTTTCCCGTGTCGCCCTGGCACTCCTGACTTTTGATCGCACTGGTTCTGCAGCGATCACCGGAATGACCTATGGTCTAACCTACCTTCCCAATGTGCTCGGCTCCCTCACCCTGTCCGTCGTAGGGGATCGAAAGCCGCGCCGCACGGTGATCATCGTCATCGACGCGGTGCGCGCGCTCGCTGTCGCAGCCATGGCTCTGCCGGGTATGCCGCTCGTAGTCGTCTGTGCACTCGTCGCCATGGTTTCCTTCCTCAACGGCCCCTACAAAGCCACACAATTGGCCTTTCTGCGCGACGTTCTGGATGCGGAGCACTACTCAGCCGGGATGGCCGTGCGGCAGTGCGTCAGTCAGATCGGCCTACTTGTCGGATTCGCTGCGGGTGGCGTCATCTCATCGACAAGTCCGCAACTTTGCTTCGCGATCAACGCGATGACCTTCACTGCGTCGGCTTTTTCCATAGGCGTGCTCGTCCGATCTCGCCCTGTTTCAACTGCCCTGCAGGCGCGAAGCTCGCTGTTCGATGGTTTGCGCATCGTTTGGGGCAGCCGTGGAAGTAGGGCGATCTTCGTCTCCACCCTGACAGGCGTGTTTCTGATAGCGCCCGAGGGAGCTGCCGCGGCGTACGTGGACGAACTCGGCGCGAAGTCCGAGTGGGTCGGTTTCCTGTTGGCTGGTGTTGCCGCCAGCTCGATCGTTGGCCTGGCCCTTTTCACACGTGTCGTGCCTTACCACCGTCTGCCAATCGCCTTTCCGGTTGTGTGTTTGGCCACGGGTGCTCCCCTGCCGTGTGTGCTCCTGCCCGTCGGGCCATACCTGGCCGGGGTGATCTTTGGACTGAGCGGCGCTCTCTGGACCATTCAGGTAACGATGTCAGTGTCTTTCCTCGCTGAAATGCTCCCCGACGACCGGCGCGCCCAGGGCATGGGCGTCGCGGCGTCGATGAACTTCACCGCATCGGGCGTGGGAGCTGTCCTCGTGGGCGTCGTCGCGCAGGCAACCAGTGCGACGAGCACCATCGCCCTGGCCGGCGTTGCGTCCATGGCATTCGCCCTGTGGCCCTGCACGATCTGGGCCCGCAGAGAAAAGGGTGCTTCGCACGGTGACAAGAAGCCGCTCCACCAAGAGGTAGCGGGGATCCAGTGAGCGTCTTCGCGGAGGTCACTGCCCTCGGATGACGATTGAGCGTCCAAAAATTCTGCGTTCTCAAAGGATAGAAGCCCCGTTGCTGATCTCTCATTTCGATGGGGTGGGCATGTCAATCCCCTGGGAAAGTGGAGGACTTCCTTATGCGGTTGGACCCAGGGCGATTGCAAGGTCGTCTGATCCCGGATCGTTTGCAGGTCAGTACGAGGCGAACCTCGCAAATGCATCGACGGCTTCTATAACTCCCGCCAAATCCAGGAACGGCTCGGCTTCCTCAGCCCGATCGAGTTCGAGGAGAAGCACTACGCCGAGCAGGCGACGGCCGAACCGACGAATCTGAAACCCCATCAACCCCTGCTGACCAGCTGACCAGCACCTCTCCCGCGCCGAGGGAACCTCAATTCCCAAAGAGCGCAGGCCTGCGCCCGGCCGTCGCTGAGAGCCGCGTACGAATGAGCGACGCGAACCTGGCTCAGCGAATCGAAGAGCGGGTCTCGGCGGGCCGCCGAGGAGGCTTGCCCGGCCTGGGCCGCCGCGAGCGCGTCGGGCCAGTTCTGCCGCTGGTAGGCGAGCATGGAGAGGTTGACCCACACTCGCATTTCGGTGCACATCCCAGATTCCGTACCAGCATCGGCCGCTCGCGCCAGCACTGGTGGCGTCACAGGGAACGGTGCCAGGGGAGCACTGGTTTGCACAGGGGAACCTGGAAGGGGATGGGTACCCTGCATTTGTGCCGCACATTCAGGCTGCGGCTGGGCAGGTGCTCACGCAGCAGACGTCGAGTTCTCTTACTTACTGGGACAGGGGATTGGCTGCGGAGCAGGCTTTGACGCGGGAGCAGGCGCAGGCACGTGCGGCGCAGGCGCGGGCTTTGGCGCAGAAGGCGCAGGTGGAGGCGGAGGCGCAGGCGCGTGCCGCGCAGGCTGTGGCTGCGCAGCTGGAGCAGGTGTTGTCTGGTGGTGCGTTGGCTGGGTTGTCGCAGACGTCGAGTTCTCTTACTTACTGGGACGGGGGATTGGCTGCGCAGCAGGCTTTGACGCAGGCTTTGGAGCGGGCGGAGGCGCATGCGGCGCAGGCGCGGGCTTTGGCGCAGGAGGCGCAACAGACGGAGACGGAGGCGGGGGCGCGTGCGGCGCAGGTTTTGGCTGCGCAGCAGACGCGTGCGTTGCAGGAGCGGGCGGCGCAGCAAATGTGGGTGCCCTCGGTGCAGCCCCCTCAGCGGCAGCATGTGGCTTCGTCCAGTCATCGGCATGGGTCATCGTCCGGCGCAGTCATAAATGTCTCTGGGGCTTCTTCGTTCAGGGGCCGGCAAGGCGCTCGGACAGGAAACTCACCCTCGGGCCGGAGCCGGTAGGAAGACAGGGCGATTCCAAAGTCCAGCAGAGCGAGGGTGGCGTGGACGGGCTCCTTCCAAAGAGAGGCAGCATCGTGCGGTGGTAGCGCACCAGTTCGGTGCGCTACCACCGCAGATTGAGTGTGGGGGAGAGCAGCCGAAAAGGTCGTGCGGTGCGCGCAGGCTCAGCCCCCAGCGCTCGGATCCGACGTTCGCCGACGAGCGACCGCCCCGAGCCCAATGCGAACCTGTGCGGTCAGAGTCCTATCCCACGACCGTCTGACGCGGCGCCGGAGCGGCCGCCTGGCGCTCGTCGGTGCTGAGCGCCTGCAGGATTGCGTCCACGCTGGCCTTGGCGCCGCCGAAGAGCATGCTGCTGTTGGCACGGAAGAAGAGGGGGTTCTGCACGCCTGCGTAGCCGGAGGCCATGGAGCGCTTGAAGACGATGACGTTCTCCGCCTCCCAGACCCGCAGCACCGGCATGCCGGCGTTGGGGCTGCCCGGGTCCTCGGCCGCGGCCGGGTTGACGGTGTTGGCGCCGATGACGAGCACCACCGAGGTCTGCGCGAAGTCGTCGTTGATCTCGTCCATCTCCAGGACGATGTCGTACGGCACCTTCGCTTCAGCGAGCAGCACGTTCATGTGGCCGGGCAGGCGCCCGGCGACGGGGTGGACGCCGAAGCGCACATCGACGCCGCGCTCACGCAGCTGCCGCGTCAGTTCCGCGACGGGTGCTGCGCCTGGGCGACGGCCATGCCGTAGCCCGGGGTGATGATCACCGAGCTCGCGGTGGCCAGCAGCTCGGCCGCCTCCGCGGCGCGCGCACCTCGCGGTGCTCGCCCTGCTCCTCCTCCTTGCTCGTGGGCGCCTCGATGCCGAAGCCGCCCGCAGATGACGAAGATGAAGGATCGGTTCATCGCCTTGCACATGATGTACGACAGGTAGGCGCCTGAGGAGCCGACCAGCGCGCCCGTGACAATGAGCAGGTTGTTGTCGAGCAGGAAGCCGGCCGCCGCCGCCCAGCCCGAGTAGCCGTTCAGCATCGACACGCCACGAGCATGTCGCCGCCGCCGATCGAGGCGACCAGGTGCCAGCCCAGCAGCAGCGCCAGCACCATCACCGCGAGCATCAGCGGCAGGTTCGGGGTAACCAGATCGTCAGCCCGACGAACGCAGCCAGCGCGCCCGACGCGTACAGACAAACGTCCCCAGCTGCTCAAGACCGAGGGCAGCCGCGGCCGCACCTTCGCCACCCGGGCCGATGCGAACCTCGTGCTGTTCGAGTACATCGACGGCTTCCATAACAGTCGATGCATCCAGGAGCGACTCGGTCGGCTCAGCCCGATCGAATTCGAGGAGAAGTACCACGCCGACCAGGCAACGGCTGAACGAGCGAATCTGACACCCCTTCAACCCGCACTGACCAGCTGATCAGCATCTACCGCACAGCGGGGGAACCTCAACTCCGAGACCCAGCCGTGACCAGTTTCACCGCCGTGGACCTCCTGTCCAAGAGGTGCAGAGAACCCGTCATTATTCCGCCGCGTAGTCAGGGGTGTGACGGCAGTGGACGCCGTCGTGAGCCCGAAGCGGAAGGAACCCCAATGGTCGCTCCGATCAAGATGGACCCAGAGGACATCGAGGAGGCGGCGAACTGGTTGCGGAACCAGCAGGAGATGCTCCAGCAGGGTCTCCGGGAGGGCAGCACCAAGATGGCCGATGTCGTCGCCGCCGCGTACAGTGCGCCCGGCTCGGAGATCAGGTTCAGGCCGTACTGGAACGAGTACAACACGGGAACCAGAGACGCTATTCAGGGCCTGGAGGGCGTCAGCCAGTTCCTGTGCTCCGTCGCCCGCGCCTTCGTGGACCCAGACGACCAGACAAACAGTCCCATCGGATAGGTCTGCCCCGCGAAGGGGTCCTCACAGTTCCCGCAGTCTTCTGGGACTTTCCGGGTTTCGGCGCAACCATGCGACAAGGTGAGGCAACGTGGCAACCATCCGCATCCAGGGAGATGCACGGGCTGAGGTGATCGAGCTGCTCAAGAAGATCCGTGACCGGGTCGAGCGGCCCGCGGGCCTCGAATCCGAGGGCACCAGGATGACGTCGGGGATTCCAGCCTCCGGGATGCGGTCCTCTCTCCGACAGCGCCTCGAAAAGCGGGCAGGAGCGATCAGGGCGGAGGCCAACAGGTTCCGGGAAACCGAGGAGGCATGCTCTGTAACTTTGGTGAAAAGGACAGTCAAGTGGCATGGTCTCCCAAGATCATGGAGTTCTCGACGCCCGGTGATCGAAGTGGAAGACCGTGCCTGCCAGCGCATCGCTGATACCACCCGCTCTTGACGAACTCCGCGGCCATCCACGGGCCGCACCGGTCGGCGTGCCGGGCCTGCTGGAACGGCTGGCCGAGGTGCCCGACCCGCGTGACCCGCGCGGAGTGGCACACGCCCTGGTCGTCGCGCTCGCCCTCACCGCGTGCGGTGAAGACCGTCTCGCCGTCACCGGCCTCACCGCCGGGCAGGCCATCCCCGCGCAACTGGCCTCGCTCGTGCGTGACCACTGGAAGGTGGAGGCCCCGCACCACGTCCGGGACACCACCTTCGCCGAGGACGCCTCCCAACTGCGGACCGCCAACGCACCCCGCGCGGTGTCAACCCGACGCGACTTCGCAATCGGAGCCCTGCGGCTGACCGGCGTCACGAACACCGCGGCCGCTCTGTGCCACAACGCTGGTGACCCACGACGCCCGCTCCCTCTCCTGGGCTCGCGTGATCACGAACCGGATATCACGCAACTACGCCGAAGCCCTGGGAGCTGTCGATTGATAACTCCTTGGTTTCTTCGGCGACTCGCCGCCGAGTACGCCGATATCGCCGACGTCACCGAATCGGCAGCCACCTGACCGACCGGAGTCGACGCAGCTGTCTTCCATCGAAGCGTGACCGACGGCGGGCTGACCGGGACTGGGGGCAGTTCGAGATCACGTTCACGCTTCCAGGGGCGCAGCCCCCCGAAGGGCTGTGCCCCGCGGCCGGCATAGAGGACGGTTCCAAGGTCCGCATCGAGCTGATCATCATGCAGCCAGCCCGGCATCGAGCGGGTCGACGGGGCACCAAAGGCAGCGCCGACGTGGGACCCCGATGCCGCAACGGTGCCATGCCGGGGTCGATCTGCTGGTGAAGGTGATCCGGCCCGGAGATGTATGAGGCCCCGGACGACGATCGGACGACGACGGTGGTGAGCACCTGCGGGCTCCTCACCGATAGGAATCAACTCCTTGGGACGTCAAGGCTCGGCGCAGGGCGTTCAGCGCGTGGCTTGTGCGGGACTTCACCGTGCCGATCGGCAGCGCCAATGCTGCCGCGGTGTCCTCGACACTCCGGTCGAGGTAGTACCGGTAAACCAGTACCTCACGGTGGTGCGGGGTCAGTTCCGCCATCGCCTGCTTCAGCACGTGCGCGGTGAGTATGCCCTCGCCGGTGTCGGCCACCACCTCGGTGTCCAGGACCGACGGGGACACCTCGACAGGACGCGCACGTCGGGCCCGGATCGCGTCGACGGCCAGCCGCCGAACGACGGTGAAGAGCCACGGACGCGCCAGTCCTTCAGTGGAGACGAGCCGGTCCGCATGCCGCCAGGCCCGCAGTAATGCCTCCTGGACAAGGTCCTCTGCACTGTGGAAATCACCCAAGGCGAGCGTATTGGCGAAGCGAAGCAAGTGAACTTTTTCAGCCGCACTGATCGCTTGTATGAAGGCTTGACCCTTGTGTGCGACTGTTGTCCCGGAGACCGCAGCGTGCTGCGAAGTGGTGCGGTATGAGGAGGCACCTTCGGACGGGTGCTCGTCATTCTTCGCAGCGATCGAGGACGGCGTGGTGTGCATGAGGGACCTACCGAGCCTTTCGGTGCGCCCTGGGGCCTAACGGAGGGACGGCGCACGGGTGACGACTGGAAAGTCCCCGGGAACGGAACACCGCGTCGGGAGTCCCCCGAGAACGTCTCGCATGCTGCTGGCCCTGGATAGAAGGCACGTTGCATTCTGATAGTCAGTCAGTTCCGCTATAGGGTGGTGCCCCGGTCAGATCTTGGGGGCAGCGCTTCCCCAGCCTCGATACCGGGACTCTGACACGAAAAGTTGAGTGAGTGTGCTGGTCAAGCCGTTGCTGCGATGGGCTCGAAGCGGACGGTGAGGCCGAGGCGGTTGGCTTCCTTGGTCATGCGACGCATGGCGCGTTCAGGGTCGCGGCGGGTGAAGTAGTCGGCGCCGAGGTCCTGGTAGCGGGTCTTGTGGCGGAGGATGTGCCAGATCGCGACGGCGAGTTTGTGCATCACCGCGACCAGGGCCCGCTGCCGTCCGCGGCGGGCGGCGATGCGCCGGTAGTAGGCGCTGAGGTAGCAGTCCTTGTTCCGGGTCACCGACATCGCGACGATGCCCAGCAGCCGTTTTCAGGTTGCTGTTGCCGTTGCGGGTTCGGGCGGACTTGGTGACGCCGGCGGATTCGTTCATGCCCGGGCAGACCCCGATCCAGGAGGCGAGATGGCCGGCTGTCGCGAACTGGGCCATGTCCCCGCCGGTTTCAGCGATGATGATCTCGGCCGCCGCGGGGCCGATGCCGGGGTTGGTGTCCAGGTTCTCGACGTCCTTGTTGTGCTCCAGACGGGTCAGCAGCGCGGTGATCCGCTGGTCCAACTGGTCCAACTGGTCCAACTGGTCCAACTGGTCCAACTGGTCGGCGGTGGCGGTGAGGTGGTCGATCTCGTCGAGATAGTGCCGGCACATGAACGCATGATGCTCGGTGAACGTGCCGTCGAGTGCCTCGACCAGGGCCGGGATCTTGCTGCGGGCCCGCCGGATGGCCAGGTCGGCCAGCGCCTGGGGGTCACGCTCGCCGCCGATCAGCGCGTTGATGATGGCGCGTCCGCTGGCCCCGGTGATGTCGCTGAGCACCGAGGACAGCTTCATCCCGGTGTCCTCGAGTTCCTTCTCCAGCCGCTGGGCCTCCTGCCCACGGGCGGTGATCAGCTGAGTGCGGCGGCGCGTCAGGTCTCTCAGTTCGCGGATCTCCCGTTCGGGCACGAAGGAGCCCATCACCATGCCCGAGGCGCCCGCCCGGGCCAGGAATGCGGCGTCGCTGGGGTCGCTCTTGCGCCCCCGAATGCCCTTGAGATGGGCCGGGTTGACCAGCATCAGGTTCAGGTGCGGCTGCAAGGTGTAGTAGAGGTGGCGCCAGTAGTCCGAGGTGGCCTCGAGTACCACCACCTCGACCCGGCGCTCGAGCAGCCAGGCCAGCAGACGCCGGATCTCGGCCGGGGTGGTGGAGAACCGTTCGGTCTCCAGCGTCCAGGTCCCGGGCCGCTTCAAGCACGGCGTGCGCACGCACGCGAGCAGGAACCGCTTGCCCAAGTCCAGCCCCGCCGCCCGCAGATAGAGGACCTCGTCCTTCACGTCCTGTCTCGCCATCGCGGTGTCCCTTCCGCACGCGTGCCGATCGAACGGGCGCCCGGAGGGATCCCGGAAGCCGCTGAGTCTGACACACGCGCTGCCGGTCACCGCAGTGGCCGTGGCGCAAACCGAAGTCCGCTGACGGATCCCCATCGCCATCCTGTTGGGCGAGCTGACCGGCATCACAGAATCTTCGGCTTACCGGACGCCCGCCCCGATTTTCCCCTCACCGAGGAGGCCAGCGCAGCCGGCCTGGCGAACCTGTTGGTGATCTTGTGTGAGGGGTGCTGACGGCGCGTCGCCGGGGCAGCTGACGCTGATGTCGGTGCTGCAGTTTGCGGAGAACCTGTCCGTTCGCGCGGCAGTGGCAGCGGTCCGCACCCGCATCGACTGGAAGTACGCGCTCGGCCTGGAACTGGATGATCCCGGGTTCGACCACACGATGCTGTGCGAGTTCCGTGCCCGGCTGGTGGACGGGGACGCCGCCGACCGGCTGCTGAAGGCGATGCTGAACCGGCTCGCGGAGGCCCGACTGCTCAAGGCGGGCGGGCGGCAGCGCACGGACGCCACACATGACTGGCGGCGGTGCGTGGGCTCAGCCGCCTGGAGTTGGCCGGGGAGAGCCTGCGGGCCGCGCTTGAACAACCCGCCCAGCAGTCACCGGAGTGGCTGCTGCCGTTGGTGGAGCCGGAGTGGGACAAGCGCTACGGCCGCAAAGTGGAGATCGGCAAGGTTCCAGGCGGGAAGGCGGGGGTGACCGCGCTGGCCGAGACGTCTGGCCGCGGCGGGCAGAATCTCCTGACCGCGCTGCGGGCACCGGGCGCCCCGCCGCGGCTGCGGGCGTCGCAGACCTGTGTTCTTGACCGTCCATTCGCAGGAGGGTCCGGAGGGGAAGGTCGCGGCGGGCAGGGCGCGGCGCGCGCCGGACCGTACGCGGTCGGTCGGAGTCGTCGCATGTGGCCCGCCATCGGAAAGTCCTGGGGGAGCGTTCGGTCGACCGACCCAGCCTGCCCGAGCCGCGGGCTGGCAGACTTTATCGCGTGAAACCCGTGGTGAAGCGAACGACGAGCGACTTGCGATTGCGCAACCGGTCCACCCTCCTTTCCTGCCTGTACGTCCAGGGCCCCACCAGCCGGAACGCCCTGACCCGCGCCTCCGGTCTCAGCTCCGCGACGGTGAGCAACGTGGTCTCGCAGCTCATTGCCGAGGGCCTGATTGCGGAGGGCGGTTCGGAGGACTCCGACGGGGGCAGGCCGCGCTCGGTGCTCGAGATCTGCTCCGACTACGGCACCGTGATCGGGGTAGACATCGGCGAGACGCACATCAGGATCGGGCTGTTCGACTGGACCCTGTCGGTGATCACCTCCGAAGTCCGTTCGATCGCCGACATCCGGCTCGATGCCGAAGCGGTGGCCGAACTGGTGCTCCAGGGCGTCTCCGAGGTGACTCGTGCCGCGGGCGTCGATCCCGCCGATCTCCTCGGGGTGGGCGTCGGCGTACCCGGTGCGGTTCGGCCCGACCCGCGGATTCCGGGGCGCATGCTGGTGCACGCGCCGACGCTCGGCTGGGCCGGTGTCCCGCTTGGCGAGATGCTCGCTCGCGGGGTCGAGGCACCGCTCATGGTGGACAACTGCGCCCGGACCCTGGGCCAGGCGGAGATGTGGCGCGGAGTGGGCCGGGGTGTCGACCGTGTGGTCACCGCGCTGATCGGGGTGGGTGTGGGCGCGGCGCTCGCGCCGGGTACGGAGGGGGGCGTCGCGGGCCTGACCCCTGCCACGATCGAGTGGGGTCATACGGTGATCTACGCCGGAGGGCTGCCCTGCCGATGCGGCTCGCAGGGCTGCCTGGAGGCGTACGTCGGGGCCGAGGCCATCCTCCACCGTTACCAGGCCACGCTTGGCAGTCAGCCGTTCCACGCCTCCGGGACCGAGGGACGGCTCGCGGAACTGACGGCACGGGCGGCCACCGACCCGGTGGCGATGGAGACCCTGGAGGGGGTCGGGGAGTACATCGGTATCGGGATCGGCAACCTGATCAACCTGCTCCACCCCGATCTCGTGGTGCTCTCCGGATGGGCTGGCTCGGTGATGGGCGGGGTGGTTCTGCCCACCGTGCGCGAGACGGCCGAGCGGCACGCCCTGTCCTATCTGCGCGGTCACACCGAGATCGAGGTCGGGCGGCTGGGCCATGAGGCGGTGGCGATGGGTGCCGCCACCCTGCCCGTGTCGCACCTGCTCGCCACGGGCGGCCGACCAAGGGCGGTCGTGTCCGGTGCGGGGGCGTGGGGATAGGCCCGTCAGGGCGCTGAGCCGCCTCCGGCGTACGACTCCACGGCTGGTGAGGGACCGTTGACGGCAACGCATTCGACTCTTAGTTTAAGTCAAAGCCAAAGCCTCCTGACCTCTGTGGAGTCTTCATGACGACTCAATTCCCCGCGGCCCAGCTCTACATCGACGGAGCGTTCGGTCCGGCCTCCTCAGGGCGTACCGCCGACGTCGTGGAGAAGGCCACGGGCGCCGTGATCGGTACGTACGCCCTCGGTGGCGCCGCGGACGTCGAGCAGGCGGTGGCCGCGGCGCGTGCCGCGCAGCCGGGCTGGGCAGCGCTGAGTGCTCCAGAGCGGGCGGCGGGCCTGCGGCGCATGGCCGAGTTCCTCCAGGCCCACCACTCGGAGCTGGTCGAGCAGAGCATGCGCGAGACCGGCGGGGTGCGCGCCAAAGCCGAGGACGAGGTGTCCACCGGCATTCGTCAGCTGCACATCTCCATGATCCAGGCGAGCGAGAGCGCCGGTGACCTGCTGCCGCCCTACAAGGCCGGCAAACTCTCGATGTCCCGGGCGGTGCCGCTCGGGGTGATCGGCGTCATCACGCCCTGGAACTACCCGGTCAACCTGGCCATGCGGGCGGTGGCGCCGGCGCTCGCCTTCGGCAACACCGTCGTGCTGAAGCCCGCCGAGCTCACGCCGATCATCGGCGGCCAGGTGCTTGCAGAGGCGGCCAGGGCCGCTGAACTGCCGGCGGGCGTCCTCAACGTCGTGACCGGTGACGGCCACGAGGCGGGGTACGCGCTCGCAGAGCACACCGGCCTGAACCTGCTGGACTTCACCGGATCCCGCGAGGTCGGCCTCGCCATCGCGGCCTCCGCCGCGGCCACCCTGCGGCCGATCCGGCTCGAACTCGGCGGCAACAACGCCTTCCTGGTGCTGGACGACACCGACATCGACCTCGCGGCCTCCTGCGCGATGGTCGCCTCACTGGAGTACCAGGGCCAGACCTGTATCAGTGCCGGCCGCCACATCGTCGACCGCGCGGTGGCCGACCACTATCTCGACGCGATCACCCGCCGTGCCGCCGCCCTGCAGGTCGGCGATCCGATGAGCGGGACGGCCGATCTGGGGCCCCTCGTCAGCGCGCGCCAGCGCGACCGGGTGCACGCCATCGTGGAGGCGTCGGTGGACATGGGCGCGGAGGTGCTCACCGGCGGTACGTACGACGGGCTGTTCTACCGCCCCACGGTGCTGGCCAAGGTGACGCCCGAGATGCCCGCCTTCACCGAGGAGATCTTCGGCCCGGTCCTCCCGGTGACGGTCGTGGGAGATCAGGACGAAGCGGTGGCCGTGGCCAACGGGCTGCCCATGCTGATGACCTCGGTGTTCTCCGCCGACCTCATACGGGGCCTATCGGTGGCCGAGCTGCTGGACGCCGGCGAGGTGCACGTCAACGACGCCCATGCGCGACACGGCGCGGACGACCAGATGGCGGGCTTCACGAAGCGGCAGTGGATCGGCGTGCAGCGGACCCCGCTCACCGTGCCGGCGTGGACCGCGGACCCCGCGACCCGCTGATGGCCGCGACACGAACGGCACTGGTCGTCCGCGGCGGCTGGGAGGGGCACGCCCCGCGCGAGTGCACCGACCTGTTCCTGCCCGCGCTGGCGGCCGCCAGCTTCTCGGTCACGGTCCGGGAGGACCTGGAGGTCTACGCCGACCCGGACCTGATGGCGCGGACCGATCTCGTCGTGCAGTGCTGGACCGGGGGTCGGCTGACCGAGGGGCAGTGCGCGGGGCTCGTGACGGCCGTAGAGGCCGGCACCGGCTTCGCCGGCTGGCACGGCGGGGTCGTGGCGACGTTCCAGGACAGCCTCGCGTATCTGCGCATGGTGGGCGGCCTGTTCCTGCACCACCCCGCCCAGCACGTGGAGTATCGGGCCCGCATCGAACCGGAGCAGCGGGAGCACCCGATCGTCGCCGGGCTGCCCGATGTTTCGGTGTTCACCGAGCAGTACTGGATGCTGACGGACGCATTCAGCACGGTCCTCGCGTCCACCACCATCGCCCCCTCCGCCACGGGGCAGGGCGAGCGGCTGGCCGTAATGCCCGTCGTCTGGACCCGGCAGTGATGGCGGGGACGTGTCTTCTTCTCGGCCCTGGGCCACCAGCCGGACGACCTGCGCGAGCCGACCGTACGGGCGCTCACCACGCGTGGACTGCTCTGGGCGGCCCGGTGAGCGGACCGGCGGGGGATGAGCGGCTGGTCGTGGTGCAGGCCATGGCCGAGCATCTGCCCGGCCGGCTCTTCCCCCGCGACGTCCGCGCCCGCCTGGAGGCGCACTGCGCTCTAGAACCAGGGTCGCCGCTGCGGGAGTTCCACTCCGCACGCGCGCGTGCCGCGCTCGCCCGGGCCGACGTTTTGCTGACCGGCTGGGGCTGCCCACGGGTGGACGCCGGCGTACTGGCCCGGGCGCCGCGGCTGCGCGCCGTGGTGCACGCGGCGGGCACGGTCAAGGAGCACCTGGACCGGGCTGTCTTCGAGCGCGGCATCGCGGTCGGCTCGGCGGCCTGGGCCAACGCGATCCCTGTCGCGGAGTACACGCTCGCGATGATCCTGCTGGCCAACAAGGGCGTACCGACAGCGGTCCGGGAGTACCGGGAGCGCCGCGCCGATCTCGACCTGGCGCGCCGGTACGCCGTGATCGGCAACTACCGCCGTAGGGTCGGCCTGGTCGGCGCGTCGCAGATCGGGCGCCGGGTGCTGGAGCTGCTTCGGCCCTTCGACCTGGAGGTGCTGCTCACCGACCCGTTCGTCACCGTCGACGAGGCGGCGGCGCTCGGCACTCGGCTGGTCGGTCTTCCGGAGCTGTTCGCCACCAGCGACCTGGTCTCGCTGCACGTACCGTCGGTCGAGGCCACGCGCGGGATGGTGGACGCCCGCCTGCTGGCGTCGATGCCTGACGGCGCCACGCTGCTCAACACCGCGCGCGGCGCGCTCGTGGACCAGGACGCCCTGACCGCGCAGCTGCGCACCGGCCGGATCAGGGCCGTACTCGATGTCACCGAGCCCGAAGTCACCGACGCCGCTTCCCCGTTGTGGGATCTGCCCAATGTGGTGCTGACGCCGCACATCGCCGGATCGCTCGGCGGGGAACTGGCGCGGCTCGGCGCCGCGGCCGTGGCCGAGGTGCTGCGGGTCGCCGCCGGACTGCCCCTCGCACACCCGGTTGACTACGAGGCACTGTCAGTATCAGCCTGACGTGCGGTCTTTGGGGGATCGCATTGCTGCGCCCCAGCGCGTACGGTGCAGGGTTCAGGCGGCCCTGCTTCGTAAGCCCGGCCCCTGCGTCCGTCGCCCGGTACGGACTTCCCTGAAATGAAATCGACACGTCGTGAATAAGTGCGTCGATCATATTGACCCCACCTCTGTCGAGACTTAGTTAAGTCGCAGTCAAAGTCGGCCGTGGTCGGCCATGGGGGCGGGGCCGTGACGGGACCACCGGGCGACGGCCTCACTGACGGGACGACCGCAGCAGGCCCTCTTCTGACACGAAAGTGAGCACTGGCCAATGAAGACCAGAACCTCCGCAGTCGCCGGCGCCACCCTGGCCGCAACACTCGTTCTCGCCGCCTGCGGCAGCGGGCACGGCGAATCCCACAACGGATCGGCACCGACCGGCGGCAAGACCCGCCTGACCATGTGGGCCTGGGACCCGGGCATGGACAAGGTTGTTGACCTGTGGAACTCGACGCACCCGGACATACAGGTTGTCCTCAGCAACCCGGCGGGCGGGGACCAGCTCGTCAGCAAGATGATCACCGCACACCAGGCGAAGACCGCCCCCGACATCGCGAAGGTCGAGTACCAGTCGCTGCCCGGTCTGGTGGCGGGCGGCGTGGTCCGCGACATCACCGCCGAGACGAAGAAGGCGGTCACTGACTTCGACGATGCGACGCTGGCCCAGACCCGCTTCCAGGGCAAGGTCTACGGCATCCCGCAGGACTTCGCCCCGCTGATGATGTTCTACCGGGCGGACCTGTTCAAGAAGTACGGCCTCAAGGTGCCCACCACCTGGCAGCAGTACGAGCAGGACGCCACGAAGCTGCGGAAGAAGGCTCCCAACGCCTCGATGACCAACTTCGATGCCGCCGACCCCGGCTGGTTCACCGGCCTCACCCAGCAGGCGGGAGCGGACTGGTGGACCACCCAGGGCAACACCTGGCACGTCGACATCAACGGCGCCGCCAGCGCCAAGGTCGCCGACTACTGGCAGGGCCTGGTCGACAAGGGCCTGGTGGCGAAGAACCCCTCCTTTTCCCCGCAGTGGAACAAGGAGATGAACAATGGTTCCCTGCTCACCTGGATCTCCGGGGCCTGGGCCCCGGCCCAGATCGGCGGCATCGCCCCGTCAACCAAAGGGAAGTGGACAGCCGCGCCGCTGCCGTCCTGGACGGCGGGCGACACCGCCACCGGCATTTGGGGCGGCTCGGCCATCACCGTCACCACCGACTCGAAGCACCCAGCCCAGGCCGCGCAGTTCGCGAGCTGGCTGAACACCGACCCCAAGGCGGTGACGGCACAGGTTAAGAACATCAACATCTACCCGGCCTCGACCTCAGGACGGGCCCTGCCGATCCTCGACCAGCCGCCCGCCTTCTTCCCGAACCAGCCGGACTTCTATGCCGAGGTGAAGAAGGTCGCACCGGGCGCCCGCAGCTTCTCGATGTGGGGCCCGAACGTCACCGTCACTTTCTCCGCCTACCGGGGCAGTTTCGGCGCGGCCCTGCAGTCCGGGAGCTCCTTCACCAGGGCGCTCGACACCATGCAGAACAACACCACGGCCGGCATGAAGAAGCTTGGCTTCGCTGTCAAATAGCCCCGGTTCCGGTCGCCCGGCCGCGGGATCCGACCTCCGTGCCCGGGCGGCCGACCGGCTCCGACAGCATCAACCGCCGCAACCAGCCACTCATCCGATGGGGACGACATGCCGATGGCCACAACCATTTCACGGCGGGGCCGCCGGGCGGGACGCAGCCGTCTGCCCTATCTGCTGGTCGTGCCCGCGACGCTGCTACTGCTCCTGTTCGTGGCAGCTCCCGGGGGCTACGCGCTGCTCCTCAGCTTCCAGCAGCGCAAGGTGAGCGGTGGGCTGCTGGGCACGGGCAGCAGGACGGACTTCGCGGGCCTCGCCAACTACTCCGCCGTGATCCACGACGCCGAGTTGTGGCACAGCCTGCTCCGAATGCTCCTGATCGGCGCGATCACCGTACCGGCGACCGTCCTCCTCGCCCTGCTGTTCGCGCTCCTCCTGGACACAGCGCGGGCCGGGCTCACCCGGTTCGCCCGGCTGGCCATCTTCGTGCCGTACGCGGTGCCCGGCGTCTTCGCCACCCTGCTGTGGGGCTTTCTCTATCTGCCCGCGACCAGCCCAATCGGCGGCCAGCACGTCGACTTCTTCGGCAGCTCGACGGTGTATGTCTCGGTCGCCAACATCGCGGTGTGGGGCGCGGTCGGCTTCAACATGGTGGTGATGTACACGGCCCTGCGCGCACTGCCGCCGGAGATCTACGAGGCGGCCCGGATCGACGGAGCCTCCGAGCTCCAGATCGCGCTGCGGGTGAAGGTCCCGCTGATCCGTCCCGCCATCGCCATGTGCACCCTGTTCACCGTGCTCGCCGCCCTGCAGCTGTTCAACGAGCCCAACACGCTGCAACCGCTGTCGAACGCCATATCCCTGACCTGGGTTCCCCTGATGAAGATCTACACCGATGCGTTCGTCGACTCCGACATCCATCTCGCGGCCGCCACCTCGATCGTCTTCGCGGCCGGAATCCTCGCCATCTCCCTGCTCGTCGGGCGCCTCGCGCAGGCCCGGTGGGGTGCCGTCGGAGCCGTCGGCAAGGAGGAGCGATGACGATCGACTCGGCCTCCCGTCCCGCGATGTCACGCGTAACCACCGCCGCCCGGACCGAACGCCTCCGCCGGCGGCGGATCGCCCTGCTCCCCACGGTGGCGCTGCTCCTCGGCGCGGTCTACTGCCTGGTGCCGACGCTCTGGATCCTGATCGCTTCCACCAAGTCGCGCAGCGAATTGTTCTCGACTGCGACCTACTTGCCGTCGTTCGGCCCGGGGTTGGCGGACAACATCGCCGACCTGTCCTCGTACGACTCGGGCGTGTACTGGCACTGGATGCTCAACAGCTTCCTGTACGCGGGGGCCGGCGGCCTCGTGGCCACCTCCGTCTCGGCCGCGACCGGCTACGCCATCGCCAAGTACCGCTTCCACGGCCGCACCCTGCTGTTCAACACCATTCTGGCGGGCGTCCTGCTGCCGCAGGTGGTGCTGGCCGTCCCGCAGTACCTGCTGCTGGCCCAGTTCGGCATCACCGACAGCTACCTGGCGGTGATCCTCCCCCAGCTGTTCAACCCCTACGGCATCTACCTGTGCCGGATCTATGCGGCCGCGTCCGTCCCCGACTCGCTCCTCGACGCCGGGCGGATGGACGGCGCAAGCGAGTGGCGGATGTTCTCGGCGATCGGGCTGCGCTTGATGACGCCCGGTCTGATCACCGTCTTCCTGCTGCAGTTCATCGTGATCTGGAACAACTTCCTGTTGCCCTTCGTCATGGTGACGAGCGACGACAAGTTCCCGCTGACGGTGGGCCTGTACAGCCTCCTGCGCCACGGCGCCAACCAGGCGTCCCTCTACTCACTGGTGATCACCGGCACCCTGCTGTCCATCATCCCCGTCGTCGCGCTGTTCCTGTCCCTGCAGCGATACTGGCGTATCGACCTGGTGACCGGGGGCCTGAAGTAGGCCGGCTGGGTGTCCCTCCTGGCTTTCCCTGGCACCGCTGACAAGGGTCCTGTTGTCAGCGGTGCCAGGGATACTGGTCGCCCGCAGCAATGCACCGCTTGGCGAACTGGTCGTCGGACATGCTCGCGGTCTCCCGGTCGACGCCGGCCTGGACGTCGGCGACGCTCTTGCGCCAGGCGCGGTGGCCTCTGGACAGCAGGTCGTGCAGGCCGTCCGGGTCGCACACGCTTTGGGCTTGGGCGGCGAGTTCGAGCAGCAGGGCGGTGGGGTTCGTCTCCATGGTCATCTCCTCGATCCACTGGAGGGGGCGCCCGCTGCGCCGGGGAGCACAAGGGGCGGTGGTCATCAGCTGTGAACGGTGCAGCCGTCGCACAGTGCGCGGCGGGCCATTCCGGGTTCCTTGTGAGGCTCCTTCTCCAGCGCCGCCCGCACCTGTTTCTCAGCGGCGGTGGACTTCGGCCCGTCGTCCAGGCAGACGACGCCGGAGTCGGGCCACCGCAACGCTCGGCCTGCCGGATCACGTCGGCGGTGCGCCAGTTTGCGCGGAAGCTGTCCCCGCACCCGCTCAACCTTGGGATAAGGGGGGTGAACCGGCCGCCCCGCGGTGCGGCGGAGCAGCAACAGCCCGGACTGATGGTGCGCAGGCGGCTGTTCCGCACTGCCGATGGTCCTGAGACCGGCCCGTCCGTTGCCTACTTTGTGTTCCTGACCGCGTAATGCCAGCAAGTCATGCACAGAACGGCCGCCCTTATCAGCATGCCGGTGCGGGCCGTTAGCCTGTCGGTATGCCTGAGCGTGTCATCCCGGGTCGCAGCGGTGGCCTGATCCCTTGGGGCGCTGCGGACGCTCTGTGGGCCGGCTTGACGACCGGTAGCGCTGTGCCGACGGCTTCTGCGGTGTTCACCTGTTCTCCTGCTGATGCCGGCGTGGGGTACGTCCTGCTCGGCGGCCGTGTGGTGGCGACGGTGAAGGCAAGCGGGGGCCAGTGGAGTGTTGCGGAGACTGAGGTGCGCCGGGCGGCAGCGGAACTGAACGCGGTGGAGATGGACTGCTTGGACCTGGTCCGCATCGGTCCGTTCCGTGGCGCGCCGAAGAAGGAGTGCAACGAGACAATGCTGCTGCACTGGCGCCAGCGCGTCACCCGGGAACTGCAGAGGCTGGGCGAGTCCGAGCGGGCAGTACGACGTGAAGGCGGCCGGGCGTCCCATCTGGCGGGGATCGACTGGCGGCGGATACTTGTGGAGCAGACTCGCGATGGGACGGCGCGGACATGGTGGCTGCCGCGCGCCGTGGTCAGGCTGCTGGACGCCGCCGAGCACGCCGAAACGCAGTGGCTGCAAGCCGCGCGGACCCGCCATGGAAACCGTGCCGTCACCGAGCCGCCCTTGCAGGCCCGAGCCGCCGACGGCCGGCAGACGACAAGCTCCGACTGCGGGGCCGCCTCGCTGCGCCCGTACAACGGGGAACTGCAAGGCCAGCTGTACTCGGCACTGAGCAGGAAACCGGACACCTCCCGCAAGGTGGCTGGGTGGACGTGCGCCGTCTGCCGCACCGCACCCGCTGCCGTACTCGACCACTGCCACGAACACGGCTACGTCCGCGCTCCCGTCTGCCACTCCTGCAACACACGTGAACGACCCGACCACCTGTACAGCAACGACATCCGCGTGGCCAGCCACTACACACACCTCTTCGACACCCACACCGCCGACTGGCTCCGCCACTGGCACCGCTGCCCCGGCTGCCGCGCGCGCACCACCCTGCCACTGCCCCACCTCGCCGCATGGACCGCCCACGTAGCCTGCCGATCGCTGCGCCCGACCCACCGCGACCCCCGCGGCTCCCGCGCGCGCAAACCCTGTGGTGTGCTGCGGGTGTCCTGGACGGGCAGTCAGAACGCGCCCGGTTCTTGCTTGCTCACTGTCGCCGTCGACTTCTGCCCCTCTGGCACACACCGTGTCCTGACGCAAATCGCCTACCGCGAAGCCGCCCAGCGGTTTGGCACCTGGCTGGCCGAGACAGCCCCTGCCGTGGCCGCCGCGGCCGGACCCGATCGCCTGGACGGCCTTCCCGCCAGGTTCCGGCCAGTCGTCGCGGACACCAGCGGTGAGGGCCTGGCGCTGTTCTGAGCGAACAGCGGAGATCCGACACCACCGCCAACCGCACTCGCCCGGCGACGGTTCGCAGCCCATCCGGACGCCCACGAAACCCGCCGCTTCCTTCACCAACGCCCAAAGCAGCCCCACACCTCAGACATCTCCGGGACCCGCCGCGCCCAGAGGCTGGGCCGCCGGTAGAAGGAACGTCTGCTCGGACTGTTCGCACCGGCGGCCTGACGAGCGGTGGGCTGTCGGCGCGGGCCGGCGCCGGCGGTGTTCAGCTGTCGTCGGCGCTGTGAGTTCTCTGTTCCTTGTCTCGTTGCTCTTTCGAGCTGGGCGGTTATGGAGGCGTTTCGCTGGGGTTCGTGTCCTGCCGGGATTCGTCGTCGCGTTGTTGTTGGCTCTGGCGGTTCTGGTCGGTCTGCCGCTGTTTGGGGGGTGAGGGATCGGGCCGCGTCGCACTCAATGCAGGCTGCTGCGCGGGGTTGACGGAGGGCGGCAAGGGCCTCTTCCCGGGTGAGTGTCCGGTGGCTGGGGGTGCAGCCGATGACGTGGAGGAGTGTGGCGCCCGGGTGGCCGGGGCGGTGGGGCAGGTACTGGAGTGTCCATGCGGGCGGGCGTTCTTGGGACGCAGTATCTGTTCCGGACGGACGACGGGTCGGGACGTGCTCGTAGGAGACACCGGGTACCGGGCGTGCGTGTGCGGGACTCACCCAGACTCGCTGCTCGGCAGGTTCGGCGGAGCCGTTTGTGTCGTTCTGCCACACCAGGATTCCTACCTGATAGAGCCAGCCGTCCTTCATCTGTCGGCGGGCGTGCAGCTGCCCGCGGACTTCCTGGGCATCGGGGAGTATGACGAAGATCGGAGCCCCTTCGGGCATTATGGTCACCAGCGGCGATCTTGGAGCAGGAGCAGCGCTGCGAGGGCCGTGGCGGGGTCAGCGTCGGGTGGACCGATAGGCCACCAGGCGCCATCCTCCTTCCCGTACGGATACCAGCGGCCGTCGCGGCCGTAGCGCAGTTGGCGGTCGCGGCCGACAACGGTCCAGCGGTTGCGCCACGCGCGCAGCGGGGGAGGCCCTCCGTCCGCCCAGTCCTCGGCGAGGCAGGCACGGGCGCGGGTGAGTACGGATGGGTCCGGGGTCCAGGGGTCCTCCAGGACCGCGAGTGCGGCCGTGCCGCCGTAACTCCAGGCCCGTACCGCCTGGGCGAGTTCGAGCAGCGGGCGGCCGGTGCTCTCGGCGATCCGGGCGAAGACCTCTGTCCGTGCGTGCTCGGCGGCGATGCGCACAGCGTCCTGCCACTCCGTCAGGTCAGATGGATTCGGTGGTGTGTCGTTCGCCAGCGCGGCGGCGAGTTGG
>NZ_JBFAIQ010000050.1:0-37032 GCF_040654755.1 Streptomyces sp. NPDC050625
CGCCCGGTTACATTCCGAACCCGGAAGCTAAGCCTCACAGCGCCGATGGTACTGCAGGGGGGACCCTGTGGGAGAGTAGGACACCGCCGAACAATTCTTGGGAAAACCCCCGCACCTCCGGTGCGGGGGTTTTCTGCATTCCGGGCCGATCATTCCGGGCCAATACCGTCCCGCCTCTCCAGCACGGGTACGGATTTGGCGCGGGGCCAGGCGGAATCAGAGTCGGCCGGCAGCCTTCAGAGCCAGATATGCGTCAGCCAGCGCCGGAGCCAGATCATCCGGCGTTGCGTCGACGACGGTGACGCCATGACGGCGGAGCTGTTCGGCCGTGCGCGCACGCTCTGCCTGGGCCTGAGCGGCCGCCGCGGCTTCGTACACCGCATCTGCGCTTCCGCGAGCCGTCGCCATGTGGGCGATGTGCGGATCAGCGACCGATGCCAGCAGAACTGTGTGGCGCTGGGTGAGCTGTGAGAGCACCGGCAGCAGACCCTCCTCCACCGGAGCGGCGTCAAGCGTGGTGAGGAGCACGATCAAGGAGCGCCGAGGAGCTGTGCGCAGCGCCATGGCGGTGAGGCCACGTGCGTCTGTCTCGACGAGTTCCGGTTCGAGTGTTGCCATGGCGTTGACCAGGGCAGGGAGGACGTCGCCCGCAGCGCGGCCCTGGACCAGGGCCCGGACTCGGCGGTCGTATGCGAGGAGGTCCACCCGGTCACCGGCGCGGGACGCGAGTGCCGCGACGAGAAGTGCCGCGTCCATGGAAGCGTCCAGGCGAGGAGCATTGCCGACGCGGCCCGCGGAGGTGCGGCCGGTGTCCAGGACCAGAAGGATGTGGCGGTCGCGTTCGGGGCGCCAGGTGCGTACTGCCACCGTGGACTGGCGAGCCGTGGCGCGCCAGTCGATGGAGCGGGTGTCGTCACCGGGGACGTACTCACGGAGGCTGTCGAACTCCGTGCCCTCGCCTCGGGTCAGGACGCTGGTGCGGCCGTCCAGTTCACGCAATCGGGCGAGTTTCGAGGGGAGGTGCTTGCGGCTGGTGAACGGGGGCAGAACTCGTACCGTCCAGGGAGTCCTGTGGGCACCCTGGCGGGAGAACAGCCGGAGGGGGCCGTACGAGCGGATGGTCACGCGGTCGGCCTGGTGGTCGCCGCGGCGCGTGGGTCGCAGGCGGGTCGTCACGCGTCGGCGTTCGCCCGCCGGCACCGCCAGCAGGTGGCGGGAGGACGCGACCTCCGTGCCCGGCTGCCAGCTGCTGGGCGGCCAGGCGTCCCTCAGCTGGGTCCGCAGAGGTCGGCGGGACTGATTGGTGACGGTGAGGGTCACGTCGGCGGTCGCGCCCAGGCGTGCGGAGGTGTCGCCGGAGCGGGTCAGCACGAGGCGTCGTACGGGCGCCGCGAGCGCGAAATCGCAGGCGCAGGCCAGGGCCAGCGGGGCGTTCACCGCGAGGATGCCCGCCCAGCTGGGTTCCCAGATGCCGACGGGGATCGAGCCGAGGGCCGCGAGGAGGGCGGCGCGTCCGGTGAGGGCCATCAGCGGGGGACCGGGACGTGGGCGAGGATCGCATTGATGACGGCGTCGGCCGTCACACCTTCCATCTCCGCCTCTGGGCGCAGCTGCACGCGGTGACGGAGGGTGGGCAGGGCGAGGGCCTTCACATCGTCGGGGATCACATAGTCACGGCCGGTCAGCCAGGCCCAGGCACGGGAGGTCGCGAGCAGGGCGGTGGCCCCGCGCGGTGACACGCCGAGGGTGAGGGACGGCGATTCGCGGGTGGCACGGCAGATGTCCACGACGTATGCGGTGATCTCGGGGGAGACGGTGGTCTTGGCGACCGCTGTGCGGGCGGCCTCCAGGTCGGCGGGACCCGCGACCGGGCGCAACCCGGCGGCGCGCAGGTCGCGCGGGTTGAATCCCTCGGCGTGGCGGGTGAGGACGTCGATCTCGTCCTGCCGGGACGGCAGCGGGATCGTCAGTTTGAGCAGGAAGCGGTCCAGTTGGGCTTCCGGGAGGGGGTACGTGCCCTCGTACTCGACCGGGTTCTGTGTCGCGGCGACCAGGAACGGCTCGGGGAGCGGGCGAGGCGTGCCGTCGACGGTGACCTGGCGTTCCTCCATGGCTTCCAGGAGGGACGACTGGGTCTTCGGCGGCGTGCGGTTGATCTCGTCGGCGAGGAGGAGGTTGGTGAAGACCGGGCCGGGCTGGAAGGAGAACTCCGCGGTGCGCGCGTCGTAGACCAGGGAGCCGGTCACATCACTCGGCATCAGGTCCGGGGTGAACTGGACTCGTTTGGTGTCGAGTTCGAGTGTGGATGCGAGGGCGCGGACGAGCAACGTTTTGGCCACTCCGGGGACTCCTTCAAGGAGAACGTGTCCGCGGCAGAGGAGGGCGACGACGAGGCCGGTGACGGCGGGGTCCTGGCCGACCACGGCTTTGGCGATCTCGGCGCGCAGGGCTTCCAGGGAGGCACGGGCGCTGCCCGGACCCCCGGCGTACCCGGCGTTGTCAGTGGTCGGGGCCATCATGAACGGCGTACCTCTCTTTCGAGGGCGTCGAGTTGGTCGGAGAGTGCGATCAGGGCTGCGTCGTCGCTGGGCGGCGGGCCGAAGAGCAGGGAGCGCAAGGTCTGTCCGTCGCCGTGGAGATGGGCGGACAGGGCGGGGAGCAGAGCCTCGGGTGCGTGCGCCTGGGCGACGGGGACGCCGACGAGCGGGGCCAGGCGGGTGCGGGTCGCCGAGCGCAGAGCGGCCGAGGCGCGGTCGCGGGCGTTGGCCTTGCGGTAGAGACGGGCGCGGCCTTCGACGGCTTCGGAGGCGCGGATCGCGACGGGGAGTTTTTCGGGTACGAGCGGGCCGAGCCGGCGTGCCCGCCAGAGGGCGGCCAGGGCGGCGGCGAAGAAGAGTTGCAGCGTGCCCCAGAGCCAGCCGGAGGGCAGCAGGTCGAAGAAGCCCTTGTGGTCGCCCGCGTTGGTGGCCGAGGTGTCGGAGAGCGAGGGGAGGTACCAGACCAGATGGGGGCGGGAACCGAGGAGTTGGAGTGCGAGCGAGGCGTTGCCCTGCTTGTCGAGGCGGTTGTTGTAGAGGATGTCGGGCGCGCCGAGGACGACGGTGTCGCCGCCCCCGGACGCGGCGGGGATGCGCAGCACAGTGGCCAGACGCTCGCTGGGGTAGCACGAGTCGGCGTCGAGGTGGACGGTCGTGTAGCGGATGCCGCCCGTGTCGGCGGATCCCGCCCGTTGGGCGGCGGGCAGGGTGCAGTCGGGGGAGAGGGTGGTGTCGAGGCTGGTGGCGGGGTCGGCGGTGACGCCGGGTGCAAGCCGTTCGACGGACCAACTGCCGGCGGCGACGAGGACGGTGCGCCCGCCGGAACGGGCCGTCGCGGAGTGCAGTCGGGCCTGTTGACGATGCGTCAGCAGGTCGGGGACGGCGACCAGGAGGGTGGTGTCCTGGCCGACCGCGGCGCGGGCCTCGTCCAGGGTGCCGACCACGCGGGTGGTCACGCCGCGTTCGGCGAGGAGTTCGGCGACGGCGCGGCTGCCGTAGGGATCGACGGAGCGCGGATCGAGGGCGCCGTGCCGGACGTCGGAGCGGACGACGGCGATCGCGACGGCACCGACCAGCAGCAGCACCAGGGCGAGTACGACGCCTCGGGCGCGGGTCCACACCTGGCGGGCGGTGGGCGAGACCGAGGTGGAGGGGAGCGTGGTGGCCCCGGTGGTCATTCGGCGGCCCCCTGGCGGGTGTTGTGGGCCGTGCTGGTGGTGCTGCTCACGAGGACCGGCTTGGTGCCTTCCAGGTCACGGTCGAGTTCGGCGATGCGGTGGTACGACTGCTCGCCCGCCCTGCGTCCGCCGTACGTCACGTCGTCGAACTCCCGGGCGGCGGCCCGCAGCCGGTCGGTGTGGGAGGGCAGGGTGCGGCCGGCTTCCGCTGCCGCCTCGTCGGCCGTGCGGCCGGGGCGGACGTCGAGCAGGGCGCGCTCTTCGAGGGCGCGGACGATGGCCCGCATCCGCTCCTGGACGGCCTGGTTCCAGTGGCCCTGGGCGGCGTGTGCCTCGGCGGCCGCGCGGTGTTCGGCGGCACTGCGGGGCCGGTCGTCGAACAGGGCGGGGACGGAGCCGGGTTGGCGGCGCGGGGTGCCCAGGCGCCACCACAGTGCGGCCAGCACCGCGAGGACGGCCAGGACCACGACGAGGAGGCCGACCACGCCTCCGGGTGTCGCCGCCGATGCGGCGTTGAGCAGCCGGCCGAGCCAGTTCCAGAACGCGTCCAGGGCTCGCTGGAACAGGCCGGGGTCGTTCTCGTGGTACATCCGCTTGGACAGCTCGCGTCGTGCCGCCTCGCGCGCCGGATCGCGAGGGATGGTCACCGGCGGCTCGTCGCCCGAGCCTGCCAGCGCGAGCACGGCCGTGCCGTGGGCGTGCAGCAGGCTCCGCACGGCCGATGCGACGGCGCGTGGCAGGACCGGCGCCGTTGTGAGAACTCCCCCCGCCAGACTCACCGCCGCATCAGCTCCCCGGTGTGGTGCCGGGGGTGCCGCTGTAGCTCTGGACACCGGCGGCGCGGGCCAGTTCGAGGTCGAGGGCCTCGCGGCGGATGCGCTGGTCGATGTAGAGGAGCACGGTCACGCCGGCCGTGATCGGGAACGTGATCATGGAGCCGATCACCGAGCCGATCCCGCTGACGACGAGGAACGTCCAGCCCAGGTGGCCGCTGTTGCCGTTGAGGAGGTTGGAGACTCCCTCACCGCTGAGCGCGGCCGCGAGCGCGGCGAAGGGGATGACGATGATCGAGGCGATGATGTTCGCGATGATCCCGGCGAGCAGCTGGATGCCGAAGACCCGCCACCAGGAGCCGCGGACCAGCTTCGCGGAGCGGCTCATCGACTTCACGATGCCCTGCTTCTCCAGCATCAGAGCGGGCGAGGCGAGGGAGAAGCGGATCATGAGCCAGAGGGCGACGATGGCGGCGCCGAGGATGCCGATGGCGGCGAGGGCCGCACCGGCGCTTCCTCCGCCGGCCACCGCCACGAGGATGCCGGGCAGCGCGCCGCAGAACACCACACCGACGGCGATGAGCAGCAGCAGGAAGATCAGGCCGAACAGTCTGGGGATCTGCGGGCGGGCATCGCGCCAGGCCTCACCGGTGGTCACCGACTTGCCGAGGACGGCGCGGCTGGTGACGGTCGTGAGCAGGGCGGTCGCGATGATCGTGCCGATCATGGAGATCAGGATCACGATGCCCGAGCTGAGCGTGACCTCGCCCAGGGCGCGGGTGACGTCGCGCAGGGGGGCGTTCGGGTCGTTGAGGACATCGGTGCTCGCGCTGTCGTTCAGGACGAAGCGCTGCAGCAGGATGACAAGGGTCTCCGTGACGACGGCGACGGTCAGCGAAATGCCGAGGACCGTTCGCCAGTAGGTGCGCATGGTGGAGACGGCGCCGTCGAGGATCTCGCCCACGCCGAGCGGGCGCAGCGGGATCACACCGGGCTTGGCCGCGGGCGGCGGTCCGCCCCAGCCACCACCCCAGGCAGCGTATCCGCCGGGGCCTCCGTATCCGCCCGGACCTCCGTATCCGCCCGGACCTCCGTAGCCACCGGGGGTGCCGTATCCGCCGGGGCCTCCATAGGCACCGTGGCCGCCGCCGGGGTGTCCGCCGCCCCAGCCCGGCCCGGGCGGTGGTGGCGGAGGTGCCTGGCCCGGGGCCGGGGCACCGGTGGGCGCGGACCACTGGCCGGGTGGCGGCTGCTCCTTGGACCACTTCGAGCCGGCGTCCTGCGGGCCCGCGCCAGGTTGTTCGGCGGGCTGTGCGGGGCCGGGTCGGTCGGCGGGTTCGGCCGGGCCGGTCGCGCCGGGTTCCTGCCCGTCGGACGCGGCGGATCCGGGCGAGGCCCAGCCCGGAGTGTCTTTCATCAAAGCTCCTTCACGGTGCTCGTCCGCAGTCGCGGCGGCAGGTTGGCAGCCATCGTGCCATGGGGTGGTCTCCGGAGGACCGGCCGCGGTGTGGGCTGCACACCTTCAATTGTCCGCCGGGGACGGGGCAGACTGACCGCATGGCTGATCAGTACGCGCAAACCGGCGAGGACAAGAGGCCGACGGGGGTACCGACGATCCGATGGGAGGAACCGCCCGAAGGGCCTGTACTGGTCCTTCTCGACCAGACGAGGCTGCCGGCCGAGGAGGTCGAGCTGGTGTGCACGGACGCGCCCGCGCTGGTCGAGGCGATCCGTTCGCTCGCCGTGCGCGGGGCGCCGGTGCTGGGTATCGCCGGGGCGTACGGTGTCGCGCTCGCCGCCGCGCGGGGCTTCGACGTGGAGGAGGCCGCCAGGGCACTCGAGGCTGCCCGGCCCACCGCGGTGAACCTCTCCGTCGGCGTGCGCCGGGCCCGCTCCGCCCACCAGGCCGCGCTCGCCAAGGGCGGGGACGCCCGGCAGGCGGCCGCGGCGGCGCTGGCGGCGGCGCGGGTGCTGCACCGGGAGGACGCCGAGGCGAGCGCGCGGATGGCGGGGCACGGGCTGGCTCTGCTCGACGAGCTGCTCCCCGGCGGTGGGCACCGGATCCTCACCCACTGCAACTCCGGATCGCTGGTGTCGGGCGGGGAAGGCACGGCGTTCGCGGTGGCGCTCGCCGCGCACAGGGCAGGGCAGCTGCGGCGGCTGTGGGTGGACGAGACGCGTCCGCTGCTGCAGGGCGCGCGGCTGACGGCGTACGAGGCGGCCCGCAGCGGCATGGCCTACACCCTGCTCACCGACAACGCGGCAGGTTCGCTGTTCGCGGCGGGGGAGGTGGACGCGGTGCTCATCGGGGCGGACCGCATCGCGGCCGACGGTTCGGTGGCGAACAAGGTGGGGAGCTATCCGCTCGCCGTACTGGCGCGGTACCACCATGTGCCGTTCATCGTGGTGGCGCCCGTGACGACGGTGGATCCGGACACGGCGGACGGGGCATCGATCGAGGTCGAGCAGCGCCCCGGGTATGAGGTGACCGAGGTCACAGCACCCCAGGTGCCGGTGACGGGAGCGGGGGGCGGGATTCCGGTGGCACCGCTGGGGACCCAGGCGTACAACCCGGCGTTCGATGTGACGCCGCCCGAGCTGGTGACGGCGATCGTCACCGAGGAGGGCGCCGTTTCTCCCGTGACGGCCGAGGCTCTCGCCGAGCTGTGCGCAAGGTCCCGCGGGGTGACACTCGACTGAGGGCAGGAGCCCCGAGAGCGAGGCGGCGCCGTGGCGGGCTGCCCTCCGGTCCTGCCCGTCTGGCCCCGTGGGCAGACAGTGACGGTCGCGTACGACTATCGTCACGGGCCAGTGACCCTCCTCACCAGCACGCCTGTCACTGTTACGAGAATGGGATGATGTCGTTTATGAAGGGACGAGTCCTTGTCGTCGACGACGACACCGCACTGGCCGAGATGCTCGGCATCGTGCTGCGTGGTGAAGGTTTTGAGCCGTCTTTCGTAGCCGACGGCGACAAGGCGCTGGCCGCATTCCGCGAGACCAAGCCCGACCTGGTGCTGCTCGACCTGATGCTGCCCGGCCGGGACGGCATCGAGGTGTGCCGCCTCATCCGCGCGGAGTCGGGCGTGCCGATCGTGATGCTCACGGCGAAGAGCGACACCGTGGACGTCGTCGTGGGCCTGGAGTCGGGCGCGGACGACTACATCGTGAAGCCCTTCAAGCCGAAGGAGCTGGTGGCCCGGATCCGGGCGCGGCTGCGGAGGTCGGAAGAGCCCGCCCCGGAGCAGCTCGCCATAGGTGACCTGGTCATCGACGTGGCCGGTCACTCCGTCAAGCGGGACGGTCAGTCGATCGCTCTGACGCCGCTGGAGTTCGACCTGCTGGTCGCGCTGGCCCGCAAGCCGTGGCAGGTGTTCACGCGCGAGGTGCTCCTGGAGCAGGTGTGGGGCTACCGCCACGCGGCCGACACCCGTCTCGTGAACGTGCATGTGCAGCGGCTGCGCTCCAAGGTCGAGAAGGACCCGGAGCGGCCGGAGATCGTGGTGACCGTCCGTGGCGTCGGTTACAAGGCTGGACCGAGCTGACGTGTCCGGGGACAGTGCCGCTTCGGCCCCCGGCCGGTCCGGGGCCAGGCCGGAGCGGCCTGTCGGCCGGAAGACGACGGGTTCGCGCCTACGACGCCTCTTCGAGGGCGGGCTGCTGCAGGGCGGGGTCCAGGGCAGCCCGGTCCTTCGCCTGTTCATGCGCTGGGTGCGCCGACCGCTGCTGCCGGTCATGCGGCTGTGGCGGCGCAACATCCAGCTCAAGGTCGTCGCCACGACACTGCTGATGTCGCTGGGCGTCGTCCTGCTGCTGGGCTTCGTCGTGATCGGGCAGGTGCGCAACGGCCTGCTGGACGCCAAGGTGAAGGCCTCGCAGAGCCAGGCCACCGGTGGGTTCGCGGTGGCCAAGCAGAAGGCCGACGAGACGGCGGCCGGGACCGCGGACGACGGCACCGGTGTGGACGGCCGTCAGTCCCAGAACGTCATCTCCTGGATGAGCGAGCTCGTCTCGTCGCTCTCCAGCGGTGGCCAGAGCGCCTTCGACGTGGTGACGCTGCCCGCGGGCGACGACAGCGGCGGTGGACGCGGTCCCCGTGCCTCCGGCCAGGTCGATCCGACGTCGAGCATTCCCGAGGATCTGCGGGCGCGGATCAACAGCGGCATGGTGGCCTCCCAGAGCTACACCCGCATCATCTACAAGGACAGCGACAAGGAGTCGCAGCCCGCCCTGGTCATCGGCAAGAAGCTCAACGACCCCAACAGTGACCCGTACGAGCTGTACTACCTCTTCCCGCTGACGCAGGAGGAGAAGTCCCTCAGCCTGGTCAAGGGCACGCTCGCGACCGCCGGACTCTTCGTCGTCGTACTCCTCGGAGCCATCGCCTGGCTCGTGGTGCGGCAGGTGGTCACGCCCGTGCGGATGGCGGCCGGGATCGCGGAGCGGCTGTCGGCGGGACGTCTGCAGGAGCGGATGAAGGTCACCGGCGAGGACGACATCGCGCGGCTCGGCGAGGCCTTCAACAAGATGGCGCAGAACCTGCAGCTGAAGATCCAGCAGCTGGAGGACCTGTCGAGGATGCAGCGGCGGTTCGTGTCCGACGTGTCGCACGAGCTGCGCACCCCCTTGACGACCGTACGGATGGCCGCCGACGTCATCCACGAGGCCCGCGAGGACTTCGACCCGGTGACTGCGCGGTCGGCGGAACTGCTCGCCGACCAGCTGGACCGGTTCGAGTCGCTGCTTGCGGACCTGCTGGAGATCAGCCGCTTCGACGCCGGCGCGGCGGCGCTGGAGGCCGAGCCGATAGACCTCCGGGAGGTCGTACGGCGGGTCGTCAGCGGGGCCGAGCCGCTCGCGGAGCGCAAGGGCACGCAGATACGCGTCGTCGGCGACCAGCAGCCCGTCGTGGCCGAGGCGGACGCCCGCCGCGTGGAGCGGGTGCTGCGCAACCTCGTGGTCAACGCCGTGGAGCACGGCGAGGGCAGGGACGTCGTCGTCAAACTCGCCGCCGCGGGCGGCGCGGTCGCCGTCGCGGTGCGCGACTACGGCGTCGGGCTCAAGCCCGGCGAGGCGACCCGTGTCTTCAGCCGCTTCTGGCGGGCGGACCCGGCACGCGCGCGTACCACCGGTGGTACGGGCCTGGGGCTGTCCATCGCCCTGGAGGACGCGCGGCTGCACGGCGGCTGGCTGCAGGCCTGGGGCGAGCCGGGCGGCGGCTCACAGTTCCGGCTGACGCTGCCGCGCACCGCGGACGAGCCGCTGCGGGGATCACCGATACCGCTGGAGCCGAAGGACTCACGGCGCAACCGAGGACTCGACGACGCCGGACTGCCGAGCGGCGGCGAGGGCAAGCGCGCCACGGTTCCCGTGCAGCAGGCGGGCGGCCAGACCGCACTGCCGCCGCGCCCACAGCTCGGCTCGCGGATGGCATCCGTCTCCCCGGCCGCCGACCCCACCGCGCTGCCCGGCAACGGCGCGCGCGTGGTGCCGCGGCCCACCGGAGCCGCCCGGCGCCAGGAAGACGCACCCTCCTCCGACACGGCGCGTGAAGAGAACGGCAACAGGCCCGGTCCGGCCGCCGGCACGGAAGACTCGAACAAGTCAGGGGAGGCATTTCGTGGGCGCTGACCGCGAGGGGGGCGCCCGGCGTCGGCCGGTGCGCGCGGTGGCGTACGCCGCCTGCGGTGCGGTAGTGCTGGCGGGGTGCGCCTCCATGCCCGACAGCGGGGACCTGCGGGACGTCGAGTCCACGCCGCGCCAGGACACGCAGGTGCGTGTCTTCGCCATGCCGCCCCAGGACAATGCCGCGCCCGGGGAGATCGTGCAGGGCTTCCTGGAGGCGCTGACCAGCGACGATCCGCACTACGACACGGCGCGCAAGTATCTGACCGCCGGGGCCGCGCGGAAGTGGAGGCCCGAGCAGTCCACCACGGTGCTCGCCAACGGGCCGAGCAGCGATCAGGACAACCTGCCGGGCGGCCGGGAGGACACCAGCAACCTCACCTACACGCTGGCGGGGAGCAGGGTCGCCACCGTCGACGCGCAGCAGGCGTACTCGCCCGCCGCCGGGCCCTACAGCAGGAAGGTGCACCTCACCCAGGACCCCAAGACCAAGCAGTGGCGCATCGACGCGTTGCCGGAGGGCGTCGTCATGGGCAGGTCCGACTTCCAGCGGAACTACACGTCCGTCAACAAGTACTACTTCGCGTCGAACGCCTCGGGCGCGACGATCGGCCAGCCGGCGGCCGTCGCCGACCCGGTCTTCGTGCGCAAGCGCGTGGACCCGATGACGCAGATGGTGCGTTCCCTGCTCGCCGGGCCCACGAGGTGGCTCAGGCCCGTGGTCAGGTCGAGTTTTCCGACGGGCACGGCACTGAAGAAGGGCGTCACCTCGCTGACGCCCGACGACCAGAACAAGCTGACGGTGCCGTTGAACGACAAGGCCTCCCGGGTCGGGGCGACCAAGTGCGGCGAGATGGCGACCCAGCTGCTGTTCACCCTGCGGAACCTGTCGCCCACGGTCGACTCGGTGGAACTGCAGGGCGCCGACGGCAGGAGGCTGTGCGACCTCAACGAGCGCGGCACCGACGCCGTCGCTTGGCGTGGCTCCGACAAGAGCCCCGACTACCTGTACTTCCTCGACAGCAAGCACCGGTTGGTGCGGATAGCCCGTGCCAGCACCAGCGCCGTTCCGGTGCCCGGCGCGCTGGGCGTGGGTGACACGGGACTGCGGTCGGTGGCGGTCGCGCGCGACGAGCACTCGGCGGCCGGGGTCGCTCTGGACGGCAAGTCCCTGTACGTCACGTCGCTCGCGTCGGGCGGTTCGCTGGGGGATCCCGTCGTCCGGAGCCAGGGCGCCACCGCCGACGACCGGCTCACGACGCCCAGCTGGGACGACGGAGGCGACCTGTGGGTGGCCGACCGCAACCCCGACAACCCCCGGCTGCTTCTGCTTGAGCAAGGGGCCGGCGCGCCGGTGGAGGTGCGGACCCCGGAGCTGCCCGGACGCATCAAGGATGTGCGGGTGGCCGCCGACGGGGTGCGGATAGCGCTCGTCGTGGAGAAGGACGGCAAGCAGTCCCTGCTCATCGGGAGGATCGAGCGGGACGAGAAGTCCGGGGAGAAGCCGGTGGTCTCGGTTCTCGAACTGCGCTCCGCGACACCCGCGTTGGAAGAGGTCACGGCCATGTCGTGGGCCGGGGACGGCCGGCTGGTGGTGGTCGGGCGCGAGCAGGGGGGCGTGCTGCAGCTGCGGTACGTCCAGGTCGACGGCTCCACGCCGGACGGTCTGGCGCCCTCGGCCCTGCCGGGAGTCAAGGCGATCGCCGCGTCCGAGGACGACCGGGCCCCGCTCGCGGCGTATTCGGACGACGGGATCGTACGGCTGCCGTCCGGGGGACAGTGGCAGACGATCGTCAAGGAAGGGTCGGCGCCGGTCTACCCGGGCTGACATCTCACGTGGAGCGGCCGTCACGGTCTGGGCTCGGCCCGTCCGTGGCGGCCGTTTCTGCCTTCGGCCGGTCGGGTCCGGTCCGTGCGGTCGGCCGTTCGGCTGCGCCCTGTCACCCGTACGGGTAGTCGGGTGCTACGGCCTGTTCTGAGTTGTCCACAGGGAGTTTTCCACAGGGGTGGCCGGTCGGCCCGGGTGTTGGCACAGTGATGGGCATGCGGGGGTGGTGGCAGGACCTCACGGACCTGGTGCTGCCGGCCGAGTGCGGAGGCTGTGGGACGCCTCGCACGGTGCTCTGTCAGGAGTGCCGTGCCGCCCTGAGCGGGGACGCACCGTGCCGGGTGCGACCGGTGCCCGAGCCGTCCGGGCTGCCGGCGGTGCACGCGGCGGCGCCGTACGCGGACGCGGTGCGGGCGGTGCTCCTCGCCCACAAGGAACGGGGCGCCCTGGCACTCGCAGGCCCCCTGGGCGCGGCTCTGGCGGGAGCTGTGCGAGCGGGGCTCCAGGAGGCCGGGGCGGGGGCCGGCAGGGCGCTGACGGGGCGTTCCGGGGTGCTGACAGGGCACTGCGGCATCCCCTCGGAGGGCGGCGGTGGTCCGGCGGGAGAACAGGCGGAGCGCGACGGTTCGGCACAGGGTGTTCTTGCGGGGGCACGCCGGGTGCGGGTCGTGTCGTTGTGGGACGGCGGCGTACCGGTCGGGCAGGGTGACCTGCCTGTGCTGCTCGTGCCGGTGCCGTCCGCGCGATGGGCCGTGCGGGCCCGGGGGCACGATCCGGTACGGCGGATCGCGCTCGCGGCCGCCGGCGAGCTGCGACGCGGCGGGACGCCGGCCCGGGTGGCGGCGGTACTGCGGCAGCGGCGTGCCGTGGCCGACCAGTCGGGGCTCAACTCCCGGCAGCGACTGCGCAATCTCGCGGGCGCCCTGGAGGTGGCTGCGGGCGGCGCACGGCCGCTCCTCGGCGGCCGGGTCGTGCTCGTCGACGACCTGATGACTACGGGCGCCTCCCTGACGGAGGCGGCGCGAGCCGTCCGGGAGGCGGTCGACCGCAATGGCGGAACAACGGCCGTGTACGCGCGTGCAACTCGGGAAGGAAGGGAGGAACAGACGGCTGGATCAAGGGAACACAGGACGAAGCGGAGTCACGGCGCGGTGGGAATGGCAGGCGCGAACGCCGTCGGGCAGTCGATCTGCGCGGCTGTGGTCGCGGCCCCGCCGGATTCCTTCAAAATAAACCGGAACTGACTGCGAAGTTGCATCGTTGCAGGTAGTGAGAGGGCCAATTCACCGGAATGGAGGTACGCGGCAGTAGAGGGTGACGACATCCGTCCGGGCGAGATATGTTCGGTTGTGAGGGAAAGCCGCAGGCCATCCCTCTCATATCAGAATGCCGTGCTGCGGGTTTTCCGCAATCAGTCGCGGCGCTGGGGTGGAGATCTTGCCCATGGGGGAGGAGGAGGTGGAAGTCACCGAGTCCGAGGTTCCGGACTGACCGGAGCCTGGTGCAAAAGGGAGATGCTCCGCCGCTGGAGCGGAGCGATCCGGGAACGGAGTTCTGCGTGGACATCGTCGTCAAGGGCCGCAAGACCGAGGTGCCCGAGCGGTTCCGCAAGCACGTGGCCGAGAAGCTGAAGCTGGAGAAGATCCAGAAGCTCGATGGCAAGGTGATCAGCCTCGACGTGGAGGTGTCCAAGGAGCCCAACCCCCGGCAGGCCGACCGGTGCGACCGAGTGGAGATCACGCTCCGCTCTCGCGGTCCGGTGATCCGGGCGGAGGCAGCGGCCAGCGACCCGTATGCGGCACTTGACCTGGCAGCGGAAAAGCTGGACGCCCGGCTGCGCAAGCAGCACGACAAGCGTTTCTCGCGGCGCGGCGCACGCCGAATCTCGGCTGCGGAGGTTCCCGACCACGTCCCGGGCGCGGCGACGCTCAACGGGAACGGCCACCCCGTCCACGAGGAAGACAGCGACGGAGTGCCCACCAAGAAGATCGGCTCGCTGGAAGTGAAGGGCGAAGGCCCCCTCATCGTCCGCGAGAAGACCCACGTCGCCTCCCCGATGACCCTCGACCAGGCCCTCTACGAGATGGAACTGGTCGGACACGACTTCTATCTGTTCGTCGACTCCGAGACGAAGGAACCGAGCGTCGTCTACCGGCGGCACGCCTACGACTACGGTGTCATCCACCTCAGCACGGACCCGATGGTCACCCAGGCGCAACCTCCCGCGGCAGGCGGCACACTGGGCGGCTGACCCGCCCGGCCACAGGCTGAGCCGGTGCCCCTGGAGCGCGTGTGCGCCCCCAGGGGCATCGGCGTGCGCCCACTTCGCGCCCCGCTCTGTCGGCGCAGTGTCGGCCGGGCATGAAATCATGGCCGCACCGGCCCAACCGGTGGGCCGTTGCCTTGGGTTGGCGATGGCACAGGACCACAGGCCACAGCCTTCAGGGGGAGGAACGATGGCGGACAGCTTCGGACCGATGCAGCACGGGGATGCCGACGACGGCGTCGTCGGCATGGGCCCGGACGCGGGCACTCCACGCAAGGAGCCGATCAGAGTCCTTGTCGTGGACGACCACGCCCTCTTCCGCCGCGGCCTGGAGATCGTGCTCGCCGCCGAGGAGGACATCCAGGTCGTCGGAGAGGCGGGCGACGGCGCCGAGGCCGTGGACAAGGCGGCCGACCTGCTGCCCGACATCGTCCTGATGGACGTACGGATGCCCAAGCGCGGCGGGATCGAGGCATGCACCTCCATCAAGGAGGTCGCCCCCAGCGCCAAGATCATCATGCTGACGATCAGCGACGAGGAGGCCGACCTCTACGACGCGATCAAGGCGGGCGCGACCGGCTATCTCCTCAAGGAGATCTCGACGGACGAGGTGGCCACCGCCATTCGCGCGGTCGCCGACGGGCAGTCGCAGATCAGCCCCTCGATGGCCTCGAAACTGCTCACCGAGTTCAAGTCGATGATCCAGCGGACGGACGAGCGCAGGCTCGTGCCCGCACCCCGGCTGACGGACCGTGAGCTGGAGGTTCTCAAGCTGGTTGCGACGGGAATGAACAACCGTGACATCGCGAAGGAGTTGTTCATCTCCGAGAACACGGTGAAGAACCACGTCCGCAACATCCTGGAGAAGCTGCAACTGCACTCCAGGATGGAGGCGGTGGTGTACGCGATGCGGGAAAAGATTCTCGAAATCCGATAGGGGCGGGCGACCGGTACGGATCAGCCGAGGAGCCGGGCGAGTTCCATCGTGAGGGGCTCGCGCAGTTCCGATGCGTCCACCCGTTCCACGCGTACGTCCGTGCAGTCCACCCAGCTCGCCGCCTCGACGAGGGCCTGGGCCACGGCCGGGACCGCCTTCGCGCCGTCCAGGGTGGCCTGCCGGGCCACCAGGGTGCGGCCCTCGCGCGCCGGGTCGACACGGCCGACGAGACGGCCTCCGGACAGGACCGGCATCGCGAAGTAGCCGTACACCCGCTTCGGCTTCGGCACATAGGCCTCCAGCCGGTGGGTGAAGCCGAAGATCCGCTCCGTGCGCGCCCGTTCCCAGATCAGTGAGTCGAACGGGGACAGCAGCGTGGTGCGGTGGCGGCCGCGCGGAGGGGTCTCCAGCGCCGTAGGGTCCGCCCAGGCGGGCTTGCCCCAGCCCGCCACCGTGACCGGGACCAGACCCGAGTCCGCGATCACCGCGTCGACCTGCTCCCCCTTGAGACGGTGGTAGTCGGCGATGTCCGCGCGCGTGCCGACACCGAGGGACTCGCCCGCCAGGCGGACCAGGCGGCGCACGCACTCGGTGTCGTCGAGTTCGTCGTGCAGCAGGGCGTCCGGGATCGCGCGCTCGGCGAGGTCGTACACCCGCTTCCAGCCGCGGCGCTCCACGCAGACCACCTCCCCGTACATCAGCGCGCGCTCGACCGCGACCTTCGTGCCGGACCAGTCCCACCACTCGCTGGTGCGCTTGGCGCCGCCCAACTCCGTGGCGGTGAGCGGGCCTTCGGCACGGAGTTGTTTGACGACCTGGTCGTAGGTGCCGTCGGGGAGTTCATGGTTCCAGTGCGGGCGGTTGCGGTAGGCGCGGCGCCGGAACGCGAAGTGCGGCCACTCCTCGACGGGGAGTATGCACGCCGCGTGCGACCAGTACTCGAAGGCGTGCGGGCGGGCCGCAGGCGTGCCCGTGGACGCGGGCGTCCAGTAGGCGGCCTCCACCGTCCTGCGGCCCACGGAGCCCAGGCGGGCGTACGGAATGAGCTCGTGGGAGCGGGCGAGGACCGAGATGGTGTCGAGCTGGACCGCGCCGAGATGACGCAGGACGCCCCGGACGCCGGCCCGGCGGTCGGGCGTGCCGAGGAAACCCTGGGCCCGCAGGGCGATGCGGCGGGCGTCGTCCGCGGAGAGTTCGGTGGCGGGGCGCGGGAGGGTCGTCATGGGTCGGGACGATAGACGGTGGGACTGACAGCGCGGGCTGAGCTGCGGGTTTGCGGGCCGGTGCTACGACTGGTGCGCCGGCGCCGGCAGATACGGGGCCGTCGACGGCAGGCCCAGGTCCGACGGGAGCAGCGAGCCCACCCAGCAGTCCCGGCGCACCCCCTTGTTGTTGGTCGCGGAGCGCAGGATGCCCTCGATGGTGAAGCCGGCGCGTTCCACCACCGCGCGGGACGCTCGGTTGCCGACCTCCGCGCGCCACTCCACGCGGTCGATGCACAGCTGGGTGAAGGCCCAGCGGGAGGCGGCGAGGGTGGCCTCGGTCACATAACCGTTGCCGCGGTGCTCCTTGGCCGCCCAGTAGCCGATCTCGCCGACCCCCAGGGCGCGCATGGTGAGGGCGAGCATGCCGGCGAGCTCCCCTTCGGGGAGGAAGAGGCCGAAGGTGAACATCGCGTTGTCCGCCCAGCCGCCGGGCACCACCTGCTCGGTGAAGCTGCGCGCGTGCTCCCGGAGGTATGGCGAGGGGAACTGGGAGATCCACCGCTGGACGTCGGGGTCCTGGGCGGCGGCGTACACCGCCTCGGCGTCCTGCGGGCCGGGGGCGCGCAGCAGAAGGCGGCTGGTGGTGAGCGTGACGGGTTCCATCGGCCGATTCTGCTCGGGCATCCGGAACGGCGCCAATCCCCGGGTCGCCGACACGCCTTTGTGCCGTGTGTGAACGCGCGATCACATTTCGCGCAATTCCCCGGCGCGATGCGGCACTATCCGCGCATCCCGCCCGTTGTCCCCTGTGAAAGCCAGCGGTGGAACAACCGTGGACAGCCGTCGGACCGCCAGGCCTCCCGGCGTGCCCGGGTCCTCGCATACGATGGCCGTTGCTCAGTACGTGAAATGGAAACCGACCGTCCCAGGCCCGACCGGCAAGGAGACCAGCCCCCGTGTCCGTCCTCTCGAAGATCATGCGTGCAGGCGAAGGCAAGATCCTGCGCAAGCTGCACCGCATCGCGGACCAGGTCAACTCCATCGAAGAGGACTTCGTCGACCTCTCCGACGCCGAGCTGCGGGCCCTCACCGATGAGTACAAGCAGCGGTACGCAGACGGTGAGAGCCTGGACGACCTGCTCCCCGAGGCGTTCGCCACCGTCCGCGAGGCCGCCAAGCGCGTCCTCGGCCAGCGGCACTACGACGTGCAGATGATGGGTGGCGCCGCCCTCCACCTCGGCTATGTCGCCGAGATGAAGACCGGTGAGGGCAAGACCCTCGTCGGCACCCTCCCCGCTTATTTGAACGCCCTCTCCGGAGACGGCGTCCACCTCATCACGGTCAACGACTACCTGGCCGAGCGCGACTCCGAGATGATGGGCCGCGTCCACAAGTTCCTGGGCCTGACCGTCGGCTGCATCCTGGCCAACATGACGCCGGCCCAGCGCCGCGAGCAGTACGAGTGCGACATCACGTACGGCACGAACAACGAGTTCGGCTTCGACTACCTCCGCGACAACATGGCGTGGTCCAAGGACGAGCTCGTCCAGCGCGGCCACAACTTCGCCATCGTCGACGAGGTCGACTCCATCCTGGTCGACGAGGCCCGTACGCCGCTGATCATCTCCGGCCCGGCCGACCAGGCCACCAAGTGGTACGGCGACTTCGCCAAGCTGGTCACGCGCCTGAAGAAGGGCGAGGCGGGCAACCCGCTCAAGGGCATCGAGGAGACCGGCGACTACGACGTCGACGAGAAGAAGCGCACCGTCGCCATCCACGAGAACGGTGTCTCCAAGGTCGAGGACTGGCTGGGCATCGACAACCTCTACGAGTCGGTGAACACCCCGCTGGTGGGCTACCTGAACAACGCCATCAAGGCCAAGGAGCTCTTCAAGAAGGACAAGGACTACGTCGTCATCGACGGCGAGGTCATGATCGTCGACGAGCACACCGGCCGTATCCTCGCCGGCCGCCGCTACAACGAGGGCATGCACCAGGCGATCGAGGCGAAGGAGGGGGTGGACATCAAGGACGAGAACCAGACGCTCGCCACGATCACCCTGCAGAACTTCTTCCGCCTCTACAAGAAGCTCTCCGGCATGACCGGTACGGCGATGACCGAGGCCGCCGAGTTCCACCAGATCTACAAGCTCGGCGTGGTCCCGATCCCGACGAACAAGCCGATGATCCGCAAGGACCAGTCGGACCTGATCTACCGCACCGAGGTCGCCAAGTTCGAGGCCGTCGTCGACGACATCGCCGAGAAGCACGAGAAGGGCCAGCCGATCCTGGTCGGCACCACCTCGGTCGAGAAGTCCGAGTACCTCTCGCAGCAGCTCAGCAAGCGCGGCATCCAGCACGAGGTGCTCAACGCCAAGCACCACGAGCGCGAGGCGCAGATCGTCGCCCAGGCCGGCCGCAAGGGCGCCGTCACGGTCGCCACGAACATGGCCGGCCGTGGTACGGACATCAAGCTCGGCGGCAACCCCGAGGACCTCGCCGAGGCGGAGCTGCGCCAGCGCGGCCTCGACCCCGAGGAGCACATCGAGGAGTGGGCCCACGCCCTGCCCGCCGCCCTGGAGCGTGCGGAGCTGGCGGTCAAGGCCGAGAAGGACGAGGTCGAGGAGAGCGGCGGCCTCTACGTGCTGGGCACCGAGCGGCACGAGTCGCGCCGTATCGACAACCAGCTGCGCGGTCGTTCCGGCCGTCAGGGCGACCCGGGCGAGTCCCGCTTCTACCTCTCCCTCGGCGACGACCTGATGCGGCTGTTCAAGGCCCAGATGGTCGAGCGTGTGATGTCCATGGCGAACGTGCCGGACGACGTGCCGATCGAGAACAAGATGGTCACCCGCGCGATCGCCTCCGCCCAGTCGCAGGTCGAGCAGCAGAACTTCGAGACCCGTAAGAACGTCCTGAAGTACGACGAGGTCCTCAACCGCCAGCGCGAGGTCATCTACGGCGAGCGCCGCCGCGTCCTGGAGGGCGAGGACCTGCAGGAGCAGGTGCACCACTTCATGGACGACACGATCGACGCCTACATCGGCGCCGAGACCGCCGAGGGCTTCCCGGAGGACTGGGACCTCGACCGGCTGTGGGGCGCGTTCAAGCAGCTCTACCCGGTGAAGGTCACCATCGACGAGCTGGAGGACGCGGCCGGTGACCGTGCCGGTCTGACCGCGGAGTTCATCTCCGAGTCGATCAAGGACGACATCCACGAGCAGTACGAGGCGCGCGAGTCGCAGCTCGGCTCCGAGATCATGCGTGAGCTGGAGCGCCGGGTCGTGCTGTCGGTCCTGGACCGCAAGTGGCGCGAGCACCTCTACGAGATGGACTACCTCCAGGAGGGCATCGGCCTGCGCGCGATGGCCCAGAAGGATCCGCTGGTCGAGTACCAGCGCGAGGGCTTCGACATGTTCGGCGCGATGATGGACGGCATCAAGGAGGAGTCCGTCGGCTATCTGTTCAACCTGGAGGTCCAGGTCGAACAGCAGGTCGAGGAGGTCCCGGTCGAGGACGCCCAGCCGGTGGCCGAGGGTGTCCAGGACGCGGTGCCGGCCCAGGCGGGCTCCCGCCCGGAGATCCGCGCCAAGGGCCTGGACGCGCCGCAGCGGCGCGGCCTGCACTTCTCCGCCGCGACCGTGGACGGTGAGGGCGGCCTCGTCGAGGGCGACTTCACCTATGACGACGACGAGCCTGTGCGCTCCGAGGCGGACGGCCTCACGCGCGCGGAGCGCCGCAAGCAGGCCAAGGGCGGTCGTCGCCGCAAGAAGTGACGTGGCACGCGGCCGTCATGGCCGTGGCGTCCTGAAAGGGCCGGGTCACCCGTCGGGTGCCCGGCCCTTCGCCGTTCGCGCCGGCTGCCGCGCCGGTCGTCAGGTGCCGACCGCGCCCGTCGTCACGTGCCGGCTGTGCCACCCGTCTCGTGTCGGCTGCGCCTAGTCGTCGTCCGTCCGTAGGGTGCGCGGGCCGCCCAGTTCCACCGCGGTGCAGCGCCAGCGAAGGTCGGGGCCCTGTTCCAGGCGGAAGGCCATGGCGCGGAGCCGGTCGCCGGCGCCGATGCGGGCGAAGGCCTCGATGGCGCCGGTCCGCGGGACGTAGTACCCGATGTCGCGGACGACGGGGCGGGCCCCGCGGGTACGCAGGGGACCGCGTTCGGCGAGGCGGGCGAGTTCGTCGTAGGCGCGGCCGGCGGTGTGCCGGAGCATCCAGTGGACGGGGCGCTGGCCGCTCAGGACGGCGAGCAGGCGGTCGGCGAAGAGATCGGTGGGCCGGGGAGCCCTGACGGGCCCTGGCGCCGTGCCTGGCGTCGTACGGCCCGTCCCGGTGGCCGGGGCCGTATCGGTCGTCCCCGGAGTCCGGGGGCCGCGTGCAGCCCCGCTGACCGGTGTCCTGGGGGCCGCACCGCCGGGGCGGCGGGGGTCGCGGCGGCTCGGTGGGCGGGTGCCCGGGCGGGGCTTGGCTGTCCTGGTCATGACTTTGTTCATGGAGGATCCCCGTTCGGCGGGCCCGGCGGATACCGGGCGGTAACTTGCTGGTGGGGATCTTCTACGGGGCGTCGACGGCGGCGGCAAGGAAGCCGGAGCCCGCGTCGAGTGGCTGCGGGGTTCACCTATCCGAGTGGTCGCGAGGGTGCGGAACCCGGCGGGTACGGGGCGGTACCGGGTGAGTCCCGGGGCGCCGGGTGGACGCGTCCGGGGGCTCGGGCAGGGCCCCGAAAGGGGACGCCCGCACGTATCCTGAAGGCCCTCCGGGAGACGCGGGACCGCCCTCCCCGGGGCCTCAAGCGGAGCCTTCGACCACGAAAGAGCGGCCAGCCATGCGCGTCTACGTCCCCCTGACCCTCCCCGGTCTCGCCGAGGCGTACAAGACGGGCGAGCTCGGGGCCGGTCCGTTCGTCGCGTACGCCGTCACGCCCGCGCTGCGCGAGTGGTACCTCTCGGACGACATCGAGGAACTCGAGTACGCGGCGCTGAGCCGGGCCGCGCTGGCCTCGCTGCGGCTGCTGGCGGCGGACCCCGAGGCGGCCCGGCGCCGGGTCGTGGTGGCCGTCGACGTGGCCGACTCGGCGGCGACGGCGGACCCGGACCGCGCGCTGGAGCCGGCGGCGCTGGGCGAGGTACGGGTGGCCGGGGCGGTGCGGCTGGCCAAGGCGGCCGCGGTGCACGTCGACGCGGACGACGCGGAGCAGGACGTGGCCGCCGCGGCACAGGCGCTGGAGGCGGCGGACGGCGGGGACGACGACGCCCAGTTCGTGGTGGACGAGGCCGAGGACCACGAACTGCTGTGGTTCGCGACGCAGGAGATCCCCAACCTGGTCGGGCTCGTCTGACGTCCCTTGCCTCATACGCCCCAGGCGCCTCTGACCTGCGGGCATTCATGATTGTCAGTGGCGGCGGGTACGTTTTTGGGCATGGGGAAGCGCATGCGGAAGCACACAGGCGCGCACATCGTCTGGGACTGGAACGGGACGCTGTTCCACGACAATGACGCGATCATCGGCGCCACGAACGCGGCATCGGCCGAGCTCGGCCTGGAGCCGATCACGCTGGAGCAGTACCGGACGCTGTACTGCGTGCCGGTGCCCAGGTTCTACGAGCGGCTGATGGGGCGGCTGCCGACCCGGGCCGAGTGGGAGGCCATGGACGACGTCTTCCACCGGTACTACGCCGAGCACCGGCTCCGCTGCGGGCTCACCGAGGGCGCGGTCGAGCTGCTGACGGGCTGGCGGTCGTCGGGGCACAGCCAGTCGCTGCTGAGCATGTATGTGCACGAGGAACTCGTGCCGCTGGTGCGGGGGTTCGGGATCGAGGCGCACTTCATACGCGTCGAGGGCCGGGTCGGACCGTCCGGGGGCAGCAAGGCCGAGCACATGGTCCGGCACCTGGAAGCGCTGACCGGGGTGGAGCCCTCGCGAACGGTGGTGATCGGGGACGCCGCCGACGATGCGGTGGCCGCGCGGTACGTGGGCGCGCAGGCCGTGCTGTACACCGGGGGATCGCACGGCCGGGCCAGCCTCGAAGAGGCAGGGGTGCCGGTGGTGGACAGCCTGGCGGAGGCCGTGGCGGAGGCGGAGCGGCTCGCGGCCTGAGCCGTACAGCCGGCCTCGGCCCCCGCTGGACTTCCACCGCACCGCCACTGGACCGCCCTCACCACGTCACCTGGACCCAGGTCCCACCCGACCCGTGCCCGGCCGCCCCACCGTCATCGCGCGGTTGCCCAGGTCACCCCGGCAGCCACGCCCGTCGCTCCGGTCGCCGACGGCGCGGATACGCCTCCCCCGGCGTCTCCGCCCCTGTGCAGAACGTCAAACTTCGACCCCTGGTTTTGTACACATACGGCTCATGACGGGCCCCGGGTAATGAGCGATAGCCTTGTGGCGTGATCAGCGCGATAGCTCGCGGGGGCACCGTCGCCCCTGCCTTGCGCCCGGTGAACACGGACGACATCCGTGACCGGGCGGCGATCGCTGGTCTTCCCGGGCGGGACGGGGGCGCAAGTGCCCCCGAGGCGCCACACACACCCCCGGCCAGGACGTCGCGGAGAGCAGCGTCACATCCGGTGGGCGTGTCGAGAATGGCTGAATACCCCCCGCTCATCTCACCCTGCGGCATAGCGTCGGAACGGACCGGACACCCCGGGCCGTGGCGTCGAGCCGCAGGGGAAGGGACCGTACTTCCTTCTACGTCACGCAACGGCGCGCGACAGGAGCCAGAGGACAATGCAGACCAAGCTGGACGAAGCCAAGGCCGAGCTGCTCGAACGGGCCGCCCGGGTAGCTGAGAACAGCCCGGTCGGGGGGCACCTACCGACTGGGACGACGAGCGAGGGCACCCCGGGCACCCCGGACCAGGCATCCGTGCTCGCGTTCCTCCAGCGTTACTACCTGCACACCGCCCCGGAGGACCTCTCCGACCGCGACCCGGTCGATGTCTTCGGAGCCGCGGTCTCGCACTACCGTCTCGCCGAGAGCCGTCCCCAGGGCACGGCCAATGTGCGGGTCCACACCCCGACCGTCGAAGAGAACGGGTGGACCTGCAGCCACACCGTCGTCGAGGTCGTCACCGACGACATGCCCTTCCTCGTCGACTCCGTGACGAACGAGCTGACCCGGCAGGGCCGCGGCATCCACGTCGTCATCCACCCGCAGATCGTCGTCCGGCGCGACCTCACCGGCAAGCTCATCGAGGTGCTGCCCGCCCCGCAGGCCGGCGGCGACCTCCCGCACGACGCGCACGTGGAGTCCTGGATCCACGTCGAGATCGACCGTGAGACCGACCGCGCCGACCTGAAGCAGATCACCGCCGATCTGCTGCGTGTCCTGTCCGACGCCCGCGAGGCCGTCGAGGACTGGGAGAAGATGCGGGACGCGGCGCTGCGCATCGCCGAGGGGCTCGACGGCGAGGCCTTCCCCGCCGACCTCCCCGCCGCCGAGGTCGAGGAGGCCCGCGAGCTGCTGCGCTGGCTGTCCGCCGACCACTTCACCTTCCTCGGATTCCGCGAGTACCAGCTGCGCGAGGACGACTCGCTGGCGGCGGTGCCGGGCACCGGGCTCGGCATACTGCGCTCCGACCCGCACCACGCGACCGACGAGAGCCACCCCGTCAGCCCCTCCTTCGAGCGGCTCCCGGCCGACGCCCGCGCCAAGGCCCGCGAGCACAAGCTCCTCGTCCTGACCAAGGCCAACAGCCGGGCCACCGTGCACCGGCCGTCGTACCTCGACTACGTCGGCGTGAAGAAGTTCGACAAGGACGGGAACGTCATCGGGGAGCGCCGCTTCCTGGGCCTGTTCTCCTCCGCCGCCTACACCGAGTCGGTCCGCCGTGTGCCGGTCATCCGGCGCAAGGTCGACGAGGTGCTCAAGGGCGCCGGGTTCCTGCCCAGCAGCCACGACGGACGCGACCTGCTGCAGATCCTGGAGACCTACCCGCGCGACGAGCTCTTCCAGACGCCCGCCGACGAGCTGCGCGCCATCGCCACCTCCGTCCTGTATCTGCAGGAGCGGCGGCGGCTGCGCCTCTACCTGCGCCAGGACGAGTACGGCCGCTACTACTCCGCCCTCGTCTATCTGCCCCGCGACCGCTACACCACCGGCGTCCGGCTGCGGATCATCGACATCCTGAAGGAGGAGCTCGGCGGCACCAGCGTCGACTTCACCGCATGGAACACCGAGTCGATCCTGTCCCGGCTGCACTTCGTCATCCGCGTCCCGCAGGGCACCGAGCTGCCCCAGCTCAGCGACGGCGACAAGGAGCGCATCGAGGCGCGACTCGTCGAGGCGGCCCGCTCCTGGGCCGACGGATTCGCCGAGGCGCTCAACGCCGAGCTGGGCGAGGAGCGCGCCGCCGAGCTGCTGCGCCGCTACAACAACGCCTTCCCCGAGGGCTACAAGGCCGACCACACCCCGCGTGCCGCGGTCGCCGACCTCGTCCACCTGGAGCGGATCAGCGAGGCGCAGGGCAACGACTTCTCGTTCAGCCTGTACGAGCCGGTGGGTGCCGCCCCCGACGAGCGCCGCTTCAAGATCTACCGCAAGGGCGCCGCGATCTCCCTGTCCGCCGTGCTGCCGGTCCTCAGCCGGCTCGGCGTCGAGGTGATCGACGAGCGGCCGTACGAGCTGCGCTGCGCGGACCGGACGACCGCCTGGATCTACGACTTCGGTCTGCGCATCCCCAGGTCGCTGGGCGGCGGCAACGGCGACTACCTCGGCGACGACGGCCGCGAGCGCTTCCAGGAGGCCTTCGGGGCGACCTGGACCGGCAAGGCGGAGAACGACGGCTTCAACGCCCTCGTGCTGGGCGCCGGGCTGACCTGGCGGCAGGCGACGGTGCTGCGCGCGTACGCCAAGTACCTGCGGCAGGCCGGCTCCACCTTCAGCCAGGACTACATGGAGGACACCCTCCGAACCAACGTCCACACCACCCGGCTCCTCGTCTCCCTCTTCGAGGCGCGGATGTCCCCGGACCGCCAGCGCGCCGGGCTGGAGATCGTCGACGCGCTCCTCGAAGAGCTCGACGCCGCGCTCGACCAGGTGGCGAGCCTCGACGAGGACCGCATCCTGCGCTCGTTCCTCACCGTCATCAAGGCGACGCTGCGCACGAACTTCTTCCAGGAGGCGCAGGGCGGCACGCCGCACGACTACGTGTCGATGAAGTTCGACCCGCAGGCGATCCCCGACCTTCCGGCGCCGCGCCCGGCGTACGAGATCTGGGTGTACTCGCCGCGCGTCGAGGGTGTGCACCTGCGCTTCGGCAAGGTCGCGCGAGGCGGTCTGCGCTGGTCCGACCGGCGTGAGGACTTCCGTACCGAGATCCTCGGCCTGGTCAAGGCGCAGATGGTGAAGAACACCGTCATCGTGCCGGTCGGCGCCAAGGGCGGCTTCGTCGCCAAGCAGCTGCCGGACCCGAGCGTGGACCGGGACGCGTGGCTGGCCGAGGGCATCGCCAGCTACAAGACCTTCATCTCGGCGCTGCTGGACATCACCGACAACATGGTGGCCGGCGAGGTCGTGCCCCCGGCGGACGTCGTCCGGCACGACGAGGACGACACCTACCTGGTGGTCGCGGCCGACAAGGGCACGGCGACGTTCTCGGACATCGCCAACGAGGTCGCGCAGTCGTACAACTTCTGGCTCGGCGACGCCTTCGCCTCCGGCGGCTCCGCGGGCTACGACCACAAGGGCATGGGCATCACCGCCCGCGGCGCCTGGGAGTCCGTCAAGCGGCACTTCCGCGAGCTCGACGTCGACACGCAGACCGAGGACTTCACGGTCGTCGGCATCGGCGACATGTCCGGTGACGTGTTCGGCAACGGCATGCTGCTGAGCGAGCACATCCGCGTGGTCGCCGCCTTCGACCACCGGCACATCTTCATCGACCCGACCCCGGACGCGGCCACCTCCTACGCCGAGCGCCGCCGTCTGTTCGAGCTGCCCCGCTCCAGCTGGGCCGACTACAACACCGAGCTGCTCTCGGCGGGCGGCGGGATCTTCCCGCGCAGCGCCAAGTCGATCCCGGTCAACTCGCACATCCGCGAGGCCCTCGGCATCGAGGTGAGCGCCACCAAGGTGACCCCGGCCGATCTGATGAAGGCGATCCTCAAGGCGCCGGTGGACCTGCTGTGGAACGGCGGCATCGGTACGTACGTCAAGGCCTCCACCGAGTCCAACGCCGACGTCGGCGACAAGGCCAACGACGCGATCCGCGTCGACGGCAAGGACCTGCGGGTCAAGGTCGTCGGCGAGGGCGGCAACCTGGGCCTGACCCAGCTGGGCCGCATCGAGTTCGCGACGCACGGCGGCAGGATCAACACCGACGCGATCGACAACAGCGCCGGTGTGGACACCTCCGACCACGAGGTGAACATCAAGATCCTGCTCAACGGTCTGGTCACGGACGGCGACATGACGGTGAAGCAGCGCAACAAGCTGCTCGCCGAGATGACCGACGAGGTCGGCGCCCTGGTGCTGCGCAACAACTACGCGCAGAACGTGGCGATCGCCAACGCGCTGGCTCAGTCCAAGGACATGCTCCACGCCCAGCAGCGGTTCATCCGCCACCTGGTGCGCGCGGGCCACCTCGACCGGGCCCTGGAGTTCCTGCCCACCGACCGGCAGATCCGCGAGCGGCTCAACCTGGGGCAGGGCCTGACCAGCCCGGAGACCGCCGTCCTGCTGGCGTACACGAAGATCACGGTCGCCGACGAGCTGCTGCACACCTCGCTGCCGGACGACCCGTATCTGCGCACTCTGCTGCACGCGTACTTCCCGACGGCGCTGCGCGAGCGGTTCGCCGACGGGGTCGACAGCCACCCCCTGCGCCGTGAGATCACGACCACCGTCCTGGTCAACGACACGGTCAACACGGGTGGTACGACGTACCTGCACCGGCTGCGCGAGGAGACCGGCGCGTCGCTGGAGGAGATCGTCCGCGCCCAGACCGTGGCCCGCGCGATCTTCCGCTCGGCGCCCGTGTGGGACGCGGTCGAGGGCCTGGACAACAAGGTCGAGGCCGCCGTCCAGACCCGGATCCGGTTGCACTCGCGCCGTCTGGTCGAGCGCGGTACGCGCTGGCTGCTCAACAACCGGCCGCAGCCGCTGGCGCTCGCCGAGACCGTCGACTTCTTCTCGGAGCGGGTCGAGCAGGTCTGGCAGCAGATGCCGAAGCTGCTGCGCGGCGCGGACCTGGAGTGGTACCAGCACGTGTACGACGAGCTGTCCGGCGCCGGTGTGCCGGACGAGCTGGCGACGCGCGTGGCCGGTTTCTCCTCCGCCTTCCCGGCGCTGGACATCGTCTCGGTGGCCGACCGCACGGGCAACGAGCCGCTGGAGGTCGCCGAGGTCTACTACGACCTCGCCGACCGCCTCGGCATCGCCCAGCTCATGGACCGCATCATCGAGCTGCCCCGTGCCGACCGCTGGCAGTCCATGGCCCGCGCCTCCATCCGCGAGGACCTGTACGCGGCCCACGCGGCGCTCACCTCGGACGTGCTCGCCGTCGGCAACGGCAGCTCGACTCCCGAGCAGCGCTTCAAGGCCTGGGAGCAGAAGAACGGCGCCATCCTGAGCCGGGCGCGCACCACCCTGGAGGAGATCCGCAGCTCGGACTCCTTCGACCTGGCCAACCTGTCGGTGGCCATGCGGACGATGCGGACGCTGCTGCGCACGCATTCGTAGGCGATACCTGGACGGGGGCGCCCCGGGCCGTCATGGCCCGGGGCGCCCCCGTTTCCGTGTGCGCTCCCGTTCTGTTCTTGCCGTCGCTTAGGGAAAACCGGGCGACGAATTTACCGTTTCCTGCTAATCGTGGTGTTTCGGATAAGGTCTGCCGCGTGACAGTGAACCTAACCGAGACCCGTCCGGCAGTGACCGCCCCGGCCCCCGCCCCGGCCCCCACCCCGGATGCCCGGCCGGTCGCCCGAGTCGTCCTCGAAGTGGTGAAATTCGGGGTCGTCGGCGGCAGCGGCGTGCTCGTCAATTTCCTGGTGTTCAATCTGCTGCTGCACGGCCTGGGCTGGCGGGCGATGGTCGCCACGGTGCTGGCGAGCTGTATTGCCATGGCCACGAATTACGTGGGCTTCCGCTTTTTTGCTTACCGTGACCGGGCCTCCAGAACCCGGCGGCAAATCGTACTGTTCTTCGTTTTCAGTGGCCTTGGTGTCGTCATGGAAAGCGGTCTGTTCTACGCCGGATATCACGGCCTCGGCCTGCACGGGCCTTTCGAGTCGAACATGGTCAAGGCGCTTTCGATCGTCCTCGCATCCGCGTTCCGTTTCCTCGTCTACCGCACCTGGGTCTTCCAGCAGGATGCGCGCCGAGCCGCGTAGCACCGCGGCGACCGCCGGCAGAGCGCTCCAGGCCGCCGCCGCGCTCGTCCTGGTCCTGCTGCTCCTGGTGATCGTCCGCCTCCCCTGGGCGGGCGATCTCGGCATGCACGCGGCCACCGTGGAACGCCTGCGGCACAGCCTCCTGCACCCCGGCAATCCGCTCGTCGACACGGACACCCCGAGCCCGTACTACTCGCCGTGGATGCTGGTGCTCGGCGGCATCGCCCGGATCACCGGACTGTCGGTGTTCGTGGTGCTGCGCATCGGCGCGGTCGCCGGGCTGACACTGCTCGTCACGGGGGTGTGGCGGTACGTCCGGACGCTGAGCGCGCATCGGGCCGCGCCCGCGCTCGCCCTCCTGTGCCTGCTGTTCCTGTGGGGGCCGGCGCTGTTCAACTGGAGCGGCTTCCTCGGGCTGAACTCCCTCGCGCTGACGGTGTCGTACCCGAGCGTGTTCGCGCTCGGGCTCTCCTTCCATCTGTGGGCATGGCTGACGGGGGCGCTGCGCACCGGCGCGGGCTGGGCGGCGTGGCTGGGACTCGGCGTGCTGTGGGCGGTGATCCTGCTGGTCCACCAGTTCTCCGGGGTCGTGGCCTCGCTGGGCGCCCTGGCCACCGTGGCCGCGGCGCGACCGGGCCGGCAGGCGCTGTTGCGGCTGGGTGCCGGGGTGGCACTGGGCCTGGTGGTGCTGTGGGCGTGGCCGTACTACGACTTCTTCTCGCTCTTCTCGGCCGGCGCGGACCTGGAGGCCATCCACCGGTCGCTGTACCGGCAGCTGCCCGGACGGTTCGGGCTGGTGCTGCTCGGAGTGGTCGCGCTGGTGCTGCGGTGGCGGCGAAACCACCGGGATCCCCTGGTGATCTTCTTCGTGCTGGGCGTGGCCGTGTTCGTCCTGGGCGGGGCGAGCGGTCACTACTCGTGGGGGCGCGCGCTGCCCGCCGCGCTGATCCCGGCTCAGCTCGCCGCCGCGCTGGAGGTGTTGCCGGTGCGGGGGCGCACGCGGGCGGTACGGACCGGGTGGGCGGGTGTGCTGGCCGCCGCGCTGGCCGTGGGGGCGTGGACACAGGTCGGGACGGTGGGGTACGTCGTACCGAAGAGCGCATTGCCGGGCGTGGTCGCGGCCGAGTACCGGGCTCCATGGGCCGGGTACCGGTGGATCACGCCGTGGGTGAAGTACGGGGACGTCGTCATGGCCCGGACGTTCCCGGCCCGGCAGATCCCCGCCTACGGGCCGTACACCGTCGCTCCCGGCTATCCCGATGTCTTCCTGCCGGACGAGGGGCGGCGCACTGCCGCGGTCCGGCGCTACTTCGCCGCGGGGACGCCACAGAGCGAGCGGCAGCGGATCGCACGGGAGTACGGGGTGCGATGGGTGGTGGACACCGGGAACGCCCTTCGGGACACGGGGCTGCGGGCGGTGGCCCAGGGGCCGGGCGGCCAGGTGCTGTACGCGGTACGGCACTGAGCCGGGAGGCCGCGGGCTTGCGTCATCCGGGCTGGGAGGCCGCGGGCTCGCGTCATCCGGGCTGGGAGGCCATGGGCTCGCGTCATCCGAGCCGGGAAGCCACCGGCCCGGTTCACCCGAGCCGGGAGCCACCGGCCCGCGTCATCTCAGCGCGCTCGCCACCAGCCGCACCACACGCCGCACCCGCGGCCGCGCCACCCGCCGTACGACCGGCCGGATCACCCGTGCCGTCACGCCCACCGGGCACCAGCGGATCTGGAGGCGGCCGGGGCCGCGGTCCTCGGGCTCGACGGTGACCCGGTGCGGGGCCGCACCGGAGTGGTAGTCGATGCGCGCGGTCAGGGAGGGGAAGTTCAGCGGGGCCAGGAGGAGGCCCGTGTGGGCCAGGCCCTGGTGTTCGATGCGGAGCAACGGGTGACGGGTGCCGGCGAAGCCGTGCAGGGGGACGGGGGCCACCGACAGGTCCAGTCGGGCCCGGCCCTCGAAGACGCCGGGGCGGACGGGCGCCAGCCGGAAGGGCAGGGTGAGCCGGCGCCGGCCCGTGGCCAGCAGGATGCTCGCGCGGTGCGGGCCCGGCGGGAGGCGCAGGCCGGGGTCGTAGCTGCGGATCGCGAGGTCCAGCGAGGCGCCAGGGCCGCGGGTGATCTCGGTGATCTCGTGGCGGAACTGGGCGCTCGGGAAGGGGCGGGTGTCCAGCTCCAGGTCCGTCACGTCCAGTTCGCGGCGGGCCTCGGCCGAGGCGGGGATCCGGTCGCCCCAGTACGTGCCGCCGTCCGCCCCGTCCGTCGTCACCCGCCTCGGTGCCACCCCGTGGCCCAGGCCGCGCGCAGCCAGCTGTGCCTCGGGCAGGCGGCCGTCGCGGACCAGTTGCAGGACCACCCGTTCCGGGCGGGGCAGGCGGGCGTACGCGGCCGGTGTCAGGGTGTCGAGGTACGGCGTCACGATCCCGGCGAAGGACCGCAGCCACTCCTCGTCCCGGTGGGGCAGGTCCCCGGCGTACATCCGGAAGTCGTGCTTGAGGAACTTGTAGTCCTTGTCCTCGCGCAGCGACGCGTGCCCGCTCTCGGCCAGGAAGTCGTCGATCAGGCGCTGGACATGGACGCGGTCGCCGACATTGCTCAGCTTGTGCCGCTGGTTGGAGATCGACGCGGTGTCCCCGGTCTCGTACGGGGCTATGTACCAGAGGTACACGGGGTCCGGGATGATCGTGAACGCCCGCGCCAGGCAGTACGCCTGTGCCGAGAACAGCTGGTCCTCGTAGTGGATGCCCTCCGGGAAGCGCAGGTCGTGGCGGTCCAGGAAGGCTCGCGCGTACATCTTGCTCGTCGACAGGTGCTCGAAGAGGAGCCGAGGGTCCGCCGCTATGCCCTTGAGCGTCCGGCGCGCGGACACCAGGTGAGGCATCCAGGTCGAGCGGTGGCCGCTGTCCACCCGTATGCGCCGTACCGCGCCCATCGTGAAGTCGACCTCGCGCTCGCGGTGCGCGGCCAGGAGCAGTTCGACGGCGTTCGCCGGCAGCTCGTCGTCGCTGTCCAGGAACATCAGATACGGTGCCCGGGCGATCTCCAGGGCCCGGTTGCGCGGGGCGCTGCAGCCGCCGCTGTTCTCCGGCAGTCGGATGGAGCGGATACGGGGGTCCTGGGCCGCCAGCTCCCTGGCCACCGACGGGGTCTCGTCCGTGGAGTGGTCGTCGCTGATGACGATCTCCAGGTTGCGGTGCGTCTGGCGGCGTACCGAGGCGACCGCCCTGGGCAGGCGTGCCGCGTCGTTGTGGACGATCACCGTCACCGTGACGTCGGGGTTCATGAGGCGGCCTCCTCGGGGGTCGGTGCCGGTGTGCGTCGTTCCACCGGGACGACCGGTGGCAGCGACTCCTCGCTCTCGCCGAGGAAGACCCGTCGTACGACGCGCTCGGCGGCGCGCCCGTCGTCGTACTCGCAGAACCGGCGCCGGAACACCGCCCGTGCCTTGGTCGCGGTCTCGTCGCGCCACGCGCCGGAGGTGAAGATCTCCGCCAGTTCCTCCTGGGTGCGGGCCACCTGCCCCGGTGCCTCGGACATCAGATCGAAGTAGACACCGCGGGTCGTCGCGTACGTCTCCCAGTCGTCGGCGTAGATGACGATCGGGCGGTCGAGGTTGGCGTAGTCGAACATGATCGACGAGTAGTCCGTGATCAGGGCGTCGGCGGCCAGGGACAGCTCCTCGACCGGGTCGTACGACGAGACGTCCACGACTCTGCCCGTGCGGCGCAGACCGGCCAGGGGGGAGGCCGCGCCGCCGTAGAAGTAGTGGCCGCGGACCAGCAGGACGGTGTTCTCGCCCAGGCGGTCGGCGAGTGCGGCCAGGTCGAGGCGGGGGGTCCAGCCGGCCTCGTAGTCGCGGTGGGTGGGGGCGTAGAGGACGGCCGTCGCGCCGGGGGCGATGCCCAGGCGGGCGCGGATCGCGCGGATGTCGGACGCGGTGGCGGAGTAGAAGACGTCGTTGCGCGGATAGCCGTAGTCCAGCGAGACGTAGCGGGAGGGATAGGCGCGCTCCCACATGCGGGTGGAGTGGCTGTTGGCGGAGACGCTGTAGTCCCACTTGTCGATGCGGGCCAGCAGCGCGGCGAAGTCCATGCCCTTGGCGGCGGCCGGGTGCTGCATCTGGTCCAGGCCCATCCGTTTGAGGGGGGTGCCGTGATGGGTCTGCAGATGGATCGCGTCGGGGCGTTTGACCACCGTGTTGGGGAAGTTGACGTTGCTCGTCAGGTACTTGGCGGTGGCCAGCACCTCCCAGTAGCGGCGGGTGCCGGGGATCACATGGTCCGTGCCGGGCGGCAGGAGCGGTGCGTTGTCCCGGGTCACCACCCACACCGGGTGGATGCGCGGGGCGAGTTCGGCGAGCTTGGCGGCGATCGCGGCGGGGTTGCAGGCGACCCCGCGGTCCCAGTAGGCGGAGAAGACGGCCAGGTCGGGGTCGACCGGGCGGTCCAGTGCCCGGCGGTACCGGTGGTCGCGGAGCTTCGCGCCCAGTTGCCGCTTGCGGGTCCGCAGTGCCGACCTGGCCGCCCGGCGCGTGCGGTTGGCGGCCTGGAAGGCGCGGTACTTGGTGTAGGCGCCCTCTTCGAGGAGGCCGCGGCGGATGCCTTCGACGCCTGCCGGGCGGTGGTGGCCCTCGGGGCGCCAGCGGACCGCGGCCAGGGAGGAGCGGCGGAAGAACTCCCGGGCCACCGGGTCGGGCATGTCCGCGCGGGCGAAGGTGCGCAGCAGGTCGCGGACCATGACGTCGTAGAGGACGGCGCGGGCGGCGGGACGCTCCTTGACCCGGGGCAGGAGGGTCTCGTACCGCTCGATGAGCGCGTAGTGCCGTTCGGGTGTGAGCGGCGGGAGGCTCTCCGGGCGCAACCGGCGGTCCTCGTAGGCGACTTGGTTGAGGCAGGCGACCCGGCCCGCGTCCAGGAGGGTGGCGTACGCGACGTACGGCTCGTCGTCGCGGCCGAGTCGCCGCTCGTGCGCCCGCCAGAACTCCGTGCGCAGGGCGCGGTTGCCGAGGAGCGGGGTGATGCGCAGCAGGTCGGCCGCGTCGTCGAGGGCGAGGTCGGCGCGGCCCGCGCGGGCCAGGACGCGGCCGTCGCCGGATGCCGTGCCGGACGTCTGCCAGGTGGTGGCGACATGGTCGAAGAGCAGGACGTCCACCGTGTCGGGCAGTTCCGCGGCGCGCTCGGCGATCATGCGGACGGCGCCGGCCGGCAGGCCGTCCTTGGCGTGGACGAAGTGCAGCCAGCGGCCGCTGGCCCGCGCGGCTCCCGCGGCCCGGGCCGCCGCGTCGCCCGTACCGTCCGGCAGGGGCAGCACCACCGTCTCCGGGGCGTGCCCCTCGGCCGTCTCCCTGGCCCAGTCGCCGACCGCGACCACGATCACCTCGGCGTCCGGGAGGGGCCGGGCGTCGAGCGAGTCGAGGAGCGCGGTCAGCCGGTCCTGGGTGTTCGGGCCGTGGACGACGACGCTGAGTTCGGGCATCGCAGTGGACTCCTTCGCCTTGTCGTCTCCGGCCGCACCTTTCCCGCCATAGTGTCATTGAGAGGATGAAAGGGATAAAAGTTCTTGAGCCGGTGGAGGGGCTCAGGTGTGCCGGTGGAGGGGCTCAGGAAGGAAGAGGGACCTTCTCCGCCGCCGGTTTCGGCTGCGCCGCCTGCTTCGGCGGTGCCTTCTTGGGTCCCTTGTCGCCGGTGAACGCCTCGTACTCCTTGAGGACGTCCTCCGTCGGCCCGTCCATGCGCAGCTCGCCGCGCTCCAGCCACAGCACCCGGTCGCAGGTGTCCCGGATCGACTTGTTGTTGTGGCTGACCAGGAACACCGTGCCCGCGTGCTTGCGCAGCTCGCGGATCCGTTCCTCGGAGCGCTTCTGGAAGGAGCGGTCGCCGGTGGCGAGGGCCTCGTCGATCAGCAGGACGTCGTGGTCCTTGGCGGCCGCGATCGAGAAGCGCAGCCGGGCGCCCATGCCGGAGGAGTACGTCCGCATCGGGAGGGTGATGAAGTCGCCCTTCTCGTTGATGCCGGAGAAGTCGACGATGTCCTGGTAGCGGGACCTGATCTCCTCCCGGGACATGCCCATGGCCAGACCGCCGAGGAAGACGTTGCGCTCGCCGGTCAGATCGCCCATCAGGGCCGCGTTGACGCCGAGGAGGGAGGGCTGGCCGTCGGTGTAGATGTGGCCGTTCTCCACCGGGAGGAGCCCCGCGACCGCCTTCAGCAGCGTCGACTTGCCGGAGCCGTTGGTGCCGATCAGACCGATCGCCTCGCCCTTGTACGCGACGAAGGAGACCTTCTTGACCGCGTGCACCTTGCGCACGCCCGCCGCCTTCTCCGCCTGCTTGCGGCGCAGCATCCGGTTCAGGGCGGCCGTCGCGGAGCCGCGTCCGGCGCCGGTGCCGTTGACCCGGTAGACGATGTCGACGCCGTCGACGACGACGGTCGGGATCCCGCTCCCGGGAATGCGGTCGTTCACGTTGTCAGCCACGGCCGTACGTCTCCTCAGCCTTCCAGAAGTAGATGAAGCCGCCGACCCCGGCGAGCAGGGCCCAGCCGAACGCCGCCGCCCACACGTGCGGGGGCAGCTGATGGGCGTGGAAGCTGTCGATCAGCGCGTATCGCATGAGGTCGATGTAGACGGCGGCCGGATTGGTCTCCAGGGCGACCGTCAGCAGGTGCGGCAGATGGTCCTTCTTCGTCAGCTTGTCGATGCTCCACATGACGCCGGAGACATACATCCAGGTCCGCAGGATGAACGGCATCAGCTGGGCGATGTCCGGGGTCTTCGCGCCCATCCGGGCCATGATCATCGAGACGCCGGCGTTGAACGTGAACTGCAGGATGAGCGCCGGGAGCGCCAGCAGCCAGGAGGCGGCGACGGGCACACCGAAGCAGAGCAGGATGACGATCAGCGCCGCCATCGAGAACAGCAGCTGCTGGAGCTGCTGGAGGCAGAACGAGATCGGCAGCGCGGCCCGCGGGAAGTGCAGCGCCCGCACCAGGCCGAGGTTGCCGGAGATGGCCCGGGTGCCCGCCAGGATCGAGCTCTGGGTGAAGGTCCAGATGAACACGCCCGTCACCAGGAACGGGATGTAGTCCGGCACACCGTGCTTGGTGCCCAGCAGGACACCGAAGATGAAGTAGTACACCGCCGCGTTCAGCAGCGGGTTCATGACCTGCCACAGCTGGCCGAGCTTCGCCTGGCTGTACTGCGCGGTGAGCTTGGCGGTGGCGAAGGCGGTGATGAAGTGGCGCCGTTCCCACAGCTGCCGGACGTACTCGGGCAGGGTGGGGCGCGCGCCGCTGACCGAGAGCCCGTGGCGCGCGGCGAGCGCCGCGAGGTCTTCGGCCGGGGCCGGTGTCGGAGGCGGTGTGTCGAGGACCTGGCTCACATCCGCTGCTTTCGCTCGGGGGGAGTGGGGGTGCGTGCGTCCGGTCGGCGGGTCCGCCCCCGGTGTTTCCTTACGCGTCTCTTCACGTTTTCTTACGTCGGGACGGGACCGTATCGTCGCAACGGGAGCGTAGGCCCAATCGACGTCGGAACGCAACCGTTTCGTCGTAACGCCCTATGCTTGACGCCATGACGACGAACGCCGACGAGCCGCAGACGCGCCCGCGCCGACGGACCCCCGCCGGGGCGGCCGTGCTCAGGGAGGACGTGACCGAGGCCATCCGGGCGGCCGTCTTCGAGGAGCTCGCGTCCGTCGGCTACGCCCGGATGTCCATCGAGGGCATCGCGCGCCGCGCGGGTGTCGGCAAGACCGCCGTCTACCGGCGCTGGAAGTCCAAGCTGCACCTGGTCCTCGACGTCGTCTCGGCGCTCGCGGTGCTGGGCCTGCCCGTCCCGGACACGGGCTCCCTGGAGGGCGACCTGCGGCTGCTGTACGAGGTGACGTCCCGCGCGCTGCGCCATCCCGTCGCCTCGCAGATCATCCCGGACCTCCAGGCCGAGGCGGCCCGCAATCCCGAGATCGCCGAGGCCATGCAGAAGGCGCTGCGTGACGGACAGGAGGGCGTGGCCAGCAAGATCATTGCGGCGGCCGAGCAGCGGGGTGAGCTTCGCCGGGGTGTCGACGAGGAGCTGGCGCTCGATCTGATCTCCGGGCCGCTGTACTGGCGGTCGGTCGTCATCCGCGCTCCGAAGCTGCCGAAGGGGTATCTGGAGGCGCTGACCCGGGCCACTGCGGCGGCACTCAAGGCGTTGTGAGGCTGGGCGGCGCTGTGAGGTCGGGCGCGTCGTGCGGGTGCCCGGGGTTGGTGCTGGGCGGGGGTGGGTTGCGCAGCCCGGCGTAGCGGGGTGCCTCCCCCAAGCTCTCAACTTCGTTCGAGCAGGGGGGACCCCCATCGCCCACCCGTGCCGCCTGGGGGTCCCCCCTGCTCGAAGAGC
>NZ_JBFAIQ010000051.1:0-36954 GCF_040654755.1 Streptomyces sp. NPDC050625
TTCGTGGCGTGTCCGTTCGTTGCTGGGGTGCGGATGTATCGGACCGGGGATGTGGTGCGGTGGACGGATGAGGGGGAGTTGGTGTTCCTCGGGCGTGCCGATACGCAGGTCAAGGTCCGTGGGTATCGCATCGAACCCGGCGAAATCGAAACCGTCCTCGACAGTCACCCGCGAGTCACCCAGTCGGCCGTGATCGCACGCGGAGACACACCCGGTGACAGCCGACTCGTCGCCTACGTCGTCGCGGGTCTCTCGGACCGGTCCGCGGAGGACCTGCCGAACACGCTGCGTGCATACGCGGCTGAGACGCTGCCGGAGTACATGGTCCCGTCCGCCGTGGTGGTGCTGGACGTGCTGCCGCTGACGGTCAACGGGAAGGTGGACCGGGCTGCCCTGCCGGCACCGGACTTCGCGCAGCGGGGATCCGGTCGGGCGCCGGAAGGTGCGGTCGAGGAGACCCTGTGCCGGATCTTCGCCGAGGTGCTGGGGCTGGACGAGGTTGCGGCCGACGCCGGCTTCTTCGAGCTGGGCGGTGACTCGATCATGTCGATGCAGTTGGCGTCGCGGGCCCGACGCGCTGGATGGGTGGTCACGCCGCGGCAGGTGTTCGAGGCGAAGACCGTCGAACGCCTGGCACTGGTGGCACAGCCCGTCGGCGTCGATACGGCCGACGCGGCGGACGACGGCGTGGGCGAGGTGCCCTGGACGCCGGTGATGCGGGCACTCGGCGAACAGGCGGTCATCGGATCCCGCTTCGCGCAGTGGACGGTCGTCGGCGCACCGGCCGGGCTGGACCGCCAGGCACTGGCCACGGCCGTGGGCGCGGTGATCGACACCCATGACATGCTGCGCGCCCGCGTCGAGGACAACGGGACGCGACTGACGGTCGGTGAGCCGGGAACCGTGACGGCAGCCGAGCTGATCCACCACGTGGACGCGACCCTCACCACCGACAGTGACCTGGAAGAAGTCGCTGGTCGCGCGGCCCGCGATGCAGTGGAGCGCCTGGACCCCGCCTCCAGGGTGCTGGTGCAGGTCGTGTGGGTGGATGCGGGACCGTCCCGCACCGGCCGTCTCGTGCTGGTGGTCCACCACCTGGCAGTGGACGGCGTCTCGTGGCGGATCCTGCTGCCTGACCTGCAGACCGCATACGAGACAGCGATTGCGGGTGGCACACCGACCCTCGACCTGGTGGGCACATCCTTCCGCCGGTGGGCGGAGCTGCTGACCACCCAGGCCCGAAGCAACGAACGCCACGCCGAACTCCAAGCCTGGACCGAACTCCTCCAAGGCGACGAACCGTCCCTCGGCGACCGCCCGTTGGATCCGGCCCGGGACACGGTCCGCACTCTGCGCCATCACTCATGGGCCGTACCTGCCGAGCAGGCAGCCGTGTTGGCCGGCCAGACGCCCACGGTGTACCACTGCGGCCTGCACGAAGTACTGCTCGCGACGCTTGCCGGAGCGGTTGCCCACTGGCGCCCCACCGACGCCCCCAACATGCTGATAGACGTAGAGGGGCACGGCCGGGAGCCGGTGCAAGGTGTGGACCTGTCCCGCACGGTGGGCTGGTTCACCAACGTCCACCCCGTCCGCCTGGACACAACACCTGCCGATCTGCCAGAAGCCCTTGCAGGCGGCCCAGCGGTCGGCGCACTGCTCAAGGCGGTCAAGGAACAGGTGCGTTCCGTCCCCGGTGACGGACTGGGCTACGGCCTGCTCCGTCACCTCAACCCGGAGACGGCCGAGGCCCTGGCCCAACTCCCCAGCCGCCAGATCGGGTTCAACTACCTGGGCCGGTTCACCGTCGGCGAGCAGTCCGGCCCCGTCCGTGCCTGGCAGATGGCAGGCGAGACGGCGGTCGGTGGCGCGGCCGACCCCGACATGCCCGTGGCGCACGCGCTGGAAGCCGGTGCCGTGGTGCGCGACACCACGGACGGCCCGGAGCTGACCCTCACGCTCAGCTGGCCCGGCAGCCTCCTCGACGACGCGGCGGCCGAACGGCTCGGCGGGCTCTGGCTGGAGATGCTGCGGGGCCTGGCCGCGCACACCACCGACGAGCCCACCGCGGGCGGCCACACACCATCAGACTTCCCCCTCCTCGATCTCTCACAGGACGAGGTCGAAGAACTCGAAGCCATAGCCGCACGACTCGAAGGAGGACGGTCCCTGTGAAGTCGCCGACCGCCGCCAAGGGCTCTGCCCTGGCAGAAGTGTGGCCGCTGTCGCCCTTGCAGGAGGGGATGCTCTTTCACGCCGCCTTCGATCACCAAGGACCCGACGTCTACGCCATGCAGTGCGTCCTGGCGGTCGACGGTCCCCTGGATGCCGATCGGTTCCGGGCGTCGTGGGAGGCGCTGGTGGCTCGCCATGCCGCCCTGCGGGCGAGTTTCCACGAGCGGAAATCGGGTGAGCCCGTGCAGCTCATCACCCGCGACGTGACGCTGCCCTGGAGGCAGATCGACCTGTCGGACCTGCCGGAGGCGGGCATGGCGGCCCGGGCCGACGCCCTGGCCGCCGAGGAGCGGGCGCAGCGGCTGGACCTGGCGGTCGCGCCGCTGCTGAGGCTGCTGTTGATACGGCTCGGCGCGGACCGGCACCGCCTCGTCATGACGACCCATCACATACTGATGGACGGCTGGTCGATGCCCGTCCTGTTGGGTGAGTTGTCCACGGTGTACGCGGCAGGCGGCGACACCCGGGCGCTGCCCGCGGCGGCGTCGTACCGCGACCATCTGGTCTGGCTGAACCGTCAGGACAAAGAGGCGGCGCGGGCCGCGTGGCGGGCGGAGCTGGCCGGGGCCGACGAGCCGACGCTCATCGTGCCGGCCGACCCGGCCAGGGTGGCGGTGCTGCCGGAGGAGTTCGCCACCGAGCTGTCCGAGGAGGCCACTCGGGCGCTGGAGGAGCTGGCCCGTGCCCAGGGGGTGACGGTCAACACCGTCGTCCAGTGTGCCTGGGCGCTGGTGCTGGCGCGCCTTGCCCGCCGCCGTGACGTCGTCTTCGGCGCGACCGTGGCCGGGCGGCCGCCGGAGCTGCCGGGTGTGGAGTCGATGGTCGGCCTCTTCATCAACACCCTCCCCGTACGTGTGCGGCTCGACCCCGCACAGCCGGTGGGTGATCTGCTCACCGAACTGCAGGCGCGGCAGTCCGCTCTGCTGGCGCACCAGCACCTCGGCCTCGCAGAGATCCAGAAGCTCGGCGGAGCAGGGGCGCTCTTCGACACGTTGGTGGTGTACGAGAGCTTCCCTCGGCCCCCGGCACGTCCGTCCGACCCCGACGTGCTCACCTTCTCCGGCCTGGAGACGCGTCAGGCCACCAACTTTCCGCTCACCCTGGGCATCACCCCGCACGACCGGCTTCAGATCGAACTGACCTATCGGCCGGACCTGTTCGACCGGGACGCCGCCGCCCGGACCGGGTGTCGGCTGGTACGGGTGCTGCGGCAGCTCGCGGCCAACCCTCGGCTCCTGGTCGGCGAGATCGAGGTGCTCGACGGCGAGGAGCGGGCGTCGGTGGTGGAGCGGTGGAACGACACCGCCCGGCCGGTTCCGACGGGCACGGTGCTGGAGCGGTTCGAGGAGTGGGCGCGTCGCCTGCCGGAAGCCGTGGCCGTCCGCTGCGGGGCAGAGCAGCTGTCGTACGCGGAGCTGGAGGCGCGCTCGAACCAACTGGCCCGGTATCTGAGCCGCCTCGGGGTCGGTCCGGAGTCGCGGGTGGCGCTGTGTCTCCCGCGTGGGGTCGACATGGTCGTCGGCGAGCTGGCCGTCTGGAAGGCCGGCGGTGCCTTCGTACCGCTGGATCCGCAGTACCCGGCCGACCGGCTGGCGTTCATGATCGCCGACAGCGCGGCCACAGTGGCCCTGATTACGACCGACGCGCTCGACAGCCTGCCGCCGGCATCGGTGCGGGTCGTGCTGCTCGACGAGATCGAGCAGGCGATCACCGCGGAGTCGGCGGAGCCGCTGTCGCCGTCACCGAGCCCCGACCGCCTGGCGTACGTGATCTACACCTCCGGCTCGACCGGCCGTCCGAAGGGCGTGGCCGTCGCCCACGGCGGTGTGGCGAACCTGGCGGAGGCGATGCGCCCGGTCCTCGGCGCGGAACAGGGCGTCACCACGCTGCAGTTCGCCTCATTCAGCTTCGACGCGGCCGTCCTCGACGTGGCCGTCACCCTTGCCGCCGGCGGCACGCTGGCCATCGCGGCGAGCAAGGAGCGGGACGATCCGGCCGCGTTGGCGGAGTTGATCCGTACGGCGGGTGTAGGCGTGGCGAGTGTGGTGCCGTCGCTGCTCGCTGTGCTGGATCCGGCCGCCGTGCCCGGGGTGACGAACTGGGTGCTGGGCGCTGAGCGGTTGAGCGCCGACCTGGCCTCCCGGTGGACGGCCCGGTCGAAGATGTGGAACACCTACGGGCCGACCGAGGCCACCGTGATCACCACGGCGACGCCCTTGGACCCAGGCAGCCGGCCGCAGGACCCCGCGCCGCCGATCGGCCGCCCCATCGGCAACACCCGGGTCTTCGTCCTGGACGACTTTCTCCGGCCGGTCCCCCCGGACATCACCGGCGAGTTGTATGTGGCCGGCTCCGGCCTCGCCCGCGGCTATGTCGGCCGCGCGGCACCGACCGCGGAGCGGTTCGTGGCCTGTCCCTTCGTACCCGGTGGGCGGATGTACCGCTCCGGAGACCTGGCGCGCTGGAGCGAGGACGGGCAGCTGCACTTCGCCGGGCGGGCGGACGGGCAGGTGAAGATCCGCGGGTTCCGTATCGAGCCCGGCGAGGTCGAAGCCGTGCTCGCCGCCCACCCTGACGTCGGCCAGGCCGTGGTCGTCGCCCGTGAGGACCGGCCGGGGGACAAGCGACTGGTCGCCTACGCCGTCCCGGCCACCGGCACAGGACTCGACACCGCACTGCTGCGCGAGCACGTCGCCAAGACGCTGCCCGAGTACATGGTCCCGTCGGCGGTGGTGGTGCTGGAGGCGCTGCCGTTGACGGTCAACGGGAAGGTGGACCGGGCCGCTCTGCCCGCGCCCGAGGCGCCCGGCGGCATGGCTGGCCGGGCCCCGGTCACGCCCGAAGAGGAGCTGTTCTGCGGGCTGTTCGCCGAAGTGCTGGGGCTGGACGAGGTCGCGGCCGACGCCGGCTTCTTCGAGTTGGGCGGCGATTCGATCATGTCGATGCAGTTGGCGTCGCGCGCCCGGCGCGCCGGATGGGTGGTCACGCCACGGCAGGTCTTCGAGGAGAAGACCGTCGAACGCCTGGCTCTCGTTGCCCAGCCCGTCGACGGCCAGTCGCTCGGCGACGCAGACGATGGCGTGGGCGAGGTCGCCTGGACGCCCGCGATGAAGGCCATGGGCGAACGGGCCGCCGACGCGCGGTTCGCGCAGTGGATGGTCGTCGGCGCACCGGCCGGACTCGACCGGGCAGCGCTCGGCACGGCCGTCGCTGCCGTCATCGACGCGCACGACATGCTCCGCGCCCGCGTCGAGGACCGCGGATCGCGGCTGGTGGTGCGCGAGCCCGGAGCGGTGGACGCGGCCGCGCTGATCAGCCGCGTCGACGCCACCGACGGCGACCTCGATCAGGTGGTGGACCGGGCGGCCCGCGAAACCGTGGAGCGGCTGGATCCCGCCTCGGGCGTACTGCTGCAGGTGGTGTGGGCCGATGCCGGGCCGGCACGGGTGGGCCGCCTGGTGCTGGTGGTCCACCACCTCGCGGTGGACGGCGTGTCGTGGCGGATCCTGCTGCCGGATCTACAGGCCGCGTACGAGGCCGTGGCCGCGGGCGGGACACCGGCCCTCGATCCGACGGGTACGTCGTTCCGCCGCTGGGCGGAGCTGCTGACCACTCAGGCCCGCAGCGACGAGCGGCGCGCCGAACTGCCGGGGTGGACCGAACTGCTCCGAGGTGAGGAACCGCTGCTCGGCGTCCGGCAGTTGGATCCGGACCGGGACACCGTACGCACGCTCAGGCATCGCTCCTGGACCCTGCCCGTGGAGCAGGCGGCGGTGCTGGCCGGGCGGACGGCGGCCGTGTTCCACTGCGGGCTGCACGAAGTGCTGCTCGCCACCCTGGCCGGCGCGATCTGCTCCTGGCGGCCAGGTCCGGCCGGCCGGGTCCTGGTCGACATCGAGGGCCACGGCCGCGAGCCGGTGGAAGGGGTGGACCTGTCCCGCACGATGGGCTGGTTCACCGGCTTTCACCCCCTCCGGCTGGACACCGCCGGGGTGAACCTGCCCCAGGCCCGCTCCGGCGGCCCGGCTGCCGGAGCGCTGCTCAAGGCAGTCAAGGAGCAGATGGGCGCCGTGCCCGGGGACGGACTGGGCTACGGTCTGCTGCGTCACCTCAACCCCGACACGGCCCAGGTGCTGGCCCAACTACCCTCCCCCCAGGTCGGGTTCAACTACCTGGGCCGGTTCACCGCCGGTGAGCAGTCCGGTCCCGTCCGTGCCTGGCAGCTGGCCGGCGAGACGGCGGTCGGCGGTGCCGCCGACCCCGACGCCCCCGTCGCGCACGCCCTCGATGCCGGCGCCGTCGTCCGCGACACCCCGGACGGCCCCGAGCTGACCGTCACCCTCAGCTGGGCCGGCGGGCTGCTGGAGGAATCCGAGGCCGAACGCCTCGGCGGGCTGTGGCTGGAGATGCTGCACGGCCTGGCCGCACACACCACCGACCCCGCCGCCGGCGGCCACACCCCGTCCGACTTCCCACTCCTCGACCTTGCACAAGAAGAAGTTGACGAGTTCGAGTCCGAATTCGCCGAGGACCACAACTAACGCGCGCTTTGAACGCTGTAGGGAGAGATAGAGCGATGACCCGATCTCGTGTCGAGGACGTCTGGCCGCTGTCGCCGCTGCAGGAGGGGCTGCTCTTCCACGCGGCCTTCGGCGACGAGGGCCCCGATGTGTATCAAGGGCAGCGCATGCTCGATCTGATCGGGCCGGTCGACGCCGGTCAACTGCGGGCATCCTGGGAGGCGTTGCTGGCCAGGCACGCGGCGCTGCGGGCGTGCTTCCGTCGGCGCAGGTCCGGCGAGGCGGTCCAGGTCATCGCGCGTGAGGTCGTCCTGCCGTGGCACGAGGCGGACGTCTCCGGGCTCGCGGAGGCCGATGCGGCCGCCGAGCTGGAGCGGTTGGCGGAACGGGAGCGTGTGGAGAAGTTCGATCCGGCGGTGGCGCCCCTGTTGCGGCTGCTGCTCGTCCGGCTTGCCGAGGACCGGCACCGGCTGGTGATGACCAGCCATCATGTGCTCATGGACGGCTGGTCCATTCCGGTCCTGCTCACCGAGCTGTCCGCGGTGTACGCGGCGGGCGGCAGCACCGCCGGATTGCCCCGCACGACCTCCTACCGGGAGTATCTGGCGTGGTTGAACCGCCAGGACAAGGCCGCGGCACGGGCGGCCTGGCGCGCGGAGCTGGCGGGGGTCGAGGAGCCCACCCTGGTCGCGCCGGCCGACCCGGGCAGGCCGCCGGTCGCCGCGGAGAACGTGATCCATGAGATCTCCGAGGAACTGACCCAGGGGGTCGTGCAACTGGCCCGTGGCCAGGGGCTGACGGTCAACTCCGCAATCCAGGGCGCATGGGCGATCGTGCTGGCACACCTGACCGGACGCACCGACGTGGTCTTCGGCGCCACGTCGGCGGGACGGCCCATGGAACTCCCCGGCGTGGAGTCGATGGTCGGTCTTTTCCTCAACACCCTCCCGGTACGGGCGCAACTCGGCGCCGCCCAGCCCGTCGCCGAGCTGCTCGCCGATCTGCAGGCTCGGCAGTCCGCGCTGATGGCGCACCAGCACCTGGGGCTGCCCGAGGTCCAGCGCCTCGCCGGTGCCGGCGCGGTCTTCGACACCCTTGTGGTGTACGAGAACTACCCCCGCCCGCCCGCCGGGCCGCCCAGCCCGGACGGCTTCGCCATCCGCGCGGGCGGGGCGCAGGAAGCGGCGCACTATCCGCTGACGCTGGTCGTGGTCCCGGCCGACCGGATGCACTTCAAGCTCGACTACCGGCCCGACCTCTTCGACCGCGACGCCGCCATGTCGGTCGTCGACCGGCTGGTGCGGGTGCTGGAGCAGATCGCGGAGAATCCGCAGATCCGGGTCTGCGACATCGACGTTCTCGGCGCGCCCGAGCGCGCGCGGGTGGTTGAGGAGTGGAACGACACGGCCCGTCCGGTGCCGTCCGACACCTTGCTCGACCTGTTCCGGGACCGGGTGCGGTGCTCACCGGAGACGGTGGCCCTGCGGTGCGGGGACGAGACGGTCTCGTACGGCGATCTGGAGTCGCGCGCGAACCGGCTGGCCCGCCACCTGCGCCGTCTGGGCGTTGACGCGGAGTCGCGGGTGGGGCTGTGTCTGCCGCGTGGGGTGGACATGGTCGTGGGCGAGCTTGCGGTGTGGAAGGCGGGCGGCGCTTTCGTGCCGCTGGATCCCGAATACCCGGCGGACCGGCTGGCGTTCATGGTCGCCGACAGCGGTACGACGGTGGTCCTCAGCACGCGCGACACGCTCGGCGATGTGCCGCTGGAAGCCGAACACCTGGTGCTGCTTGACGACGCGGCGGAGGCAATCGCCGCGGAATCCGCGAACGCGCCGGAGCCGTCCCCGGAGTTCGACCAACTGGCGTATGTCATCTACACCTCCGGCTCGACCGGCCGTCCGAAGGGCGTGGCCGTCGCACACGGCGGTCTGGTGAACCTGGCGGAGGCGATGCGCCCGGTGCTGGGCGTGGAGCAGGGTGTGACGGCACTTCAGTTCGCGTCGTTCAGCTTCGACGCGGCTGTTCTCGATGTGGCTGTCACGCTGGGGGCCGGCGGCACGTTGGCCATCGCGTCGAGTGAGGAGCGGGGCGATCCGGCCGCGTTGGCGGAGTTGATCCGTACGGCGGGTGTGAGCGTGGCGAGCGTGGTGCCGTCGCTGCTGGGGGTGCTGGACCCGGCCACGGTGCCCGGGGTGTCCAACTGGGTGTTGGGCGCCGAGCGGTTGAGCGCCGACCTGGCCGCCCGCTGGCGGGCGCAGGCACGGGTGTGGAACACCTACGGGCCCACCGAGGCCACCGTCATCACCACCGCCACCCCCATCGACGGCGCCATCGCCCCTGAGGACCCGCCCCCGGCGATCGGGCGGCCCATCGCCAACACCCGGGTGTTCGTGCTGAACGACTTCCTCCAGCCGGTTCCCGCGGGTTCAGTGGGTGAGGTGTACATCGCCGGGCCGGGCCTGGCACGCGGCTACGTCGGCCGCCCGGAGCTGACCGCGGAGCGGTTCGTGGCCTGCCCGTTCCTGCCCGGTCAGCGGATGTACCGCTCCGGCGACCTGGCCCGCTGGAGCGCCGGCGGCCAACTGCACTTCGCCGGACGCGCCGACGAGCAGGTGAAGATCCGCGGGCACCGAGTGGAGCCGGGCGAGATCGAGGTCGTACTCGCCGCCCATCACGGCGTCGGCCAGGCGGCGGTCATCGCCCGCGAGGACGGATCGGGCGAGACACGCCTGATCGCCTACGCCGTCCCCAACGGCCAGGACGGCACCCCGGACACCGGCGCACTACGGGAGTTCATGGCGGCCTCGTTGCCCGACTACATGGTCCCGGCCGCGGTCGTGGTGCTGGCCTCGCTGCCGCTGACGCCCAACGGCAAGCTCGACCGCGCCGCGCTGCCCGCGCCCGACCTGGTGGTCAAGGGCGGAAGGGGACCGGCGACCCCGACCGAGGAGGTGCTGTGCGGACTGTACGCGGAGGTGCTGGGCCTGGAGCGGGTCGGTGCGGAGGCCTCGTTCTTCGGTCTGGGTGGTGACTCGCTGCTGGCGATGCGGTTGTTGGCGCGGGTGCGGTCGGTGCTGGACGCGGAGGTGAGTATCCGTGAGTTGTTCGGTGCGTCGACGGTGGCGGGGGTCGCGCGGCTGATCGAGGGTGCGTCCGGGACCGGCCGGTTGCCGTTGCGGCCGCAGGTACGGCCGGAGGTGTTGCCGCTGTCGTACGCGCAGCAGCGCATGTGGTTCCTCAACCGGCTAGAGGAGACCGCCTCCGGCACGGCGGCCGCCGCCTACAACCTGCCGCTGGCGCTCCGGCTGACCGGCGAACTGGACACGGCCGCCCTGGAGGCGGCTCTCGGCGACATGGCGGAGCGGCACGAGAGCCTGCGCACCGTCTTCCCGAGCGTCGAGGGGGTACCGCGGCAGCGGATCCTCGACGGCGACGCGGCCCGGCCGTCACTGACGGTGGTGGACACCGCCGCCGACGAGGTCGTACAGGTGCTCGCCGAGCTGTCCGAGCGCGGCTTCGAACTGAGCGAGGAACTGCCATGGCGGGTGTGGCTGCTGCGGGCGTCGGCGAGTGAGCATGTGCTGCTGGTCGTGACGCATCACATCGCGTCGGACGGGTGGTCGATGGGGGTGCTGGCGCGGGATCTGCGGGCCGCGTACGCCGCGCGTCTCGAAGGCCGGATGCCGGACCGGCAGCCGCTGCCGGTGCAGTACGCGGACTTTGCGCTGTGGCAGCGCGAGGCGCTCGGCGACCTCGACGACCCCGACAGCATCATCAGCGTCCAACTGCGCTACTGGAAGCGGACCTTGGCAGGCCTTGGCGAGGAGATCGCGCTCCCCACCGACCGGCCGCGGCCCGCTGTCGCCTCGTTCCGCAGTGGCAGCGTGCCGGTGGGGGTGGACGCGGCCACGCACGCCCGGCTGGTCGAGCTGGCGGGACGGGGCCGGGCGACGATGTTCATGGTCGTGCACGCGGCGCTCGCGGTGCTGCTGTCCCGGATGGGCGCGGGCGACGACATCCCGCTCGGAACCCCGGTCGCCGGCCGGGGCGAGCCCCAACTGGAGGAGCTGGCCGGGTTCTTCGTGAACACCCTGGTGCTGCGTACGGACCTCAGCGGTGACCCGACCTTCGCCGAGCTGCTGGGGCGGGTGCGCGAGGCGGATCTGGCGGCGTACGCGCATCAGGACGTGCCGTTCGAGCGGCTGGTGGACGAGCTCAACCCGTCGCGCTCCCTCTCACGGAACCCGCTGTTCCAGGTGATGCTGGCGCTGCAGAACGTGCCGGAGGCACAGTGGGACCTGCCCGGTCTCCGGGTTGCGCCGCTGCCGCCCATGGAGGCGCCACCGGCCCGGTTCGACCTCTCCGTCACCTTGGCCGAGGAACGCGATGCCGACGGCACCCCGGCCGGTCTCGGCGGGGGCATCCTCTACGCCGCCGACCTGTTCGACGAGGACACGGCCCAGCGGCTGGCCCAGCGCCTCGCCCGGGTGCTGGAGCAGATCGCGGCCACACCGCAGCTGCGCCTCAGCGACATCGACGTCCTTGGTGAGGCCGAGCGTGCGCGGGTGGTGGAGGAGTGGAACGACACCGCGCGGCCGCTGCCGTCCGGCTCGATAGTGGACCTCATCGCCGCACGGGCCGAGGGCACTCCGCAGGCCACGGCTGTGCGGTGCGGGGACGAGACGGTCTCGTACGGCGATCTGGAGTCGCGGGCGAACCGGCTGGCCCGCCACCTGCGCCGTCTGGGCGTTGGCGCGGAGTCGCGGGTGGGGCTGTGTCTGCCGCGTGGGGTGGACATGGTCGTGGGCGAGCTGGCGGTGTGGAAGGCGGGCGGCGCGTTCGTGCCGCTGGATCCCGAATACCCGGCGGACCGGCTGGCGTTCATGGTCGCCGACAGCGGTACGTCGGTGGTGCTCAGCACGCGGGACACGCTCGGCGATGTGCCGCTGGAAGCCGAGCACGTGCTGCTGCTCGACGAGGCGGCGGAGGCGATCGCCGCGGAGCCGGAGCAGCCGCTGGGGTCGTCACCGAGCCTCGACCAACTGGCGTATGTGATCTACACCTCCGGCTCGACCGGCCGTCCGAAGGGCGTGGCGGTCGCGCACGGCGGTCTGGTGAACCTGGCCGAGGCGATGCGCCCGGTGCTCGGCGCCGAACAGGGCATCACCACGCTGCAGTTCGCCTCGTTCAGCTTCGACGCGGCTGTTCTCGACGTGGCCGTGACTCTGGCCGCGGGCGGCACGCTGGCCATCGCCTCCAGCGAGGAGCGGGGCGACCCGGCCGCGCTCGCGGAAATGCTCCTCACCTCGGGCGTTTCGGCGGCCAGTGTGGTGCCTTCGCTGCTCGGCGTACTCGACCCGGCCGCCGTGCCCGGGGTGTCCAACTGGGTGTTGGGCGCCGAGCGGTTGAGCGCCGACCTGGCCGCCCGCTGGCGGGCCGGGGCACGGGTGTGGAACACCTACGGGCCCACCGAAGCCACCGTCATCAGCACCGCCACTCTCCTTGAGGACACTCTGTCTCCGGAGGACGCGCCCCCGCCGATCGGCCGCCCGCTGGCCAACACCCGGACGTATGTGCTGGACGACTTCCTGCAGCCGGTGCCCGTCGGTGCCGTGGGCGAGGTGTACATCGCGGGGTCGGGACTCGCCCGCGGTTATGTCGGCCGTCCGGGGCAGACCGCCGAGCGGTTCGTGGCCTGCCCGTTCACACCGGGCCGGCGCATGTACCGCTCCGGGGACCTGGCCCGCTGGTCGGCCGACGGGCAGCTGCACTTCGTCGGACGGGCGGACGAGCAGGTCAAGATCCGTGGGTTCCGTATCGAGCTGGGTGAGGTCGAGGCGGCGCTGGCCGCTCACCCCGACGTCGGCCAGACCGCCGTGGTCGTCCGCGAGGACCGCCCCGGCGACCGGCAACTCGTCGCCTACGCCGTCCCCGCCACGGACGCCGAGTTCGACAGCGCCCTGCTGCGCGAACACATCGCCAAGTCCCTGCCGGAGTACATGGTCCCGGCCGCCGTCGTGGAGCTTGAGGCGCTGCCGCTGACCGTCAACGGCAAGCTCGACCGCTCCGCCCTGCCCGCCCTCGATCCGACTGCCCGCGACGAGAGCCGCACCCCGGCCACGCCCACCGAGGAGGTGCTGTGCGGGCTGTTCGCGGAGGTGCTGGGCCTGGAGCGGGTCGGTGCGGAGGCGTCGTTCTTCGGTCTGGGCGGTGACTCGCTGCTGGCGATGCGGTTGTTGGCGCGGGTGCGGTCGGTGCTGGACGCGGAGGTGAGTATCCGTGAGTTGTTCGGTGCGCCGACGGTGGCGGGGGTCGCGCGGCTGATCGAGGGTGCGTCCGGCAGCGGCCGGTTGCCGTTGCGGCCGCAGGTACGGCCGGAGGTGTTGCCGCTGTCGTACGCGCAGCAGCGCATGTGGTTCCTCAACCGGCTGGACGAGGGAGACTCGGGCGCGGCCGCGGCCGCCTACAACCTGCCGCTGGCGCTCCGGCTCGACGGTGAGCTGGATGTGGCCGCCCTGCGCGCGGCGCTGGGCGATATCGCGGAGCGGCACGAGAGCCTGCGCACGGTCTTCCCGCAGTCCGAGGGCGTCCCACGACAGCGCGTCCTGCACGGCCCGGCCGCCCGCCCGCGCCTGTCCGTGGTCGAGACGAGCGAGGAGGAGCTGGCGGATCGGCTGGCCACGTACGCAAAGCGGGGCTTCGATCTGAGCAAGGAGCTGCCGTGGCGGGTGTGGCTGCTGCGGGTGTCGCCGAGTGAGCATGTGCTGCTGGTCGTGACGCATCACATCGCGTCGGACGGGTGGTCGATGGGGGTGCTGGCGCGGGATCTGCGGGCCGCGTACGCCGCGCGTCTTGAGAGGCGGTTGCCGCACTGGCAACCGCTGCCGGTGCAGTACGCGGACTACGCGCTGTGGCAGCGGGACGCTCTGGGCGACCTCGACGACCCGGACAGCGTCGTCAGCGGTCAACTGGGTTACTGGAAGCAGGCCTTGGCAGGCGCGCCGCAGGAGTTGCGGCTGCCGGCCGACCGGTTGCGCCCGGCGGTTTCCTCGTTCCGCAGTGGGAGCGTGCCGGTCGGCGTGGACGCGGCCACGCACGCTTCGCTGGTGGAGCTGGCGGGGCGGGGCCGGGCGACGATGTTCATGGTGGTGCACGCGGCGCTCGCGGTACTGCTGTCCCGCATGGGCGCCGGGGACGACATCCCGCTGGGTACTCCGATCGCGGGGCGCGGCGACACACAACTGGAGGAGCTGGCCGGGTTCTTCGTGAACACCCTGGTGCTGCGTACGGACCTCAGCGGTGACCCGACCTTCGCCGAGCTGCTGGGGCGGGTGCGCGAGGCGGATCTGGCGGCGTACGCGCATCAGGACGTGCCGTTCGAGCGGCTGGTGGACGAGCTCAACCCGTCGCGCTCCCTCTCACGGAACCCGCTGTTCCAGGTGATGCTCGCACTGCAGAACGTCCCCGACTCCCGCTGGGAGCTGCCCGGACTGGAGATCACCCCGATCCCGGCCGCTGACGCACCGCCGGCCCGGTTCGACCTGTCGGTCACCCTGGCCGAGGAACGTGACGCCGACGGCACCCCGGCCGGTCTCGGCGGCGGCATCCTGTACGCGGCCGACCTGTTCGACGAGGGCACCGTCCAGGGGTTGGCCGCGCGCCTGGCCCGGGTGCTGGAGCAGGTCGCCGCCGACCCCGACGCCCGCCTGAGCGCCATCGACCTCCTGGGCGAGGCCGAGCGTGCGCGGGTGGTCGAGGAGTGGAACGCCACCACGGGTCCGATGCCGTCGGGCACGCTGGTGGAGCGGATCGCCGAGCAGGCGGAACTGGCGCCGGACGTGGTGGCCGTGCGGTGCGGGAAAGAGCTGCTCTCGTACGCGGAGTTGGAGGCGCGCTCCAACCGGTTGGCCCGCCATCTGCGCGATCTGGGGATCGGCCGGGAGTCCCGGGTGGGGCTGTGTCTGCCCCGCGGCATCGACATGGTCGTGAGCGAAGTGGCGGTGTGGAAGGCGGGCGGCGCGTTCGTGCCGCTGGACCCCGAATATCCGGCGGACCGGCTGGCGTTCATGGTTGCCGACAGCGGTACGGCGGTGGTGCTCGCCACCTCCGAGGCGCCGGCCGGGTTGCCGTGGGAGGCCGAGCACGTGGTGCTGCTCGACCAGGCCGCCGAGGCCGTCGCGGCGCGCTCCGGTCGGCCGCTGGAGGCGCTGCCGTCCCCTGACCGGCTGGCGTATGTGATCTACACCTCCGGCTCGACCGGCCGCCCGAAGGGCGTGGCCGTCGCGCACGGTGGCGTGGCGCATCTGGCCGAGGCGATGCGTCCGGTGCTCGGTGCCGAACAGGGCATCACCACGCTGCAGTTCGCCTCGTTCAGCTTCGACGCCGCCGTCCTCGACGTGGCCGTCACCCTGGCGGCGGGCGGCACGCTGGCCATCGCGTCCAGCGAGGAGCGGGGCGACCCGTCCGCGCTGGCGAAGATGATCCGTAGTTCCGGGGTCGGCGCGGCCAGTGTGGTGCCGTCGCTGCTCGGGGTGCTGGACCCGGCCACCGTGCCCGGCGTGGACAACTGGGTGCTGGGCGCCGAGCGGTTGAGCGCGGACCTTGCCGCGCGGTGGAGGCCCCAGGCGACGGTGTGGAACACCTACGGGCCCACCGAGGCCACCGTGATCACCACCGCTGTCCCGCTCGACGCGGGCATCCGCCCCGATGACGCGCCGCCCGCGATCGGCCGTCCGCTGGCCAACACCCGGGTGTACGTGCTGGACGACTTCCTGCAGCCCGTGCCCGTCGGTGCCGTGGGCGAGCTCTACATCGCCGGTCCCGGTCTGGCCCGCGGCTATGTCGGCCGTCCGGGGCAGACCGCGGAACGATTCGTGGCCTGCCCGTTCGTGCCGGGTCGGCGGATGTACCGCTCCGGCGACCTGGCCCGCTGGAGCGCGGACGGACAGCTGCACTTCGCGGGGCGGGCGGACGAGCAGGTCAAGATCCGTGGCTTCCGCATCGAGCCCGGGGAGGTCGAGGCGGTGCTCGCCGCCCACCCCGATGTCGGCCAGGCCGCGGTCGTCGCCCGGAGCGACGGCCCCGGTGACCCGCAGCTGGTCGGCTACGCCGTCCCCGTCACCGCCGGCGCCGAACTCGCCCCGGCCCTGCTGCGCGAGCACATCGCCAAGGCCCTGCCGGAGTACATGGTGCCCGCCGCGATCGTGCCGCTCTCCGTGCTGCCGCTGACCCCCAACGGAAAGCTCGACCGCGACGCCCTGCCCGCTCCGGACTTCGGCGGCCAGGTGTCCGCGCTGATGCCGCAGGGTGAGGTGGAGGAGATCCTGTGCGGACTGTTCGCCGAGGTCCTTGAGGTCGAACGCATCGGCGCGGACGCCAACTTCTTCGACCTGGGCGGCAACTCGGCGCTCGCGATGCGCCTCGCCGGCCGGATCCGCACCGAGCTCGGCGCCGAGCTGAGCATGCGGCAGTTCTTCGGCGCCCCGACCCCGGTCGGCGTCGCCCGGATGCTCGGTTCGAAGGTGCGCCCCGCCCTCCGTCCGGCCGACGAGCGCCCGGCGGAGATCCCCCTCACGGCAGGCCAGCTCCGTACGTGGCACATGGACCGCCGGCACGAGGACGCGACGGCCTACCAGAGCGCGGTCGCGCTGCGCCTGGGCGGCCCACTGGACCAGGACGGACTCCGGGCGGCGCTCGGGGACGTCGCCGCGCGCCACGACATGCTGCGGACGCTCTTCCCCGAGGCCGGCGGCGTACCCCGCCAGCGGGTACTGGAGCCCGACGAGGCCCGTCCCTCGCTGACGGTGACGCCGGCGACCGAGGAGGAGCTGCCGCAACTGCTGGCCGCCCATGCCGCACACCGGTTCGACCTGGCACGGGAGACGCCCTGGCGGCCGTACCTCTTCCCGCTGTCCGAGGAGGACAGCGTGCTGCTCCTCGTCGTCCACCGGATCGCCGCGGACGACGCGTCGCTGGACCTGCTCGTCCGGGACCTCGCCGCGGCGTACGGCGCGCGGCGCGAGGGCCGGGTGTCGGAACGGGCGCCGCTGCCCATGCAGTTCGCGGACTACGCGCTGTGGGAGCGGGAGCTGCTCAAGGGCGAGGAGCGGCCGGACAGCCTGATCAGCGATCAGGTGGAGTACTGGCGGGAGACCTTGGCGGGCCTCGGCGCCGACACCGAGCTGCCGGCCGACCGGCCGCGGCAGGCGTCGCCGTCGCGTCGGGTGGACGCGGTACCGCTGCGCCTGGGCGCCGAGGCGCACGACCGGCTGATGGAGGCGGCGCAGTCCGGCGGCTCGCCCTCGGCGTTCATCGTGGTGCACGCGGCGCTCGCGCTGCTGCTCAGCCGGCTGGGGGCGGGCACGGACGTCACGCTCGGCACCGTACTGCCGCGCCAGGAGGCCGAGGACAGCCTGGAAGGTGTGGTGGGCCCGTTCGCCGGCCCGCTGCCGCTGCGTACGGACACCTCCGGCGACCCGACCTTCCTGGAGCTGATCGGCCGGTCGCGGGACGCCCACCAGGAGGCGCTGCTCTACCGGGACCTGCCGTTCGAGCGGATGGTGGAGGTGCTGCCCCTGCCCGAACCGGCGGCGCCGCACCACCCCGTCTTCCAGGTACTCCTGGAGGTGCACGACGACGACGCGGAGAAGTGGGACACCTCCGAGATGCCGGGCCTGAGCACCAGGCGACTGGACGTGGGGACGGAGTCCTCCGAACTCGATCTGACCGTCAGCCTCACCGAGCGGAGCCATGACGACGGCACACCGGACGGCATCGACGGCGTGATCCGGTACGCGACGGAGCTGTTCGACCGGGCCACCGTCGAGGCGCTGGCCGGCCGGCTGGTGCGGGTGCTCGAACAGGTCGCGGCCGATCCCGAACTGCGTCTGAGCCAGGTGGACGTGCTCCTGGACCCGGCCGAGTACCAGCGGGTGGTCGAGGTGTGGAACGCCACGGCGGCCGAGGTGCCGGCGGGCACCGTGGTCGAGCTGCTGGCAGCCCGGGCGGCCCGCACCCCGGACGCGGTCGCCCTCGTGGAGCAGGGCCAGGACACCGCGCTGACGTACGCGGCGCTGCGGGACGCGGGCTCGCGGCTCGCGCGGCGGCTGTCCGAGCAGGGGATCGGGGCCGACGACGTCGTGATGGTGGCCGTGCCGCCGAGCAGTGGTGTCGTGGTCGGCGCGCTCGGTGTGTTCGAGGCCGGTGCCGTCTGTCTGTTCGCCGGACCGGACCGGCCCGTGGAGGAGGTCGGTGAACTGGTGCGCGAGTCCGGCGCCACGGCGCTGGTGTGCCCCGCGACCATCGCCGGGGTGGTGCCCGAGGACGTCACGATCCCGGTGGTCGCGCTGGAGGAGGAGCAGAAGGCGACCGGGGCGCGGGAGAACGTGGCGGTGCCGCCGCGGCCGCTGCCGGGCAGCGCGGCCTTGCTGCTGCCCGTCTCGCCGGAGGACGGCCTCGGCGAGGTCGCGGTGATCGAGCACCGGGCACTGCTCAATCTGGTGGCCCACCGGATGCGATCGCTGCCGGCGGAGTCGGCGGAGCTGGTGCTCGACGGGCGGGCCCCCGTCCAGGCACAGGCCGCCCTGCTCGCGCCAGTGCTCGCGGCGCTGTGCGCGGGCGTGACCGTACGACTCGGTGCACCCGGTGCGCGGCCGGTGGCGGCCACGACGGACGGCACCGCGGTGCTGGTCACCACCGCCGGTCAGCTCCCGGACGGACACATCGCCGACGGACAAATCGTGGGCGACGGACCGGAGTTCGCGGAAGTATGGACGATGGGCCACGGCTCCTCGGCGGTCGCGGAGGATCTGCACCGTCGGCGGGCGGAACACCCGCAGTCCCGGCTGGTGGCCGTCCAGGGCGCGGCCGAGGCCGGCGGGGCGTGGTGGGAGCACCGCACCCCCTCCGGGGAGCACCGCACCCCCGCCGAGGAGCACAGCACCCCCGCCGAGGAGCACCGCACCGCCTCCGGGCAGCACCGCGCCCCCTCCGGCACGCTGTCGGCGGAGCCGCCCGCGGGCGGTCCGGTCGCCAACACCCGCGCGTTCGTGCTGGACGACTTCCTGCGCCCGGTACCGCCGGGAGCCGTGGGCGACCTGTATGTGGCGGGTACCTCGTCGGCCCGCGGCTATGCGGGCCGGCCCGGCCGGACGGGCTCGCGCTTCGTGGCGTGTCCGTTCGGGCCCGCGGGGGCGCGGATGGTCCGTACCGGCGAGCGGGCGAAACGCACCGCCGAGGGCCTGATCGCCCTGCGGGACAAGGGGCAGGACCGGTACGGAGGTTCCATGACGGCGCGCCGTAAGGTCCGCAATCGCGACGACCTGGAGGTGCTGCTGCCGCTGCGGGCCGAGGGCAGCCGCCCGCCGCTGTTCTGTGTGCACCACAGCACCGGTCTCAGCTGGGGCTATGCGGCCCTGCTCCAGCACCTGCCGTCGGACCTGCCGGTCTACGGCGTGCAGGCGCGCGGGCTGGCCGGGCCCGAGCCGCTGCCGCAGAGCATGGAGGAGATGGTCGCCGACTATGTCGAGCAGATCCGGGGGCTGCAGCCCAGCGGCCCGTACCACCTCCTCGGCTGGTCCTTCGGCGGTGTGATCGCGCAGGCGATCGCCGCTCGGCTGGAGGAACTCGGCGAGCAGGCCGCCCTGGTCGCCCTGCTCGACTCGTACCCCGCCGGGCTCGGCCGGGCCCTCGTCGGCGACGACGAGGCGGGGGAGACCCACTCGGCGCCGGAGCAGCGGCGCGAGTTCCACACCTCCCCGGACGGCGGCGAAATGCCGATGGGCGTGAGCGGTCCGCTGATGACCAACATGGAGGAGGTCATGCGGAACGCGGTCGGTATCTCCCGCAACCACACGCCCCCTCGCTTCGGCGGTGACGTCCTGCTGTTCGTCGCGACCGAGGACCGGCCCGAGGACCTGCCGGTGGCGGAGGCGGTGGACAGCTGGCGTCCCTACACCGCGGGGGACGTCGTGGCGCACGAGATCGCCGCCGCCCACGACGACATGCTGCAGTCCGCGCATCTGGCGGACATCGGGCGCGTCATCACCGAGAGGCTCCGGTCCGGGACCGACGCCTGACCGGGCGCGACGACGAAGACGACGAAAGGGATACGCCAATGCCGAAGCCGCCGGAAGTTCTGCAGAACCACACCCGGGACGGTCTGGAACCGCTGCCCGAACTGAGCCGGATGAGCGCCGAGACACCGATGCTGAAGAACACCGGACCGGGCATCCACGACTGGATCGTCACCGGCCGGGAGCAGGTGCGGGCCGTCCTCGGCGACGCGCGGCGCTTCACCACCCGGCCGCCCGCGGACAGCGAGGAGGAGTCCAGGCAGATCACCCAGATCGGCAATCCGCTGCAGTACGACCCGCCCGAGCACACGCGGTTGCGGCAGATGCTGACGCCGGAGTTCACGGTGCGGCGGATGCGGCGGATGGAGCCGCTGATCGAGAAGATCGTCGAGGACCGGCTGGATGTGCTGGAGCGCGCGGGACAACCCGCTGACCTGATGCGGCACTTCGCCTGGCCCATTCCCGGCCTGGTGGGCTGCACCCTGCTCGGAGTGCCCCGCGACGACCAGCCCGAACTGGCGCGCAACCTCGACCTCAGCCGGCGCGCCAACCGCAACTGGCAACTGCGGCAGGCCGCGGTGAACGCGTTCGACGGCTATCTGGCCAGGTTCGTCGAGCAGAAGCGCCGCGACCCGGGCGACGACATGCTGGGCATGCTGATCCAGGACCACGGCGCCGACGTCACCGACAAGGAGCTCGTCGGCATCTGCGCGTCCGTCATCGCCGCCGGCATGGAGAACGTCGCCGGCATGCTCGGCCTCGGCACCCTCGCGCTGCTCGACCACCCCGGCCAGCTCGAACTGCTTCAGGAGAAGCCCGAGTTGATGGATCAGGCGGTCGAGGAAGCGCTGCGGTACGTCGCCGTCGTACCGATCGCCTCGCCGCGCACCGCGCTGGAGGACGTGACCGTCGGCGGGCAGGAGATCAAGGAGGGCGAGATCGTCTCCTGCTCCCTGCTCGCCGTCAACCGCGCGCAGCTCGACGACGCCGACAGGGACGAGTTCCGGGTCGATCGCGAGAACGTCTCGCACATGGCTTTCGGGCACGGCATCCACTTCTGCGTCGGCGCGGCGCTGGCCCGGATGGAGCTGCGCACCGCCTATGCGGGACTCCTGCGCCGCTTTCCGGGTCTGCGCCTCGCCGTGCCCCGTCAGGAACTGCGCTTCCGGCCGCCGCTGCTCGCCACGTACGGCGTCGAGAAGCTGCCCGTCGCCTGGTAGCGGACCGGCACGACCGGCGGCTCCACGAGGCGTATCGAAGGAAGGGATCCACCCATGCCGAAACCGACAGAGATTCCCCTGCACCAGGGCCGTGACGGGATGGACCCGCTGCCGGGGCTGCGCCGGATGGCCGAGGAGACGCCGGTCCTCGAAGACTCCGGCTCCGGGTTCCACGACTGGGTCGTCTCCGGCCGGGAGGAGGTGCGCGCGGTCCTCGGTGACGCGGAGCGGTTCAGCAACCGGCCGCCGGAGGCGAGCGCCTCGCTGGCCCGGCGCACCCAGTCCGGCAATCTGTTGCAGTACGACCCGCCCGAGCACACGCGGTTGCGGCAGATGCTGACGCCGGAGTTCACGGTGCGGCGGATGCGGCGGATGGAGCCGTTGATCGAGAGGATCGTCGAGGACCGGCTGGATGTGCTGGAGCGGGCCGGAAAGCCCGCCGATCTGATGCGGCACTTCGCCCGGCCCGTGCCCGGACTGGTCGGCTGTGCGCTCTTCGGGGTGCCCCGTGACGACCAGGCCGAGCTGGCCCGCAACCTCGACCTCAGCCGCAGCGCCAACCGCACCCGGCAGCAGGCGGCGGCCAAGGCGTTCGAGAGCTACATGGGCCGGCTCGTGGCACAGAAGCGGCGCGACCCGGGAGCGGCCGACGACCAGCTCAGCATGCTGCTCCGCGAACACGGCGACGAGCTCACCGACGAGGAGCTGATCGGCATCTGCGCCTCGGAGATGGCCGCCGGCTGGGAGAACAGCGCCGGCATGCTGGGCCTGGGCACCCTCGCCCTCCTCGCCCATCCCGAGCAGTTCGAACTGCTACGGGAGAAGCCCGAGTTGATCGACCAGGCGGTCGAGGAACTGCTGCGCTACGTGTCCGTCATCCCGGTGGCCTCCCCGCGTACCGCACTGGAGGACGTGAGGATCGGGGACCAGGTGATCAAGGCGGGCGACAGCGTGATCTGCTCCCTGTTCGCGGCCAACCGGGCGCAGCCGGGAGAGGAGGACCAGGACGGTTTCGACATCACCCGTGAGCACCCCAACCATCTCGCGTTCGGCCACGGCATCCACTTCTGCGTGGGGGCCGCACTGGCACGGCTGAATCTGCGCATCGCCTTCGCCGCGCTGGTGCGGCGCTTCCCCGAGCTGCGGCTGGCCGTGCCCCGGGAGGAACTGCGGTTCAAACCGCTGGCGCCCCAGTACGGCGTCGAGACACTGCCCGTCGTCTGGTGAGGTTGCCTGCCATGCCGAAGCCACCCGAGGTGCCCGTCCACCGGATCCGGGACGGAGTGGACCCCGTGCCCGAGCTGTGCCGGACGGCCGCGCAGACGCCCCTCGTCCGCGACGACGGGCCCGGGGCCAACGACTGGGTCGTCACCGGCCGGGAGGAGGTGCGCGCGGTCCTCGGTGACGCACAGCGATTCACCACCAGACCGCCGGCGGAGACCGCCGAGGCCTCCCGCCGGCTGGTCGAGCCGGGCAACCTGCTCCAGTACGACCCGCCGGAACACACGCGGCTGCGGCAGATGCTGACGCCGGAGTTCACGGTGCGGCGGATGCGGCGGATGGAGCCGCTGATCGAGAAGATCGTCGAGGACCGGCTGGATGTGCTGGAGCGGGCCGGAAAGCCCGCCGACCTGATGCGGCACTTCGCCCGGCCCGTGCCCGGACTGGTCGGCTGCGCACTGGTCGGCGTGCCCCGGGACGACCAGGCCGAGCTGGCCCGCACGCTCGACATCCGCTCCTCCGGCCGCGCCAAGAGGAACATCCAGGCCATGAAGGCGTTCAACGCCTACATGGTCAGGATGGTGGCGCAGCGCCGCCGCGCGCCGGGCGACGACCTGCTGAGCATGCTGATCCTCGGGCACGGCGAGCAACTGGACGACAGGGAACTGGGCGGTGTCTGCGCCTCGCTCGTCGCGGGCGGCTTCGAGAACGCCGCCGAGATGCTGGCGCTGGGCACCCTCGTACTCCTTGAGCACCCCGATCAGCTTCAACTGCTCAGAGAGCGACCGGAGTTGATGGACCGTGCGGTGGAGGAGCTGCTGCGTCACGTCTCGGTCGTCTCCACCGCCTCACCCCGCACCGCGCTCGCCGACGTGCTCATGGGCGACCAGGTCATCAAGGCCGGAGACCTTGTGGACGTCTCGCTCTTCGCGGCCAATCGCATCCAGCCGCCGGGCGCGCCGCCCGACCGGTTCGACGTCACCCGCGAACAGACCAACCATCTCGCGTTCGGCCACGGGATCCACTTCTGCGTGGGCGCGGCCCTCGCCAGAATGGAGCTGCGCATCGCCTATGCGGCACTGCTGCGCCGCTTCCCGGATCTCCGCTTGGCCGTCCCGCTCGGCGAACTGCGCTTCCGCCCGCTGGCCCCCCAGTACGGCCTCGAAGCCCTGCCCGTCACCTGGTGAGAGGAGAAGAGAGGATGGAGGTACGGGTCGACCGCGACACCTGCCTGGGCACCGGCCAGTGCATGATGGCGGTGCCGGAGGTCTTCGACCAGTCCGAGGACGACGGCAAGGTGCTCCTGCACACAGCCTCTCCCGGTCCCGGGCAGGTCACGGCGGTACGGATGGCGGCCGCCAGATGCCCGGCCGGCGCGATCACGCTACGGCACGACGACGAGCGCACGAAGCAGCCCAGCGCCTCCGAGGCGAGCTGAAACGGCCCGCGCGCCCCCGCCCCGGTGGATCATCGGAGGACGGGGGCGCAGCCATGTCTGCCCACGGGACTTCGCCCTCGTCGGGAGCCCGGGACTTTGTGCCCGGCGTGTGACCGCCCGACCCGTAGAACTTGGCCCATGTTCACGACACGCAAGCGAGTCATCTCGCAGACCTTAGTGGCCATGTCCGCAGTCATCCTCGGGTTTGGATTGAGCGGCTGCTCCGGTGAGTCGGAGGCGCAGACCAATGACAAGCCCAGCTCCTCCTCGTCCACTTCCGGTGCCGACCAGGCCGTGGCCTTCGCGCAGTGCATGCGCGAGAACGGCGTGCCCAAGTACCCGGACCCGGAGCCGGACAGCAACGGCCGCGTCCGCATCGGTCCCGGCAGCGGCGTGGACCCGAACTCACCGGAGTTCCAGAAGGCGATGTCGGCCTGCCGCGACAAGATGCCGCAGGGCCAGGGCGGACCCAACGGCGGCACCGTCGACTCGGCGAAGGCCGCGGAGTGGGCCAAGTGCATGCGCAAGAACGGTCTGCCCAAGATGCCCGACCCCGAGATCAACGGCAACGAACTGGTCGTGAACGTCGGCGACTCCGGCATCACACCCGGTGACCCCGCGTTCCAGAAGGCGCAGCAGGCGTGCCAGGACAAGTTCCCCGGCGGCATGCTCAGGCTCTCGGGTCCGGGCGGTCCCCAGTGACGTCCGAAGGCACGCACGAGCTGAACCGGGCAGGCGGTGAGCGCGGCGCCCTCGAACTCCACGAGAACGGCGAGGCGGCGCGCGAGACGTCCCAGGCGCTCGCCGCGCCGGGCGACGACGGCACGCTTGCCGTCGCGGACGACGGCGGGGGCGGTGAGGGCGGCGACGAGGCTCCGGCGCCGGCCGCTCGCCGGCCGCGCCGGCCCGCCCGGCTCGCGATGATCGTGGTCATCGCCATTGCGGTCGCCGCGGCGGCCGGTGCCGCCGCCTCGGGCGCCTTCGGCGGTGACGGTGGCGGGTCCGTCGCCGCGGCGCCGTCGGGCCCGCCGGCCACGGCGAAGGTGAAGCGCACCACACTCACCAGCACGGAGACCGTCGACGGCAATCTCGGCTACGGCGACGTGACCACCGTCAAGGCCCCGGGCTCCGCAGGCGGGAGCAGTGGCAGCAGCGGTGGCGGTCAGCCCTCGCAGGGCGACGGCTCGGCAGGCAGCGGCACCTCCGGCGGCGGCTCCTCCTCCGGGACCGTCACCTGGACGCCGAGCGAGGGCGACGTCATCAAGCGCGGCAAACCCGTGTACAAGGTCGACGAGGAGTCGGTGCCGCTGTTCTACGGATCCGTGCCCTTCTATCGCCCCCTGAAGGACGGTGTGGAGGGCGACGACGTCAAGGTCCTGGAGCAGAACCTCGCCAAGCTCGGCTACACCGGATTCACCGTCGACGACGAGTACACCTCCGGCACCGCCGACGCCGTCAAGGAGTGGCAGAAGGACCTGGGCCGGGACGAGACCGGCGTCGTACAGCCCGGCGACGCCGTCGTGGCGTCCGGCGCACGACGGGTCTCCTCCGTGGACGCCTCACCCGGCGACCAGTTGAGCGGCACCGTGCTGTCCTGGACCGGAACCGAGCGTGTCATCACCGTGGACCTGGACGTCCAGTACGAGGGCCTGGTCCACAAGGGCGTCAAAGCCACCGTGGCCCTCCCCGACGACACCACGGTCGATGCCGAGGTGACGGACGTCGGCAGCCCGACCGCGCCCGCCAACAAGGACTCCTCCGGCAGCGGCAGCGACTCAAGCGACAGCAAGACGCCCACCCTGCCCGTGGAACTGAAGGTCAAGAACCAGCACGATCTGGGCAGTTACCAGGCGGCCGGCGTCGACGTCACCCTGAAGTCGGAGACCCGCAAGAACGTGCTCGCCGTCCCCATCAACGCGCTGGTCGTCCAGCCCGGCGGGCAGTACTCCGTGGAGGCCGTCACGGACAAGGGCGTCGAGTACGTCGCGGTCAAGACCGGCATGTTCGCCGACGGCCTGGTCGAGGTGTCCGGCAGCGGCATCCACGAAGGGATGGAAGTGGGGGTCCCCAAGTGACCCGACCCATCGTCGATCTGACCGGGGTCTCCAAGACGTACGGCGACGTGGTCGCACTGCACGCCGTCGACCTGGTCATCCAGCGCGGCGAACTGCTCGCCATCGTCGGCCCGTCGGGCTCGGGCAAGTCCACGATGCTCAACATCATGGGCACGCTCGACCGCCCGACGGCCGGCACGGTGCGCATCGACGGCCACGACATCGACGACCTCAGCGACCGCGAGCTGTCCGCGCTGCGCGCGGGCACCATCGGCTTCGTCTTCCAGCAGTTCCACCTCGCGCCCGGAGTCCCGGCACTGGACAGCGTCGCGGACGGACTGCTCTACAGCGGCATGCCGCGCTCCGAGCGCCGGCGGCTGGCGGCCCGCGCGCTGCGGCGGGTGGGCCTCGGCCACCGGCTCTACCACCAGCCGCACCAGCTGTCCGGCGGCGAGAAGCAGCGGGTGGCCATCACCCGGGCCGTGGTCGGTGACCCGCCGCTGCTGCTCGCCGACGAACCGACCGGTGCGCTGGACTCCCGCTCCGGAGCGACGGTGATGGCGCTGCTGCACGAGCTGCACAGGTCAGGGACGACGGTCCTGGTCATCACCCACGACCGCGACATCGCCGCGTCGCTGCCCCGCGAGGTACGGGTCAAGGACGGGCGGATCGAGCACGATTCCGGACGCCGGCCGATACCGCTCGCCCGCGTCACCGAGGAGGTTGCGGGATGAGCGCGCTGGACATCACGAACAAGCCCGAGGGGGCCGACGGCCCCACGGCACCTGCGCCCTGCCGGCCCAAGCCCGCCCGGATGGGGTTCGCGGACGTGGTGCGGGTCGGCGGCTCCGGACTGCGTTCGCGACCCATGCGGGTGTTCCTGTCGGCGCTGGGCATCGCGATCGGCATCGCCGCCATGGTGGGCGTGGTCGGCATCTCCAGCTCGTCCACCGAGAACCTCAACCGCCGCCTCGCCGCCCTCGGCACCAACCTGCTGACGGTCACCCCCGGCCAGACCCTGGCCGGCGACTCCGCGCACCTGCCGGAGGAGTCCATCGGGATGATCGCCAACAACCCGTCCGTCGAGTCGGTGTCGGCCGTCGGCAAGACGACGGCCAAGATCTACCGCAACGACCACATGCCGAAGGAGGAGACCGGCGGCCTCAGCGTCAACGCCGCACGCCTGGACCTGCTGAAGTCCATCGGCGGTGAGGTCGTCGACGGTCAGTGGCTCAACAAGGCGAGCAGCCGCTACCCGGCGGTGGTCCTCGGGTCCCACACGGCCGAGCAGCTGGGGGTCTACCGGGCGGGATCCGACGTACGGGTCTGGCTCGGCGGCCGCTGGTACACCGTCGTCGGTCTGCTCGCCCCCAACGAACTGCTGCCCGCGATGGACTCCGTGGCCCTGGTGGGCTGGCCCATCGCCGAGAAGCAGCTGGACTTCGACGGCTACCCGACGACGATCTACACGCGCGCCGACGAGTCCGCCGTCACCGACGTCCAGGGCGTACTCGGCGCCACGGCCAACCCGGAGAGCCCCGGCGAGGTAGACGTCTCCCGGCCCTCCGACGCGCTGGCCGCCAAGGAAGCCACCGACGACGCGCTGAGCGGCCTGCTGCTGGGCCTCGGCGGCGTGGCGCTGCTGGTCGGCGGTGTGGGCGTGGCCAACACCATGGTCATCTCCGTCCTCGAACGGCGCGCCGAGATCGGGCTGCGCCGCTCCCTCGGCGCGACCCGCGGCCAGATCCGCACCCAATTCCTGTCCGAGGCACTGCTGTTGTCCGGCCTCGGCGGCGTCGGTGGCGTACTGCTGGGCATCGCGGTCACCGGCGGCTACGCCGCCTACCAGAACTGGCCCTCCATCGTGCCGGTCTGGGCGATGGCGGGGGGCGTCGGGGCCACCCTGGCCATCGGCGGACTGGCCGGCTTCTATCCGGCCGTACGAGCGGCCCGGCTGCCTCCGACCGAGGCGCTGGCCGCCCACTAGACCGCGGTGCTCCTGCCGGAGTGTCCCCCCGTGCGCGGGAGCACCGCTCCGTCCACGACTCCGGCCGTGCCGTCCAACCGTGCGCTTTTCACGGTTGGACACCCGGCCCACGCCTTTCACGGAGTTCACGATTCCGCTGAATTGAGTCCCCCACAAGAATAAGCAGGAACTGTCCCCCGTCGCACGGGTGCTGTTGCGTTCCGGTGAGTTGGACGCCGTTGTAGACACGCGTCGCTCATGGAAATCTAATCACCGGAAAGCCAACGCAATTGGCCGCTGCTTGTGGGGGAAATTCATGGCGGTACGGGGGGCCGGCGGGACGACGTCGGCATGGCATGGCAAGGCCCGCGTGCCGCACGAGTTCCTGGCCGAGCAGGAGCGCGTCTGGGCGGCCAACCGCGAGGCGCTGTCCCGGGCCGGGCTGCGCCAGGGGACGTCGGGCGCGATCGGCCGGCCCGACACGGCGACCAAGATCCTCGACCGTACGTGGGCCGCGCCGCTGGCCGTCGGGCCCTTCGCCGCGCCGACCCGTCCCCAGGACGAACTCGCCCTGGTCGAGACGGCAGGCGCGGCCGGTCTCCCGGCCGTCGTCAGTGCGTACGGCGCACGCGAACTCCCTGACCTGACAGCGGCCGCCGGCCCCGCCACCTGGCTTCGACTCCACGGCGTGGGAGACCGGGAGACGGCCCTGGGCCTCGCCCGACGCGCGTCGGCAGCCGGGTTCGGCGCACTGCTGGTGACACCCGATCACCTCGGCCTTTCCGCCCTCACGGCAGTACGCGAGGTTGCTGGACTTCCGCTGCTCACCGCAGGCATCGACACGGCCGCGGACGTCGTACGCGCGCTCGACGCGGGCGCCGACGGTGTCGTGGCCGCCTCCCTGCACGCGCTGCCGGAGATCGCGGAGACCGTCGCGGGCCGTTGCCCCGTCCTGCTCGACGGTGGCATCCGGCGCGGCGCCGACGTGCTGGTGGCCCTCGCCCACGGCGCGGACGCGGTGCTGCTCGGCCACCCGGCGGTGGCCGGACCGCTCGCCGCCGGACCCGAGGGCCTGCCGCGGGCCCTGGACCGCCTCGTCGCGGAACTGGCCGAGGCCATGGCGTTCACCGGGACCGGCACGGTCGTCGGCGTCCGGCCCGAGGTGGTGGCCGGACCGGGCACCGCGCCCGCGACTCGCTCCGCGCGTCCGGAGCCTTCCGCGGCCGGGCCGCAACCGGAGCCCGCGGCGGTCCTGCGCAAGGCGGATCTGCACGCCAGCGTCTCGGACCCGGTCCTGGACACCATGAACTTCCTCAACGAGGTGACGTTCCGCTACCCCGACGCGATCTCCTTCGCGCCCGGCCGCCCCTACGACGGATTCTTCGCCACCGAGCAGATCTTCACCCACGTCCGCGGCTATCTGGACCACTTGGCCGAACAGGGCGCCACGGAGCAGGACATCCGTACCGTCATGTACCAGTACGGCCCGACGGCCGGCCGGATCCGCGAGATCCTCGCCGACTCCCTGCGCGTCGACGAGGGCATCGACGTCCCCGCCGAGTCCCTCGTGGTGACGGTCGGCGCCCAGGAGGCCATGCTGCTCGTGCTGCGCGCACTGATGGCGCGGCCCGAGGACGTGCTGCTGCACGCCAGCCCCTGCTACGTGGGCATCACCGGCGCGGCCCGGCTGCTCGACATCCCCGTCCATGGCGTCGAGGAGCGCCCGGACGGGCTCCACTGTGCCGACGTCGAGGCCGCGATCCACGAGGAGCGTGCCCGGGGGCGCCGGCCCCGTGCCTTCTACGTGGTCCCCGACCACTCCAATCCGTCCGGGACCACGCTGAGCCTCGAAACCCGTACCGAACTGCTGGAACTGGCCGACCGGCACGGCATCCTGATCCTGGAGGACAGCCCGTACCGGCTGGTCAGCCCCGGGCCGCCGCTGCCGACACTGAAGTCGCTCGACCGGGCGCGCCGTGTCGTGCACCTCGGCTCGTTCTCCAAGACCGTCTTCCCCGGGGCCCGGGTCGGGTTCGTCGTCGCGGATCAGCGGGTCGTGGACGAGGCCGGCCGCACCGGACTGCTCGCCGACGAACTCGCCAAGATCAAGAGCATGGTGACGGTCAACACCTCGTCCCTCGGCCAGGCCGCTGTCGCCGGCACCCTGCTCGCCGCCCGGGGCCGGGTGTCGGAGCTCAACTCCGGCCCCGCCGCGTACTACGGCGGCGCCATGCGCGCCACGCTCGAACAACTCGACCGGCGCCTGCCCGCCGCCCGCAGGGAGACCCTCGGCGTGCGGTGGAACAGGCCCACCGGCGGACTCTTCCTGCGGGTCGAGGTGCCCTTCGAGGCGGACAACGCGGCCCTGACCCGGTCCGCGGAGGAATTCGGCGTCATCTGGACGCCGATGCGCAACTTTCATCCGCACGGCGGCGGTCGGCGCGCCCTCCGCCTGTCCACCAGCTATCTGACGCCCGAGGAAATCGAAGAGGGCATCGGGCGGCTCGTCCGCTTCATCGAAGCGGAAGCAGAGGCGTCCTGACACGTATTCGCACACCTACCCGTACGCGTATCCGTACCAATTCGCGATCGATTCAGAAAGGCATGCACGTGATCAGCGTTCGTGTCACTCGGCGGCGACGGCTGTTCAGCAAGCCGCGAATGTGGGGTTGGACTTTCCGATGACCGTCAATGTTGCAATTCCTGAAGCGCCGGAAGCGGATCTGCTCGGGTCCCCGGTCCCGGTGGGCGTGCGCCTCGACCCGGCCGCAGCCCGTCCGCGGATGATCGGCGTCGGTACGGCAGCACCCGCCACCTCGTACACACAGCAGGAGGTGCTCGACGCCTTCGCCATCACCGATCCCAGGATCCGCTCGGTCTTCATGAACAGCGCGATCGAGCGCCGGCACCTGGTCCTGCCCCCCGAGGACGAGAAGGGAGTGCGGATCTCGGAGCCGCAGGGCGATCTGCTCGACAAGCACAAGCGGTCGGCGGTCGAGATGGGGGCGGAGGCCCTGCGGGCCTGTCTGAAGCGGGCCGGCGCCGAGCTGTCCGACCTGCGCCATCTGTGCTGCGTCACCTCCACCGGCTTCCTCACCCCCGGGCTGAGCGCCCTGCTCATCAAGGAACTGGGCATCGACCGCCACTGCAGCCGCTCCGACATCGTCGGCATGGGCTGCAACGCCGGCCTGAACGCCCTCAATGTGGTTGCGGGCTGGTCCGCCGCGCACCCGGGCGAACTCGCCGTCGTACTGTGCGCCGAGGCGTGCTCCTCGGCGTACGCCATGGACGGGACGATGCGCACCGCCGTCGTCAACAGCCTCTTCGGCGACGGCGCCGCCGCCGTCGCGCTGATCAGCCAGGGCGGCCGCGGACACGGCGGATCGGCCGGCGGCGAGGGTCCCGGCATCCTGAAGTTCGCCAGCTGCATCATCCCCGAAGCGGTCGACGCCATGCGCTACGAGTGGGACCGCGACCAGGGCAGGTTCAGCTTCTATCTCGACCCCCTCATCCCGTATGTGGTCGGAGCCCACGCCGAGATCGTCGTCGACCGCCTCCTGGAGGGCACAGGCCTGCGCCGCAGCGACATCAGGCACTGGCTGGTGCACTCCGGCGGCAAGAAGGTCATCGACGCCGTCACCGTCAACCTCGGGCTGACCCGGCACGACGTACGCCACACCAGCGGTGTGCTGCGCGACCACGGCAACGTCTCCAGCGGCTCGTTCCTGTTCTCCTACGAGCGGCTCCTCGACGAAGGCGTCACCAGGCCCGGCGAGTACGGCGTCCTCATGACGATGGGGCCCGGCTCCACGATCGAGACGGCGCTGGTCCGATGGTGAGCGCGGAGGGTGTGAGGACTGAACCGCTCACGCTGGTGGTCGACGGGACCCGGCCGCCCACGGCCACGACGGTCGCGGCACTGGCCTCCCTCTGCGACGAGGCCGAGGACCGCGGCGGCGGCATCGTCTGCGTGCAGGTGTCCGGCGCCCCCGGCGACGACTGGGCCGACGGCCTGGACGTGATGCTGGTGAGCAAGTGGGAGCGCGCCCTGCGCCGACTGGAGCGACTGCCCGCGGCGACGGTCGCGGTGGCCCGCGGTGACTGCGGCGGCACGGCGCTGGACGCCTTCCTCGCCGCGGACATCCGGGTGGCCACGCCCGGCATGCGGCTGCGCCTACCGCACGACGGCGAGGCCACCTGGCCGGGCATGGCCGGCTACCGCCTCGTCCGGTTCGCCGGCGCCGCCCGCATCCGCAAGGCCGTGCTCTTCGGGCTGTCGCTCGAAGCGCCGGAACTGGTGTCGCTGGGCATCGTCGACGAACTGGTCGTCGACCCGGCGAGCGCGGTGGCCGCCACGGCCGGGCTGGTGAGCGGCCTGTCCGGCAAGGAGATCGCGATCCGGCGGCAGCTGCTCTTCGACGCCGCGACCACGAGCTTCGAGGACGCGCTGGGCACCCATCTGGCGGCCTGCGACCGCCAACTGCGCACGATCGCCGCCAAGGAGGCCTCATGACCGCCGTACGGGTCGCCGAGCAGACCGTGTTGCGTGTGCCGCCGGGCGTCGGCGAAGCGACCGCACGCGTGGCGGAGCTGGTCGCCGCCCTGCCGGAGCCCGCCGAGCGAACGCCCGCACAGCGGGCCGAGATGGCCGCGGCGCACAACGTGGCCCGCACCGAGCGGGCCCGGTTCCTGGACCGGCATGCCGAGGCCGTCTACGACGAACTCACCGACAACCGCTCGGTGTTCCTGCGGCTGCCGGAGCTGGTCGAGGCCGCCGCGGACATGTGCCCCGGCCTGGTGCCGACGGCAGCGCAGCTGGCGTCCGAGCGCACTCACCGCCAGGCCGGCAAGGAAGGCTACGAGATCGACCAGGGGATCTTCCTCAGGGCGGTCCTGCGGTCGCCGGTGGCCGGTCCGCACCTGCTCGACGCCATGCTGCGGCCCACGCCGCGGGCGCTGGAGCTGCTGCCGGAGTTCCGTACCACCGGCCGGCTCGAACTGCGCTCGGTGCGGCTGGAGCGGCGCGACGGCGTGGCGCATCTGACCATGTGCCGGCAGGACTGCCTCAACGCCGAGGACGAGGCCCAGGTCGAGGACATGGAGACGGCCGTCGACATCGCGCTGCTCGACCCGGACGTGTCCGTGGGCGTGCTGCGCGGCGGGGAGATGACCCACCCCCGCTACCGCGGACGGCGGGTGTTCAGCGCGGGCATCAACCTCAAGAGCCTGCACGCCGGGGACATCTCACTGGTCGGCTTTCTGCTCCGCCGCGAAATCGGCTACATCCACAAGCTCGTGCGCGGTGTGCTGGTCGACGAGGCGGCCTCCTGGCAGTCGCCCACGATCGAGAAGCCGTGGGTCGCCGCCGTCGACACCTTCGCGATCGGCGGCGGGGCCCAACTGCTCCTCGTCCTCGACCATGTGGCGGCCGCGTCGGACGCGTACTTCACCCTGCCGGCCGCCCGCGAGGGCATCGTGCCGGGCGCGGGCAACTTCCGCCTCGGCCGGGCGCTGGGGCCGCGCGCCTCCCGCCAGATCATCCTCCAGGGCCGTCGTGTCTTCGCGACCGAGCCGGACGCGCGGTTCCTGTTCGACGAGGCCGTGGAGCCGGAGGAGCTCGACACCGCCGTGGCCCGGGCCGCGGACCGGCTCAGTGCGCCGGCCGTGGTGCCCAACCGCAGGATGCTGCGCGTCGCCGAGGATCCGCCGGAGGACTTCCGGTGCTACATGGCCGAGTTCGCGCTGCAACAGGCGCTGCGTCTGTACGGCGAGGACGTCATCAGCAAGGTCGGCAGGTTCGCGGGGCACGCCGGGTGACCGAACCCGGCGGCGGATGAAGGGGGGTACAGGACATGCCGGTTGCCCGCATCAACGGGATCAACCTCGGCTACGACGACCACGGCACGGGGGATCCCGTCGTGATGGTCACCGGCACCGGGGCGCCGGGCCGGATGTGGCGCACCCACCAGGTGCCCGCCCTCAGGGCGGCGGGCCACCGGGTGATCACACTCGACAACCGGGGCATCCCGCCGAGCGATCCGTGCCCGGACGGATTCACGCTCGACGCCATGGCGGCGGACGTCGCCTCGCTCATCGACCACCTCGGCATCGGTGCGTGCCGGGTCGTGGGCTTCTCGCTGGGCGCCGTCGTCGTCCAGGAACTGCTCGTGGCCCGACCGGAGTTGGTGCGGCAGGCCGTGCTGATGGCCACCACGGCCAGAGCCGACGCCCTCACCGACGCCATGACGGCCGCGGAACTGGAGCTCTGCGACAGCGACATCAAGGTCCCGCCGCGCTACGCGGCCTACGTACAGGCGCTGCAGAACCTCTCGCCCGCCACGCTCAACGACGAAGCCCGGCTGCGCGACTGGCTCGACGTCTTCGAGATGTCGATGGTCGACCTCGCGAGCGTACGCGGACAGCTGGCGCTCCAGATGATCCCGGACCGGCGGCCCGCGTACCGGGCCATCGCTTGTCCGTGCCTGGTGATCGGATTCGGCGACGACCTGGTCATGCGGCCCCATCTGGCGAGAGAGGTGGCCGACGCCATCCCGCGGTGCCGCTACACCGAGATCGCGGGGTGCGGCCACTACGGATACCTGGAGAAGCCGGAAGCGGTGAATTCCGCGATCGTCGACTTCTTCGCCGCACAAGACACGTGTTTCCCACGGCATTTGCGCACACTCCGTGCGACAACCATCTGACGGGAGTGACCATGACCAACCCCTTCGACGACGAGAACGGCTCCTTCCTGGTGCTCGTGAACGACGAGAACCAGCACTCGCTGTGGCCCGCGTTCGCCGAGGTACCGGCGGGCTGGCGGACCGTCTTCGGCGAGAGCAGCCGCAAGGAGTGCCTCGACTACATCGAGGAGAACTGGACGGACATGCGCCCGCAGAGCCTCATCGACGAGATGAGCAAGTACGAGACAGCCAACTGAGCCGGCCCGTCCCGACAGGAATCCCGAGACAGGACAGAGGTGGTATCTGTGGCCATGATGGGTGGCCCGGGACCGGTGTTGATCCACGGGGAAGGGCCGGAGACGCCCTCGGGCAGGATGCGGGTCAAGCCCGGCACGGCGAAACGGATCGTTCCCTACGCACGGCCGTACCGCGGCGTCATCGGCGCTCTTCTGGCCATTACCACGCTGAACGCCGGCATCACCGTGGCGATGCCGCTGATGTTCAAGTACCTCATCGACGACGGAATCGCCGACCACGACAAGTCCGTCGTCGTGTGGATCGCCGTCGCGGTGGGCGTACTGGCCGTCGCGGCGGCCTTCCTCGCCTACGCGGAGTCCTGGTTCTCGGCACGGGTGAGCGAGGGCCTCGTCTACGACCTGCGGACCCGTGTCTTCGACCACGTGCAGCGGCAGCCGATCGCGTTCTTCACCCGGGCCCAGACCGGCGCCCTGGTGAGCCGGCTGAACACCGACGTGGTCGGAGCCCAGCAGGCGTTGACGAACCTGTTCGCCACTGTGGTCTCCGCAAGCCTCACCCTGGTCTTCGTCCTCGTCACGATGTTCTATCTGTCGTGGGAGATCACCGTCATCTCGCTGTTGCTGCTGCCGTTCTTCGTGCTGCCGGGCAGGATCGTCGGCCGCCGACTGCAACGGCTGCTGCGCCGGCACATGCAGATCAACGCCGAGATGGGCTCGATGATGAACGAGCGCTTCAACGTCACCGGGGCGCTCCTGGCGAAGCTCTACGGCCGTCCCCACAGCGAGACGCGGCTCTTCGCCGGGCTGGCGGGCCGGAGCCGGGACGTCGGAGTACGCAACTCCGTGTCCATGAAGATGCTGTTCATCACGAACATGCTGGTGATGTCGCTGGCCACGGCCGTGGTCTACGGCTTCGGCGGGTCGATGGCCATCGACGGCGCGTTCCAGATCGGCACGCTGGTGGCGATGGCCACGCTGCTCACCCGGCTGGGCGCGCCGATCGGCCAACTGTCCAATGCCCAGGCGGATGTGATGACCGCGCTGGTCAGCTTCGACCGGCTCTTCGAGGTGCTCGACCTCAAGCCGCTGATCGCCGAGAAGCCGGACGCGGTGGCACTGCCGTCCTCCGCCGCACCGGGGGAGAAGGCACCGGAGATCGAGTTCGGCAACGTGTCGTTCCGCTACCCGAAGGCGTCGGAGGTCTCGCTGGCCTCCCTGGAGTCCATCGCGATGCCGACGCGGGAACGCGACAGCGACGCATGGGTGCTGCGCGACCTGAACTTCACGGCGCCCGCGGGCAAGCTGACCGCGCTGGTCGGCCCGTCGGGTGCGGGCAAGACGACCATCACCCACCTGGTGCCACGGCTCTACGACCCGTTGGAGGGCACCGTCCGCATCGGCGGCCACGACATCCGCGACCTGACGCTGGAGTCGTTGCACGACACGGTCGGCATGGTCACCCAGGACGCGCACCTCTTCCACACCACGCTGCGGGAGAACCTGCTCTACGCCCGCCCGGAGGCGACCGAACAGGACATGATCGAGGCGTGCAGGGCGGCGCAGATCTGGGAGCTGATCGAGTCGCTGCCCGACGGGTTCGACACCGTGGTCGGTGACCGCGGCTACCGGCTGTCGGGCGGGGAGAAGCAGCGCATCGCCATGGCCCGGCTGCTGCTGAAGGCACCGCCGATCGTGGTGCTCGACGAGGCCACCGCACATCTCGACTCCGAGTCGGAGGCGGCCCTGCAGCGGGCGCTGAAGTCCGCGCTGGCGGGCCGGACCTCGCTGGTGATCGCACACCGGCTCTCCACCATCCGGGACGCCGACCAGATCCTGGTCATCGACGACGGGCGGGTCCAGGAACGAGGCACGCACGACGAGTTGATCGCGCGGGGCGGCCTCTACGCGGAGCTGTATCGCACCCAGTTCTCGCGACACGACGACGCGCCGCTGCCGGAGCCGGCGCCCGAGCGCACTCCCGAACCCGCCGGCGCCCCCGGGCCGGGCTACCACCACTTCGGTCCGGGGGCCGGTTCGCCCGACCTCAGCCGGGCCGTTCCCGGCGGGCCTCCGCCGATCTTCCATCACCACGGTCCGCCCCCGGGCGGCGGCCCGGGCGATGCCGACGGCGCCGGTCCCGGCGGCCCCGGGCCGGTCCATCACCACAACGGACCGCCTGGGCCTCGCAAGAGGTGACGGCACGGGACGACGAGAACGGCACACGACCGTAAGGCAGAACCGACGTGCCCGCGGCGGGGGAGCCCCGCCGACGTGCCCGCGGCGGGGC
>NZ_JBFAIQ010000052.1:0-34648 GCF_040654755.1 Streptomyces sp. NPDC050625
CGGGGCCGCCCGCCCCCCGCCCCCACCCCCCCCACCAACGGCGGCGGCCCGTGCCCGCCAGGTCCCAATTGCGCCCCCACGCCGGCGGGGTGCGGCCCCACTTCATATCAGGGGGACCACCCGGGGAGGGGCGAGACGTCAGGCGGCCTTGAAGCGGCGCAGGCCGGACGGGGTCACCACCGCGTCCACCGGCCGGTCGTGCGCCTCCTCGGGGACGCGCTCGACGACCTCCGAGTCGTACAGGAGCACCACGAGCGCGGGGTGCGCGTCCGCCCGCTCCAGCCGGGCCAGTACGCGGTCGTACGACCCTCCGCCGCGTCCCAGGCGCATCCCGCGCGCGTCCACCGCGAGCCCGGGCAGCAGGACGACGTCGGCGGACGTCACGGCGTCGGGGCCCAGGCGTTCGCCGGCGGGCTCGAAGAGGGCCATCTTTCCGCCGTGTTGGACGCGTGCGAGGGAGCCCTCCCCGGTGTACGCGCCCCAGTCCAGGTCGTTGTCCGGCAGCAGCGCCGGCAGGAGCACGCGCACGCCGCGCGCGTGCAGCGCGTCCAGCAGCGCGAGCGTGCCGGGTTCGCTCTCCACGGAGACGTACGCCGCCACCGTGCGCGCACGCCTCAGCTCGGGCAGCTCCAGCGCGCGCTCGGCCAGCGCCGTGCCCGCATCCCTGACGACATCCGCCGTCAACCTGTTCCTCACCGCGAGGAGCTCTCGCCGCAACATTCGCTTGTCAGGATCCACCGCACGTCCGACGTGTTCCACTGGTCGCTCTTGCACCCTTCCTAATGTGCTCATATGAGAGCTAATTAACCGGACCCGCGGATTCCCCGCAAAGCCACCGGATAAGGTTGCGGTCATGACTCAGTCGCACCCCAGGATCACCAAGGCTGTCATTCCCGCGGCAGGCCTCGGCACCCGGTTCCTGCCGGCCACCAAAGCCACTCCCAAGGAGATGCTGCCGGTCGTGGACAAGCCCGCGATCCAGTACGTGGTCGAGGAGGCCGTGTCGGCGGGGCTCGACGACGTGCTCATGATCACCGGACGCAACAAGCGCCCCCTCGAGGACCACTTCGACCGCAACTACGAGCTCGAGTCGGCCCTGGAGAAGAAGGGCGACGCCGAGCGGCTCGCCAAGGTCCAGGAGTCCAGCGACCTCGCCACCATGCACTATGTGCGCCAGGGCGACCCGAGGGGCCTCGGCCACGCCGTCCTGTGCGCCGCCCCGCACGTCGGGCACGAGCCCTTCGCCGTCCTGCTCGGCGACGACCTGATCGACCCGCGCGACCCCCTGCTCCAGCGCATGATCGAGGTCCAGGAGCAGCATGGCGGCAGCGTCATCGCGCTCATGGAGGTCGCGCCCGAGCAGATCCACCTCTACGGCTGCGCGGCCGTGGAGACCACCACCGACGGCGACGTGGTCAAGGTGACCGGCCTGGTCGAGAAGCCGGACCCGGCGGACGCCCCGTCGAACTACGCGGTCATCGGCCGCTACGTCCTCGACCCGCACGTCTTCGAGATACTGCGTCAGACCGAGCCCGGGCGCGGCGGTGAGATCCAGCTCACCGACGCCCTCCAGCAGCTCGCGCAGGACGAGAAGGTCGGCGGCCCGGTGCACGGCGTCGTCTTCAAGGGCCGCCGCTATGACACCGGCGACCGTGGCGACTATCTGCGTGCCATTGTCAGACTCGCATGCGAACGTGAAGACCTGGGCCCGGACTTCCGGACCTGGCTTCGCAGTTACGTAGCCGAGGAGATGCAGCAACGTTGAGCAGCGCCGCGACCCGCCCCGCCGGCCAGGACCACCTGTGGTCGGTGGACGAGCACCTGGAGGACATCCTCGCCACCGTCCGCCCCCTCGACCCCATCGAGCTGCAACTGCTCGACGCCCAGGGCTGCATCCTGGTCGACGACGTCACGGTGCCGGTCTCGCTGCCACCGTTCGACAACAGTTCCATGGACGGGTACGCGGTGCGGGTCGCGGACATCGCGGGCGCGAGCGAGGAGTTCCCCGCCGTCCTGGAGGTCGTCGGGGACGTCGCGGCGGGCGCCGCCGAGCTGACCCGGGTCGGCCCGGGCCAGGCGGCCCGCATCATGACCGGCGCCCCGCTGCCGCCGGGCGCGGAGGCCGTCGTTCCCGTGGAGTGGACCGACGGAGGCCTCGGCGAGGGGCCCGTGAGCGGGATGCACGCCCGCAGCCTGGCCCCCGAGGGTGCCACCGGGCATGTGAACGTGTACCGGCCGGCCGAGGCACGCGCGCATGTGCGCGCGGTGGGCAGCGACGTGAGGGCCGGCGACCGCGCCCTGGAGGCCGGTACGGTCCTCGGCCCGCCGCAGATCGCGCTGCTCGCCGCGATCGGGCGCGGCACGGTGCGCGTGCGCCCGCGGCCGCGCGTGGTCGTGGTGTCCACCGGCAGCGAGCTGGTCCAGCCCGGCGAGGAGCTGGGCAGCGGCCAGATCTACGACTCCAACAGCTTCGCCCTGACCGCCGCCGCCCGGGACGCGGGTGCGATCGCCTACCGGGTGGGCGCCGTCGTCGACGACGCCGAGACGCTGCGGTCCACCATCGAGGACCAGCTCATCCGAGCCGACCTGCTGGTCACCACCGGCGGGGTGAGCGTCGGGGCGTACGACGTGGTCAAGGAGGCGCTGTCGCACGTCGGCGACGAGGACGAGGCGGGCGGCGGCGTCGAGTTCCGCAAGCTCGCCATGCAGCCGGGCAAGCCCCAGGGCTTCGGCTCCATCGGCCCCGACCACACCCCCCTCCTCGCACTGCCGGGCAACCCCGTGTCGTCGTACGTCTCCTTCGAGCTGTTCGTCCGGCCCGCCATCCGTGCCCTGATGGGCCTTGCGGACCTCCACCGGCCGACGACCCGGGCGACCCTGAAGGTGGACCAGGCGCTGAGCTCGCCGAAGGGGCGCAGACAGTTCGTGCGGGCGACGCACGCCGAGGGCGAGGTCACGCCCGTGGGCGGTGCCGGGTCCCATCTGGTCGCGGCCCTGGCCCACGCCGACGCGCTGATCGTCGTACCCGAGGACGTCGAATCCGTCGAACCCGGCACGGAGGTCGAGGTCGTCCTGCTGGGCTGAGCCCGGCCCCCGGGCATCCCGCACCGGTGCGCACACCGACTTGGCGGTAGCGTGTCGCGCACAACAGGCCCGTGCGCCGCACCGCGACGGGCCCGGACCGGGAGCGCCACACACCATGACTGTGCCTTCCCGGGGGGAGACCCCCGGACCCCCTGTGCAGGACCGACTCACGCACATCGACGAGGCGGGCGCGGCCCGCATGGTCGACGTGTCCGGGAAGGACGTGACCGCGCGCACCGCCCGTGCCAGCGGCCGTGTCCTCGTCTCGCCCCGCGTGGTCGAGCTGCTGCGCGGCGAAGGGGTTCCCAAGGGAGACGCGCTCGCCACCGCGCGCATCGCCGGGATCATGGGCGCCAAGCGCACCCCGGACCTGATCCCCCTGTGCCACCCGTTGTCGGTCTCCGGTGTGAAACTGGAGCTGTCGGTCGCGGACGACGCCGTCGAGATCCAGGCCACCGTGAAGACCACGGACCGCACGGGTGTCGAGATGGAGGCCCTCACCGCGGTGTCGGTCGCCGCGCTCACCGTGATCGACATGGTCAAGGCCGTCGACAAGGGAGCGGTCATCACGGACGTACGGGTGGAGGAGAAGACGGGCGGCAAGTCGGGTGATTGGAGCCGGGCATGACATACCGGGCCCTTGTGGTCACCGCCTCCAACAGGGCTGCCGTCGGGGTCTACGAGGACCGGGGCGGTCCGCTGATCGCCGAGGGCCTCGCCGGCTTCGGCTTCGCCGTGGACGGTCCGCAGGTCGTCCCCGACGGTGACCCCGTGGAGGCGGCCCTGCGCGCCGGTGTCGAGGCGGAGTACGACGCCATCGTCACCACCGGCGGCACCGGCGTCTCGCCGACCGACCGCACGCCCGAGGCCACGCGCAGGGTGATCGACTACGAGGTGCCGGGCATCGCGGAGGCCGTCCGCGCGTTCGGAATGCAGAAGGTGCCGACCGCGGCGCTGTCCCGGGGCCTGGCCGGAGTGGCGGGGCGGACGCTGATCGTCAATCTGCCGGGCTCCACCGGCGGGGTGAAGGACGGCCTCGCCGTCCTGGAGCCCCTGCTGGTCCACGCCGTGGACCAGATCCGCGGCGGCGACCACCCCAGACCCGGACATGGGGGTGCGAGCTGAACAGCCCATCCTGGCCCGTCGTGCTGGCGGACGGCGACATCGTCCTCCGGCCGATAAAGCTGCGCGACCAGCGGGCCTGGCGCGAAGTGAACCGGCGCAACCGGGACTGGCTGCGCCCCTGGGAGGCGACCATTCCGCCGCCCACGCCCAGCGGGCCGATAGCGCACCGGCCGACCTACCGGCAGATGGTCCGGCATCTGCGCTCCGAGGCGAACTCGGGCCGGATGCTGCCGTTCGTCATCGAATACCAGGGGCGGCTGGTCGGACAGTTGACGGTCGCCGGGATCACCTGGGGCTCGATGTGCTCGGGGCACGTCGGCTACTGGGTCGACGAGGCGGTGGCCGGCCGCGGGGTGATGCCGACGGCCGTCGCGCTCGTGGTGGACCACTGTTTCCGCGCCGTCGGTCTGCACCGCATCGAGGTCTGCATTCGCCCCGAGAACCGGCCCAGCCGCCGGGTCGTGGAGAAACTCGGATTCCGCGAGGAGGGACTGCGCCCGCGTTATCTCCACATCGACGGAGCCTGGCGCGACCACCTCGTCTTCGCGCTCACCGCGGAAGAGGTACCCGAAGGGTTGCTGAGCCGCTGGCAGCGGGCACGCTCTCAGGGGAGGTCGAACAGCGGAAGTGCGCCGCGGAATCCGCAGAACACCCCCGGCAATCCCGCATAGCCCGGGAAATTGAATATTTGTTCGAAATTGATCGGTCGTTGACCGTCTCGGAGTATTGAATTCGCGGCTCCGACGGCCTAGTGATCGCATCGGTCACAAAAAAAGTTCGAAATATCAGCCGGATCGTGCGACACACCGGCCCAATTGGCAGATGGCCTCACGCAAACCCCTCTACCGTGTGAGACGTGAGCAGCAGCGGCCTCATCTACGCAGTCATTGTCGGGGCCTGGGCCGCCTACTTGGTGCCGATGTGGCTCCGTAGGCAGGACGAGCTGAACGAGGCCCGTCCGACGGAACGCTTCAGCACCGCCATCCGGCTGCTGTCCGGACGGGCGGGGATGGAGCGCCGGTACGCCAAGGACCTGCGGGCGCGCTCCGCCCAGGAGGGGGAGCCCAGCGCCGGCGACCCGGACGCCGTCACCGACTCGGTGGACGTCCGGGCCTTTGCCATGCGCCCGACCCGCCGTCAGGTACGGGCGGACGTCGAGCCGGAGACACCGGAGCGCCCGGAAGCGGCGCGCGGTCAGGCGACCGGGCCGACCCCGAAGTCCGGCTCCGCGCCCGCGCGTCAGCAGGGATCCGCGCCCAAGTCCCCTTCGGCGTCGGCGCCCAAGTCGGCTTCCCCTTCCGCGCCGAAGTCCCCTTCCACGCCGAAGTCCCCTTCCGCGCAGAAGCGCGTGCCCGTGGCGCGGCGTTCGCCCTCGGCCCAGGCGGCCGCGGCACGCGCCCAGCGCTCGAAGGCACTTGCGCGTCGCCGGCGCACCACGGTGATGCTCTTCCTCGCCTTCACGCTCGGCGCCATCGTCGCGGCCGTCGGCGGGCTCGCGTTCCTGTGGGCGCCCGCCGTGCCCGCCATACTGCTCAGCTCGTACATCGCGTATCTGCGCAGCCAGGAACGCCGCCGCTTCGCCTACCAGATGGACCGGCGCCAGGCCGAGGCTGCGGCCGCGCGGCTGCGGGAGCGCGCACGCCAGCCGCGGCGGCGCGCGCCCCTGGACGCGGGCGCGTCCGCCGACGAACCGGACGAGGGACCAGCGACCGAGACCGATACCGGCATGTCCGCCCTCGCCGCCGACCGTCGCGCCCTCGTCGAGCAGACCGACCACGCGGAGTGGGTCGACCAGCAGCGCGAGCGCCAGCGTCGGCCCGGGCACGGCGACAGCTGGGACCCGGTGCCGGTGCCGCTGCCGACGTATGTGACCGCGCCGGTCGCGCCGCGGGCCACGTCCGACGTGGACCTGGAGGCGCCCGACGCGTGGAGTTCGGCGCGGTCCAGCTCCGTCGCGCCGGAGCAGGAGGCGAAGCCGGACGCCCGGACGCGGGAATCCGAGCCCGAGCCCGCGGCCGAGGACGAGCCGGCCGCGGACGAGCGCGGTGAGGCACGGCGCCGTGCCGCCTCCGCCCGCCGCGCGCGCGAACGCGGCCGCACGCCGCTCTTCGACCAGTACGAGGACGGCGACCGCCCGCGCGCGGCCAACGAGTGATGCCCGTCACCCCTCGGGAGCCCGCCCTGACCAGTCAGGGAACGGATTTCCAAGCACCCCGATCGGGGTGCTAAAGTTTCACTCGTTGCAAGGGCCTGTGGCGCAGTCCGGTAGCGCACCTCGTTCGCATCGAGGGGGCCAGGGGTTCAAATCCCCTCAGGTCCACGCAGCATGAAGCCCCGGTCGGCGAAAGCCGACCGGGGCTTCATCGTGTTCACAGCGGCTTCGCGTAGCAGCGGCTCGACTCGTAGTGGCGGTAGTAGCCGAACTTGGTGCAGGGCTCATAACCGCTGGAAATGTAGAGGGCGATGGCCTCCGGCTGCTTGGTGCCCGTCTCCAGGACCATCCGGGCGCGGCCGGCCGCGCGGGCGTCCTCCTCCAGGGCGGCCAGCATGCGGCGGGCCAGGCCGCGGCCGCGCATCTCCTCGACCACGTACATGCGCTTGAGTTCGGCGTCGCCGTCCTCGTGGCCCTCGCCGTTCTCGTCCTGGCTGCGCCAGCCGCCGGTGGCCACGGGGCGGCCGCCCTCGTCGTACGCGATCAGGTAGACGCCGCTGGGCGGCTCGAAGTCCGACGCGTCCAGGGTGGTGGCGTCACCGCCGTCGCCGTAGCGCACGTGGTACTCGGCCTGTACCTCGTCGTTGAGCTTGACGGCGTCGGGGTGGTCGAAGGGGACGGGACGTATATTCATGCTGAGCATCGTACAATCATGCAGAGGAAGGCCCGGTGGAATACCGGACCTCGTCCAGTGTGCCGGTATCGTGCCCGGGTGCTGACTGTGACCTCGGTGAATGTGAACGGGCTGCGGGCCGCCGCGAAGAAGGGCTTCGTGGAATGGCTCGCGGAGACCTCCGCGGATGTGCTCTGCCTCCAGGAGGTGCGCGCGGAGCCGGAGCAGCTGCCCGAGGGCGTGCGCAGGCCCGACGGCTGGCACGTCGTACACGCCCCGGCCGCCGCCAAGGGCCGCGCGGGCGTCTCCCTCTACACGCGGCGCGAACCCGACCGCATCCAGGTGGGCTTCGGATCGGCCGAGTTCGACGGCAGCGGCCGCTATGTGGAGGCCGACCTGCCCGGCGTCACCGTCGCCTCCCTCTACCTCCCCTCCGGGGAGGTCGGCACCGAGCGGCAGGACGAGAAGGTCCGCTTCATGGACGAATTCCTCGCCCACCTGAAGGGGCTGCGCGAGCGTGCCGCCGCCGACGGCCGCGAGGTACTGGTCTGCGGCGACTGGAACATCGCCCACCACAACGCCGACCTCAAGAACTGGCGCGCCAACACCAAGAACTCGGGCTTCCTGCCGGAGGAACGGGAGTGGCTCGGCAGGGTCCTTTCCCCGGGCGACGGCGGCTACACGGACGTGGTGCGCACCCTGCACCCGGACGCCGAAGGGCCGTACACCTGGTGGTCGTACCGGGGGCGGGCCTTTGACAACGATTCGGGTTGGCGCATCGACCTGGCCGTGGCGACCCCTGGGCTCGCGGCACGGGCCGTCAAGGCAGTCGTGGAGCGGGCTGCCAGTCACGAGGAGCGGTGGTCGGACCACGCTCCGGTGACCGTCGTCTTCGAGATGTGACGGGCTCAGCTCCCGTCCGGTGCGCCGGAGCGTTCACCGAGCGTGAAGGTCAAGCGTGAGATGTCCGGTCCGGCCAGCCGGGCCGTGCCGCCGCAGCGGCCCTTGGCGACGGTGACACGGGCGCCGCTTTCGAGAAGAAGCTCGCGCGAGGCGACGGCGTCCGTCGCAGTCGCTTCGCGGTAGCGCTCGACGGTGTATGACTCGAGCCAGTCGGACCGCATTCCGGCTGGGGCGGGGCACACCTCACCGCGCGCCGTGGCGCGGCACATGTAGTAACCGTACGGATAGCCCTTACGTGCCGCGAAGTACATGCGTCCATTGCAGCCCGAACAGTGCACGACGCCCGTGAGCAGCGCTGTCGTCCGGGCCCTTGTGCGTCGGGTGCCATTGGAACGCGCCATCAGGACGTGCTGCAACGCGTGGAATTCCTCTTCGGACAGCAGCGGCTGTCCGATCATCACGGGTGCGCCGGACGGATCGAGAACCGTCTCCCCTCGGTGCGTTCGGTGCCCCATCAAGGTTGGGCTGCGCAATACCTTGGACAAAGTGCCTGAGGTCCAGCGGAACCGCTCGAAGTCACGACCGTGGCGACGACCGCCGGTGGGGCGTCCCTGGAGCTGGGCGTGGCGGTCGCGTGGTACCGGCATGGCCGAGGCGTTCAGCTCGCATGCGATGGCAGTCAGTGACTGTCCTGCGTGCACGTCTTCCACGATCATGCGAACGAGGGCGGCGGTCTCGGAATCGGGAGTCAGGCACCACCCGTTGCCTGAGGGGTGTACCGCCTTCCGGTAGCCGAAGGGGATCAACCCTCCTCCGTAGCGACCGGCGGCGCGTAGTGCTGCGTGACTGCCACTGAGTCGGGCGGAGATGGTGCGGGCTTCCTGTTCGGCGTCATGAGCGATGTCCATGCACCGTCGGATGGTCGAACCGTTCGCCTGCGGTGTTACGACGAGCGGGCAGTCGGGCTCCGGCGTCCCGAACACGAGAGTCCGGGCGTGCTGTCGTCCCCAGGCGATCAACTCGGTCATGTGTGCCACGGAGCGTATGGCGCGATCTACACGGGCCCATACGACGGCGTCGTACTCGTGAGGCCGTCGCAGCCAGAGCGAGAGGGACGGCCGTTCGAACGGGGACGTGGCGCGGGCCGAGACACCGAGGTCCGACGCCTCGGCAACCAGGGTCAGGCCGAGCCTGTCAGCGGTCGACTGGATGGCGGACCGTTGCCTGCTCGGCGAAGTGGTGACACTGGTGAGGTAGCTGAGACGCAGGGCTCCAAGGGTCCTGGGCCGTCCGGTGAAGGGTGAGTCAGGCAAAGAGGGCACGGCTGGACGAAGGCTATGCTCGGGCATGTCGGCGCTCCTGGAGAGTGTCGGCCACACCCCGGGGCTGGTCGCACAGCCGCCGGGGCCTTTCGATCTCACTCTCGAAGTCCGAAACCTCTTCCGTCTGGGTTTGCGTGAAATTTGCCCCGATGGGGTGAATCTGGCTGACCTTCAGTCCCGCTTCCGCAGTCGTCGGTCCAGGGCCAGGGACAGTTCCGCCTCCACCACGCTGCGGGCCAGGGGGCGCAGGCGGGCCAGGTCCTCCTCGGGGCCGTGGCGGAGGATGACCTCGGTGAAGAGTTCGGCCAGGGCGTCCGCGTGTTCGCGTACGCGCTTGGCCGCCGTCAGGACCTCGGCGAGCGGGATGCCCTCGCGGACCAGGGCCGAGGACACGTCCAGCAGGCGGCGGCTGATGTGGACGATCTCGTCGCCGTCGGTGCCCAGGTAGCCGAGGTCCATGGCCGCGGCGAGGTTCTCGCGGGTGACCTCGCCCGCGAAGTGGTCGGCGAGTTCCTCGGGGGTCAGCCGGACCGGCTCCTCCTCGGTGGGGGCACCGACGCCGAGCAGGTCGGCGACGTCCCGGCCGTGGTCGAAGGCCTCGGCGAGCTCCGCGATGCCGTTCAGGGTGTGGCCGCGTTCCAGCAGGGCCGAGATCGTGCGCAGGCGGGCCAGGTGGTGGTCGTCGTACCAGGCGATACGGCCCTCGCGGCGGGGCGGCGGGATCAGCTTGCGCTCGCGGTAGAAACGCAGGGTGCGCACGGTGATGCCGGCCAGCTGTGCCAGCTCCTCCATGCGGTATTCACGCTGCTCGCCGGGTCGTCCTGCGTCTTCAGCCACGCGATCAGCCTATGTGGTGCCGCCTGTGTTGTACCGCGGGTAACTTCCTTCCCCGGACCCCTACCGCTCGGTACGGAGCTGCTCTACCCTCCCATTGCGCCAGTGTTCACTGGCATGGTTCAACGAGTCCGATGCGATGCCTGGAGGCTTCGGGATGGCCGAACACGAGCATGTACGGGTGGCGGTGATCGGGTCCGGCTTCGGCGGGCTGGGCGCGGCCGTACGGCTGCGCCGCGAGGGGATCACCGACTTCGTGGTCCTTGAGCGGGCGGACAGCGTCGGCGGCACCTGGCGGGACAACAGCTACCCCGGGTGCGCCTGCGACGTACCGTCCCACCTGTACTCCTTCTCCTTCGCGCCCAACCCCGACTGGCCGCGCACCTTCTCCGGCCAGGAGCACATCCGCGCCTACCTGGAGCATGTCACCGACGTCTTCGGCCTGCGGCCGCACCTCCGCTTCGGCGCCGAGGTGAAGCTGATGACCTGGGACCCGGAGCGGCTGCGCTGGGACATCGAGACCACGAACGGCTCGCTGAGCGCCGACATCGTCGTCTCCGCCACCGGGCCGCTGTCCGACCCGAAGATCCCGGACATCCCGGGCCTGGAGTCCTTCCCGGGCAAGGTCTTCCACTCGGCCCGCTGGGACCACGACTACGACCTGAGCGGCAAGCGGGTCGCGATGGTCGGCACCGGGGCGTCCGCCATCCAGATCGTGCCGGCCATCCAGCCGCGGGTCGCCAAGCTCACCCTCTTCCAGCGCACCCCGCCCTGGGTCATGCCCCGCATGGACCGCGCCATCAGCGGCGCCGAGCGCCGGCTCCACCGCGCCCTGCCCTTCACCACGCAGCTGCGCCGCGGACTGCTGTGGGGCATCCGGGAGTTGCAGGTCCAGGCCTTCACCAAGCACCCCGACGAGCTGGGCTTCGTCGAGCAGTTGGCGCGGCGCAACATCGCCCGCGCCATCAAGGACCCGGCCCTGCGCGCCAAGCTCACCCCGGACTACCGCATCGGCTGCAAGCGGATCCTGCTGTCCAGCACGTACTACCCGACGCTGGTGAAGCCCAATGTGGACGTCGTCGCCGGCGGGCTGAGCGAGATCCGCGGGTCGACCGTCGTCGCCGCCGACGGCAGCGCGGCCGAGGTCGACGCGATCGTCTTCGGTACGGGCTTCCACGTCACCGACATGCCGATCGCCGAGCGGGTCGTAGGGGCGGAGGGCAGGACCCTCGCCGAGAGCTGGAAGGACGGGATGCAGGCCCTGCGCGGAGCGTCCGCGGCCGGCTTCCCCAACTGGATGACGGTCATCGGGCCCAACACCGGGCTCGGGAACTCCTCCATGATCCTGATGATCGAGTCCCAGTTGAACTACATGGCCGACTACGTACGGCAGCTCGACGTCCTCGGCGGCCGCGCCGCCCTCGACGCCCGCCCCGGCGCCGTGGAGGCCTGGAACCGCATGGTGCAGGAGCGCATGAAGCGCACGGTCTGGAACACCGGTGGCTGCACCAGCTGGTACCTGGACGCGAGCGGCCGCAACACCACCATCTGGCCCGGTACGACGACGGAGTTCCGCAAGGCGACCCGTCGGGTGGACCTGGCGGAGTACGAGGTGCTGCGGGCGCCGGCCCGCACGGGCGCGACCCAGAGCGCGAGCCAGAGCGCGACGCAGGACGTGACGAAGGCGGAGGTGGCCTCGTGAGCCGTCTCACCCGTCTCACCCGCGTCACCAGCGGCCCCTACGCCCCGCCCACCCCCGCCCGTGAACTCACGGTGGTCTCCGCCGATGGCGCCCGTCTGCACGTCGAGGTGCACGGGCCCGAGGGCGCGCCGCCCGTCGTCCTCGCCCACGGCTGGACCTGCTCGACCGCCTTCTGGGCGGCGCAGATCCGGGACCTGGCCGCGGACCACCGGGTCATCGCGTACGACCAGCGGGGACACGGGCGCACCCCCGCGAGCCCCGCCTGCACGACCGACGCGCTGGCGGACGACCTGGAGGCGGTGCTCGCGCGGACGCTCGCGCCCGGCGAGCGGGCCGTGATCGCCGGCCACTCCATGGGCGGGATGACGGTGATGGCCGCGTCCGGGCGCCCCCGTTTCCAGGAGCACGCGGCCGCCGTACTGCTGTGCAGCACGGGCAGTTCGAAGCTGGTCGCGCAGGCACGCGTCGTACCGCTGCGCGCCGGGCGCATACGCACCTGGCTCACCGCGCGCATCCTGGGTTCGCGCGCCCCGCTCGGTCCGGTCACTCCGGTCGCGAAGCGGATCCTCAAGTACGCCACGATGGGCGCCGGTTCCGCCCCGCACATGGTGGAGGCGTGCGCACACATCGTGCACGCCTGCCCGCGCGCGGTGCGCCACGCCTGGTCGCGGGTGCTGGAGCGGCTCGACCTCGACCACGGCGTACGGGAGTTGCGGGTCCCCACGGCGGTGGTCGCCGGTACCGAGGACCGGCTCACCCCGCCGGCGCACGCCCGTTTCCTGGCCGCCGAGCTGCCGGACTGCGTCGGCCTCACCGAGCTGCCCGGGCTCGGCCACATGACCCCGGTGGAGGCGCCCGAGCTGATCACCGGGAAGATCCGGGAACTCGTCACCACGTACGTACACGTCAAGGAGGGCGCATGAGCAGGATGAGCCTGGAGGGCCAGGTCGCGGTCGTCACCGGAGCCGCGCGCGGCGTCGGCGAGCTGCTCGCGCGCAAGCTCTCGGCGCGCGGTGCCAAGGTGGCGCTGGTCGGGCTGGAGGCGGACGCGCTCAAGGAGGTGTCCGGCAGGCTGCACAGCGACAGCGACCACTGGTACGCCGACGTCACCGACCACGAGGCGATGACGCGGGTGGCCCGGGAGGTCAAGGAGCGCTTCGGCAAGGTCGACATCGTGGTCGCCAACGCCGGGGTGGCGAGCGGCGGGCCGTTCACGGACTCCGATCCCGGGGCCTGGCGGCGGGTGATCGAGGTCAATCTGATCGGCTCGGCGGTGACGGGCCGCGCCTTCTTGCCGGTGCTCACCGAGAGCCGCGGCTATCTGCTGCAGATCGCCTCGCTCGCCGCGATCACCCCGGCGCCGATGATGACGGCGTACTGCGCGTCCAAGTCCGGCGTGGAGGCGTACGCGCACTGTCTGCGCGCCGAGGTCGGTCACCAGGGCGTGAAGGTCGGTGTCGCGTATCTGTCGTGGACCGACACGGACATGGTGCGCGGTGCCGACCAGGACGACGTCATGCGGGAGTTGCGGCAGCGGCTGCCGTGGCCGTCCAACAAGACGTACCCGCTGGGCCCCGCGGTGGACCGGATCGTCGCCGGCATCGAGCGGCGCTCGGCCCATGTGTACGGGCAGTGGTGGCTGCGCGGGATGCAGGGCGTGCGCGGTTATCTGCCGGCGGTCATCGGGACCGTGGGACAGCGCGAGATGCGCCGCTTCGCGCCCCGGCTGAAGGGGATGCGGACGGGGCTGGTCGGTGCGGGCGGGGAGGCCGACGAGCGCGAGCGTTCCGCCCGGCACGAATGAGTACGCCCGCGCCCGGCCAGGTTGGCCGCTACGCACCGTGACTGATCGACATGCGCAGTGTGTCCGCCCGTGTGAATCTGGTCGGGGCCCAACCAAAGGGCCCAAACCCCTCACCCTCCACGGGAGTGAACCCACATGGGTATGAAGGACCAGTTCCAGGACAAGTCCCAGGGCAAGCAGAAGGGCGCCCAGCGCGGCCAGCAGCAGCCCCAGCGTGGTCAGCAGCAGCCGCAGCGTGGTCAGCAGCAGCCGCAGCGCGGCCCGCAGCAGGCCGAGCGTGGTCGCCAGAACCCGCGGGACATCGACGAGTCCGAGCACGACATGCGTGACCGCATGGACATGGACTACGACGCCTGACGTCGGCGGTCCGGTGGAAGGGGTGCCCCGCGCGGGGCACCCCTTCTCATGTCCGCGGGGGTGTCTGCGGGGGTGTCCGCGGAGGCAGCTTCGGCCGCGAGCGGTCCGGTACGTCGCTGTAGTCGGGCGGGGCCGCCGCCGGGTTGGTGGTCAGCAGGTCCAGGGCCAGTTGCACCGCGTCGTCCATCTCGACGTGGCGGCCCTCCGCCCAGTCCAGCGGGGTGCGCAGGATGTCCAGGTCGGGGGCGACGCCGTGGTTCTCCACGGACCAGCCGTAGGCGTCGAACCAGGCCGCGTTCATCGGCACCGTGATCACCGTGCCGTCGCCCAGCCGGTGCCGCCCGGTCATGCCGACCACCCCGCCCCAGGTGCGCTGGCCCACCACCGGCCCGAGCTTGAGCAGTTTGAAGGCCGCCGTGATCATGTCGCCGTCGGAGGAGGTCGCCTCGTCGGCGAGGGCGACGATCGGGCCGCGGGGCGCGTTCGAGGCGTACGACACGGGCTGGGCGTTGCGGGTCAGGTCCCAGCCGAGGATGGTCCGGGTGAGTTTCTCCACGACCAGCTCGCTGATGTGCCCGCCCGCGTTGCCGCGCACGTCCACGATCAGCACGGGCCGGGAGACCTCCATGCGCAGATCGCGGTTGAACTGGGCCCAGCCCGAGCCGCCCAGGTCGGGGATGTGCAGATAGCCGCACCTGCCGCCGCTCAGCTCCCGGGTGACCTCTCGGCGTTTGGCCACCCAGTCCTGGTAGCGCAGCGGCCGCTCGTCGATCAGGGGCACGACGGCGACCCGTCGCGGCGGGCCCGTCTCGCCCTCGGCCGGGGCGAAGGTCAGCTCCACCGTCGTACCGCCCGAACCCGCCAGCAGCGGATAGGGACCCGTCACCGGGTCCACCGGCCGGCCGTCCACATGGGTGAGCACGGCGCCCTCGCGGATGCCCGTGCCGGCCAGTGGGGAGCGGGCCTTGGAGTCGGAGGAGTCGCCGGGCAGGATCCGCTTGACCGTCCAACGGCCGTCCCGGCACACCAGGTTGGCGCCCAGCAGGCCCTGGAGGCGCTGGTAGTGCGCCGGTCCCTCGTTGCGGCGGGCGGGGGTGACATAGGCGTGGGAGGTGCCCAGCTCGCCCAGCACCTCGCGCAGCAGGTCGGCGAATTCGTCGGGGGAGGCGACCCGTTCGACCAGCGGCCGGTACTGGTCGAGGACCGCGTCCCAGTCGATGCCGCACATGCGCGGCTCCCAGAAGTAGTCCCGGATGAGCCGGCCGGCCTCGGCGTAGGCCTGGCGCCACTCGGCGGGCGGGTCGACCTCGTGCAGGATGCGGCGCAGGTCGATCCAGGTGGTGGTGTCGCCGTCGCCGGGCTCGGTCGCGGGGACGGCCCGCAGGTCGCCCTCGTCCATGAGCACCAGCCGGGTGCCGTCGCCGCTCACCGAGAACCAGTCGAGGTGGTCGACGAGTTGGGACTTCTTCGCCTTGGTGAGGTTGAAGTACTCCAGTGTGGGCCGCTCACTGGGGTCGTTGGGGTTGGCGAACGTCTCGCCGAGCGCGCCCGAGATCGGCCAGCGCAGCCAGACCAGTCCGCCGCCGGAGACCGGCAGCAGCCCGGAGTACTTGGAGGCGGAGACCGGGAACGGGGTGACCCTGTTCTCCAGCCCCTCGACCTCCACGGTCACCGTGCCGCCCTCGCCGGTCTCCTCGTCCTCCACGGGGTCCAGGCCCCCGGCGGCCGGCCGGCCCTCGGGGTTCAGGGCGAAGGGGGAGGGGGTGGCCGAGGACAGCGGGACCAGGTACGGGCGGCAGCCGAGCGGGAAGGACAGGTCGCCGGTGTGGACGTCGTACACCGGGTCGAAGCCGCGCCAGGAAAGGAACGCCAGATAGCGGCCGTCCCGGGTGAAGACGGGGTTCTCGTCCTCGAAGCGGCCGTTGGTCACGTCGACGACCGGTTGGTCCGCCTGCCCGGGGCCGGAGATCCGGGCCATCTTGATCTGCCGGAGCGAGCGGCCGATCCCCGGATGCGACCAGGTCAGCCAGGAGCCGTCCGGCGAGAAGGCCAGGTCCCGCACCGGGCCGTTGATGGACCGGATCAGCTCGGTCACCTCGCCGTCCGTGTCCTCGCCCGTGTCGATCAGCAGCAGCCGTCCGTCGTGGGCGGCGACGGCGAGGCGCTCGCCCAGCGGGTCCGAGGCCAGCTCCAGGACCCGGCCCAGCTCGCCGGAGGCCAGCCGGCGCGGCGCGCGGTCGCCGCTGGCGCGGGGCAGATGGGAGATCTCGATCGCGTCCTCGCCCGCGGCGTCCGTGACGTAGGCGATCCGCCCGGTCGAGCCCAGCATCTCCGGGAGCCGGACCCGGACGCCGGGGGTGTCCGAGATGGTGCGCGCGGGGCCGTCGCGGTGGGTGAGCCAGTACAGGCTGCCGCGGACCACGACGGCGCTGGCCCGGCCGGTCTCGTCGACCGAGATGCCGTCCACGTGCCGGGCGGCCGGCACCTGGTACTTGCGGCGTCCCGCGCGCGCGCCGGACAGGCGTACATCGAGCCGGTGCGGCACCGAGTCCGCCGACAGGTCGTCCACCAGCCACAGGTCGCCCGCGCACTGGTACACCACCCGCGTGCCGTCGCTTGAGGCGTGCCGGGCGTAGAAGGCGTCGTGGTCGGTGTGGCGGCGCAGGTCGGAGCCGTCGTAGGCGCAGGAGTAGAGATTGCCGATGCCCTCGTGGTCGGAGAGGAACGCGATCCGGCCGCCGACGAACATGGGGCAGTCCAGATGGCCGCCGATGCCGGCGAGCAGCCGCTGGCCGTGCAGCCACAGCCGGCCCATGGCGCCGCCCCGGTACCGCTTCCAGGCGGCCGGTTCGTGCGGCGGGGTGCCGGTCAGGAGCAGGGTCCGGTGCCCTTCGTCGAGGTCGGCGACCTGGATGTCGGCGACCGGGCCCCAGGGGAGCTTGCGGCCGGGATCGCCGTCGGTGGAGACCTTGTAGGCCCAGGTGAAGTACGAGAAGGGCTGGCCGTGGGAGGCGACGGCGAGGATCTCCGGGCCGCCGTTCTCGGCAGGGGTCCAGCCGCACACCCGGGTGTCCGCGCTTCCCCAGTACGTCAGCTGCCGGCCCGGCCCGCCGTCCACGCCGACCACATGGATCTCGGGCACCAGGCTGCGCCAGCTCGTATACGCGATCGTCCGGCCGTCGGGAGAGAAGCGGGGGTGGCCGGTCTTGGTGCGGTCCACCGTGAGCCGCCAGGCGCGGCCCGGGGAGCCGAGGGGGGCCAGCCAGAGGTCGTCCTCGGCCACGAAGCACAGCAGTTCGCCGCTGAGGTGCGGCAGGCGCAGATAGCTCACCTCCCCATGCTTTTCCGCGGGATGGAGCGGAGCAACTTGTGAAAATTCCGGGCGTTCGACCAGGGCGTGACCGAGGACACGTACGAAACGGTTTCGTTTCGCATGAAGTGGTGCGCTACATTCGTCACGTACGAAACCGTGTCGTTCGGAGTGGGAAGGTGGGAACGATGACCGAGGTCGCCGCGGCGCGCCGCAGTCGTATCACCCCCGAGCGCGAGGCCGAGTTGTACGAGGCCGTGCTCGACCTGCTCCGCGAAGTCGGCTACGACGCCCTCACCATGGACGCCGTGGCCGCCCGCACCCGGTCCAGCAAGGCGACGCTCTACCGCCAGTGGGGCGGCAAGGCCGAACTGGTGGCGAAGGCCGTGCGGCACAGCAAGCCGGGCGGCTCGGCCGACGGGGTCGACACCGGGTCGCTCCAGGGCGATCTGCACGCCCTCACGATGCGTTCGGACGACTGCGAGATGGAGCAGAGCTCCGCGCTGATGCGGGGCCTGGCCATGGCGGTGCACGGCAACCCGGACCTCCTGAAGGCGTTCCGGGAGCATCTCATCGAGCCGGAGATGGCGGAGTTCCGTCGCGTGATCCAGCGGGCGGTCGACCGGGGAGAGGTCCGTGCGGACAACCCGGCGATCGGGTTCGTGATGCACATGATGATCGGCGGGTTCGCCGCCCGCGCGATGATCGACGAGCAGCCGCCGACGCAGTCGTTCCTCCTTTCGTACATCGACGCCGTGGTCCTCCCCGCCCTCTGCGTTCCCACCGACTGACAAGTCCCCTCAGCCCCACCTGACGTCACCGCTCACGTCGTCGGGCCGATCACCCCTGCCACCCACGGGGTTGGTCACCCCTGCCCTGAACACCCCACGACTGACCGGGAGTACGACCTCGTGGCCACGTTCCTGTACAAACTGGGCCGACTCGCCTTCAGGCGACGGCACTTCGTCGCCCTCATATGGGTGGCGCTGCTGACGCTGGCGGGCGTCGGGGCGGCGAGTGCCCCCGCGGCCGGCAACACCTCCTTCTCCGTCCCCGGCACCGAGGCCCAGAAGGCCTTCGACCTGCTGGAACAGCGCTTCCCCGGGATGAGCGCCGACGGCGCCACCGCGCGCGTCGTCTTCAAGGCGCCGAGCGGCGAGAAGATGACCGCCGCCGCCAACAAGAAGATCGTCAAGAAGACGGTCGCGGAGCTGAAGGACGGCTCCGAGGTCGCCTCCGTCGCCGACCCGTACCAGGCCAGGGCCGTCAGCAAGAACGGCACGGTCGCCTACGCGTCGGTCAAGTACAAGGTCTCCGGCATGGAGCTCAAGGACTCCACGCGCGAGGCCCTCAAGGAGGCCGCGCAGGACGCGCGGGACGCCGGGCTGACCGTCGAGGTCGGCGGTGACGCCCTCAACACGACTCCCGAGACGGGCGCCACCGAGGTCATCGGCATCGCGATCGCCGCGGTCGTCCTCGTCATCACCTTCGGCTCGCTGCTCGCGGCCGGACTGCCGCTGGTCACCGCCCTCATCGGCGTCGGCATCGGCGTCTCCACCATCGCCGCGCTCGCCAGCGCGCTGGACCTCGGCTCCACCACGTCCACCCTGGCCTCGATGATCGGCCTCGCCGTCGGCATCGACTACGCGCTGTTCATCGTCTCCCGCTACCGCGCCGAACTGGCCGAGGGCCGCGAGCGCGAGGAAGCCGCCGGGCGGGCCGCCGGCACCGCGGGCTCCGCGGTGGTCTTCGCCGGCCTGACCGTGGTGATCGCCCTGGTCGGCCTGTCCGTGGTCAACATCCCGATGCTGACCAAGATGGGCGTCGCCGCCGCGGGCACGGTCGCCATCGCGGTCCTGATCGCGCTCACCCTGATCCCGGCGCTGCTCGGCTACGCGGGGCGCAAGGTGCGCCCGGCGGGCGAGAAGAGCAAGCTGCTCGGCGGCGGCCGCACGCCCAAGCACCCCCACAAGGCCGGCCGGCCGAACATGGGCACGCGCTGGGCGAGCTTCGTCGTACGCCGCCCGGTCGCCGTCCTCCTGCTGGGCGTCGTCGGCCTCGGTGCCGCGGCCGTCCCCGCCGCCTCCCTGGAGCTGGGCCTGCCCGACGACGGCTCCCAGCCGACCTCGACGACGCAGCGCCGCGCCTACGACCTGCTCTCCGAGGGCTTCGGCCCCGGCTTCAACGGCCCCCTGATGCTGGTGGTCGACGCCAAGGACAGCGACCACCCCAAGGCCGCCTTCAAGGAGGTCGGCAAGGAGATCAAGGGCCTCAAGGACGTCGTGACGGTGACCCCGGCCGTGCCCAACAAGGCCGGCGACACCGCGACGATCACCGTGATCCCCAAATCCAAGCCGTCCTCGACGACCACCGAGGACCTGGTGCACGCGATCCGTGACAAGGGCACGGAGATCAAGGCGGACACGGACGCGCAGGTCCTGGTCACCGGCTCGACGGCGATGAACATCGACACGTCGCAGAAGCTGAACGACGCGCTGGTCCCGTATCTGGCCCTGGTCGTCGGTCTGGCCTTCCTCCTCCTGATCCTCGTCTTCCGCTCGATCCTGGTCCCCCTGAAGGCGGCCCTCGGCTTCCTGCTGAGCGTGCTGGCGGCCCTCGGCGCCGTCGTCGCGGTCTTCCAGTGGGGCTGGCTGTCCGGCCTGATGGGCGTCGAGCAGACCGGACCGATCATGTCGATGATGCCGATCTTCATGGTCGGCGTGGTCTTCGGTCTCGCCATGGACTACGAGGTGTTCCTCGTGACCCGGATGCGGGAGGCGTACGTCCACGGGGAGAAGCCGAGCCAGGCCGTGGTGACCGGCTTCAGGCACGGCGCCCGCGTGGTGACCGCCGCCGCGGTGATCATGATCGCCGTCTTCTCCGGCTTCATCGGGTCCAGCGAGTCGATGATCAAGATGATCGGCTTCGGCCTGGCGATCGCGGTGTTCTTCGACGCCTTCGTCGTCCGGATGGCGATCGTCCCGGCGGTGCTCGCGCTGCTCGGCAAGAAGGCCTGGTGGCTGCCGAAGTGGCTGGACCGCGCCCTGCCCAACGTGGACGTCGAGGGCGAGGGCCTGCGCGCCCACGACGGCGACCGCCCCCGGGACGGGGACGCGGACGCGGACCGGGAACTGGTGCACGCCTGACGCGCCGCTTCCACTGAAGGACCGGCCGGCGAGGGATCCGTGGGGACGGGGCGCTCTCGCCGGCCTCTTCATGCGGGAAACCCGGTCGCTCACGCGGGGAGACCCGGTCGCTCGTACGAGGAAACCCGGTCGCCTGCCCCGTACACGTACCGCTAGCGTGCCTGCATGACGACGACAGCCGCCACTGACGCCGACGCCGAGGGCTCCGGAGCCCACCCCCGCTTCGCCGCGGCCCTGGAGGAACTGGGCCTCGGGGAACTCCACTCCCGGATCAGACGCTTCCCGGACGCGACCCGCACCGCCGCCGAGGCCGCCGCGGCCATCGGCTGCGAGCTGAGCCAGATCTGCAAGTCGCTGATCTTCGCGGCATGGGGGTCCCCCCTGCTCGAGCGAAGCCGAGAGCTTGGGGGAGGGGTGCCGGTCCTCGTCCTCATGGACGGGGCCTCCCGGGTGGACGTCGAGCGGGTGCGGGAGGAACTGGGGGCCGAGGCCGTCACCCGGGCCAAGGCCGATGTCGTACGGGAGACGACCGGCTACGCGATCGGGGGCGTGCCGCCCTTCGGGCACCGGACCCGCACCCGGGTGCTCGCCGACCGGTCGCTGCTGGAGCACGACCTCGTGTGGGCCGCCGCCGGGACCCCGCACACGGTCTTCCCCATGGCGCCGAAGACGCTGATCGCCCATGCGGGCGGCACCCTGGTGGACGTGCGCGAGCGCACCTCGTGACACCGCTGGTCACCGCGGCCGTGCTGTTCGCCGCGGTCACGCACGCCAGCTGGAACGCGATCGCCCACCGGATCACCGACAAGCTCGTCGGCTTCACCCTGATCCTGGCCGGCGGTGTCCTCATCGGACTGGCCCTGGCGCCGTTCACGGCGTTCCCGGCGGCCGCGGCATGGCCGTACCTGTTCTGCTCCGCGGCCATCCACCTGGTGTACGTCGTCCTGCTGATGGCGTCCTTCCGGCTCGGCGACTTCGGCCAGGCCTATCCCATCGCGCGCGGCACCGCCCCGCTGGTCGTCACCGTCTTCGCGGCCGTCTTCGCCCACGAGGTGCCCGACCGCTGGGCCGCCGCCGGTGTCGCCCTGTCCTGCGCCGGACTCACCGGTGTCGCCCTGTGGGGGCTGCGCGGACGCCGGCCGAACTGGGCCGCGATCGGGGCGGCCCTCGCGACGGGGCTGTCCATCGCCTCGTACACCGTCGTCGACGGGCTCGGCGTGCGCGCCTCGGGGTCCCCCCTCGGGTACACCGCCTGGCTGATGGTGGTCCAGGGCGTGGTGATCCCGGCGTACGCCGTCCGGCGCTGGCGCGGGGAGACGGTCGCCCTGCTGCGTCCCTTCGCCGCCCTCGGCCTGTTCGGCGCGCTCCTCTCGTTCTGTGCGTACGGGCTGGTGCTGTGGGCGCAGACCCGCGCCGAACTGGCGCCGATCGCGGCCCTGCGGGAGTCGTCGATCATCGTCGGAGCGGCGATCGGCGCGCTGTTCTTCAAGGAGCGCTTCGGGGCGCCCCGGATCGCCGCCGCCGGGCTGCTGGTGGTCGGGATCGGGCTGATGCTGCACGCCGGTTAGCGGTGCGCGGGAGCGGATACCGCTGCCGGACTCGTCCGCGTCGTCGCGGGGAACGCTCGCGTTTGGACGACCATGGAGACCGCGTCTGAGCGACCCTGCTCAAGGCCGTACTCACCGCACGGATCAGGAAGTTGACGTCATGACAGACAAGCTCACCGTGAGCGTCCTGGGCACCGGGATCATGGGGGCCGCGATGGCCCGCAACCTCGCGAAGGCCGGGCACACCGTCCGCGTCTGGAACCGCACCCGCGCCAAGGCCGAGCCGCTGGCCGCCGACCGCGCCCACGTCACCGACACCCCCGCCGAGGCCGTCCAGGGCGCCGATGCCGTCCTGACCATGCTGTACGACGGCCACACCGTCCTGGAGGTCATGCGGGAGGCGGCTCCCGCACTGCGCCCCGGCGCGGTCTGGGCGCAGTCCACCACCGCCGGCCTCGACTCGGTCGCCGGTCTGGCCGGCTTCGCCGGGGACCACGGCCTCGTCTTCTACGATGCCCCGGTCCTCGGCACCCGCCAGCCCGCGGAGGCCGGACAGCTGACCGTCCTGGCCGCCGGTCCCGAGGAGGGCCGGGCGGCTGTCACGCCCGTGTTCGACGCGGTCGGCGCCCGTACGTTGTGGACCGGCGACGACGGGGCGGCGGGCAGCGCCACCCGGCTCAAGCTGGTCGCCAACAGCTGGGTCCTCGCGGCCACCGCGGCGACCGGCGAGGTCCTCGCGCTGTCCCAGGCGCTCGGCGTCGACCCGCAGGCCTTCTTCGACCTCATCGAGGGCGGGCCGCTCGACATGGGGTACCTGCGGGCCAAGGCGGCCATGGTGCTGGAGGAGCGGCTGTCCCCGGCCCAGTTCGCGGTGGCCACGGCCGAGAAGGACGCGCGGCTGATCGTCGGGGCCGGTGCGGACAACGGCGTCCGTCTCGACGTGGCCGAGGCCGTCGCGGAGCGCTTCGCGCGCGCCGCCGCCCAGGGCCATGCCGACGAGGACATGGCCGCCGCGTACTTCGCCAGCTTCGACGGGAAGCCGGCTTCCTGAGCGCAAGCACGTCCCGGAAGCCCGTCCCGCAAGCCCGTCCCGGACGCCCGTTTCCTGACGGAAAGCCAGTTCTCCGGGCCGACGTGACGCCGGGGGCGTCGAGGAGCACCCTGGAAGCAGTGATTCCGGAGGTGGTCCTCATGATGCACACCGCTGTGGGATGGCACGTCGAGCTGGAGTTCAAGGAGGACGATCTGCACACGCGGGCGGCCGCGCTGGTGCGTCTGCCCGACGGCAGTGAGATACGGGCGCACGGGAGTGCCAGCAGGCACCACACCGACGCCAATCAGCCACGCGTCGGCGAGGAGATAGCCGGCGCGCGGGCGCTCAACGAACTGGCGATGCAGTTGCTGACCAAGGCACACGGAGAGATCGACTCGGCGTCCGGGCGGATCTCGCACCCGATCAACGTGTGACGCGCTCCAGGGCCGTCCGCACCGCCCGCACCAGCGCCTGCGCCCGCGGGTCCGCCGTCACGCTCTTGCGGAAGCCGTTGGTGACATAGCCGAAGGCGATGCCCGACTCGGGATCGGCGAAGGCGAGGGCGCCACCGCGGCCCGGGTGGCCGAAGGAGCCGGCGGACAGCAGCGGCGACGCGCTGCCGTGCAGCATGTAGCCGAGGCCGAACCGGGTGTTCACCACGAGCACGCGGTCCGGCCCGGCCGACTGCTCGCCCCGGGCCGACTCGACCGTCCCGGGGTGGAACAGCCGTGTGCCGCCGTCCACCTCCCCGATCAGGGAGGCGTAGAAGCGGGCCAGACCGTCGGCGGTGGCGATGCCGTTGGAGGAGGGGAGGGCGGCCGCGCGGTAGGCGGGCGCGTTCTCGTCGGGGAGCGGGGTGATCGCGGCGAAGGCACGGCGGGTCAGGGACTCCGGGTCGGCATAGGCCTCGGAGACGGACCGCTTCGGCCGGGTCCTCAGCGCGCCGCCCGCCTCGGCGGCCTCGACGGGGCCGACCCGGCCCACGCGCGCGGCCGCGGACTGCGGCAGGCCGAGCCAGAGGTCGGCGCCGGCCGGCCCGGCGATCTCGGCCGCGATGAACTCGCCGACCGGGCGGCCGGTGACGCGCCGCACCAGCTCGCCGGTGAGCCAGCCGTATGTGTGCGCGTGGTACCCGTGGTCGGTGCCCGGCTCCCACACCGGCGCCTGGGCCGCGACGGCCTGTGCGCCGAGGTCGGGGTCGGCGGCCTGCTCCGGCGTCAGCGGACGGTCCAGCACGGGGACGCCGGCACGGTGCGCGAGCACATGCCGGACCAGCGCGCTCTCCTTGCCCGCCGCCTTGAACTCCGGCCAGTACTCGCCCACCGGCGCGTCCAGGTCCAGCTCACCGCGCTGGTGCAGAAGCAGCAGCGCGGCGGCGGCGACGCCCTTGGTCGCGGAGCGCACGATCTGCGCGGTGCCGTGCTCCCAGGGGGCCGTACCGTCGACGTCCTTCGTCCCGCCCCACAGGTCGACCACCCGGTGCCCGTCCCGGTACACGGCGACGGCCGCGCCCCGGTCGCCGAGCAGCCCGAAGTTGCGCGCGAACGCCGCCCTGACCGGCTCGAAGCCCTCGGCGACCGTGCCGCTCACGTCCACGTCCACATCCACGCCCGGTTCCTCCACTTGCTTGCGCCAGTGAGTGAAACACGGGACTGAGGCCTTGGATTCCTCGGCGGGGTAACCGATCCGGTTACGGTTTGGTGTCCTAGGGCCCGCAGACGCCGGGATTCAGCCCAGCACGATCGTCACGTCGATGTTGCCGCGTGTCGCGTTGGAGTACGGGCAGACCTCGTGGGCCGCGTCGACCAGCTTGGCCGCGATGTCCGCGTCGAGGACCGGGAGGGAGACGCTGAGGGCGACGGCCAGGCCGTAGCCGCGGTGCCTGTTCGGGCCGATGCCGACCTTCGCGGCGACGGTGGAGCCGGTCAGGTCGTAGCCCGCGCGGTTGCCGACCAGGATCAGCGCGTTGTGGAAGCAGGAGCTGTAGCCCGCGGCGAACAGCTGCTCCGGGTTGGTGCCGTTGCCGTCCCCGCCCAGCTCCGGCGGCATCGCGACCTTCAGCTCGATCTCGCCGTCCTGACTGGTGACGTACCCGTCCCGGCCACCGTGTGCGGTGGCTTCGGCGACGTACATGATCTTCGTCGGGCGGGTGTCCACAGCGGTGCCGTCGGTTGCGGCGGTGCCGTCAGTCATGGTCGGCCTTCCAAGGAACAGGTGTGCACAAGTACATCGTGCACAAGGTACTGGCCGGTAGGTCAGTTGTCGCCCTCAGGGCATGGTGACCGTGGGTAACGTCCGTCAGTGCCGGGTGGAGGCGTGCTCGGCGCGCTCCGTGAGCCGCCACAGCTCCTCGCGCAGCCGCGCGACCTCTGGAGCGCCCAGCCCCGTCGTCGTGAGCAGTGCGCCGGGGACCCGCGCCGCGCGCTCCCGGAGTTCGCGCCCGCGCTCGGTGCACGCGACCAGCACCGAGCGCTCGTCCCGCGCCGAGCGCTCACGGCGCACCAGTCCCGCCGCCGCCAGCCGCTTCAGCAGCGGCGACACCGTGCCGTAGTCGAGGCGCAGGGCCGCGGCCAGTTCCTTCACCGTGGTCTCGTCGCGCTCCCACAGGACGAGGAGGACGAGGTACTGCGGGTAGGTCAGGCCGAGTTCGTCGAGGAGCGGGCGGTACGCCGCGGTCACGGCGCGCTGGGCCGCGTACAGCGCGAAGCAGAGCTGCTCGTCGAGCAGTAGCGACCCGGCGTCCTCTTGATGCGTCACCCGCCCATTGTCCCGGACGATCCGGGACGGCCCGGGACGGCCGTCACGGAAACGCGTCAGCTCCGCTCGGCGGCGGCCGGAACGGACCTCGGGTCGAAACCGTAGGGCAGTTCAAGACGGTGGGCGCGCATCAGCGCGTCGCCGGACAGGAGGTCGCCCGTCGGGCCGTCCGCGGCGATCACGCCGTCGCTCAGGATCAGGGAGCGCGGGCACAGTTCCAGTGCGTAGGGCAGATCGTGCGTGACCATCAGGACCGTGACGTCCAGCGAGCGCAGGATGTCGGCCAGTTCGCGGCGGGAGGCCGGGTCCAGGTTGGAGGACGGCTCGTCGAGGACGAGGATCTCCGGCTCCATCGCGAGGACCGTCGCGACCGCGACCCGGCGGCGCTGGCCGAAGGACAGATGGTGCGGCGGCCGGTCGGCGAAGTCCCGCATGCCGACCCGCTCCAGGGCGGTGTGCACCCGCTCCTCCAGCGCGGCCCCCTTCAGCCCGGCCGCGGCCGGACCGAACGCCACGTCCTCCCGCACGGTCGGCATGAAGAGCTGGTCGTCCGGGTCCTGGAAGACGATGCCGACCTTCCGCCTGATCTCGGCCATGTGCTCCCGGCCGACCGGCAGCCCGGCCACGGTCACCGTGCCGGTGCCGCCGCCCAGGATGCCGTTGAGGTGCAGCACCAGGGTCGTCTTGCCGGCGCCGTTCGGGCCGAGCAGCGCGACCCGTTCGCCGCGCCCGATCGAGAAGTCCACCCCGAACAGGGCCTGGTGGCCGTCGGGGTACGCGAAGGCCAGTCGGGCCACTTCCAGCGAGGGAGTCACAGGTTCCAGCGAAGTTTTCACAGGGTCCATCCCAGCAGGCAGACGACGAGGGCGGCACAGGGCAGGGCGAGGGCGTACGACCACTGCGCCCGGGACGCGGTCACCTCGTCGATGACCGGCATCGAACCGGCGTATCCCCGGCTCACCATGGCCAGATGCACACGCTCGCCGCGCTCGTAGGAGCGGATGAACAGCGCGCCGGCCGACTTGGCGAGCACTCCCCAGTGGCGTACGCCGCGCGCCTCGAAGCCGCGCGACTCCCGGGCGATCCGCATCCGGCGCATCTCGTCGGTGATGACGTCGCCGTAGCGGATCATGAAGGAGGCGATCTGGACGAGCAGCGACGGGAGTCTGAGGCGCTGCAGGCCGAGGAGGAGTTCACGCAGCTCGGTGGTGGCGGCCAGCAGCACGGAGGCGGCGACGCCCAGCGTGCCCTTGGCGAGCACGTTCCAGGCGCCCCACAGGCCGTTGACGCTCAGCGACAGACCGAGGACGTCCACCCGCGCGCCCTCCGCCACGAACGGCATGAGCACCGCGAAGGCGACGAACGGCACCTCGATGAGCAGCCGCTTGAGCAGGAACCCCGCGGGTACGCGCGCGAGGTACGCCACATTCGCGAGCAGCACGGCGTACAGCCCGAACGCCCACATCGCCTCGCGCGGGGTCGACACCACGACCACCACGAACGCGAAGGCGGCGGCCAGCTTGGTGTGCGGGGGCAGCGTGTGCACGGGGGAGTGCCCGTGCCGGTAGAGCCTGTGTGCGTGTCCGGCGCCCATGTCAGACGCCCGTGCTCGCCGTGTTCGCCGTGCTCGTGGGCGAGACGTCGTTCGTACGGCGCCTGCGCACCGCCCAGAACACGGTGCTGCCCGCGACGACCGTGACGCCGACGCCGATCACCCCCGCGAGTCCGCCGGAGAGGCGGGCGTCGGAGACGTCCTTCACGCCGTAGCCGGCGAGCGGGGAGCCGTCGGACGCGTGCTTCCCCGCCTTCTGGTCGATGCCCTTGTCGTGCGCGACCTTCTCCAGGCCGTCGGGGTCGGCGGAGGCGTAGAAGCTGACGAACCCGGCGAGCACCAGGGAGGTGACCAGGCTGGTGATCCACAGCGTGCGGTGCGAGCGGGCGGCGACGGGGACCGGCCGGGCGGTGGGCGCGTCGACGAGCTCGCCGTTCACCCTCAGCTTCAGACGCTGCTGGAGTCCGCGGGCGCCGTACACGAGGTCCGGCCGTACGGCGATGACGGCGCCGACCGTGAGCGCGGTGATCGCGGCCTCGCCGATGCCGATGAGGACGTGGACGCCGATCATCGCGGTGGCGACCTTGCCGATGGCGACGTCGGTGGTGCCGCCGACCGCGTAGATCAGTGTGAAGGCGACGGCCGCGGCCGGCACGGAGAGGACGGCGGCGACGAAGGAGGCGACGGTCACCGAGCGCCGCTTGCGGGGGAGCACCTTCACCAGGCCGCGGAAGACCGCGTACGACACGACCGTCGTGACGATCGCCATGTCCGTGATGTTGACGCCGAGCGCGGTGAGGCCGCCGTCCGCGAAGAGGATGCCCTGCATGAGCAGGACGACGGAGACGCAGAGCACGCCCGTGTAGGGGCCGACGAGTATCGCCGCGAGGGCGCCGCCGAGCAGATGGCCGCTTGTTCCGGCCGCGACGGGGAAGTTGAGCATCTGTACGGCGAAGATGAACGCCGCCACCAGTCCGGCCAGCGGGGCGGTCCGCTCGTCGAGCTCGCGGCGCGCGCCGCGCAGGCTCACGGCGAGGGCGCCTGCGGCGACCACTCCGGCGACCGCGGAGGTGGGGGCGTCGATGAATCCGTCAGGTACGTGCACCGTTTGATTCTAGAGGCTTGTTGCGAACCTCTTGCAAGAGCGAGGAGCTGGTTTATGCGTATCGCACATCTGAGATGCGCAGGGTTCGATGAGCACAATATGGGAAATATGCGACATTGGAGTGGAGGCGGAGGCATGACTTCCGCCCAGGTGACGCAGCGTGAGAGGGCCGTCCGATGTCCGTAGTCGAGCAGTACGCGCGAGCTCACATAGTCACGGAAGACAACGTGGACGTGCAGGAGGAACCGGCGGTCCCGGTCATCCTGCGCTACGACCCCGACGCGGACCCCCGGGCGGTGCGGGTCGGACTTCCCGGGCCGCACGAGTGGACGTTCTCCAGATCGCTGCTGGAGCAAGGGCTGCGGGCGCCGGTCGAGAGCGGGGACGTACGGGTGTGGCCGTGCGGCCGGGTCCAGGCCGTGGTGGAGTTCCACTCCCCGGGCGGCGTCGAGGTGGTGCAGTTCGAGTCGAAGACCCTGCTGCGTTTCCTGCGGCGGACGTACATGGCCGCCGAGCCCGTGGCCCATTGAGGTCCCGGTCGTCCGGCCATTGAGGGCCTGCCGCCTGCCGGGGCTCAGCTCCCCATCTTCAGCAGCGCGGCCACGATCGGTCCCGCCGTGTCGCCTCCGTGCCCGCCGGCCTGGACGACACCCGCGGCCGCGAGGTCGCCGCGGTACGCGGTGAACCATCCGTTGGGCTTCTTCTGGCCGTCGACCTCCGCCGAGCCCGTCTTCGCGCCGTAGTCGGGGCCGAGCCCGGACATCGCTTGGGCCGCCGTGCCGTACGCGGCCGTGTACCGCATCAGTTCGCGCAGCTGGGAGAGCGTGGCTGCGGACAGGGTGCGGGTGGCGGTGGCCGTCTTGCGGTGGTCCACGCTCGGGGAGACCAGATACGGCTGGTGGAAGACACCCGCCTTGATCGTCGAGGCGACCGACGCCATGTTGAGCGGGTTCATCCGGACCCCGCCCTGCCCGATCAGCGAGGCCGCCATCGAGGCCGCCGACTGCACCGGCACCGAGCCGTCGAAGGTCGGAACGCCGATCGCCCAGTTGTTCATGGACAGACCGAAGACCTGCTGAGCCTGGTTCGTCAGGTCGGCGTTGCCGAGCTTCTTCGCCTGGCTGATGAAGGCCGTGTTGCAGGAGCGCGCGAAGCTCGCCTTGAACGTGCCGCCCTTGATCTCGAAGTCGTCGTCGTTGTGGAAGGTCCAGCCGCCGTACTTCACCGTCTTGGGACAGGGGTGCTCCTTGTCCACGGACGCCAGATGCTTTTCGATCAGCAGCGACGAGGTGATGACCTTCATCGTGGAGCCGGGGGCCAGCGAGCCCTGGAAGGCCGTGTTGAAGCCGTGGCTGGTGTTGGCCACCGCGAGGATCTCCCCGGTCGACGGGCGCATGACCACGACCGAGGCCCGCTCCTGCTTGCCGACCTGCTGCTCGGCGGCCGCCTGGAGGGCCGGGCTCAGCGTCGTCCGCACCGTGCCCGGGGTGCCCTTGCTGAGCTCCACGAGCGTCTTGTCGGAGAGCTTGTGCGCCGTGGACGCCTTGCCGCGCGCCACGCGCAGTTCGAGGCCCGCCTTGCCGCCCGCCGTCTTGCCGAACTTCTCGCGCAGCCCGTCGAGCACCGTCCCCAGGGAGGGGTACTTCGCTGCGGTCAGCTCTCCTCCGTCGCGGTCCAGCGCCTTGATGGGCGGGGTGCCGGACTCGCCGGTGACCAGCTTGTCGCCGTCCTTCAGGTCCGGGTGGACGACGGAGGCGTGCCAGTCGACCAGCGGCTTCCCGTCGCTGGCGCGGCGCACGACGGTGAGCGAGGTGTCGTAGGCCAGCGGTTTGCTGATGCCCTGGTAGGTGACCGTGCCCTTGACGGAGAAGGGGACCTTGGCGCCGGTGCGGGTGCCCGCGGTGAGCGTGACGTCCTTGATGCGGGCGTCCTTGGTGTAGCCGGTGAGCTGGGTGGTGGCGGCGGCGGGGTCGTCCGTGGCGGCCGCGGCCAGGTTCACCCTGCCCTGCTGCCAGGCCGTGAGAAAGCGCTCGGCGGTGGTTCGCACCTCGGTCGCGGACAGCGGGCCGGTCTTGACCGTCCTGTGGTAGCCGGTGGCGCCGGCCTGCCCCTCGGCCGCCGCGCCGCCGTAGAGCAGATAGACGCCGAGACCCGCGCCGCCGACGACAGCGGCGATCATTCCGCCGACGACCGCGGGTCTGGTACTCGGTCGCTCGACGACGCGTCTTCTCTTACCCACTGCCTCAGTTCCTCCGCGAATTCCCCAGGGTCCCCGTCGCCCTCGTAGCCCTCACACTCCTCAACGACGCCACCCACCCTAGAGTCCCTTCCTGTACGAGTGACTTCAGCCTCCCGTCCGTAGCACAGCTGCGACAATCGGGCCGGCCGCGTCGATGCCGTGTCCGCCGTCCTGGGTCATGGCCGCGGCCGCGATGTCATTGCGGTAACCGGTGAACCAGCTGTTCGACTTCGCCTGCCCGTCGACCTCCGCGGAGCCGGTCTTCGCGCCGACGCTGCCGCTCAGGCCGCGCATCACACCGGCCGCGGTGCCGCTGACCGCGGTGCGGTTCATCATCGAGCGCAGCTGCTGGACCGTGCCGGCCGTGAGGCCCCGGGCCGTGGCCAGATCGCGGCCGTCCAGCTTCTGCGACACGAGCACCGGCTGCCGGAAGGTGCCCGTCATCGCGGTCGCCGTCACCGAGGCCAGGTTCAGCGGGCTCAGCTGCACCTGGCCCTGGCCGATCATGTTGGCCGCCGTGTCCGGGCCGCCGGAGGCGGGGACACGGCCGTCGAAGGAGGGGATGCCGACCTTCCAGTTGCCCTGCCCGAGCCCGAAGCGCTCCTCGGCCTCCTTGGTGAGGGAGTCGACCTTCACCTCGTCCGCGTACTTCACGAACGCCGTGTTGCAGGAGCGGGCGAAACTGTCGGAGAGCGTGGCGTGCTCGTCCGGGGCCAGGCCCTTGAGGTTGCTGAAGGTCTGGCTCTGCCAGGTGGCGGTCGGCGGGCAGGGCGCCGGTCCGGTCGCCGTCGTGATCCCGTTGTCGATGAGCGTCGCCGCGCTGACGATCTTCATCGTGGAGCCGGGCGCCAGCGTGCCGAGGAACGCCGCGTTGAACCCGTCGGCACGGTGGTTGGCGACCGCCAGCACCTCACCGGTGCTGGGCTTCACGGCCACCACCGAGGACTCGGCGTACTTCGTCACCGCCTTCTCGGCCGCCGCCTGCGCGCTCGCGCTCAGCGTCGTCGGCAGCCGGCCCGCCCTGCCCTCGGCCAGGGTCAGCAGGGTCGTGTCGGCGGCGCCCTCGGCCTGGTGCCGGATGGCCAGCTCCACGCCGGGCGTGCCGCCCGCCTTCTCGCCGTAGCGGCTGCGCAGCTCGTCCAGGATCGGGCCCAGGGACGGGTACTTCTCCTTCGTCAGGACCTTGCCGTCCCGGTCCACGGCCTCGATGGCCGGGCTCGCCGAATCGCCGGTGACCAGTGTGTCGCCCGTCTGCAGCCGCGGATGGACGACGGACGGCTGCCAGTCGACGAGAGGGCGGTGCGTCGTCTCGCCGCGCACCACGGTCAACTCGCTCTTGTAGTCGAGCGGCTTGGACTTCCCGTCGTACGACACCGTCGCCCGGACCGTGAAGGGCACGGTCGCGCCGGTCGCCGTCCCGGGCGTGATGCTCACCTTGGTGATGTGCGCGTCCTCGCCGTAGGCCGTCAGCAGCACACCCGCGGCCTCGGCGTTGTTCGTGAACGACGCGGCCGTCGCCGCCTGCCCCTTCTCCCAGGCCGCGAAGAACTTCCGCGTGGTGTCCCGCACCTCGTCACCACTGGGCGGCCCGGTCCTGACCGACGCCGAGCCCCCGCCCGCTCCCCCGTCCCCGCCGAGCGCGGACAGCACGTTGTACGCCCCGTACCCGGCCCCACCCACCAGCGCGGCGAACACCCCGCCCACGATGGTGACCTTGACCCCCTTGCGCATGCCGAAGTCCCCTCCCCCGCCCCCCGTTTCAGTCCTCGAACTGTAAGTGGCACAAGAGGGAACTGTGAGGACTGTATTCGGATGTTGTCCGAACAGAGATCAGAAGCGTGACTCAGACCCAGGTGTCCAGCCACATACGTGAACGCCAGGAGTCGATGGGGAGGGCTGTACCGGTGTAGAGCGGCCAGGAGTAGATGAAGTCTGCGCGGTGGGCTGTGGCAGGGCCGCGACCAGCGTGTTCTGAACCTTGCCGGTGCGTGTCCCGCTGCCTGGGCCGTCTCTGGGCCGTGATCATGGGAGGAGGCCGCTGGAGCCGCGAGCAGTTGCGGCACTCCCACGCCATGACCTAGGTGGTGCTCATCGGCGCATGATCGCCCACGGACCGGATCGGCCGGTATGTTGCCGGACCCAGCTCCACATCACATCGCTGACCACCAGCCGGACAGGCGCATCGGGCGACTGCTGTGCCCATCGACGAGACGCGTCTGCGGTACGGGTGAAAGCACCAGGCCGAGGTGCAGCTCTACCAGTCGGTCAGGTCTACGAGGAGATCGCAGTGCGGGTCGTCCGGCGCCGGCTGTTGATGCTGCTCCTCCCTGACGAGGGTGGGGATTGAGCCGATCAGCGCGGTGCGCGCGTTGGACAGGCGGACATCGGCGCCGATGATGCCGGGGCGGTCGGGGCGCTGTACGTACAGGCGCATCAGGCCGTCGCCGTGCATCAGGAAACCGATGAGGAACGGGTTCTCGTCATCGCCGGGGTCGGACAGGGCGCGCAGGACCGTGAGCGCCTGGCCCTCTTCGGGCTCCGGGGCCGGGGTGATCTCCTCCGGGCGGAGGCGAATGAGCGTCGTCCCCATGACGTCGCCGATGTCGTCGCTGCTGTAGTACTGGGTGCCGCCCAGGACCGTGCGCAGGAGGCCGGGGATGTAGGCGGGGGCAACCGTGTCGTTGGGGATTTCGTAGAGGAACGTCCGGCCGGTTTCGTCGTCTCCGGCGCGGATGGCGATCCGTACGGCGCCGGGGGCGGGCAGGACGCCGCGCAGTCGGCAGCCTTCGGCGATGGGTGCGTTCAGGTAGTAGAACAGCAGGCGGCTGACAGCCGCCTGCTGCTCTCGGTCTTCGGAGTCTGTCACCGGTTCATCCAGTCGGGGCACTTGTTGTGGCGCTGGTTGCGGCAGAACGCGTTGATGACGCCGATCTTCTGTCCCCTGCCGGCGTCGTAATTCCCGTCCTTGGTTCTACGCGTGTACTGGACAATGACGACGTAGTCGACCTGCCGCGGGCGGGGGCCGGTCTCGAAGGCGACGCCTTCGTATTCCAGGCGCCCGTGGTGGTCGTCATGGTCGACGTTGCCTCGAATGGCGGCATTGATGATCCCACACTTGCGGATGTTGTGGCGGTGGGTGAAGTGGTTCCAGCCGAAATCGGACACTCGCCGCTAACGCCACGCCGTGATCTTCTTCATGATGCTGATCACATCATGATGGGAACGCCCCCAAACAGGCACCCTTGAGCCGAACTGGCGTTCGATCTTAGCCAGTTGGTATATGCAGAAGTGTCCCGCTTCCGCTTCGAACCCTCGGGGTACTGAGTGAGCCGGAAGCCGCGAGCCTGTCTCGCACGAGCGATGCACGCTATGGAGGCGTCGCAGGGCATTTACCTCTGGGCGGGGCAGTAGCGCTGCCTAGTAGGACTCCGTTAGGTCTCTCTTGATCTTGGTGTCGTGTGTGTTCTGCTGGGCAGGGGTTGGTGGCAGGTGGTGCAGATGCCGGTCCAGCACCTCAGGATGTCTTGGAGGGCGTCGAGGGTCTGGTAGAGAGTGAGCCCGGTCCGGGGACTTTTGGGGCCAGCCGTTGTTCGGTGAGGAAGGCGTGGGCGGCGGTCACGAGGGTGACGTGGTGGTGCCAGCCCGGCCAGGAACGCCCCTCAAAGTGGTCCAGACCCAGGCCGTGCTTGAGTTTTCGGTAGTCGTGTTCGATGCGCCAGCGGACTTTGGCCAGGTGGACCAGGTCGGCGATCGCCGTGTCGGCCGGCAGGCTGGACAGCCAGTAATCGGTGGGAGCCTCGGCCTCTTGTGGCCACTCGGCCAGCAGCCAGCAGCCAGCAGTCGGGCAGGATGCCGTCCCACCAGCCCTGCTCGGACGAAGCGGTGGCCTTGATCGGACGCTCGACGGTCTTGCCGGCGGGGCGGACGCGCACGGCGGCGAAGCGGGACCGTAACTCCCCGCGCGTGCCCTGCCGCCAGGTGATGGTGGTGAACGCCTGCGGCT
>NZ_JBFAIQ010000053.1:0-32652 GCF_040654755.1 Streptomyces sp. NPDC050625
CGACGACGGCGACGACGAGGACGGGTGCGAGGCGGTCTACCCGCCGGTCGCCTACACCGTCCTGTAGAGGCCCCATGGGCCCGGGGTGGCTCCCCCGGGCCCACTTCCCTGCCCCGGTCGGCCCGCACGGGGCGCGCAGGGGTGCTGCGGATGGCGACCTGGCCCCCTGTGCACAGCTCCCCTCCCCAGCCACCAACACTGGGGAGGGGAGCGCAGCGGACCGCCCCAGCCGTGCGGACGGCGCAGCCGCCCGCCCTCACTTCCCCAGGGCGCGCAGCGCCCCGGGACACCCGCTCCGCGGGGGGAGAGAGAGAAGGAATAAAAGCGAAATATTGCGCCATGCTTCACCCGGGTGCTCTTCTTGAAATCGACGAGCCGGTTCATTCTCGGGGGCATTAAAAAAATGCTGGCGGGGAATTTCGGATTCAACGGGTCGGCAAACCCTCTCCGAAAAATCCCCGCCAGCGCATCTCTAGGCGAGACTGTTCTAGTCTAATGGGTGTTGATGGTCGTGATGCTGCGCTGCGCACAGGGTGAGGGAGTGTCAGTGATGAGCGGGGACGGCGCGTCGCGTCGGATCGATGACGGCCGATGGGTGGTGAGCCGCGCATGGGTCATCCAGCACACCGGGGCGTCCGCAGCCACCGTGGCCCGCTGGTACGCCCAGCGCGAGCAGTACCCGCCGGAGCGCCGCTTTCCCGAGGTGGCGTGCACGATCGAAGGCACCCACTATTACGTCCAGGAGGCTGTAGAAGCGTTCTGGGCGGCCTGGCGGGAGGACGTCGGCACCGGCCGTCTCCAGACCGCCGGACGGCGCCCAGGAGACGGCCGTGGCAACCAGGGAGGCGGCCCCAGCCGCGCCCAACGCGACCAAGCCGTCGCCACCGCCCTCGACCAACTCCGCAAGGCCGGCGGATACCGGCACGGCATCGCCACCCAGCTCGCGCGCGAGCACGGCGGCAACGAGCGCGGCTGGCAACGCGCCGTCGCCGAAGCCCGCACCCTGTACGAACACAGCCAGAACCACGACGACAAACACGACCAGGAGCAGGACTACACCGGCCCGGCCCCGCAGACGGCAAAGCCGTCGCCCTGACGTCCGTCCGCGCAGCTGCCCCCGGCCGGCGCCCCTGGTCCTCCTCGGCGCCAACTCGTCAGGCGCGGAGCGCGCAGGCCCCGCCGACGCGCAACACCCTTGAGAGCCGCCCGATCCCCCGACGCTCCACCACACCACGCCCGCCCTCCCCTTTTCCCTTCTCTTCTTTCTGGGCGGGGGCGTTGTGGGGGTGCAGAGGGGGATGTCTGGCTCCCCGACCACGCCCAAAAGGCGTAGTGACCTGCGGATACTCCGTCAGGCGCCGGGAGAGGGCGGACAGTTGTCGGCGGGGTTGTCGGAGAGGTTCCCGGCGGGGTCCCGGGCGTGGTCGGGGGCGGGGTTATCGCATCGTGACGCTGGTCGGGCCTTCGTGGTCGGTCCTCTGGTCGGGGCCGGCTGCTGGCCTGGGCCCTGAGCGCGGCGCCGGGCAGAACGGCGCCGCACCGTACGGAAGGGACGACGGTGGCGATGCTGAACGCAGACGCCCGCGGCGGAGACCGGCTAGCGCTTGGCCCATCCCGCGCGAGTACGGAAGACGGCTGGCTCCGCTGACTGGTCGCGCAGCTGCGGTGGCTTCGGTGTGCCCGTCGGCAGGGTCGGGCACAACCAGGGCGGACTTCGAGCCCTGCTTCCCGGGGCTGTTCGACCTCGTGTCGCGACCGGATTCCCTGTGGTGGCACCAGCCGCCCCCTCATCCTGTGAACTTCTGACATATCTTCACAGCTCTTTCGTCACGGGTTAGTTGGCAGTTTCATCCGGAGTCGTCCGGTGTGCAGACGATCCTTGCCCGATCACGCAGGAGAACCGGGTGGCCACACACAGAGCCGAAGCTGAGAGATCCCGTCCGACCGGAGAACCCCGCCTGAAGGTCGACGCTCCCGCGGTTGTGCCGGAGCCACGCTCCAGGGTGCCCTGGCTGATCCCGCGTATCGTCGCCGCGGCCACCGCTCTCTGCACGATTGTCGTGCTCGCCCAGGGGCACGCCACGCTGCCGTTTCAGCGCATCGTCACCATCGAGGCCAAGATGGCCTCGAAGTCTGACTACTTCGAGGATCCCGAGGTCAAGCGGCTGCTCATCCAGCACGGCTTACGGGTGCACATCACCCGCATGGGGTCGCGCGGAATCGCCACCCAGAGCTACGACGGTTACGACGTCGTCTTCCCGTCGGGGCAACCCGCTGCCGACCTGATCACCAAGAAGCAGGCCGCTGCGGGCCTTCCGGCGACGACGTACCGGCCGTTCGTCAGCCCGATCGTGCTCGGTACGTACCGCGAGTACGCCCGCACCCTCCAGGCCGCCGGGATCGCCAAGCCCCTGCCAGGCGTTTCCTACGGGGCCCAGCCGCTCTACTACTCGCTCGACATGCAGAAGTTCCTCAGGGCGACCAAGGCGGACAAGCGCTGGGACGCCCTGGGCATCGAGCGCTACGGCATACACAACGGCAACAAGGTGCTCGCCCAGACCTCCGACATCTGCGAGGCCAACTCGGCGGGGACCTACTTGGGGTTGGTCTCCTACGTGTGGAACAAGAACGACATCCCGCAGGACACGGCTCAGGCGGACAGCTTCGCGAACAACATCAAGCTCCTTCTCAACGACCAGGGCATGCCCTCCGGGGAGAAGAACGAGACCTACGTGTCCGCCGAGGGCAAGAGCATCTCCCCGATCGCGGTCATCTACGAGCACCAGTTCCTGGCCCACCAGATAGCGGCCCAGGCCAATACCGGGCACGTCGACGCCGAGCGCGTCCTGCTCTACCCCTCGGCGCGGTTCGTCACCGAGCCCCAGTTCATCGCGCTGACCCCGCAGGGTGACAAGCTCGGCGACCTCATCACCAACGACCCCGCACTGCAGAGACGGGCCATGGAACTGGGCTTCCGCGTCCGCGCCGCCGGCAGCGCGTCCACCAGCGACGCGCTCACCGGGTTCCTGCACGACCGCCACATCCAGGCGCCCGTCCTGTCGTCCGACGACACCAAGGCGGTGCTGCCCCGGCTCGACCTGCTGGAGCGGATGATCGAGGACGTGGGCGACTGTGCCCCCGCACAGCAGTCGACGGCGGCCGGCGAGGAGGCGCCGTGACCGTACGCCGATCCGTCACGCTGGCACTGTGCCTCGTCCTCTTCGCCACCTTCGGCGCCCTCGTCTCCTGCTCCGGCGGCAACGGGCCAGCCACCACCCTGCGCGTCCTCGCCAGCGACGAACTCTCCGATATGGAGCCACTGCTGAGGCAGCTGCGCGAGGACACCGGAGTCCGCCTGGAGATGGACTACAAGGCGACCAACGACGCCAGTGACACCCTCCTCACCGGCCGCCACTCCTACGACCTTGCGTGGCTCTCCTCCGACCGCTACCTCCGGCTCAGGCTCAAGGGGATCGGCCACGGTGCCGCGCCCTCGCCGAGCGTGCAGAGCACGTCGATCATGCGCTCACCGGTCGTCGTAGGACTGACCCGCAACGTCGCGGAGCAGTTGCGGGAGAAGGTTCCCGACGGGCAGCTGTCCTGGGCGGACATCGCCGACGCCGCTGCCACCGGCACCGTGCGGTTCGGCATGGCCGACCCACGGCACTCCAACAGTGGCCTGGCCGCGCTCGTCGGCGTCGCGACCGCCGCGGCCGGCACAGGCAGCGCGCTGCGGCCCGAGGACGTCAGCTGCGACCGGCTGCGCGGCTTTCGCTCCGGCCAGACACTCACCGCGGAGAGCTCCGGGGCCCTGCTCGACGCGTTCGCCGAGCGCCCGGGCCGTACGAACGCGTTGATCACGTACGAATCCGAGCTGCTGCGGCTGAACGCCTCCGGGAAGCTGAAGCAGCCCCTGGAGATCGTCCACCCCGCCGACGGCATGGTGCTGTCCGACTATCCGCTGCTCCTGCTCGACGCAGGCCGCCGCGAGGCCTACGACCGGGTGGTGAAGTGGCTGACCGAGGCCGACCATCAGCGCGAGATCATGCGGCAGACCCTTCGCCGCCCGGTCAACACCGCCGTACGCCGCGACGACCGGCTGAAGGCGCCCCTCGGCAACGCGCTGTACTTCCCCGACGACCCGACCGTCCTCGACCGGCTCCTCGACGACTACGGCGACCCGCGGCGCCGCATCGCCGACCAGGTGATCTTCCTGCTCGACTTCTCCGGCTCCATGCGCGGACCCCGCACGGACGCGCTGCGCGCCGCGTTCGCCGGTCTGAGCGGGGCGGACTCCTCCGCTGCCGGCAAGTTCGTGCGGTTCTACCAGGGCGAGCGGCTGACCGTGACACGCTTCGGCGGACGGCCGCTGGACGAGCGCATGGTCACCGTGCGCGGCCCGGCGGACCTCACGGCGCTTCAGGACTTCGTCGCCCGTGGCGGCTACGACGGTTCCACCGCCATCTGGACCGCGCTGGACCACGGATACGACACCGCCGAGAAGGCCCTACGCGACGACCCCGGGCGGGCCGTGTCCATCGTGCTGATGACCGACGGGGAGAACAACGCGGGCATCGACCACGCGACCTTCGTCAGCCGCTACCGGGCCCGGCCGGCCGACGTCCGCGCGGTGCACACCTATCCCGTGTACTTCGGGGATGCCGACGCCGCGGAGCTGCGCCAGGTCGCCTCCGTGACCGGCGGTCGCATGGTCGACGCCCACGACTCGTCCCTGTCCACTGCGTTCAAGGAGATCCGTGGCTGTTCTTGACGGCACATGGTGGAGTGCCTGGTGGGGTTCGATGGTGTGGTGGCTGGCGGCGTTCGTCGGCGTGCTCGTGCTGGCCTGGAATGCCGTGCGGCGGGTGCTCAGGAGGAGGAGGACCGGGACCGACCCCAACTACCTTCCGCTCTACCTGGACAACGACGCCGTCATGAACCTCTACGAGATGGGCAACTACAAGGCGGCCATGCGACGGGAGGTCGAGGAGCGGCGCATCCGCAACGCCGGGTGCCTGGCGGTGATTCCCTTCCTGTCCCTGCTCTTCAAAGTGGTCGGGCGTACATCCACCGAGGTGGTGGCCAAGTATGTGGAGGAGAGCAAACCGATGTCGGTGATCGGCCTGCTCCTGTCCATCCTGAAGAGCAAGGACGGCCTCGTCGAGGTCCGGCTCTGGCCGGCCCCCAGGACCGTCACGCCGAACTCGGCCCTCGTCACGGAGCTGGACCGGCGCAAGGCGGCCGGGGATCCGTCCGGCGAGGTGGCGCTGAGCTCGATCGGGGAGTTCGTGATGGTCACGGCCCGGTTCGAGGCCCAGGGCGGCAGCGGGGAGACGTTGGTGATGCGGGCGCCGTACGAGGAGGGCGAACTGTCCGCGCACCTGCGCGTGGTCCTGCGTCGCGAAGGGCTGCACAGGGCGAACAAGGAACTACCCACGGGCCAGTTCCAGGCTCACTGCCTGGGCAAGGTGACGAGCTGGGACGCCCACGCCCGCGACGTCGCCCTGGAGCATCCCATCGCCGTCTTCCTCTGACCGTCAGCGAGTCGCCTGCCTCCGCACGACTTCGGTATCGCCCCAGCGGGCCGTCGGCTCACCGAGACCGGCCACGTCGTCGGCACTCCGACGTCCACGGCCCCCGAGCAACCGTACTTCTCGGTATGGACCTGCTTCTTGGGCGGCAACCCCTTCGTGATCTGCGCGCTGGTGTTGGTGTGGATCGCGGACGCGGGCGTCCCGCGGTGCGTCGTCCTCGCCCTGGCCTGGCCGGCCTGACATCTGGGAGCGTGGCTGCGCGGCGTCCCGGTCCTGACCAACTGGGGTCTGCCCGCGAGGGGTACTCGGCGGGGTTCCCGGCGTGGTCGGGGGCGGGGTTATCGCATCGTGACGCTGGTCGGGCCTTCGTGGTCGGTCCTCTGGTCGGGGCCGGCTGCTGGCCTGGGTCCTGAACGCGGCGCCAGACAGGATCGGCGCCGCACCGTACGGGAGGACGACGGTGGCGATGCTGAACACGGATGCCGGCGGAGGAGACCGGCTGGCGCTGGCCGTGCTGGCGCAGTACCGGATGGCGACGACCGAGCAGATGCATCTGGTGATCGCGCCGGGGGTGCGGATCGAGCAGACCCGGCGCCGCCTGGCCAAGCTCCGCGACGAGGGCCTCATCGAGCGCATCACCCTGCCGCAGGCCGGCCGGACACGGGTGTGGTTCGCCACCCAATACGGCGTGGACATCGCCGCAGAGTGGCCCGAACTGCGGGACCGGCGGCCGCCGAAGCTGAACGCCGACCCCACCGCCGCCAGGCTACGGGTGGGGCACTCGCTGGTGGTGACGGAGACCGGGCTGGCCTTCCTGCAGGACGCCCGCCGCCACGGCGACATCTGCCGGCCCCTGGACTGGATCCCCGAGGTCCACCACCCCCTCGGCAGCGGCGAGGCAGTCATCCCCGACGCCCTCCTCTACTACCGCACCTCCAACAACGGCGGATCAATGCTGCGCGCCTTCGTCGAAGTCGACCGGGCCACCATGGGACCCGAACGCCTCGCCACCAAACTCACCGCCTACGCCCGCCTCCACCACTACATCCCCACACCCCCACCCGCACGCCCACGGCACACCATCAGCCAGCAACCCCCGGAAGAGGACTGGAGGCGCCACTACCCCCTGTTCCCACGACTCCTGTTCGTCCTGGACGGCACCGGCCCCACCGGCGTCCAGAACCGCATCCGCGCCCTCCACGCAGCCGCCTCGGAACCGGCACTGGCCGACTTTCTGCGCACCGTCCCTGCCCTGGCGGCGCCCATGACCGACCTGCTCCGCAACGGCCCGTCAGCACCCGTGTGGCGCCCCGTCCAACACCCCGACCAGCAAGTCCCCTGGAGCCACGCCCCGCACCCGTAGACAACCTGCGCAATCGCTGCGGATCACTCCCGGGTCGGGTGGTGCGCATCACCCGCCCTTGAACGAGGAATGACGGTGGCGATCCTCAACGCAGACGCGGGCGGCGCAGGGCAGGACGGCGACGTGCCCATTGACACCCTGATAACGCGGTCAGACCATGGCGGTGTGCCTCCGATGACGGTTCATCTGCCAGTTGAGCTGGAGACCCGGCTCGCCGAGGCCGCACGCGCAGACGGGAAGACCGAGAACGATCTGATCGTCGACGCCGTCGAGCAGTTCCTCGGCTTCCGGCATGCGACCGCGGACGTGCCTGTTCCCCGATTTGCCAGGAGGGTGGGTCCGCTGGCGCCGCTGACGCCATGTTCGGATACGAGGCCAAAGGCATAGGCTACGGCGGGCGCGGTTCGCATCGAGTGGCGCACAGGTCGATCACGTGGGCAGCCACCACGCTCAGTTGGCCTTGTCACGAGCGCCCCTTCTCGCCGACATCAGCACCTGACACCAACAAGGGCGGACACAAGCGGTCGACACCGAACCTCCGCCGACGGCGGATCGATGCTGCGGGCCTTCGTCAACCGGTGCCCACAGGCCAGCCGGCCATGATCAATGGCATGGATCTGCATCGCAAGATCGCCGAACGCGTCGCGACGGGGCTGGCCGGGCGGGACGATGTACTCGCCGTCCTGCTGTCCGGGTCGGTCTGCCGCGGCGAGCATGTGGCCACATCCGACATCGACCTGCTCGTCGTGACCACCGAGGACTCCTCACTGGAGTTGGCGCCTCGGCAACTGGTCGATGGCCTGTTGGTGGAGTGGATCGCGCGGCCGGAGGCGCAGTGGCTCACCCGATTCGACCGGCCGAAAACCTCGTGGTTGTACTCGTTCCTCGAAGCGGAGGTCCTGGTGGACCGGGGCCCGGCCGTCCGCCTCGCGGAGGCGGCCCGCCGGCTCCTGGCCACGTACCGCACCTCGGCGGAGTTGCGCGAGCTGATCGCGACCCATCTGTGGCACAGCCAGGCGAAGCTGGACCGCGCCCAAGCCTCCGGCGACCCGCGGGAACTCGGCTTCTGGGCCGCGCTGTCCGTGGAATGGATCCTGTACGGCCTGTATGCCGTACACGATGTTCCGCTGCCCGCAGGCTCGCGATTGCTGGCCTATCTGCATCTGATTCCGCTGAGCGCGGACGAGGACACCCTCGCCGAGGCGATGCTCACCGGCAGCTCCCCGGAGCGCCTCCAAGCGGCACGCGACCTGGTGGCCCGGCTCCGAAGGGAGCTCGGCCCGGCGGATCACGAGCGCACAGAGTGAGGTAGCGCGATCACAACTACGACACGTCAGAAGCGTGCCCGACAGAGACGGCCGGGCCCAAGCCGATGGCACCGGAGCCGGTCCCCTCTAGAAACCACTCACGGTCACCATCAGGCTGGGCCCCGCGGGGAACTGGTGCCGGTTGAATACGCGAGCCCACCAGTACCCGAGGACGGCATCACCGCCCAACTGCAGGGCATTGACCCTGGCTACCGCTGGATCCCCACCCAGCCCGGCCGTCCCCGCGCCAGCCAGGATGCTCCCCCGCCCGGCGCCCGCCGCGCTGCCGTGCGAACCTCCACGCCGCGCACCGCCGCCTGGTCCTCGACCTCCGAGCCCGCCCCGTACACCCCGGCGCCCTCCGCGGCTGGCTCACGCCACCCGCTCATGGTGCTGATGCCGCCAGCAACGCGGCACCGGACGCACATTCCGAGAACCGCACCGCGGTCTCGACGGTCTCCTCGAACGCGAAGAACCCCCGCTGGACGGGGATTCTCGCGGAGGTCGGCGCGCGGTCGCGCTCCCGGCGGCGATCTGGGGAATCCCTCAGGTGAGTGAACGGTCTGCGATGTGCCGGAGCCGCTCCTCGAACAGCTTGTGCGCGTCCGGTGTGAGCGAGGCGAGCGCGATCAGCGCTGTGATCGTGACGTCGCAGAGTTCCTTGTGAACGTCGTCCCATGTGTGGCTTGCGCCTTTGCGTGGGTTCGTGCCCATCGCTCCATGCAGCGCCTCAGCGACCTCGCCGAATTCCTCGCCGATCTTGAGCACGCGCATGATCTTCACGCTGTCGCCCGTCACAGGGCTCTCGGCGTCCAACCAGTCGCGAAGCCGTTCGATGAGGTCCCAAGTGCCTGCGTCCATCAGGTTCTCCAAGAGAGAGGGTTGTACGTACGGGAGTTCGGGGTTCGCGTCAGAAGAGGGCACCAATCAGGGCGAGGTCGGTGGGGTCGCAGACCGGTAGCTGCGGCGGGCGGCGCCGTCGGGCCAGATGACGTCGATGGCCAGCCCCGCGTCGCGAGCCTCCAGCACCGTGTCCGCTGTACCGCCTCCCTTACCGGAAGGCGGCGTGCCATCCCAGACGGCTACGAGTCGGTCAGCCCGCTGGAGGAGCGTGCGGTTGGCGTCCTCGTAAGCCGACCGGTTCGCCGTCTCGTGTTCCAGGACAAGGACCTCGGCGGCGGTCTCGACGAGGCGGTCGAAGGTGTCGGCGTGGTCGGCCTTGACCTTGTTCGTCCGATAGTCCTGGGAAGGGATCACCGCGACAAGGCGTCCGCCGAGTTCCACGACGACCTCCGCGAAGAGTGAGTCTGATCCCTTGGCGATGCAGGAAACGCCGGTGAGGTCTGCGGCGTACGTCTTCAAGGTTTCTCGCAGTGCGGCGCGTACCAGGGGCACGCTGTCTTCAGTCAGATCCATGTGCCCGGTCACGGCAATCGTGGTCACATTGCTCCCTCAGCTCGACAATATTTCACGGATCATTGTCCGGGCCTCCGCCATCGGCCGTGAGGCCCCCCGGCCGACCGTGTACGGATACAGCTGGCTGAGCTGCGTCCGCACGCGGCTGGACTGGGTAAGGGCTGCTGCTTCGACGGCGCGCCGCGTGTGGTCTACGGCGCCGGTCAGGTCGCCCATGAGGAAGTGGCACTCGGCCAGGCCGATGGTGTCGAGAGCGTGACTGCGCCCGGCTTCTTCCGGTCCGCGCCGGGCCAGGGCCCGACGGATGAAGTCCGCAGCTCTATCGGCGTGGTGCTGGGGCTCTTTGCGGGCCATGTCCAGCAGGCGACCGCCGGTGACACCGGACAGCTCCGCATCGTCGAAGTACGCGATCCAGTACGGTTCGTCATCCGGCCCTGCCTTGGCGAGGGCCTCGGCCGCCTCGCCGGTGGCTCGTTGGAAGGCAGACGCGCGCCCCATGGCCGCATAGGCCCACGCCTCTCGCGTGTGGAGCATTGCTTGCAGGCGCGGTCCCGCGGCTCGGCGCGCGCCTTTCTGGGCCAGGTGCACCAGCTCTAGTGCATCTTGTGGGCGGTCTTGATACAGCATCTGCCGGGCCATGCCCGCGAGCACGTTCGCACCGAAAGCGGCGTCGCTGGCGGCGTGAGCGGCGCGGAGGGCAAGCAGGTAGTAGGACTGAGCCTGCCGCTGGAGTCCCGAGTCCCAGGCGATCGTCGCGGCCGTGCCCGCGAGATAGGCCATCACCTGAAAAAGGCCTCGCTCGACGCTCGGCGCCTGGTGGTCTTCCAGGTGGCTGGCCACCTCGTTGAGCTGGCCGACGACGGCTTTACGGCGGAGACCTCCGCCGTACCGGTGGTCCCAGGCCCGGAACGCGCGTGCTGTTCCTTCCAGCTGCCGTACCTCGCGCATTCCGATGCGACCCCGGTGGCCTGCATCGGATTGGGAGCCTGATGCGGGTTGGAGCCATCCCTCGAGGGATTCGAGGAGCGCAGCGCCGGACAGGGCTGCGCTGGCAAGTGCGCGTGATGCTGTGCGACGGTCCATCACAAGATCACTCCTGGTCAGGTCTCCGGCCAGTGTCACGGTCGCTGTGGGAAACCACGAAGCGTCGTCGGCGGATAACCGTGTGACCGGGGTCGGTGGCGGCTGGTCTGGGACATCAGGTCTGGCTTCCCAGGGCCGGTCGACAAGGCCCACCATGCGCCCGGGAATTCGCAGCCCGTCGGCGATGCGACAAATCACCTCGAAGCTGGTGACCTGCTGCTGACCGCTGATGATCGTTGAAACCTTGCCGGGCGTGAGCTGGCAAGCCGATGCAATGCGATTCTGCGACAGGCCGCCCCACTTCTTGATGAGAGCGAAGGCCGCTGCGAAGTCGTGCTCTGCCAGGGCTCGCGTGACGTCGGCTCTGTCGAGGACGTCGGGAGCGAGCGGGCCGGGGGTGGTGGCGTCCATGGGGCCAACTTCCGGAGTGATCGTATGCGCAGTTGCACGCAGTTCCGAAGTAGCAACGAGTGTATTACCGCCTCGGTAACCCCCGCCGGTCATACCGCAATTAGGCGCAGCGGACGACGCTTGAGACATCAACAGCGTTAACCCCGGCGACCGCGCGCACGGCCCCGGGGACGGCCAACGCTCAAAGCAACTGAAGGAGCGTCGACATGACGAACGGTACCGCCCCCGGTACATACACGAGGAGCCGAGAAATCGAGGCATCTGTCTCGATCAAGCATGAGGCACGCGGTGAGCTGACGACGGCAAGGCATCCGGTGAGCGCCACAGTGACCCTCCTGCCCTTACAGGCCGACGATGAGCCGACATGCTCGCGGGAGTGGAGGCTGAGCGCGAACATGGGCGCGGGCCCGAATGCCCGGCTGCGGACGCGCCCTCTGCTCACGATGTGGAGTTGGTCGGGGAACATGGATGCGACAGCCCAGGTCGCCGACAAGCTCGTGGACAACGCCGTCCGAAACGGCAGGCCGTTCACCGACGGCTCTATCAGCCTCCGGTGCGCTCTGTTCCCGACAACCGATGAACTGATGATCGAAGTCTCGGACGCTCATCCCAAGTTCCCGGACTTCGACCAGGCCACCACCGTTGATCCGGCACCGCCGAAGGCCCCCAGCGGCTTGTGGTGGTTGCGCCACCACCGGGGGCGCCTTTCGTGGGTTGTAAAGCGGGACAACGAAGGTCGAGTGCTCGGCAAGACGGTCCAAGCGATCCTCCCTGCCATGAATGGGGAGTCACCGGCATGAGGACAACCCAACTGCCGCGCCGCGAGCCGCAGGCCTCCCCGGCGCCGAAGCGTCCGCCCGTCCCAGACGCCACATTCGCCAAGCCCAACGCATGGGGGGCGCCCGGCGAACCGGCCGCGGATATGGGCACCCTGGCCGACCGCATCCGACGACTGATGAACTTCCAGCGCGGCGAGGGCCTCGTGCTCCCGCTGGGCGGGCACCTGTTCGACATCGTGATCACCGCAAGCGGTCCCGAGGCTTATGGGGTGGTGGCGATGCTGGACGAGATCCAGCAGACCGAGCAGACGGACAGCCCAGATGCCTGCGGTCCGGTCATCGAGGACCCCGAACGCGGCTGGCTCATCTGGCTCGTTCCGCCGGGGACCAGCACCCGGTGGAATCCCCACCGGTACGGTGCGTGTCTGGGCCGGCCCCACCAGCTCGCCTTGCCACCATCGGTTCAGACGGAACCACCCGGCGTGTTCTGGCGGCGGTGCATCCGAGGCGACCGTCTGGTGCCGGCCATGCCGCTGCGCGACCTCCTCGACCGGTTCCGGCCGGGCCCCATACCGCACGAAACGCTCCTTGCCTCTGTGCTGAGCACCATCGCCTGAACCCCGCATGCGGCGAGGCTCCCTCTCTCCGCACGCCTTGCGCGGCCGCGGTCGGCAGCCATCTCGTGGCTCCCTGCCTAGGCCGCTCGCGGTAGCCCGTTCGACGGGCCTCAAACCCCCTTCCCCGGCCAGCGATCCGACTCGTTCCCCCACGGGCCCATCAGCCGGGGAAGGGGTGCACCACCAGCCAGCTTCCGGCGCGCAGCAACGGTTCCACGCCCCACTCGGGGAGCCCGCTCCTTGTTGGTGCACCGGTGCCGTGCACGCTCTCGGACGCTTCCGGTCGCGTCACCACGCGAGCGGCGGCCGAGTGCATAGCCTCCTCGGAGGCTGCGGCCGAGCACCACCAGCAGACCAACTTCCATACGCCGCCAGGCGCGCACTGCGCCCGGTTCCGACAGCCCTGCACGACACGAAGGAAGGCCGCCATGACCGATGTGACCGTCGACTCCGACCACGCCGGCGCCCTGCGCAACAAAGTCGTCGACGAACTGTGCGCAGACGGCACGATCACCTCCCCCGAGATCGAATCCGTGATGCGGAAGGTCCCGCGCCATCTGTTCGCGCCCGGAGCCACCTTGGAGAAGGCGTACGACACGTACGCCGCCGTGATCACCAAGACGGATGAGCACGGTGTGCAGCTCAGCTCCGTCTCCGCCCCGCAGATTCAGGCCATGATGCTGGAGCAGGCCTGGGTGCAACTCGGGATGCGGGTGCTGGAGATCGGCTCAGGTGGGCTGAACGCGGCCTACCTCGCCGAACTCGTCGGCGAGGACGGTGAAGTCGTCAGCGTGGACATCGACCCCGTCGTCACCGAACGCACGCGCCGGCTCCTGGACGAGCACGGCTACGGCAGGGTCCAGGTCGTCACCGCCGATGCGGCCCAGCCCATCGCGGACCTCGGTGAGGTCGATGTCGTCCTGGTGACCGTAGGGGCCTGGGACATCCCCCCGGCGTGGATCGCGCAGCTCAAGCAGGGCGGCCGATTGGTGGTACCACTGCGGATGCGGAACCTGACCCGCTCGGTCAGTTTCACCCGGGTCACGGGCACGCACGGCGACTACCTGGAGAGCGAGTCGACGCGGATCTGCGGGTTCGTTCCGATGCAGGGCTCGTCCGCTCACCAGGAGGAACTGCTGTTGGTCAATGGCACCCCGGAGATTGGCCTGCGCTTCGATGACGGTCTGCCCGCGGACCCGCACCGGCTGGACAACGCCGTGAAGACGCCGCGCCACGAGCTGTGGACGGGCGTCACGGTCGGCCTCCAGGAAGTCCTCGACACGCTCCAGATGGCCATGGCGATCAGCCTGCCGGGCTTTTGCACGATGGCCGTCGATGAGGACCTGGACACGGGCCTGGTCGCCCCGGTGCACAAGAGGTTCGCCCTCGCTGCCGTCGAGGACAACACGTTCGCCTACCTCGTCACCCGCCGCACCGAAGACAACAAGCACGTCGAGTACGGCGTGCACGCCCTGGGCCCGAACGCAAAGCAGTTCGCCGACAAGATCGCCGACCTGCTGCACGACTGGGAGGCCAACCGGCGCGGCGGCCCCAGCCCGGTCATCCGGGCCTATCCGGCCAATACCCCCGATGACCAGATCCAGGCCGACCGGGTCATCGACAAGGTGCACAGCCGGATCTCGCTCTCCTGGCCCTCGGCGTAGCGGCCGAGAGCCAGGCCGTCCCGCACCACCCGAATACAGGAAGGAAGGGCACCATCATGACGAGCGCAACCCTGGCACCGCCGCCCCCGTTGACTGACCTGGACGACGACTTCGCTCCCCTGGACGTAAAGGTTGTGATCGCCGAGCACCCGCACGGCAAGCTCCAGTGCTCCACCGGCGACGGCTGCGGCACCACCTGCGCGACCGGCTCCTCCGCCTGCAACTCCTTCGTGGAGGACCCGGCCTGATCCGGGCCACCCCTTCGCTGGTGGGCCGGGCGTCGCACTGCGCCCGGCCCACCAGCCGCCTTGCTCCTCCCGCGCGCCGCCTGAAGGAAGGGTCTCATGGCTTCCCAAGCAGTCGCCGACTACCAGTGGCAGGGCGCCGCGATGCTGCGCGCCACCACCAACCCCGGCCCGGCAGACGTCCCCAGCACGCTCAACCTGGACGACGTGACCGTCACCCGCATATGGCTGAACCGCATCTGGCAACGCGAGGACGTCCGCAGCGCGCTAGAACTGGCCACCCCGGTCCTGTCCGACGCCATCACAGCGGTCGTCCAGGGCCAGCAGACCGACCCCCGTCACGTTCGCCGTACCGCGCTGTCCACGGTCTCCTACCTCCTGCGCTGGCAGCACCGCCCGACCCCGCTCGGCCTGTTCGCCGGCACCGCCCCCGTGTCCGTCGGGCCCGCCGCGAGGGTGCGATGGCGCGACAAACCCCGCGCGACAGTCCGGCCAGACGCCGAGTGGGTCACCGACGTGGTCCTGCGGCTCCAGCGCAGCCCCGAGTTACTGAAGCGATTACCGCTCGTCGCCAACAACGCCGCTCGCACCCGTGGTGACCGGCTCGTGGCGCCGGGCCCGCCCACCGACGGCCACGTCCTCCTCCTGGCCCCGGTTGAGATATCCGTCCGCAACGCCCGGCCGGTTGCCACGGCTATGGACGCGGCCCAGGCCCGCATCGGCTACGGCGACCTCCACGCCCACCTGCACGACAGTTTCCCGCAGGCCACAGCGGAGCAGATCGACGCTCTCCTGGCCAGCCTGGTCGAGCAGCAGTACCTCATCACCAGCCTGTGGGCGCCCATGACCACCGTGGACGCCTTCCAGCACCTCTGCCGTCAACTGGAGCGGCACCAGGCGGACACCGTCCCAGACGTGCGCGACCTGGTCCACGCGCTGTACGCACTGCGTGACGACGTGGTTTCCCTCCAGCCGACACTCTCCGGCACCAGTGTGCGCACCGTCGCCGCGCGGATGCGCGCCCTCACCCCCGTCACCCCGACACCGCTGCTCATCGACACCGCCCTCGACTGCCAGGTGCAGCTCCCGCAGGCCGTCATCGCGGAAGTGCAAGCAGCCGTCACGGCCCTGTACCGGACCACGCCGCAGCCCTACGGCTACCAGCACTGGCGCGACTACCACCGCCGGTTCAGGGCCAGGTACGGCGTCGGCGCCCTGGTGCCGGTCATGGACCTGGTCTCCGACAGCGGCCTCGGTCTGCCCGCCGGGTACGCCGGCTCCGAGCGCGGCACCGCCCCGAAGCTGCTCACCAACCGCGACGAAGTATTGCTCGCCCTGGTACAGCAAGTCCTCCTGGACGGCCGCGACGAACTCCGGCTCACCGACGCGGCAATCGCCGCCCTGGAAAAGGCCGCCGGAAGGGACGAGCGGCTGTTCGTGCCACGCGTGGAGGCAGCCTTCGAGGTCCACGCACACAGCACCACGACTCTGGCCCGCGGCTCCTTCGACGTGCTGTTGACCGCGGTGCCGCGGCCCGGCAGCAGCATGGCCGGCCGGTTCGCCCACCTGCTGCCGCCCGAGCAGCAGGACGCGCTCGTCGCCACCTACCCCGGCTCCCCCGACGCCGTCCCCACACAGCTCGTGTTTCCTCCGCGCCGCCGCCGCAACGAGAACGTCACCCGCACCCTGCAGCTACTGCCGAACGTCATCGAACTGTCCGGCCACCGAGAGGCGGACGCAACGACGATCCAGCTCGCCGACCTTGCCGTCACCACGGACTCGCGCACCTTCCACCTCGTAGAGCTCTCCACCGGCCGCCGTATCGACGTGCGGGTCCTGCATGCCCTGGAGGCCGGCACCCAGACTCCACCGCTCGCCCGCTTCCTCGCCGAGGTGGCCACCGCGCGGTACGCGGCATACAAGCCGTTCGACTTCGGCGCCGGCGCCCGGCTCCCGTTCCTGCCGCGGGTGCGCTACCGCCGCACGATCATCACCCAGGCCCGATGGCTGCTGGAAGCCGACGACCTGCCCGGCCGCAAGGCCCCGGCAAAGCAGTGGGACGACGCCTTCGACGCCTGGCGTGACCGACTGCATGTTCCGAAGCAGGTCGCCATGATCGAGTACGACCAGCGCCTTCCCCTGGACCTGGCCCACCCGGTCCACCGCCGTATCGTGCGCGCGCACCTCGACAGCACCCGACGCCTGGAGCTGCGCGAGGTCCCGGGCGCCGACGCCCACGGCTGGATCGGGCGTGCGCACGAGATATGGCTCTCCCTCGGCTGCCGCCAGCCCGAGACCGCCGACCTTCCCCAGCCACGCCCCGCCACCCCGTCCGCCCCCCGGCCGCTCCTGCCCGGCGGCGGCGACGTCCTCCACGCGCAGCTGCACGCCCACCCGGGCCGCTACGACGAAATCCTGATCCGGCACCTGCCCCGCCTTCTCGCCGCGTTCGGTGAGACCCCGCCGCCCTGGTGGTTCACCCGGCACCGGGAGATGGCCCGTCCGGACGCCGACCAACACCTCGACCTCACACTGCACCTCCCACAGGGCGCGTACGGACCGGCAGCCGAACACGCCCACACCTGGGCGGACACGCTGCACACCCTCGGCCTGGCCTCCGGGCTCGTCCTGGCCGCCTACCAACCCCAGACCGGGCGCTTTGGCCACACGGCGGCCATGGACGCCGCGCACCAGGTGTTCGCGGCGGACTCCACCGCAGCAGTCGCGCAAATCGAACTCACGGAAAGCACCGACGCCTTCGCCCCGCAGGCCATCGCCGCGGCCAGCGCCCTGAACCTCGTCACCCACCTCGCACCAAGCACCACTGAGGCCGAGGAGTGGCTGGTACGCAACGTTCCCCAGGGCCAGGGCAGGCTGGACCGAGCCCTGCGCAACCAAGTCCTCGAACTCACCGCGGCCGAAGGGGGATCCACTCTCGCGGCCCTTCCCGGCGGACCCCAGGTCGCCGACGCGTGGCGGGCCCGCGCCGTCGCGTTGCACACCTACCGGAGCAACCTGGCCCAGGAGCGTGCCCCGCTGACCGTCGCCCGGTCCCTGCTGCACCAGCACCACGTCAGGACCTTGGGCGTCAGCCCGAGCTCCGAGGAGACCACACTGCGGCTCGTGCGCACCGCGGCCCTTCAACACCGGATGGCGAGCCGATGACCGCGCCGGCCACCACCGCTGCCGCGACCCTGCAGCAGTACACCGCCCATCTGGCAGAACCCGCTCCCCCACCCCCTAACGAGCCCTGGACGGCACAGTCCCTCGCCGAAGGCGCCGCCGGGATCAGTCTGCTGCACGTCGAGATGGCCAGCCGGTACGGCGGCTCCTGGCACTCCGCCCACCGGTGGATCACCGCCGCAGCCGCCGGGCACATCAGCGCGGCCGACACCACCGGCTTGCACCTTGGCGCCCCGGCCGTCGGCTTCCTCCTCACCACCGTCCCGCCGCGCTTCCAGCACCTGTACGACCCGGCGCGCAAGACCCTCCACCGGCACACCACCGCCCTCGCCCACCGTCGCACCGACACCGCCTTCGCCCGCATCCACAGCCGCGAACTACCCACCTTCGCGGAGTACGACCTCTTCTACGGCCTCACCGGCATCGGGACCTACCTCCTGCGCACCGAACCCGACGGCACTGCCTTCGAACGCGTCCTGCGCTACCTCGTCGCTCTCACCCGCCCACTCGCCCCTGAAGGCCACGGCCTGCCCGGCTGGTGGGTCCGCCACGACCCGGCCCGCGGCGAGTCCCCCCACTTCCCCGGCGGGCACGGCAACTTCGGCGCCGCGCACGGCATCACCGGCCCGCTCCTGCTCCTGGCCCAGAGCCTGCGCCGCGGCATCACCGTCAGCGGCCACCGACAGGCCATCTGGACCATCTGCGAACACCTCGACACCTGGCGCCAGCACGGACCCGTTGGCCCCTGGTGGCCGGAACACCTCTCACGGCACGACCTCGACCGTGGACGCCCGCACCACCACGCACCCGCCCGGCCGAGCTGGTGCTACGGCACAGTCGGCATCGCGCGTGCTGGCCAACTCGCCGGGATCGCCTTGCGGGACGCCTCCCTGCAGCAGACGTACGAGGACGCCCTCCACCGGTGCCTCATCGACCCGGTCCAACTCGGCGCGATCACCGACACCACGCTGTGCCACGGCTGGGCCGGGGTCTACCAAACCGCATGGCGGGCTGCCCGCGACTCCCCCACCTCTTCCTTGAACACGCTGCTGGAGCCACTCGGCAAGGCCCTGATCACTCACGCCCAACCCGGAGCACCCAGCGTCCCTGGCCTCATCACAGGCCAGGCCGGATACGCCCTGGCCCTGACCACCCTCGCCACCGACCAGGCACCAAGAACAGGATGGGATGCATGTCTGCTGATCGACTGAGCTGCGGTCTACCGGCCGGTGAGACCGTTCTGCAGGTTCTGGCCGGCCAGCCCATAGACGATGTCGCTCGTCGAGCAGGGATGGACGCCACCGTCCTTGGCGACGCCGTTGAGCTCTTCACGCAAGCAGGTCACACCGCGCTCGCGGATCAGGCCGAGCGCTCCACCTGGTGGCAGTTCTACCTCGAGTTCCCAAACTGGAGCCAAGCCGAAGCCACAGCGGCCGCCGTTCTGCGACCAATCCTGCTCGACGCCGAGACCAAGGGGAGCATCACGGCCTGGTGGTACACCCGCAAACACCCCTGCTGGCGGCTGCGCCTCGGGATCCACCCCGACCCGGACGCCAGGGCCCACATCGCTGCGGCACTCGACGAACTCGTGGGCGCCGGCCACCTGCAACGGTGGTGGCCGGGCATCTACGAGCCAGAGATCACAGCGTTCGGCGGATCAGCCGGCATGGAAGCCGCCCACTACCTCTTCTCGGCCGACAGCCGGGAAATCCTGGCCCTCGCTCACCGCTCGGACGTGTCCATCGGCCGCCGAGAGCTATCCGTGCTCCTCAGCTCGATCATGATGCGCGCCGCCGGGCTCGAGTGGTACGAACAGGGCGACGTATGGCACCGCGTCATCGGCGAGGAACACCGGTCCGCGCTCGGCAGCGTTCCGGAAGAACGACTGATGGAGATGACAACGGAGCTGAGGAAGCTGCTGCTCTCTCACCTGGATCCCGACGATCCGCTCTTTGTGCGGGGCGGCCCATTGGCGCCTGTGCAGGCGTGGGCGGCCGCCTTCCGCGATGTCGGCGTGGCACTCGCCGAAGCCGTGAAATCCGCGTCCATGGACCGCGGGCTGCGTCGCGTGCTGGCCTACCACGTCATCTTCCACTGGAACCGGCTCGGACTATCCATCGGAGCGCAGAGCGCCCTCGCGCACGCTGCACGCACGGCAATCTTCGACCCGCCCGTATGGAGTTGACCTGGCGGTTCCCTGTGCTTGGCCCAAAGCCAGCCCATGCCATATGGATCAGCTGGACATCCCGCGCATGACAGAGTCGTACTCAGCATGGGGTTCCATACCAGCACGAGCCCGGCGCTCGTCCAGGTGAACGATGTCGGCAATCGGATGCGGAGTGAACTGCCCGTCGGGGCCAGCGACATACTGCGTACCGTACGTCTGCGGCAAACCCTGGTTCACCTGGCAGCGATCCGTCAGATAGGCCAGCTGACAAGGCGTGGCATCGCCCGATGCGACGGCCGCGGTCAGAAGTTCAAGGGCACGCTCCTGCAGGACCGGGCTGGCGTCCGCGTGCTGGGCCAGCAGCCACGCAGCATTCGCGGCTTCCTCACCGACCATACGGTGGCCCGGCCATCCGTACCGCTCAAGAACCGACCCGAACCAGGCCGCATTGTCGCCATCCACCTGCGCCGTCGCCGCACCATCCGGCGCAACCCATCCGTCTTCCCGCACACCCCGCGCATACTGGTCGATAGCCGCACGGCGCAACAACTCAGCCCGCAAATGCGCATGTTCGCACGTTATTCGGACCCACCTCCCAGGAGGTCTCCGCACTGGCACGGCACCCCAATCTCACCCGTACCCACAACCGTGGTCCTTGTTGGCCTTCAGTTCATCCCCGACAGCACGGCCGACACCGCTGATATCGCAATTCACACCATCACGGGCCCGCTGCACCGGGCGGGCCGCCTGGTCAGCCGACGCAGTGCCAGGCGCCGCGTGCGCATGGCCGATGGGGGGAGAACTCCGATCTGGTGGGGGAGTTCGGGCCGGGAGCCGTCGCCTGGGACGGTCCAGGCGAGCCAGCCACACCCGGTGCGCTCGTAAACGAGCACAAGTTCGCACTCGGCTATGCAGGTGGGGTCGCGGACATCGCCGGTTCGTAGGGCGCGTCCGTGTTCCGCCTCCGACCGGCCCGGTTCAGCGGTGAAGGGATGGTGGTGCTGCGCGAAGCCGGGTGGCGGTGGGGTGCGGCCGGGGTCGGTCACGGCTTCCCTTCCGGTGGGTCGATCAGGCGGAGGCGCACGTTGTGCAGCGGCCGTCGCCATCGGGGTGGGCTCGCCAAGCTGTTGGTCCGGGGCAGGTGCGGCCCAGCGGCCAGCCGAGGCACGCCGGGCAGAGGTCTTCACCGGGGACGCGTCCGCGCAGGCCGCAGCCGGCGCACTCGACGAGGGCCCGATAGGTCAGGGCCTGGGTCACGGAGCGAGCGGCGGGCGCTGTCGATGACCGCTCCGTGACCGTGATTGGCCGCTGCACCTGGTGCTACAGGTGTGGCTGTTCGGGAGCTTTGCTCGGGGCGCCGTTGAACCGCATGACGTCGACATCGCCATCCGGTTCGAGCGCGACGAGCGGATCACGGAGGTCGTCCTCCAGTCCCTGTTCTCCGGGCGCGGCAACCCCTACGCACCGCTGCGCCGTGCGCTCGCGGGTACTTCCCGCGGGTTGCAGTTCCAGTTCGACGACTCCGCGCGCGAGCAGCTTGAGGCCGAGGGCACGGAGATGCTCCCGCTGTGGCAGCGGGGCGACACGCTCACCCAGGCCCTCGCCGTGCTGCACGGGATCGCCGAGGACCCCAACGCCGGCCGGGCCGAGCGTCACGACATGATCGACGCGGTCGACGGACTCGACCGCTACATCCCCCGCCCCGTGCGTGCGAAGCTGATCGAGTGGCAGCAGCAGGGGTTCATCACCATCTCCCGCATTGCGCTGCCGGACGCACCAGAGGACACAGGCCTGCTGGCGACCCCGGACATGCGGTGGGCCTTCCGACGATGGGGCGATGACAGTCCGCTGCGGCGCGCGGCGCTGGCGGGCCTGGCCCACATGCAGGGCCTCGGGGTCCAGCTCGACGACGTCGAACTGGCCGGTCAGCGGCTGCCCACCCCGCGGCGGCGCGCGGGACACCGGAGCGAGCCTCGCTGGTGGATCAGCTGGAAGTGGCAGGGCTACTCCGGCATCCCGTACTGCATTACCAGCGGAGACGGCTGGCTGGCGGTCATTCAGCCCACCCGTACGCGTCCGCTGAACGCGCTGGTGTTCCAGCCGGGGCCGAAGGCGGCAGCGTTCCGCGGCTGAGGAATCGGTTCGTGTCCGAACTCGCTGCAGCTTGTGCGCCGAGGTAAGCCAGAAACACGCATCCAAGGTCAGTATCCGGCAGGTTGGAAAACGCTCAGCGCCAGAGTATGCCTGAGCGGCTAGCCTGGAGCCCTTGCTGGAGATATGGCAGGGCGCGACTGGGGGCTTCGTGGGTGATCCGTATGCGCTGGTGGATCGGGACGACTGGGTGCGGGCGGAGCTGAGTCGGGCTGCTGAACGTGAGGCCAATTTCCTCGCGGCGGTCGATCAGCTGTCCTTGTCGCACATCGACCTCACCGAGACACGCAACATCCTCAAGACGCCGCCCGATTCCGGCTTCTTCGAATTCGTTCTCACCATCCTCGCCCTGGTGTATTCCGTGCTGGTGTGCGTGGAGTTCATCAGCAGCGATGTGAGAAGGCTCCTCCTGGTGCCGGTTCTGCTGGCGCTCGGAGTGCTGGGGCTGTGGTTCCTGTCGACGCGAGTACCCCGCAGTACGGTCCGGAACAAGCTGGTCCTCGACATCGAGCAAGCAGTGATCGCGTGTGCCGTCATGCTCCAGGCTCCGGCCGCGAGCCTGCCCGCCCGTCTGCGCACGCTCGATCGCCGCTACCGATCAGTTGAGCGAGGAATCCTCCGCGCTCATCAAACCTCGGCCACGATGTCCATCAGGTCCCTGCGGCACCGCCCGGCACGTGAGCACGCGTTTCATGTGGCGGGAGCACTGCGCCGGGAGATGTTCCGGATCGATGCGGAGCCGGAAGACGCGCTCCGCGATCTGGCGGCCAAGATGCTCACGGTCGGGGAAAGGTACTCCCGGCGCCTGGTCCAGAGTCTTCTTCCTGAGAGTGATCTGGAGAACGTCGAGCCCGTTTCCATGGCGCGTAGCGCCTTGAAAGAATCGGCGCACGTCATGTTGATCATCCTGGCGGCAATTTCTGGTGCGCTGTCGGCATCTTCCGTCGTGGCCGCGCTCGGTATCCCCCAGGACATGCGGGGATGGTGTGTGGCTGCGGGTGCCGTGCTCGGGGCGATCTGCACGGGTGGCTGGCGCAGGGTTTCCCGTCTACTGGAACTCTTTCCGGGCAAGTGAGCGTTTTCCAACCTGCCGGTTACTGACCGTGGATGCTTGATGTCGTCACGGTGGGCTACGGACGAGTCCGGATTCGGTGAGACAGCCGTAACGACCACCCCTCGGCGGTCAGCCCACCACCCTGCGCGTACCTCATGGGGACGGCATACCGCAGGGATCAACGCCGTCGGCCTGCCCGAACGAGACCCGCTGGGACACCCTCGCCAAAACGGCCGACATCCGCTACCGCGAGCTGACGGGGGACCATCCCGTTGTACCGACCAAGGCTGCCACTTCGTTGAGACACGACTTGGAACCCGGCAGCCTCTACCTGCGGGACTCCACACATGAGCTGCACCTGCTGCGCCCGTTCCTGACGGGCGAGGTCTGCTCGGTTTGCCGCGCATGGTCGACCTTCCACGCCGATCTCGTCCCCAAGGGCGGTGTGCAGCTGAAAAGCCTTGAACACGGGCATGTACTACATCAGCCCGCAGACAAGTCAAAGGCGTTGGCCGTCGTCGGTCTGCTCTGAGGTGCGGCTGTAGCCTGCGGCCTCAATCGAAGGATGCCCGCCGTCTGCACCAGCCTGGAATCGCGCATTACGCCGCTCCCTTCCGACGGGGTGCTCACCCAAAGGCGCGCAGAGGGTCCGGGCGAGCAATACGACGCTGTGCATCCGGCCGTGGTTCCAGCGATGTCGGTCGTCTGGTGCCGAGTCACATGTTGCGTCTCTGCGGACGCCCCGACGAACTCGGCTCTTTCAAGACCGCCCACAAGCGGCTGATCAGATGGGCCGTCGACTGCATGTGGGAGAAGATCCGGTAGCGGATGCCGTCGACGGCACCGGCAACATCCGCCTCGTCAACGCCCAGACCGTAGCCCTCTTCGGCTACCGCTGCGAAGAACTCCTCGGCCACCCCGTCGAACTCCTCATCCCCGGCCGCTTCCGCCCCACTCCGAACACCGCAACGGCTACGCCCACAACCGCCTGATAGAGACTCCCGGGGCCGACATCGAGGACAAGCTCACCCAGCTGATCGCGACCCTGGACGAACTTCCGGCTGCCGCAATTGACCTGGAGGCAACCGCCGACCACCTCCTGTCGACACTGCTGCCCGACACGGACGGCCACGACGACGTAACGCTGCTCCTGACCCAGCTCCCCGCCGCCCCGCTGGCCACGGCCACCACGGACCTGCCCGCCATGCCCGAGTCCGTGCCGGCAGGCCGCGACTTCCTCGCCAAGGCGTTGAGCACCTAGGGCTGCGCGGGCACCATGGACAACGCGCTCCTGCTGCTCTCGAGGTCCTCACCAACGCCGTACAGCACGCCCACGGCCCGCTCGGGGTGCACGCGTGCCGTACCGGCGCCGGCATCACCGTCGAGGTCAGTGACCGCAGCCCTCACCTCCCAGCCGCGCTTCGCCGCGCAGGACGAGGAGTCCGGGCGTGGCCTCCTACTCGTTCGCGCTTTCGCCGACGACTGGGGCGTACGGCCGACGGACCAGGGGAAGACCATCTGGTTCAGCCTGGAGTTGTAGGGGTTCCCGCCGGCAGGCCATCGGACCGCGGTGCGCTCACAAACCCAGCCGGCGGCCCGGGTCTTCTGACCCGTTCCCCAGGTCGGGCAGCCCTTCACGCGCCTCCGACAGCTCCTTGTGCGCAGACGGGAGGCGCCGTGCGGTGCGGGCCAGGAGCCGTCGGCCTAGGGCGGCCGCGAGTGTGGCTCCCGTCACGGCTCCCATGCTCAGGGCGACTTGGGCGGGGCGGGGTGCCAGGGTCGCCGTCGCGCCCAGCACCGCGACGAACGGGCCGGCCAGGAACAGCACGCTGCGGCCGCCGGCCGAGACACGCCGTCCGGCGGTGTGGCGTGCCAGGGGCGCAGTGCCCGCGAGGAGGGCCGTGAGGGCGGTCAGGAGGAGCGGAAGCGGGGCCGACGCGGTAAGGAGTGCCGTCAGGCACAGCGCCCCTGTCACCGCGTAGCCGGCTGTCATCGTCAGCCGGAACGCGGTGGACGTGCCGACGCCGTGCGGTCCGGGCCGCAGGCCCAGCACGATCGCCGTGGTGCGGAGCTCGGCGGACAGGTCCGTCTCCAGGTCCTTGACGTCTCCTCCCGCCACGTCGAACGCGGTGACCACCAGGGCGAGAGCGGCCGCCGCCGCCAGATGTCCGACCGTGGGCGCCGGGGTGAACGCGAGCAGTGGCGCGGCCACGCTGATGCCCCAGAGCAGGTCGGACACCGGTGTGGGGACACGGGAGCGCTTCTGCCGCATGTTGCCCCAGACAGTGAGGGCCAGGGAGACCCACAGGAGGGAAGGGTGCTCGCTGGGCAGGGTGAGCACCGCGAGCGTGAACAGCGCGCCCAGGAGCAGCGACAGGACGACAGCGTGCCGGACCGGTACGCGTCCCGAGGTGAGGGGCCGGTTGGCTCGCCGTGGGTCCAGGGCGTCCAGTTCCCTGTCCGCGATGTCGTTGCTGGCACAGCTGAGGCCGTGCAGGGCCAGGCCAGCTGCGAACCAGGCGTACGCCGTCGCCGGTGAGCCGGTGGGTAATACGGCAAAGCCCAGCAGGAAGGGCGCCGACAGCAGGGGCAGGCACTCCAGCCGCACCAGACCCGTGTAGTCCCAGAGGCGTCCGGCGATCCCTGTGCCGTCACAACCCGAGACGGCTGCGGCCGGTACGGCAGTGCCGTGCGCGGTCCTGGCGTCCCTCACGGTGTCTCTCGCCCGCCTGGTGCCGCCTCGCTCAGTGCGTCCAGGGCGTGCTGGAGCATCTCCCGGCTCCGCTCTCCGGCCGCGGACAGCGCGGCGGCGGGGATCGGCTCGCCCCGGGCGACCCGGATCGTACTGAACGGACGGGGCACCGACTGGCCCTGGAACTCCCAGGCCCGGTCCGCGCGGACGCGCAAGGGGGCAACCGGCCTGCCGGTGTCCTTCGCCAGCGCTGCAAGGGAAGTCCTCACCCTGCCGTCCCGGCGGCCTCCGTCCGTGAATATCCCGACGGGCCCCGTGCGCTCGCGGAGGAAATCCCGGACCTGCTCATACGGGCTGCGGTGTCCTCCACGGCCGATGCGGAAGACGTCCACTCCTGCGGCCAGAGCGGGCAGTGCTGCCGCGTAGCCGCCGACCGTGTTGTCGTTGACCCAGGCGAAATGACGGAATACGCGAGCGGCGAAGACCCCGGGAACGAGGTCCCCGTGCGGCATGTAGTAGAGCACCGGGTCCGGGGGCATCACCGTGCGCGGCACCCGCACAGTGGGGCGGAAGAGACCTATGCAGAGGGTGTAGTAGACACCGTAGGTGTGCCCGGTCAGCCGGGTGCGGACCGGGGGCTTCACGCGATCACCCCAGACGAGCATGGGCGCCTGATCCCTTCTCCGCTCGGTCGAGCTGCCCTGCGGCGCGCTCGGCCCATGTGTCGGTCAGTCCGAGGACGACTCCGGCGTCGGTCCGCGACAGCGCGGCGCGCGCCCGCTCCAGGCAGCGCAGTGCGAGTCGCAGCACCACGGCCGCTCCGCCGCTCAGATACAGCGCGTCGAGGAGGTCGTCCGCGGTGTGTGCGGCGAAGGGCGTGAGCGAGGGGTCGGCACTGTCCGGGACGCTGATGCCCAGGGCGCTGATGCCCAGGGAGACGGGGAAGGTGACGTTGCGGTGTTCCCAGTCCTCCCTCAGATCTTGCAGGTCGTCGAGCAACTGGAGTCCGGAACACAGGTCCGTGACGGCTTGGGGAAGCTCCGCGAGGTGCCGCGACCGTCCGCAGCGCGCCGCCACGACGACCAGGGCCAGAATCCCGGGGGCGGCCTTCTCTCCCAGACGGAACACGTCGTCGGGGCTGTAGTCGTCTCCAGGCCGCTCGTTGTGCGCGATGTCCCGCAACAGCGCCTCGGCATAGGCGGCCGCACCGACGGCATGTGACACCAGGAAGCGCTCGGTTCCGGCCCCAAGCCGTGCCCCGCGCGTCAGGTACAGGGTGAGCGCGGCGTCCATGAGCACAGCTTGCCTGGGGGAAAGCCGTCCGTGGTCAACGAGCTGGTCGTGCAGGACGTAATACAGGTGCCCGAGGCCGAAGACGGTGGCGACCTCCTCCAGCCAGCCTCCGTCCTCCTCCCCCCAGTGCATGGCCTGGGCGAGTGGCATGTAGAAGAAGCCGGAATCTAGGCCGAACACCTTGCGAGGGAGTCCCCGGACCGTCGTGTCGAGCGCGGGTACGGCGCGGGTGATCTCTTGGTGAATGCGAGCGACGATGGTTTCCCAAGGCACCGCGGAGCGCGCCTCGTTCAGGGACGGCATCAGGCGATCTTCTCCTGCTCACGGGTAGGGAGGGTCACCAGGCCGCGGGTCAGCACGAGCCACACGGCGGTGAGGACGGCGACGACGACCGTCGCGAGGGGTGCCCAGAGCAAGCACGCCACCATCAACGAGAAGAAATTCAAGCCGAGATAACGCTCCCGGCCGTTCGGATCCACGGCCCGCGCCTGCCGCACCAGCGTCCACAGCGAATGGCAGGCCACGCCCTGGAGGACGAGCAGTACGGCCGTCGCCACCGCGCGGTGCCCGGCCGGAGACGGCGCGGCCAGGACCAGTACGAGAAGGGAGGCCACCGAACCGAGCAGCAGAACGCAGAGCAGCAGCAGATAGGAGTGCGTCGGTATCAGCCGACCTGAATCGGTCAGCCGCACCCCCGCCCGGAGCGCCGTCGTGTCGTCTCCCACCGCCCGGTCGTGTTCGAGGTCCTTGAGATTTCCGGCGACGACATTGAGCAGGACCATGTGGATACCGAAGACCACGGCCACCAGCCATGCAGGCGTGAGATCATGCGGGGCCGTCACGACACAGCACAGGACAGCCGGTGCGCCCATGTTCACGCCGAACAGGAGGTCCATCACCAAAGGATGGGCGATCCTGCGCTTCTGATGGGTGTTGGAAAAAGTGACGGTTGCGAAAAGGACGGTCATGCCTACGGCGAACAACCACCCCGATTCTCCGGCGACCGTGGCGAAGATCGTCAGCACGACGGCCAGAGCCAACTGAACCCCGAGCGCGATACGCGCCCCGGTAATACTGATAGCGCCACTGACCAGAACACTTCTGCGTCGCGCTGGGTTCCGACGGTCGGACTCCAGATCGGCGAGGTCGTTGACCGTGCATCCATAGGTGTGACCGAGCACCCCGAGGGCCGAGACCGCGATCACCGGAGCTGGGGAGACGTCTCCCCCCGCGGCCACCAAGGGGCCGAGGGGGTAGACGAAAGCCGCGGCGCTCGCAGCATGAACCCTGGTCAGCCGGCTGTACCGCCGGAGACCGGAATCCTTTCTCACCAAGTGACGCCTTCATCGGCGCGCGGTTCGAGAAGCCGCCGGCGTTCTCGTGTGCTGTCCGCCGTCTCCGCCGTACGCCAGTCCTGCTTGATCGAACCCACGAGCTCTTCGAACAATTCGCAATCTTCGATGGTGGCCGAACTACCTTGCTGCACACTCGCCCCCTTGATTAGTGATGCAAAGTTCCAACAGTGTGACCGCGCGCACGACGAACTGTCCATATGTACTCAGTAGTTCGATAATCTGAGATCGGAACTGCACAATGATGCGAGAAGCTCACCAGAAGGATCTCGATCGTTCACGGCAAACGATCAGAACCGGGCGGGGAACCGAGGAATTCTACGCATGCGTGTTCGGTTCGGAAGTGGTGGACCGCGCGGGTCCGATTCTCGACATCGGCGCCGGCGACTCACCCTTCGGGCGTGAGCGGCTGGATGTCGTCCGGGTCGACCCCGCGTACGCGGACGAGCCCCCGGCGGGTTCGAGGGCGGTCGCCGCGCTCGGGCAGGCCCTGCCCTTCGGTGACCGCACGTTCTCCGTCGTCCTGGGGAGCTTCGTCGCCCAGCATGTACGGGACGTCGACGAACTGCTGACCGAGTTACTCCGGGTGGTACGGCCGGAGGGCTTGCTCGCGCTGCACCCGGTCTGGCGGCCGTCCGCCGGGCGCCGCGCGGTGAGCGAACTGGACGGGCACGCCCGCTTGTTGCCGTCTGCCGACATCCGGGCATCAGGGTACGGGGATCCGCGCCTGCCCCCGCGAGGGACACGTCGGAGGACGCTGCCTTCCTTGGTCCTGCGCCGGCCACCGCACGGGTCGCCGGGGGAACTCGGCCGGATCGCGGAGACAATCGCCCGGAGCCGCGCACTCGTCCCCCCTGCCGTCATCGCCGTACCGGCGCGCTGGGGCATGCGGACCCTGGTCCGCGCAAGGGGTACGACACGGCTCACCTTGCCCGGCAACCGGGACTCGCCTCCCTAATTCCCGGCAACCTTCGGCGAGTCGGTCTCCGTCTTACGCTGCCGGGCAGCGCCGTAAGCCAGGACGGCGAGCGTCACTGCGGCGCAGGCGATCTGCAACGGCGCGCGCAGCACGAAGCGCGCCACGAGCAGGACATCGGTGTCGCCGCGCAGGTACAGGACGGTCATCACAACGGCTTCCGCGGCGAACCGTGCCGCCCACAGCAAGGTGAGCAGTGCGTGCACCCGCTTCGAACCCGGAACCCGGAACCGCCATCGCCCGGCGACGGCCCGCAGCACCACGCCGATCAGGGGCCGCCGCAGCGCCACGCTCGCTGACAGCACCACCGCGTAGAGCGCGTCGATCAGAATGCCCGGCAGGAAGTAGTCCTGCGCCCGGCCCGTGAGCGCCGCGAGAGCCACAGAAGGGGCCAGCAATCCCAGGGCCACCAGCATCTTCCGCGCATGCCCCAGGCGAGAGGCGATCAGCGCGGCGGCACAACCGACTCCCAAGGCGACGCACGCCGCCACGGCCAGGGACACCGACGCGAAGCGCCAGGCGCCGTACCAGACGAGGGTCGGTGTGCCGACCAGAGCCACCAGGCAGGCGTCGCGGGCCATCACCGAGCGCCGCGTCTGCGCTGGCTCCGTCGAATCCGGGGACGTCACGGCAGAGTTGCCCCTCTTCCATCCACTGACGCGTTCCATCCGCGGTCGCGCGGCCTCGAAGAGGCCGGCTACCCGAGGAGCAGCATGCCGAGGAACAGCACGCCCACGATGCCGCCAGCGACGGCTGCCGCCTGCGTCCCCGACGTCATGAACACTGCTAGGACGAGCCAGAGGACGAGGAACACCACCGACGCGATCATCAGAGGGAAACCGAGATCGCTGGGTTTGCTCCGGGCGAGGGCCGACAGATTCTCGGCGACCTTCGCGACGATCGCGAAGAGGATGATGCCCCCCAGAATCACGCTGACGACGGCCGTGGCCACTGTCTGACTGCCGTCCGCAAGCCGCACATACTCCACCGATACGGCCCCCCTTCCCGATGCGGGTCAGCTTCTCGATGCTGGCCAGTGTGGAGGGACCCATCGTCAACTGTCCCGACATCGGAGGCTTGTTACCTGTTTCGTGACCGAAGGGACGCGAGGCGTTGCCGCCGGGGGCCGCCGGGCAAAGCCTGGTACCGCCGGCAATCCTTGGAGACTGTCTCCGGGTCGCTGGCGCGCTAGGTGACTGGTGTTAAGCGGGGCTTCTGGGCGTGTGTCCGTTACCGTCTGGGGCAGAACAGCCGAGGCCGAAGGGAACGGTCATGCAAACCATTGCCCGCGCTGAGACCAACTGAGCTGTTCACAGTTGCCGCGCCGCCAGTGGTCTGGGGCGGCGCGACAGCCTGTGTCTCAGCCACAGCTGCCGGGCTGGGGGAGCTTGCCGACGTCGTTCTCGGACGCGGTGACGGGTCCGGTGCTGTCTCCTTCTGCCCGCGCTGCCCGGCGGCGCCCGCGGCGCGCGGCGCGCGTACTCCGGGTCAGCAGTCTGCGGCAATCCGCCCAGATTTCGTACGCTGCGTAGCCGAACATCACTTGGCGCTCCCGGGGTCGGCGGGAATCAACAGGCCCTCGCCCGGCCACAGGGCGCACCCGGCTTCCGCCCACGCCAGTTGCCTGCCGACCTCGGCCAAGACCTCGATGCGTTCGGCGGGCCCGTACGCCCGATGCCGTCCGGCCGCCGGGTCGTAGACCCGTACCTCGCTGTGCGGGCCGGAGCACACCAGGGCACGGGCGATGTCGGACAGGCCGAGGCTGAGGGCATCGCATGCACGGTCCCGGATGAGCTGGAGGAGATCCGCGGTGACCGTCTCCCAGTCGCCGACCTGCGGCCAGCGCGTACCGCCGTCCAGTTCGTGGGTGAGCGTGGCAAGCGGCACGATCTCGCCGGGCCGACGGCCGCGGACGAGGCGGTCGTAGATGCGGGCGCCGTCCGGCTGCTGGACACGGGGGTGCAGCAGGGAGGCTGCGGTGACGAGCGAGGTGTTGATTTCCTGGGCGGCGGTCGGATAGTTGGCCTCGTGCGCGAAGAGGAGGTATGCCTCGCCGGTGGGCTGCTCGGAACTGTCCTGGTGCATGCGCGTCTTCTCCTTCGTCGGCTGGACGGGGGTCGTGTGCTCGGCTGAGGGCTGGGGTCGTCGATGGGGCCCGGGCGGATAGGGACCCCCCGGTGACTGCCCGCCGAACGGGTCGTGCCGGGCTGTCGCCGCGTCGCCGTGCGTGGGCGTGATGATCTGGTGGGTCTGGACGGCGAGTTGCAGCATCAGCCGCTCCCGGGCGATGAGCTCGCTGGAGACCGGGAGGGTGTCGTGGTGCTGGAGCAGGTCTGCTGTGTCGAACAGCTGGTGGTGGCCGATCTCGGCGGCCCGCTTCACCTCGTAGCGGTCGCTTCTGGCGGCCGCCTGGACGAGGCCGGCGTGCAGAGCGGCGAGACGCTGCAGGTAGCGGCAGGCGGCTTTGGCCTCGACGATCCGGGCGTTCTTGCCGGCGCGAGTATCGAGCCGGTTATGCAGGTGCTCCACGAGCAGCGGGGTCAAGGCGGCCGCCGGCAGCACGATGCTGAGGGGGACGCCGTGCATGAGCGCAAGGGCGGCCGCCACCAGGGTGAGGGCCGTGACGACGGCCGTGGCCGGTCGTACGGTCAGGGGACCGAGGCGGAACCGGTGTGCCGGACGCCTGGCCAGCCAGCGCAGACTGAGGCGCTGGGACCAGGTCGCGATCGGGGTGAACACGGCGACCGTGTACGGCTGTTCGGGCCGGCTGCCATCGGCCGGAACCGTCCGGTCGATCCACCCCCATCCCGTCCGTTCACGGATCAGGACGGGCTCGCAGCCGGCCGCGCAACCGGAGCCGCAGCAGACATGCCCGCCACGCACGGCGCGGGACCGTTTCCTCTCCCACCGCTGCAGCTGCCGCCCAAATGGGCTCAGCTGCTGAGCGATCCCTGCCGTTCGTGGTGCGTCCGTGGTCATGGGGTGTTTCCTTCCAACGGGTGGGTCGATGCGGTGGCGCACGTGGTGCAGCGGCCATCGCCCTCGGGGTGGGCCCGCCGGGGCGTCGGTCCAGGGCAGGTTCGGCACGGCGGCCAGCCGAGGCAGGCTGGGCAGAGGTCCTCGCCGGGGGCGGTTGCGGGAGCGCCGCAGCCGGCGCATTCGGTGAGGGCCCGGTAGGTCAGGGCCTCGCTCACCGTGCGCGCGGCGGCAGAGCCGGTCATCGGCGGCGGGGTGTCCCCCACGGGTGCGTCGTGGTGGTCGGCCGCGAGCGTAGGGGGCGGGTAGGCCTGGGCGGCACGCAGGCGGGCCGCGATGATCGCGCCGACCGTGGTCCGTACCGGATGGGGAAGGGGCCGGGCGGCGAT
>NZ_JBFAIQ010000054.1:0-30749 GCF_040654755.1 Streptomyces sp. NPDC050625
GCGCGTTCGTCGTCGTCGGGGTGGGCGACCGCGTTGGCCTGATCGGCGTCGAGCAGGATCTCCTGCCCGTCCGGCAGTTCGAGCAGCTGGGGGTCTACGGCCAGGAGGAAGGGTATGCCCAGCGAGCGGGCGACGATCGAGGCGTGGGAGTTCGGGCCGCCCGTCACGGAGATGGCCGCTGTCACCGTCTGGCCGGGTTCCAGCAGGTCGGCTGCGCCGATCTCATGGGCGATCAGGACGAGGGGCTGGTCGGGGGCGGGGCCGGTGTCGCCGTGGAGGTGGGCCAGCACGCGGCGGCCGACCTGCCGCACGTCTGCGGCGCGTTCGGCGAGGGTGGGGTCGTCCAGGGCGGCGATGGTTCCGGCGTAGGCGTCGATGGCCTGGCGGACGGCAACGGATATCGGCTGGCCTTCGTCCGCGCGTTTGACGGCCTGGTCGCGCAGATCCTGGTCCTGGGCGATGTAGCTGTTGACCTCCATGATGTCGGCCTGCTCGTCCTTGCCCTGCTCGCGCAGCAAGGTGGACAGGTCGAGCAGGCGGGTGGCGACGGCGTCGAAGGCGTCCGTGATCTGCTCCGTCGGGTCGCCGCCGGCGCGCTGGGGCAATGGCGCCGGGGCGAGCGGCCGGTCGGTGCGGTGGACGACACCGAGGGCTGTACCGGGCGCGGCGACATGCCCGGTGTAGGTGCGACGGTCGGTCACCGGGCCCCCAGCGACTCGGCGCGGGCCGCCAGTGTCTCGGCGAGGGCGCGGAAGACGAGGGCGGTGGAGGTGGCGCCCGGGTCCTGGTGGCCGATGCTGCGGGCACCGAGGTAGGAGGCGCGGCCCTTGCGGGCCTGCATCGGGGTGGTGGCGCGCATGCCCTCTTCGGCGGCGTCGGCGGCGGCCACGGCCGCGGCAGCCAAGTCCGCTCCGGCGTCGGCCTGTTGCTGGAAGGCGGCCAGTGCGGGGGCGTAGGCGTCGATCATGGTCTTGTCGCCGGGCGCGGCCGCACCGAGCTTCTGGATGCTCGCAAGGCCGGCAGCCAGCGCGGCGGCCAACTGCGGTGGGTCGGCGGCGAGGATGTCCAGGGCCTTGCCCATGGCGCGGAATGCGCCGCCGTAGAGCGGCCCGGAGGCGCCACCGACGGTGGAGATGAGGGTGGTCCCGGCCTTGATCAGTACGGCCCCGACGGTGTCCGGCTCGTAGTCGGCCAGGGCGGTGACGGCGGCGGAGAAGCCGCGGTGCATGTTGGTGCCGTGGTCGGCGTCGCCGATGGCCGAGTCGAGCTGGGTGAGGTGGTCCTTGTGCTTGTCCACGGCGGCTGCGATGGCCTGCACCCACGTGCGGGCGAGGTCGGTGTCCACGGAGTCTCCGTTCATGGTCGATACGGGGCTGGGCGTCATGGTTGGTACGGGGCTGGTCGGCGGTGGGGTGAGCCGGGGGCGGGGGGAAGACGCGAGGGGTGCGGTCCGGGCGGGCTTGCAGCGGGAAGGCTCCGGCCGGGCCCTCGCGTCGCGCGTGGCCCCGCCCCCGGCTCGGTTCAGATGCCCCAGCGCAGGGCCGGGGTGTTCACGGGAGCGTCCCACAGGGACAGCATGTCGGCATCGGCCTTGCACACGGTGAGGGAAACGCCCGCCATGTCCAGGCTGGTCACGTAGTTGCCGACGAGGGTGCGGGCGACGAGCACGCCCTTGTCCGCCAGTGCGGCGGCCACCTCGTTGAACACCACGTACAACTCGATGAGCGGGGTGCCGCCCAGGCCGTTGACCAGGACGATGGTCTCGTCACCGGCCGCCAGTGGCTGATCGGTGAGGATCGCGTCGAGCGCGGTCGCCACGATCTCCTTGGCGGACCGGAGCTTCTCGCGGCGGCGGCCGGGTTCGCCGTGGATGCCGACACCGACCTCCATCTCGTCCTCGGGCAGGTCGAAGCCGGGCTTGCCGGCGGCCGGGGTGGTGCAGGCGGTCAGTGCGACGGCGAAGGACCGGGAGGCGGCGTTGACCCGCTTGGCCATCTCCGCCACCGCGGCGAGGTCGGCACCCTGCTCGGCGAGCGCGCCGGCGATCTTCTCGACGAAGACGGTGGCTCCGGTGCCGCGGCGCCCGGCGGTCCAGGTGGAGTCCTGGACGGCGACGTCGTCGTCGACCAGGACGGTCTCCACGGTGATGCCTTCCTCGGCGGCCAGTTCGGCGGCCATCTGGAAGTTGAGGACGTCGCCGGTGTAGTTCTTCACGACGAACAGCACGCCCGCGCCACCGTCGACGGCCTGGGCCGCGGCCAGCATCTGGCCGGGCACGGGCGAGGTGAAGACCTCGCCGGGGCAGGCGGCGTCGAGCATGCCCCGCCCGACGAAGCCGCCGTGCAGGGGCTCGTGCCCCGAACCGCCACCCGAGACCAGGGCGACCTTGCCCGGCTTGGTCCCCGCGGCGCGGGAGATCACCTTGTTCTCCGCGTCGACCTTGAGTCCGGGGTGGGCGGCGGCGATCCCGGACAGCGCCTCGGCCAGCACCGCCTCAGGGGCGTTGATGAACTTCTTCATGACAGGACTCCTTCAGCAGCAGCGACCGGCTCGGCCGTCGCTTCGGTGGCGGTGCCACGGCGGGCGTTCAGGGCGAGGTACAGGAAACCGGCGGCAACCGCGCCGAGCACTTCGGCGGCCAGGTAGACCGGCAGCTGGTTCCAGTGGACCGTGCCGTCGAACAGCTGGCCGGTGATCATCGGGCCGAGCGTCCTGGCAGGGTTGATGGACGCCGCCGTGGCCGGCGCCACCGGGATGATGATCGCGAACACGCCGAGACCGATGGCCAGGCCCGCGAAGCCACCCGCCGCGCGGCGGTCGATGGCTCCGAAGACGATGAAGGCGAGCATGAAAGTGCCTACGGCTTCGGCGAAGAAGGCCTGTCCAGCACTGACCTGGGGGCCGTAGGAGGCGATGCCGAGGCCGACATCGACCGCTTTCTTCCCCAGCACCCCGACGATGGCCAGTGCGCCCAGCACCGCCCCGGCCACCTGGGCCGCGACGTACCCGGGGACGTCCCGCCAGGGCATCTTCCTTGTCGCGGCCAGCGCCAGGGTGATGGCCGGGTTGATCTGGCAACCGGATATGTGGCCGATCGCGTAGACCATCGCGATGACCACGGTGGCGAACGCCAGCGAGATCATGCCCAGGTCGGCGAAGGTGAACGGGGCCTTGCCGTTGACGATGAGTGTGGCGGGGACCGAACCGACGCCGATGAACACCAGCATCGCGGTGCCCAGCATCTCGGCCAGAAGCTTTTGTGGGTAGGTGTTTTCTTCCATGAAAGGCGCCCAGCGCCGAAGCGGCGGCTCGGGCGTCTCACCTCCTCCGCGTGGAGCGGGCTGTGAAGGGAGGTAGCCGCCAGGTTGATCAGGGTCGGGGCAACCTGGCGGCCGCTCAGGGGAAAGCCGGGCGGATCGAGTCTCCGGCTGCAGGTCGTTCACTATGGATGAACGTTGTTCCGGAAATTAAGCCCGCGTTTCCGGCCTGTCAAGAGCTTCGGCAGCCATCGCGTTCCGTCGACACAAAGAAAGCCCCCCGGCGGTGTGCCGAGGGGCCTGGATCAGGGGGCGGGCAGGAAACCGGACGACCGCCTCCGGGTTACGGGGGCTGGTCAGGTCATCGTGGTGCGTGCGGCCGCGCCACGAGGGGCACCCAGGTCGCGGGAGAGGTTGCGGGCGGTCTCCCGGACGGCGACCGCAAGCTCCTGACGTGCCGATTCGGCCAGCAGTCGCTCGACGGGGCCGACGATGCCGAGAGCGCCGACCACCTCGCCGGAGCGGTCGAAGACAGGGGAGGCGATACCTGCGTCCCCGATGGCCGACTCCTGGTCCTCGACCGCATACCCGGTCCTGAGGACCTCCTTCAACTGACCCGCCAGCACCTCCGGGTCGGTGATGCTGGCGCCGGTGAGCACGGCCGGCTCGGCCGCGAGCAGCCGCTGCCGCTCGCCGGCCGGAACGAAGGCCACGATGGCCTTGCCCAGGGCGCACGTGCTCCACGGAATACTGGCGCCCACCTCAAGGATCTGCACCGCGCCCTCGGGCCGGAAGGCATGGTGCACCACCAGGACGTGGTCACCGTTGAGCACGGCCACCCAGACCGCCTCGTTCGCCCGGTTCGCGAGCTGGTCCGCCCAGGTCAGCGAGCGGGTGCGCAGCTCCTGTGTGTCCAGGTAGGCGTTGCCGAGCTGTACCAGGTCCGGTCCTAGCTGGTACTTCGAGCTGTCCCGGTCCTGCACCACCAGCCCCTCGGCCTCCAGCGTGCGCAGCAGCGCATGCACGGTCGGCTTGGCCACGCCCAGGCGGTCCGCCAGCTCGGTCACGCCCAGCCGGGGCCCGGTGGACGCGAGCTCCCGCAGGATCTGCACCGCCCGGTGTACCGCCTGCACCATCGAAAAATTCTCCCTCGTTCACTATTGATGAACAGCGTTCCGAGATCTAACGTAACTGTTCATGAGCGCATCTGTCGGCATCGTACTCGTGTCCCACAGCGCCGAGCTCGCCTCGGGCCTTCGCCTGCTGGTGGAGCAGATCGGCTCCGACACCGTCCCCCTCGCCACGGCCGGAGGCACCGACGACGGCCGGATCGGCACCAGCTACGACCTCGTCCTCGCCGCCATCCGCAGCGTCGACCGCGGCCAGGGCGTCGTCGTCCTGCCCGACCTCGGCAGCTCCGTGCTGACCGCCCGCACCGTCCTGGAAGACCACCCCCGCCCCGACGTGCTGATCGTCGACGCGCCCTTCGTCGAAGGAGCCGTCGCAGCCGTCGTCACCGCCGCATCCGGTGCCGACCTCAAGACCGTCACCGAGGCCGCCAAGGAGGCCCGCCATGTCCACAAGCTCTGACTCCACCACCACGAGCACCACGACCACTTCCAGTTCCAGGCATGAGACGGCGGTCGTCCTGCCCGCCAACCTCCACGCCCGGCCCGCAGGCCAACTCGCCCGGGCCGCAGCCGCATTCACCAGTGCCATACAGCTGGAGTACGCCGACCGGACGGTCAATCCGACCGGCGTCCTCGCCGTGATGGGCCTGGGTGCCACCGCCGGAAGCAGCGTGACCGTCCGCGCCGAAGGCCACGACGCCGAACAGGCCGTCACGGCATTGGCCGAGATCCTCGCCGGCGCCGAGTAACCCGACGCCGCCAGCGGCACGAAACCCCCACCGCTTCCGACATGAGAAGCAAAGACAAGTGGAGGTGGCCGAGCGTGAGCGTCCCTGCGACGAGCACCCCTGACGCCCATATGGCCCCGCCCTCGCGGGTCGAGCACGTCTGCGCGGTGCCGCACATCCCCGAGGCCGTCTCCGCCGTACGCCGCCGGGCACGCACCGTCCTGGACCAGTGGCGCGTGCCCACTCCGACAGTCGACGACGCCCTCCTGGTGATCTCGGAGCTGACCACCAACGCGATCGTCCACGCACTGCCGCCGGCAGTGCTGCGGTTGTCCCTGCCCGAGGTCGGCAGCCGCCGCGCCCTCCGCATCGAAGTCACCGACGCGGGGCCGGTGCCCCAACGACGTCCATGGCCCGACGGCCCCCATCCCGTCGAACACAACGAAAACGGTCGCGGGACCGGCATCGTCGCGGGCCTCTCCGTACGAAACGGAATTTCTTGCCACCCCGAGAGGACCACGCGATGGGCCGATCTCCACATGGAGCCTTGACCACACGTGACACGGCAGCCGCACATCCCTGGCGGACGTCGCGGCCACCACGAGGAACGGCCGAACCCGGGTGGCGCCCGTGGCCCCGGTGCCATGCGGCAGCCAAGCGCCAGGCGTGCCCTATGCATCGGGGAGTGGAAATTCATCGGGGAGTGGAACGCGCAGAAGTCCGCCTCTCAGTACGGCTTCAGGTGGTCCGGGGGCTCGGTGCTCCCGGTTCCTCTCGGGGCGCGGGTACGACAACGCCACGCACCCGCCGGGCTTCAACAGCCAGGCGAGGGTGAGCAGATAGGGGGGTCGTTCGTGCCGAAGTACTGCTAGGGCCTGTCCGACGAGTCGGCCGGGCGGTCCGCCGTGACCAGCCACGACGTGCTGCGCAGCCGGACCGTGCCGTCCGTCGCCTCGTGGTCGCGCAGATGGTCCGTCAGGGTGCGGCGGGCGAGGGCCTGTGCAGTCGCGTCGGCCTGCTCTGTCAGGTGACGACCGGGTCCCGTTCCCAGCAGGAACTTCGCCGCGTCCTCGGCTCCGTGTCCCCATGCCCCGTAGGCCTGCGTCTGGTTGATGGTGATGCCGGTGAATCCAGCTGCGGTGAGGACGTCGCGGATGCGGTCCGGCGCGGCCAGGGAGAACATGCCGGGCAGCCCCGGCTGCCCGAAGTCGCCGACCGGCAGGAAGTCGCGCAGTGCCGCCATCGCCATCACCCAGTCGTTGAGCGCGGCATCGGCCGGGCAGACGAACGTCAGGCGCCCGCCGGGTCGCAGCGCCCGGCCGACGTTGCCGAATGCCGCTACGGGGTCGGCGAAGAACATCACCCCGTAGCGGCTGATCGCCGCGTCGAACGTGCCCGCCTCGAAGGCGTGCACCTGCGCGTCGCCTTGTGTGAAGGAGGCGTTGGTGATGCCCTCTCGCTCCGCGCAGGCCCGGGCCTCGGCCAGCATCGGGCCTGACAGGTCAAGGCCCAGCGCACGCCCTTGGGGCGCCCGGAGCGCAGCGAGACGCGTGGTCTGCCCCGAGCCGCAGCCAAGGTCGAGGGTCCGGTGATCCTCGGCGATTCCGGCGGCGTCGAGGAGGGGCTCGTTGAAACCCTCGTTCACGGCGTTCCAGCGGTCCTGGTTGCGGGCCCAGTGGGCTCCTTCGGGGCCGTTCCACGCCTGAGCCTGCTCAGTATTGACGATGTCTGGCACGGGTGCCTCCTGTGACGGAAGACGGAGAATGGGCATGCGCCCAAACAATATGGGCGCGTGCCCATACTGGCAATCCCCCGCTACTATCCAGGGGCGGTGCCCCTTTGTGGGCGGCGGAGGCGGAACGGAAGGGGTCCCATGTCACCGCGCGGAGTGGCGACGCCGGACGTACGTGAGCGGCTTTTCGCGGCCGCTGAGCGCGTCGTGGAAAGGGATGGGCCCGGTGCGCTCACCAGCCGGTCCGTCACGACCGAGGCGGGCTGCGCCAAGGGGCTGTTGCATGCTCACTTTGCGGGGTTCGATGAGTTCGTGGCGGAGCTCTGCCTCGACCGATTCGCAGGGACGGCGGCGAAGGCGCAGGCACTGTCGGGGCTCGCCGGACAGGGCACGGTGGCGCGGAACCTTGAAACTGTCGCCCTCGCGCTGTTCGACTCCGGCGGTCCCGCCATCTCGGGCCTGGCCATGACACGCCCCGCCGCCGCGCTGCGCATCCGCAAGGCCCTGGAAGGAGGGGCGCCCGGGTTCACCGCGATCCAGGAGGCCATCACCGGCTACCTGAAGGACGAGCAGAAACTCGGCCGGGTGGCGGAGGATGTCGACCCGTGCACGGTGAGCCTCGCTATCGTCGGCACCGCCCACCACCTCCTGATGACCAGCTGGCCGGGCACGCCTGACCCACGGCCCCCTATGACGCGCCTGGTGGCCGCGTTGGTGGACGGCAACAGCTAGGGACTGTCCAGCGAGTCAGAGACGTACGCCCTCTTGTCAAAGCGCGTGGCGACAGCCCGGTAGGTCTTCAACCGGTTGATCAGGCGCTCGACCTCGTTCCTGCGGGCATAGCGTGCCGGGTCAAAGCCGATGGGCCTACCACCGCTGCTGCCACGGCGTTGGCGATGAACCTGCTGGTCACGGCGTGCGTTCGGGGATGGTGTGCTTGATCTGTCGACGCCGCAGATATCGGCGGTTGCGGCGTGAGGAGTACGCTTTGCCGCCGCTCAGGTGGTCCGGCCGGGTGCGGGGATGTCCCTCGGCCGGACGAGGCACCCGAATACGTTCCAGGACCGGGATCATCTGCGGGGCATGACGTCGAGGCTCAGCCCGACGCGGTCAAACGAAGCCTGAACCGGGCCGCCGCTGTCGGCGTTCCCCCTGCTCAAAGAGCAGATCCTCAGCGGCGACTGGGCCCACCTTGTCCACGGCTGGCGCTATCCGCCCCCGCAGGTGGGACGCTTCGGCGACCGCTTCCTCTTCCTCAAACGCGACGCCGACCAGTCGCTGATCGGCGTCGCCGCCAACGACCCTGCCGAAGCGGTCTACTTGCTCAACTACGACGACGCGGACGGCAACAAGCTGGCCTCAGAAGGCCGGTACGAACTGCACTTCCCCAGCGACGCCCTGCCACCGGTCGAAGCCTTCTGGCGTTGACCGCCTACGGGGAGGACATGAACCTCATCCCCAACCCGGCCGACCGCTACTCGGTGGGAGACCGCAGCACCGGCCTGCAGTGGGACGCGGACGGCGGACTGACCATCCACCTGCAGAGTGAGCCGCCCGACCAGGGCAAGGAGGCCAACTGGCTGCCCACCGCGAAGGACGGCACCTGGTTCGTGGCCCTTCGCATGTACCGGCCCCGCCCCGAGGTGATCGACGCGACCTGGGAGTGTCTCCCGCCGACCCGTGTCGCCTGACGATTCGGCACTCGGCCGAGCCACCACCGCCCCGGCGATCGGCTGAACGGCCCTCGGTACTGGCTCAGGGACCGCATCACCGCGTTCAGGGCCGGCGACGTCCGCTGCTTCCAGGGCCTACAGGCCCGCCGGCTCGGCGTCGTCAGCATTCCCGCGGGGTTTGACCTCGGCGGCAGCGGCCCCGGGCGCTTCTACCAGAACGCTTGCGCACAGGTTGGCGGCTCGGGCTGATCTGCGAAGCCAGTCGGGCTCGCCATGGGCAGCTGAGGAACAACCCGCCACTGGGGGTTCTTGGTGAAATATGCACTGACCTGGGAATACGCCTCTCCGTAGTTCTCATGGATCAGCGCCGGCCCCCATGCCTATGTGCCCTGGATGTGGGCTGGGCTTTGCCCTTCTCGGTGAGCAGCCATCCTTTGATGCTTCTCGTTCGTAGGAAAGGTGAGACACGGGATCCGAGGAGCTGGGTCATGGGAATGGACGGCCTGCGGGACCTGGGCTTTTTCACCCAGCGTCTGCTCGGCGGGCGACGCGGGCAGGCCGAGGAACTGGGTGGGGTTGCGGTTTCCTGGTGGCGGCGCCACCAGTTGTCCCGGCGCGGTGTGGAGATCACGCTAGGAGTGCTGTGGCTGGTGGACGGGGCGCTGCAGTTCCAGCCGTCCATGTTCACCCGAGGCTTCTTCGTCGACACGCTGGGTATGGCGAACATGGGCCTGCCGGGGCCGGTGGCCACGGTCGAGTACGCCCTGACGAGCATGCTCGCCGCTCACCCTGCCGTGTGGAACCCGTTGTTCGCTTCGTTGCAGGTCGCGCTCGGGGTGGGACTGCTGTGGCGGCGTACTGCCCGTCTGGCTCTGGGGCTGTCGATCCTGTGGGCGCTGGCGGTGTGGGTTGTCGGTGAGGGCTTTGGCGGCCTGTTCATGGGCGGCACGAGCCTGCTGACGGGTGCCCCTGGTGCGGCCCTGCTCTACGCGCTGATCGCCATCGCGCTGTGGCCCCGACGCGACCGCAGCGCACGAAGCGGGCAGAGCATCGCGGACGGTGGCCTCTTGGGCGGGACTGTGGCGCGCTGGTCGTGGCTGGTCCTGTGGATCGGCACGGCGGCGTTGGAGCTGGAGCCCGCCAGCCACGTGCCCGGCGCCCAGCTGACCAATGCCGGAGAGGACGAACCGGCCGTTGTCGCGGCGGTCAACCACGCGGTCGGCGGGCTGTTCACAGGCCGCGGCATTCTCTTCGCGGTCGTCTTCGGGCTGCTGCAGATCGCGATCGGCATGGGCGTGCTGGCCCAGCGCACACGGCGTTGGGCGCTCTCAGCGGGCATCGGGCTGGCGCTCGCCACCGGCATCCTCGGCCAGGACCTCGGCGGACTCCTCACCGGTCACGCCACCGACCCCGGAACCGGCCCCTTGCTGGTGCTGTTCGCCCTGACGTTGTGGCCGCGCGAGGCCACCGAAAAGGCAGGTGGCGCGCCGACCGGTTCGGGTGCGGCCCGAGCCACCCGCGCTCTCAGCTGGGGAAGCGACCGCGCTTGGGCGGGCGCGCGGCTCTGACCTAGGGATACGTCGCCTCCAGCGCGGCTTCGAGGGCCGGATTCGCTTCCGGGAGACATACCGTTTATGGGGCGATGCCCTTCCCGGGTTCATGCGCGCTGGACGTACCCAGGCGGTCGCCAGAGGGCGCCCAGCTCCGCTGTCGTGCTGAATGCCCAGCCCGGCGCGCGTCTTCCTCGCCTTCGCCATCCTGGGTGGATCTGCGTCGCTGATTGCGTCGAGTTGGGTCGGCGCCGCTGGGCCGGTTCACCAGGCCCTCTTCGCAGCGGCCAGTAGGTGCTCGCGGACGAGTGTCACGTGTGGGTTGGTGGAACTGCCCGGGCGTTGGACGAGGTAGGCAGTGTTGATCGGAGGGTCCTCCGGCTGGTGCAGTAGCCGGAGGGCGCCGGAAGCGAGTTCGGTGCGGCACAGGTAGCTGGGCAGGACGCTCCAGCCGGCGCCGACGGTGACGGCGGTGAGGACGCTGCGCAGGTCGGGAACGGTGATCGCGGCCTGGGCGTGCAGTCGGCGGTCGAAGACGTGGCGCCAGTAGCGGCGGACGATGGGTAGATCCTCGGCATAGGCGATCAGTGGGAGGCTCTCCAGGGCAGTGGGCAAGTTCTGCCCCTTGAGTCGTTCGGCCCATACAGGGGCGGAGACCAGGACGAATTCCTCGTCGGCGAGGAGTTCGGCGTGCAGCGTCCGGCCGCGGGGCCGCCGCGTGGCGACGACGAGGTCGTGGCGTCCGGCCCGCAGTTCTTCGAGCAGCGGTTCGGCCAGTCCGATGGCCACCCGCAGCCGGACGCCTTGCGCGGCCAGCGGGGCCAGCACCGTGAGGCCGGCCACGCTCATGAACTCCGCGGGGCCCGCCAGATGCACCGGTGCGACGGTGCTGCTCGGCTCCTCGCCGGTGATGACGGCCAACTGGTCGAGGGGGGCCGACAGCCGGGTGGCGAGTTCGTCCGCGTGGGGCAGCGGGGTGACGCCTTGCGCCCGGCGTTCGAACAGCTCGCGGCCCAGGCGGTTCTCCAGTGCCCGGATCTGCGTGGTGACGGTGGACTGCGACAGGCTCAGCTGACGTGCAGCGGCGGTGAAGGAGCCCAGGCGGTGCACCGCGAGGAAGGTGCGCAGCAGGTTCAGGTCCAGCGGACCGGATCCATGAGTGTTGTGATCGCTCACGGCTCCGAGCCTACGAGGTACGCGCGGCGGTCACATGCCGCCCGTCCTCGGGGCGAGGCATCGGGTCATCGATACCCGGTATCGGTCTCTTCATTGGCGCGGATACTTCAGCACCTTTAGTTTCGAGACCAAGGGGCAGTGGGTTCTATAGATCATCACCGTCGGTGTTATTCGGCCACACCCTGCTCCGAATGTGCAGTTGGCCGACAAAGGAGCCGTGGGAAAAGTGCGACAGAAGAAGATTCTGGCGGTGGTGACCAATCAGGCCACCTACGGGGCGAGCGAGCACCGGACCGGCCTTTGGCTGGCTGAACTGGTCCATTTCTATGACAAGGCGGTGAAGGCCGGTCACACGGTGGATGTGGTGAGCCCGGCGGGCGGCGAGGTGCCGCTCGACCCTCGAAGCCTTGGCCGCTTGTTCGTCGACCGGACGGTTCGCGGTTATCTCGACGACCCGGCCTTCATGACGGCTCTGAAAGCCACTTCTTCTGTCGCCGACGCGGATCCGGACGACTACTCCACGATCTTCTTCACGGGTGGTCACGGCACGATGTGGGACTTCCCCGACAGCGTGGACCTGCAGGGAACAGCCGAGGCCATCTACGCCCACGGCGGCATCGTCTCCTCGGTCTGCCACGGCGCCTGCGCGCTCATCAACCTCCGCGACACGGACGGGAACCCGCTCGTACGGAACCGCACCGTCACAGGCTTCGCAACGGTCGAGGAACGGCTGGCCGGTGTGAAGGGCAGGGTGCCCTTCCTGCTGGAGGACGAATTGCGCGCGAAGGGCGCCAAGTATGTGCGCTCCACCGTCCCGATGACACCACACGCCGTGCGCGACGGCCGTCTGATCACGGGCCAGAACCCGGTGTCCACCAAGGCCGTCAGCGACTTGATTCTCGCTGCCTTGGCCGAGGCCGAGTAACCAGTACAGAGACCTGGGCGCCCGCCTCTGTGAGGCGCCGCCCGATAGACCCGACTCCAGGAGACCGCACCATGTCGAAGATTCTTTTTGTGATGACCGGCGCCGACCACTGGACGCTGGCGGACGGCACCAAGCACCCGACCGGCTTCTGGGCCGAGGAGGCCGTCACCCCCTACCTCGCCTTCACGGCCGCCGGCCACGAGATCGTCATCGCCACGCCGGGCGGCGTCGTGCCACCCCTGGACCTGGGCAGTCTGGCGCCGCAGTTCAACGGCGGCGAGGAGGGCGCGAAGAAGATGGCGGACGCCGTTGCCTCGATCGGCGAGCTCCAGCACCCCGTCAGGCTGGAGGACGTCGATCTCGCCGACTACGCTGCCGTCTTCTACCCCGGTGGCCACGGCCCGATGGAGGACCTGGCCGTCGACGCCATCTCCGGCAGGCTCCTCATCGACACCCTCGCCTCGGGCAAGCCGCTCGGCGTGGTCTGCCACGCCCCGGCCGCACTGCTGGCCGCGACCCTGACCGATAGCGGCAACGCCTTCGCCGGCTACCGCCTCACCGGCTTCAGCAACGCGGAGGAGACCCAGGCCGGCCTGGCCGCCAACGCCAAGTGGCTGCTCCAGGACCGCCTGGTCGAGATCGGCGCCGACTACCAGGAGGGCGAGCCATGGGCCCCGAACGTGGTCGTCGACCGCAATCTGGTGACTGGCCAGAACCCCGCCTCCGCCGGACCGGCCGCGGCCGCAATCCTGAAGAAGCTGACATGACGTAGTGGAGCACCCGCACCCGTTTCCATATCCGCATCGGCACGGAGCCGACCGATGCCCCGCCTCAGGCAACCGATGGCTGAAGGCCCGGTCTACGCGCGTACGACGACGCCTGGCAGGCGTACGCACCGCCACCCATCAGGTGCGCGAACAGGAGAGACATGAAGGCAATTTCGATCAAGGAACCCGGTGGGCCGGAGGTCCTGGAGTGGATCGAGGTCGAGGCCCCGTCCCCGGCCGCAGGCGAGGTCATCGTGGATGTGGTGGCCGGCGCGGTCAACCGAGCGGATGTCGCACAGCGGATGGGGTTGTACCCGGTCCCGCCGGGAGCGTCGCCCTACCCGGGACTGGAGGTCTCGGGCCGGATCAGCGCCATCGGCGAGGGCGTGACCCAGTGGCAACCGGGCGACGAAGTATGCGCGTTGCTTGCCGGAGGCGGGTATGCGCAGAAGGTCGCCGTCCCTGCCGGGCAGCTGCTCACGGTGCCCAAGGGCATCAGCCTTGTCGAAGCGGCGGCCCTGCCGGAAGCCGCCGCCACGGTGTGGTCGAACGTTTTCATGACCGGTGCTCTGAAGGCGGGCGAAACCTTCCTCATACATGGCGGAGCCGGCGGCATCGGCACGATGGCCATCCAGATCGCCAAGGCCCGCGGCGCCCGCGTCGTCACCACTGTCGGTGGTCCCGAGCAGGCCGCCAGGGTGCGAGACCTCGGTGCCGACCTCGCGATCAACTACCGCACCGAGGACTTCGCCGAGCACGGCCCGTACGACGTGATCCTCGACGTCATCGGTGGCCACTACCTCAAGCGCAACGTCCACTCCCTGGCCCCCGACGGGCGACTGGTCATCATCGGTCTGCAGAACGGCCTGGAGGGCGAACTCAACCTCGCCGAACTCCTCTTCAAGCGCGCGTCCGTACACGGGACCACCCTGCGCTCCCGCCCGACCGGGCAGAAAGCGGCCATCGTGGCCGAGGTCCAGGACCACGTGTGGCCCCTGATCGAGAACGGATCCGTACAGCCGGTCATCGACCGCACCCTGCCCCTGACCGAGGCCGCCGAAGCGCACCGGATCCTGGACGCCCACCACATCGGCAAGATCGTCCTTGTCAACCCCGACACCGCATAACACCGAAGCGCCATCTCTCATGAGTCCGACGACAGGGCTGCAGTGAGCGCCGGAAAACGGGCCGAGGAGCGCGGGTCCGCGCCCTCGGGCACCCGCGGGCCTTTCGGGCGGGCGCGCAATGCGGGGACAAGTTCGGGATGGACTCCGCGCGATGCTGACTGCAGCAGCTCGGTGATGACGATGATCTGTGCGACGCGTCCGGGCTCCGTATTGAGCACGGGAAGGTGTCGGGCACGCGGTGGGCGAATGCGGGGACAGCCTGAGCCAGCAGGCGCCTCGGTCAGGGTGGTCGACGCGGCTGCTGAGGGTGCGGCCGTGCCAGCCCCAGATCTCGGGGCCGGAGGCTCCCACCCCTGCGCCGACTGTGTGAAGGCCGAGGCGAAACCGGCGGAGACGCCCAGCGCCCGGGGAGGATTTTGCCTGACGGCGCGTTCCCAGTCGTTGCCATGCACGGCCAAAAAGCCCCTCGGAGATCACTTCCGAGGGGCCTTTCTGGTACATCGTGCCTGGTCAGGCATGGTGCCCCCGGCAGGATTCGAACCTGCGACACCCGCTTTAGGAGAGCGGTGCTCTATCCCCTGAGCTACGAAGGCGGATCGTGGCCGCTTGGGTCACAGGCGTCAGCGTACCGGATTTGGTTGGGGGGAGTGTGGGGGGCGGGGCGGTGGTACGTGGGACGCGGGACGCTCTGTGTGGGGCCCTCTGGGTTCGGGTTGCCCGGTCGTGAGTTCGGGGACCAGGTGGAGTACGTGGGGCTCCCGGGTGCGGCCGGTCGTATGCCTGGTGTTGTGGTGTGTCCTGGCGTGATGCCCTGCCCGCCTGGCTATCTCCGCGTCACCCGCACCTTGTAGTCGCCGGCCAGGTCCGCTGCCGTTACCGCGATGGTGATTCCCCTGCGTGGGTCCTTGAAGGTCTCGCCGGGGGCGAAGGTTGCGTCGGAGAGTTCCGCGTGGACGTTGGGGCTGCGGGTGCAGCCGCCGGTGCCGCGGTGGGCGTCGTAGACGGTGATGGGGCCGCGGCCGGTGTCGACGTTCGCGTCGACCCGGTAGATGAGGACGCCCGGGTGGCAGACGGTCTCGTCGTTGCCGCCCCGGGCGCGCAGTTCGACGGCGTAGCCGCTGCGGGCGGTGATCGGCACGAAGATCAGCTTGTGGCCGCCGGTGCGGAACAGCGGTGTCAGCGTGTACTCCTTGCTGCCCCGGGCCGCCGCACAGCTCACCTGCTTCACGTCCAGCCAGCCCAGCTTCCACTTGTGCCAGCCGAGCAGGTCGTTGTTGGCGCCCCAGTCCTCGCTCATGATGTCCCAGTGGCCGACCGCGCCCCCGCCGTCCTGGGTGTAGAGGTCGGGCAGGCCGAAGACATGGCCGTTCTCGTGCGGGAGCACCCGGTAGCCGGTCCGGTCGTAGGTGCCGGAGCCGTCGTCCTGGCGGGAGTAGACGAACGATGCGTTGGCGACGGGGACGCCGTCGGCGACGGGTGCCTCGGCGTTGCCGGCGAAGGTCACGGACAGCACGGTGTCCAGGGCGGAGGGGCCCGCGTTGGAGGTCACCAGCACGTTCAGCAGGTCGTACGAGCGGAAGTCCACCTCGGGGTCGGCGGCGGCCACGATGTCCTGGACCAGCAGGCGGTAGCCGGGGTCGAAGGGGGCGCCGCGCTCTATGCCGTACGCCGCGAACGGCTTGGGCATCCGCAGCCAGTGCGGGATCGGGGTCTCGGGGCGGTAGTCGAGGCGGCCGTAGGAGGCGGTGCGGAACCACTCCTGGGTCTGCGGGAAGAACTCGTGGAAGCGGTCGAGCGCGTCGCCCTCACCGGGCGCGTCGGGGAAGTCGACCATCAGGGTCAGCGCGTGGACGGTGCCGGTGGAGCGGGAGTAGCCGCCGGGGGTGGGGACGCCCTCCGTCATCTGGACGTCCAGGTTGCCGCTGATCAGACAGGGGCTGAGGGCGGGGGTGCGGGCGAGTGAGATGGGGCCCGCCCCGCGCGAGGTGGGGCCCGCCGTGAGGTGACCGGTCCCGGCCGAGGTGCTGACCGCGAGGATCAGCGCGGTCACGGCCGTGAGGGCCGCCACGCGGCGCGGGCGTATCCGGCGGGAGATCGGCGGCGGCTGCATGCATGGACCTCTCGCTCCACGGCAGCCACCGGTCTCCGGCTGCACCCTTTCGATCACCCTGGGTCGCCGGGGCTGTTGGCGCGCGCTGGAGAGGCCGATCGTGGGTTTCCCGCCGGTAGTGGTGTGACCTAGCTCACATGGAATCTCCTCGGGGTGGGAAATAACCGGGGATCGTTTCCCCGTTTAGACCTGTGTCCGAGCGAAACGGGGATTACTTCCCCGGATCGCATCCGGATCGCCAACGGCAAGCCGGATCAGCACCGGCAAGCCGGATCGGCGCCAGGCCAGTAGACCGACCGCATCGCCTTCCGCGACCCGACCGAGGAGTACGCCGTGCAGACCGTGACTTCTCCGCACCCCGCAGCGCGCAAATCAGCCCGGCCCCGCGCCGACGCCCTGCGCAACCGGGAGCGGATCGTCACCGCCGCCCGGGAGATGTTCGTCGAGCACGGCCCCGACGCCCCGCTCGACGAGATCGCCCGCCGGGCCGGCGTCGGCAACGCCACGGTGTACCGGAACTTCCCCGACCGCGACGCCCTCGTCCGCGAGGTCGTCTGCTCGGTCATGGACCGTACGGTGCGGGCGGCGGAGCAGGCCCTCGCGGAGACCGGCGACGCCTTCGAGGCGCTGGAGCGCTTCGTGCACGTCTCCGCCGACGAGCGGATCACCGCCCTGTGCCCGATGATCTCCAGCACCTTCGACGAGCACCACCCCGATCTGGAAGCCGCTCGGGAGCGTGTCGAGCGGATCGTCGGAGAGCTCATGGACCGGGCCAAGGGGGCCGGGCTGCTCCGCCCGGACGTGGGCGTCGGGGATCTGCTGGTCGCCGTGGCCCAGCTCAGCCGGCCCCCGGCCGGCACGGGATGCCTCAGCGCCGACCGGTTCGTACACCGCCATCTGCAGCTGTTCCTGGACGGGCTGCGGGCTCCGGCCCGATCCGTCCTGCCGGGCACGACCGTGACCATGGAGGACCTGCGCCAAGTCTGACCCCGGACCACAAACCACAGACTGACCAAAGCCTGACGACGCCGAGCCCGACGAATACGTGACTCCGACGATCCATCGCCCGATCCCGATCGATTAGTTCACGGCCGCAATCCGGTCATCACCGCAACCAAGCTTCCGGCCGCGTCCACGAGGGCGGGCCGTCCTTAGGCAACGCCACTCGACTCTTACGCAACGCCCCTCAACGCCTTTTTCCGTCACGAAGTCCCGAAGTGGGTACACCCATGTCTGAAACAGCCGCAAAGGCTCCCGGCGCCGTCGCGCAGACCGGCGACGCCAACCGCTGGAAAGCGCTCATCTTCATCGCGCTCGCCCAGCTGATGGTCGTCCTCGACGCCACCATCGTGAACATCGCACTGCCCTCCGCCCAGCAGGACCTGGGCATCTCCGACGGCAACCGTCAGTGGGTCGTCACGGCCTACGCGCTCGCCTTCGGCGGCCTGCTGCTCTTCGGCGGCCGGATAGCCGACCTGTGGGGCCGCAAGCGGGCCTTCGTCGTCGGTCTCGTCGGCTTCGCCGCCGCCTCCGCGCTCGGCGGCGCCGCGACCACCGGCGCGATGATGTTCGGTGCCCGGGCCCTCCAAGGTGCCTTCGGTGCCCTGCTCGCCCCGGCCGCGCTCTCCCTGCTCGCCGTGATGTTCACGGACGCCAAGGAGCGCGCCAAGGCCTTCGGTATCTACGGCGCGATCGCCGGTGGCGGCGGCGCCGTCGGCTTCATCCTCGGCGGTGTGCTCACCGAGTACATGGACTGGCGCTGGACGTTCTTCGTCAACATCCCGTTCGCGATCGTCGCGGCGGCCGGCGCGTACTTCGTCATCCGTGAGCCCGAGGGCGGCCGCAACCGCTCCCCGCTCGACATCCCCGGCGTGATCCTGTCCACCCTGGGCCTGGTCTCCCTGGTCTACGGCTTCACCCGCGCCGAGTCCGACGGCTGGGGCGACTCGGTGACCGTCTCCCTGTTCGTCGCGTCGGCGGTGCTGCTGCTCGCCTTCGTCGTCACCGAGGCCAGGGTCAAGGCCCCGCTGCTGCCCCTGCGCGTGGTCACCGACCGCAACCGCGGCGGCATCTACCTCTCCCTCGGCATCGCGATCATCGCGATGTTCGGCACCTTCCTGTTCCTGACCTACTACCTGCAGGTCGTGAAGGGCTACTCGCCGATCAACACCGGCTTCGCCTTCCTGCCGATGATCTTCGGCATGATGGTCGGCTCGACCCAGATCGGCACGCGGCTGATGACCCGCGTCCCGGCGCGGCTGCTGATGGCCCCCGGCTTCCTGGTCGCGGCGAGCGGCATGTTCCTGCTGACCCGGCTGGAGATCGGCTCCTCGTACGCCTCGACCGTCCTGCCGTCGATGCTGCTGCTCGGCCTCGGCATGGGTACGGCGTTCATGCCCGCCATGTCCCTGGCCACCCTGGGCGTCGAGCCCCGGGACGCCGGTGTCGCCTCCGCGATGGTCAACACCTCGCAGCAGGTGGGCGGCGCGATCGGTACGGCCCTGCTGAACACGATCGCCGCCTCCGCGACGACCTCGTACATCAAGGACCACATCGCCACCGCCACCTCCAAGCCCCAGCAGCAGCTGGTCCAGCTGCAGGGCATGGTGCACGGCTACACCAACGCGATCTGGTTCGCCGTCGGCATGCTGGTGCTCGCCGCGGTGATCGTCACGGGCTTCGTCAACGCCGGCAGCCCGGACACCACCACGGTGGTCTCCGGTGAGGGCATCGAGGACGAGGTGGCGGTGCCGGTCGTCGCCCACTGAGGCGTCCGGCGTACCGCTCCGGGAGCTTCGCGTACGTACGCGGAGGGGGAACCCCGTACGTACGACCCCTGAGGACCTGCCCCGGCTCCGCCCGGCTCTGCCCGGCTCTGCCCGGCTCCGTGAGTGAGCGGCTCAGCTAGTGAGCGGCTCAGCGGAGCCAGGGCAGGTCCGCACCCGCTTCGTCCGGCTGAAGACCCTCGGCGACGATCTCCATGATCTCGCCGAGGGTCTTCTGCTGTTCGGGGCTGAGGCGCTCGAACAGCGCCTGGCGTACGGCGGCCACATGGCCCGGCGCGGTGCGTCGCAGCACCTCGGTGCCCGACTCGGTGAGCACCGCGAACTGGCCCCGCTTGTCGGAGGGGCAGTCCTCCCGCCGTACCCAGCCGCTCTTCTCCAGACGGGCGATCGCGTGTGAGAGACGGGAGCGGGTGATCTTCGCCTTCATGGCCAGTTCGGTCATCCGCAGTCGGCGGCGCGGGGCCTCGGCGAGCTGGACGAGGAGGCCGTAGTAGATGTGCGGCATGCCCGCGTCGCGCTGCAGCTGACGGTCGAGGTGGTCTTCGAGCAGGGTGGTGGCGTGCAGATACGAGCGCCAGACGCGCTGCTCCTCGGCGGTGAGCCAGCGGCTGTCCGCGGCGGATTCGGATGCCGTGTTCATGCGGTCCACTGTACGAGGAATCTCCTTGAAACTTGAACAAGTGCGGCGTAGTGTGTTAAATGAAGCTTGAGAGTTAAAGCAATGAGCCCAGTAAGTCGGAGGGAGCCGCCGTCATGTCCGCCGCCGCCCAGGAGCGCATGCCCGCCCTCTACCTCAGCCACGGAGCCCCGCCGCTGGCCGACGACCCGATCTGGCCCGGCCAGCTCGCCGCCTGGTCCGCCGATCTGCCCCGGCCCAGGGCGATCCTCATGGTCTCCGCCCACTGGGAGGAGGCCCCCCTAGCCCTCGGCGCCACGCAGGCCGTGCCTCTCGTGTACGACTTCTGGGGCTTCCCGGAGCGCTACTACCAGGTGACGTACGGCGCTCCCGGCGCACCGGAGCTCGCCGAGTCCGTACGGAAGCTGCTGCGCGCCCCCGGCATGCCCGTCCAGGACATCCCGGACCGCGGCCTCGACCACGGCGCGTACGTCCCGCTGGTCGAGATGTTCCCCGAGGCCGACATCCCCGTCCTGCAGATCTCCATGCCCACCCTCGACCCGGTGAAGCTGATGGAGATCGGCCGCAGGCTGGCCCCGCTGCGCGACGAGGGCGTGCTGATCGTCGGCTCGGGCTTCTTCACCCACAACCTGGCCGCGCTGCGGCACACGGGCGGCGGCGTGCCCAGCTGGTCCTCCGAGTTCGACGACTGGGGCCGGCGCGCCCTGGAGGCCCACGACTGGGACACCCTGCTGGCCTTCCTCGACAAGGCCCCGGCCGGCCGGTACGCCCACCCGCGCACCGAGCACTTCGCCCCCCTGTTCGTCACCATGGGCGCGGCGGAGGCCGGCGGTGAGCTGGACGCGCAGAAATCGGTGATCGACGGGTTCTGGATGGGGCTGGCGAAGCGGTCGGTCCAGTTCGGCTGATCCCTGCCGGGGGTCACAGCTCCTTCTCGTACCAGGCCACGTCCCAGTACCTGCCGAACTTGCGGCCCACCTCGCCGTACGTACCGACGTACCGGAATCCGAAGCGCTCGTGCAGTCGCGTGGACGCCTCGTTCGGCTGGGCGATGCCGGCGTAGGCGCGGTGCAGGTCCTCGCTCTCCAGGGCCTTGAAGAGGGCTTCGTACAGGAGCGTGCCGATGCCGCGGCGCCCGGCGTGCGGGGCCAGGTAGACCGTTACCTCCACGGAGGTGGAGTACGCGGGCTTCACCCGGTAAGGGCTGGATGTGGCGTAGCCCAGAATCTCCTGTGAGTCCGCGTCCATGGCAACCATCAGCCGGTACGGGCCGTCTTCCGGGTGGGAGAGCAGCCAGGGGCGTCGCTCTTCCGGCGTGAAGACGGCGGTGTCGAAGGTGATCGGTGTCTCACGTACGTAGTGGTTGTAGATGTCCGTGAGGGCTTCGAGGTCAGCCTCGGCTCCTGGCCTGACCTGCACCTCTGTATGTTCCGACGGCATCTCGCCTCCCTGTGTGGCGCGCAGGGTACTGCAAGATCAGAAAAATCGGGGGGCGGGTTGGGAATTCTGTCCGGATTCCAGTCGTTGTTTCCATCGGATGCAGGGCACTCGACCAGAGTCCCAGGAGTTCTCGGAGTGCCGGGTGTCCAGGACCACCCGCTGACCCACCATCGCAAGGGAGCACGCATGGCAACCCGTGCCGTCGCCCGTCGTCAGTCCGCCACCGGCGAGACGGCCGACGCGGCAAGCAGTGTTCGCGCCCATGGCGGCGAGATCGCCGACCGCGACCTGGTCGGCATGTATCTCGACGAGATCGCGCGCACACCGCTGCTCGACGCCGCCAAGGAGGTCGAGCTGTCCCAGACCATCGAGGCGGGTGTGTTCGCGCGACAGGTCCTCGACGGAGACGAGGAGTCCGCCACGGACGCCAGCCGCGAGGAACTCGAGGCACTGGTCGCCGCGGGGGAGCGAGCGAAGGACGTCTTCATCCGCTCCAACCTCCGGCTGGTCGTGGCGGTGGCCCGACGCTATCCCCGCAGCGGTCTGCCCCTGCTCGACCTGATCCAGGAGGGCAACGCCGGTCTGGTGCGCGCGGTGGAGAAGTTCGACTACCGCAAGGGCTTCAAGTTCTCCACGTACGCCACCTGGTGGATCCGCCAGGCGATCACCCGCTCGATAGCGGACCAGTCCCGCACGATCCGACTGCCCGTCCACCTGGTGGAGGAGCTCGGCCGGATCCGCCGCGTGCAGCGCGAGTTCAACCGCGAGAACGGGCGCGAACCCGAGCCCGCGGAGATCGCCGCCGAGCTCGGCTCCACCCCGGAACGCGTCACCGACGTGCTCGACTGGGCCCGTGACCCGGTCTCGCTGAACATGTCGGTGGACGACGAGGGCGAGACCCAGTTCGGCGACCTGCTGGAGGACACCTCGGCGGTCTCCCCCGAGCAGTCGGTCCTCACGCTCCTGCGCAGCGAGGAGTTGGACGGACTGATCGGCCGGCTCGACCAGCGCACGGCTTCCATCATCAAGATGCGGTACGGCATCGAGGACGGCCGGGAGCGCACGCTCACCGAGGTCGGCAAGGAACACGGGCTGACGCGCGAACGCATCCGCCAGATCGAGAAGCACGCGCTGCTCGAACTGAAGAAGCTGGCGCGCGACACCGGGTTCGACGCGGTGGCGTAGCGGCACGGACGGACGGCACCGGCGTTCACCGGAGCGGACACATGGGGGCGTGTGTGGCTCCATGGGCGCCGAGTGGCGTACGGGCGTACGGCCGCTGTCTCCCGCGTACGCCGGGTGGCGGAAGACCGCGCAAACATGGCTCTGTACCGCCGCTTCAACTCACTGGGTCCAGGGAAAAACCCTTCAGGGCCCAGGAGTTCGGGGATCGGGACCGCACTCCCTCGACCCCACGACCACCCTGAGCCACGCGTCCCGACGCATTCCCCCCCGGCGCCGGGACCTTCCCAGAGCCGGGCTTCGGCGCCACTCCCCCCGGGTGCCGGAGCTCGGCTCCTTTTTGTGCCATTGCCTGTGGCCGGGCACGTCAAATTGGCGGGTCACCCCGTACCTGAACCCCGGGGTGGCCCGCCGGATGGCAGATTCTGCCACATGGGCATAGCCTGCCGAAGTGAGCACCCCCAGCCCCGCCGACCACCTATCTGACCAGCCCTTTCCCGTCGCGCCTCCGATATCCCTGACGGAGCGCCGCAAGGCGGAGACGCGGATGGAGATCGCCCGGGCGGCGGCCCGGCTCTTCGTCGGCCAGGGGCTGCGCGCCACACGCGCCGAGGACATCGCCCAGGCCGCCGGGGTCGCCCCGCGCACCTTCTACCGCTACTTCGCGACCAAGGAGGAGGCGGTGGCCCCCCTTTACGGGGCGGGCGCCCAGCGCTGGGTGGAGGCGGTCCGTGCGGCCCCTGCCGCGCTGCCGGTTCCGGAGGCCCTGGAGCACGCGGTGCGCCACACCCTGACGCCCGGCGTCGGTGTCTCCGCCGCCTCGTGGGAGTGGATCCGCACCCTCATCGGTCTGGCCCGCACGAGTCCCGCCCTGGGCAAGGTGTGGGCGGAGGTGTGCCAGGCGTCGGAGCAGACGCTGGCGGAGGTCCTGGCGGCACGGGCGGCTGCCGCCGGGGCGGCCGACGACTTTGCCCCCGGGAGGCCAGTCGACAACGTTGCCGCCGCCATCACTCCCACCCCCGAACTCCGCTTCACCGCCGCGGTCGTGGGCGCCGCGGTGCGCGTGGCGGTCGAGTCCTGGGCCGCGACGTCCGCCCCGCCTTCGGGCCCGGAGGGACCGGCGGCACTGGCACTGCGGAACCTCGCTGCGTTGCGGGACTTTCCCTGGGGTGCGCTTACGGGGGCGGGTGCGGGCGAGGGTGAGGGAGCGGGCGCGGAGGATGCCGACGGGTAGGGCGAGGCAGGCGCGAAGGGAGTGGCCGTACGGCCGCTCAGGCACCGCCCGCTCTGCTCAGGCGCGCACCCAACTCCCGTACGCAGTCGATTAGTTCTGCAGGCCCCTGGACCGTGAAGTCGAGGCCCGTCATCGCCAGCCGTACCGCCAGCCACTCCACGGGGTCGCCGGTGGCGCCCCGCACGACGCAGCCCTGTTCGCCGGCCGGCTCCGGCGTGCCGAGCCAGTGGGGCAGACGCGCGGCGACGTCGTTCGCCGGTGCGGTGAAGGCGACCGTGAACTCGTAGGTCTCCTGCCGCCGTTGGATCGACCGCCGCAGATATTCCGCCGCGCTCCCGGTCGGCAGCTCCCGCGGCGTGAACCGCGCCCCGGTGGCGAACGGTTCGCTGACCCGGTCGACGCGGAAGGTGCGCCAGTCGTCCCGGTCGAGGTCGTACGCGACGAGGTACCAGCGGCGCCCGGTCGACACCAGCCGGTACGGCTCCGTCAGCCGGCGTGACTCGGTGCCGTCCCCGGCCCGGTAGGCGAAGCGCAGCCGCTCCCGCCCGGCCACGGTGGACGCCATCACGGTCAGTGTCTCGGGCGCGATGCTAGCCCCGTCCCCGCTGGTCAGCGGTGTCGTCGCGGCCTGGAGCGTCGACACCCGGTGGCGCAGCCGCGAGGGCAGCACCTGCTCCAGCTTGGCCAGCGCCCGCACCGACGCCTCGTCCACCCCCTCCACCGCGTGCCCGGCGCCGGCCCGCAGCCCGACCGCGATCGCCACCGCCTCCTCGTCGTCGAGCACGAGAGGCGGCATGGCCTTTCCAGCGACCAGCCGGTAGCCGCCGTCGGCGCCCATGGTCGCCTGCACGGGATAGCCGAGCTCCCGCAGCCGGTCGATGTCCCGCCGGACCGTACGGCGCGACACCCCCAGCCGGTCGGCTAGCTCGCCGCCGGGCCATTCGCGGGGCGTCTGGAGGAGGGAGAGGAGCTGAAGGAGCCGAGCCGGAGTGTCCGTCGTCATGTTGTCGAGGATGCCGCACAACTAGGACACGATCTGACCTACTGAGGTCCTACCTTCATTCCATGACCTCCACCGAAACCCTTGCCGGCAGTACCGGCTCAGTGGCCGGAAGCGGCGGCTCAGCGGCCGACCGCCGCCGCTGGTTCGCCCTCGCGATCGTGATGACCGCGGCCTTCATGGACCTCGTCGACGTCACGATCGTCAACATCGCGATTCCGTCGATCCAGCAGGACGCGGGCGCCTCCTTCAGCCAGATCCAGTGGATAACCGCCGGTTACGCGCTCGCGTTCGCGGCCGGCCTGATCACCGGTGGTCGTCTCGGCGACATCCACGGCCGCCGCCGTATGTTCCTGATCGGCATCGGCGGCTTCACCCTCGCCTCCGCGCTGTGCGGCTTCGCCGCGAACCCGGAGATGCTGGTCGCCTCCCGCATCCTCCAGGGCGGCATGGCGGCGATGATGGTGCCGCAGGTGCTGTCGATCGTGCACGCCACCTTCCCGGCGCACGAGCGCGGCAAGGTCTTCGGCCTCTTCGGCGCGATCGTCGGCCTGGGCGCGGTCTCCGGCCCGCTGCTCGGCGCGCTGCTGACGGAATGGAACCTGTTCGGCCTCGAATGGCGGCCCATCTTCCTCATCAACCTGCCGGTCGGCATCGCCGCCCTGATCCTCGGCAGCCGCTTCATCTCGGAGTCCAAGGCCCCGAAGGCGCTCAAGCTGGACCTGGTCGGTGTCGCGCTGGTGACGCTGGGCCTGCTGATGCTGCTCTACCCGCTCACCCGCGGCCGTGAGCTGGGCTGGCCGCTGTGGGGTCATCTGTCGATGGCCGGCTCGCTCGTCGTCTTCGGCGTGCTGGTGGCCTACGAGCGGCGCAAGAGCGCGCGGGACGGCTCCCCGCTGGTCGAACTGTCGCTGTTCAAGGTGAAGAGCTTCGCGGCGGGCATCGCGGTGCAGACCGTGTTCGGGATCTCGCTCGGCATCTTCTTCCTGGTGTGGACGCTGTACATGCAGGTGGGCCTCCGCTGGAGCCCGCTGCGGGCCGGTCTGACCGGGGTGCCCTTCTCGATCGCGGTCTCCGTGGCGGCCGGGATGTCCGTGCAGAAGCTGGTCCCGCGGTTCGGCCGCAAGGTGCTCCAGGCGGGCGCGCTGGTAATGGCTGCCGGTGTCCTGATCTACCTGGCGGAGTCCGAGCGCTACGGCCTCGGCATCGCCTCCTGGCAGATGGCGCTCCCGCTCGTCGTGATGGGCGCGGGCATGGGTCTGATCGTCGCCCCGCTGACGGACGCGGTGCTCTCCGGGGTGCCGCGCGAGCACGCCGGTTCCGCGTCCGGGCTGATCAACACCGTGCAGCAGATGGGCAACGCGCTCGGGCTCGGGCTGGTCTCGGTGGTGTTCTTCGGCGAGATCGGTGACCGGCTGACGCGGGCCCAGGTGGGACCGGCCTTCGTGAACGCCTTCCAGCACGCGCTGGGCTGGGTCGCCGCGGTGCTGGGCGTGATCTTCCTGCTGATGTTCGCGCTGCCGAAGCGGCCGGCTCAGCATCTGGAAGGCGGCGGGGACGGCGAGGGCGAGCAGCTCCTGGTGGAGGAGGAGCGCGAGCTCGTGCACTGAGCCCCTGCTGAGGGAGGGCCCGGCACCCGAGGTGCCGGGCCCTCCCGTGTGTCCAGACAGGGTCCTTCCGTGTGTCCAGACGAGTGGGACGTCCGTTCATGCCCGAATAAGGCCCGAACCTGTTTACTTTCAAGAAATCCAGGCGTAGCCTCCAAGTGAAACCACAAATTCGGGCATCAGTCGGAGGCAAGCGGACATGTACGCACCGGAGCGACAGCAGGAGATCCTCCGGCTCGCCCGTGAGGGCGGCCGGGTGGACGTGGTGTCGCTCGCCGAGGAGTTCCAGGTGACGGCGGAGACGATCCGCCGGGATCTGAAGGCCCTCGACCGCGCCGGCCTCGTCCGCCGGGTGCACGGCGGTGCCATCCCGGCCGGGCGCCTCGACTTCGAACCGGACCTCGCCGAGCGCGAGTCCACCTCGACCGACGAGAAGGACCGCATCGCCAAGGCGGCCGTCACCGAGCTGCCGACCGAGGGCACGCTGATCCTCGACGCCGGTACGACCGTCGCCCGCCTCGCCGGGGCCATCCCCCTGGAGGCGACGCTCACCGTCGTCACGCACAGCCTGCCGATCGCGGCCCGCCTCGCGGACCACCCCGGCATCCAACTACACCTCGTCGGAGGGCGCGTGCGACACCGCACGCGCGCCGCCGTCGACGCCTGGGCGCTGCGCGCATACGGCGAGATCAGGGCGGACGTCCTCTTCGTCGCCGCCAACGGCTTCTCCGTCGAGCACGGTCTGACCACCCCCGACCTCGCCGAGGCCGCGGTGAAGCGCGCGGCGGTCGCCGCGGCCCGCCGCGTGGTCCTGCTCGCCGACTCCGCCAAGCACGGCCAGGAGCACTTCGCCCGCTTCGGCGACCTGAGCGATGTGGACCTGCTGATCACCGACAGCGGGCTGAGCCCCGAAGACACCGCCGCCATCGAGCGCGGCGGCACGGAAGTAGTGCGCGCATGATCCTCACCGTCACCCCCAACCCGTCCCTCGACCGCACCTACGAGGTCCCCTCGCTGGAGCGCGGCGAGGTCATCCGCGCCACCGGCGAGCGCATGGACCCCGGCGGCAAGGGCGTGAACGTGTCGCGCGCCGTCGCGGCCGCCGGCCGTCGCACGGTCGCGGTGCTGCCGCTCGGGGGTGCGCCGGGAGCGCTCGTCGCCGACCTGCTCGACGCGCAGGGCATCGAGGTCGCGCCGGTGCCGGTCGCCGGAGCCACCCGCTCGAACATCGCGCTCGCGGAGGCGGACGGGGTGCTCACCAAGATCAACGCGCCGGGGCCGGAGCTGTCGGCGGCCGAGCAGGAGCTGCTGTTCGAGACGGTCCGCGAGCACGCGGACGACGCCGACTGGATCGCCTGCTGCGGAAGCCTGCCGAGGGGCCTCGCGCCGGCCTGGTACGCCGATCTGGTCGCCCGGGTGCACGCCGCGGGCGCGCGCATCGCGCTCGACACGTCGGGGCCCGCGCTGATCGAGGCGCTGCGTGAGCGTCCGGACGTGGTGAAGCCGAACGCCGAGGAGCTGGCGGAGGCCGTCGGGCGTCCCCTGGCGACCGTGGGCGACGCGGTGAAGGCGGCCGAGGAGTTGCGCGAGATGGGCGCGCGCGCCGTGCTCGCAAGCCTGGGCGCCGACGGACAGTTGCTCGTGGACGACGCGGGTACCTGGTTCGCAAGCGCGCGGGTGGACGTCGTACGCAGCAATGTCGGAGCGGGCGACGCCTCCCTCGCAGGCTTCCTGGTCGCGGGCGGCAGCGGGCCCGAGGCGCTCGCCTCCGCCGTCGCGCACGGCGCCGCCGCCGTCCAGCTGCCCGGCAGCGTGATGCCCACACCGGCCGACCTGGACCCCGCGGCGGTGACGGTCACGGCTCAGGTCCCGGCGGACCGCGAACTGACGGAGCCGGTGTCATGAACGTACGCACGAGACGCCGTACGACAGCTGCGGACCGGACGTGGCACCGCTCCCCGTTACTCGCCACCACCCCCACCGTCCCCATCACCACCCGCACTACCTGCACCACCAGCATCACCGGCACCATCCCCACCACCTCCGCACTCTTCGGATCCACTGAACTCCCCACACCCCCCGCTTTCCCCAGCAGCACCTCCGTCCCCACTCCCGCCCACTGCACTCCACGGGCGATACGCGTGCATAGGAGCCCGCGATGAGCGACATGATCACCGCGGACCTGGTCGATCTCGACCTGTCCGCCGACACCAAGGAAGCGGCGGCACGTGCCCTCGCCGAGCGCATGGTGGCCCTGGGCCGGGTGACCGACCTGGAGGGCTTCCTCGCCGACGTGGCCGCCCGGGAGGCACAGATGCCGACCGGCCTGGACGGCGGCATCGGCATTCCGCACTGCCGCAGCACTCACGTGACCGAGCCGACGCTGGCCTTCGGGCGCAGCGCCGCCGGGATCGACTTCGGCGCGGCGGACGGCCCGGCCGACCTCGTCTTCCTGATCGCGGCCCCGGCCGGTGCCGACGACGCCCATCTGACGATCCTGTCCTCGCTGGCCCGGCAGTTGATGAACACCGAGTTCACCGACGCGCTGCGCTCGGCGGGCGACGCGGGCGCGGCGGCCGCGCTGATCCGCGGTGACAAGGTGCCCGCGGGCGAGGCAGAGGCGGCCGCGGGTGAGGGCGCTGCCGCGGGCGCCTCCGAAGACACCGCTGCGGCGCCGGGGGCGGCCTCCGCCGGCGCCGCGGCGGGCAGTACGGCACAGTGCGCCGCGCCGGGTGCCTCCGGCGCGGGTGGCGAGCGCGCGTTCCGCGTCGTCGCCGTCACCTCGTGCCCGACCGGCATCGCCCACACCTACATGGCGGCCGAGTCGCTGGAGCACGCGGGCCGTGAGGCGGGCGTCGAGGTCCTCGTCGAGACCCAGGGCTCGGCCGGCTTCACCCGGCTCGACCCGGCCGTGATCGCGGCGGCGGACGCGGTGATCTTCGCGCACGACGTCCCGGTGCGCGACAAGGACCGCTTCGCCGGGAAGCCCACGGTCGACGTCGGCGTGAAGGCGGGCATCAACCGTCCCGCCGAGCTGATCGCCGAGGTGCGCGCCAAGGCCGAGCGCGGCGAGGTGACGGCGGGCTCCGCGCCCGCCACGCCGGTCGAGCGCGCGGGCGACTCCACCGAGGGCTACGGCACCAAGCTCCGCAAGTGGCTGATGTCCGGCGTCAGCTACATGGTCCCGTTCGTCGCGGCCGGCGGTCTGCTGATCGCGCTCGGCTTCGCGATCGGCGGCTACAAGATCAACAAGGCGCCGTCGGTGATGGACCACTTCGTGTGGACGCAGACCGACAGCTGGGGCGCGCTGTTCTTCCAGATCGGCGTCGTGGCCTTCGCCTTCCTCGTCCCGGTCCTCGCCGGATACATCGCCTACGGCATGGCGGACCGGCCAGGCCTCGTCCCCGGCTTCGTCGGCGGCTCCATAGCCCTCACCATCAACGCGGGCTTCCTCGGCGGCCTTGCGGCCGGTCTGATCGCCGGTGGTGTGGTGTTGGCGATCCAGAGGGTCAACATCCCACCGACGCTGCGCGGCATCATGCCGGTGGTGGTGATCCCGCTGATCTCCTCGGCGATCGTCGGATTCCTGATGTTCGTCGTGATCGGCAAGCCCATCGCGTCCGCCCAGAGGGGTATGACGGACTGGCTGAACGGTCTCACCGGCACCAACGCCATCCTGCTCGGCGCCCTGCTCGGCCTGATGATGTGCTTCGACCTCGGCGGCCCGGTCAACAAGGTCGCGTACACCTTCGCCACCGCCGGCATCGCGGTCGCGAGCCCCAGCGACTCCGCGATGAAGATCATGGCCGCGGTCATGGCGGCCGGCATGGTCCCGCCGCTGGCGATGGCCCTGGCCACGACCGTGCGCGGCAGGCTCTTCACCCAGACCGAGCGCGAGAACGGCAAGGCCGCCTGGGTCCTGGGCGCTTCCTTCATCTCGGAGGGCGCGATCCCGTTCGCGGCGGCCGACCCGCTGCGCGTCATCCCGTCGGCGATGGTCGGCGGTGCGGTCACCGGCGCCCTGTCGATGGCCTTCGGCGCCACCCTGCGCGCCCCGCACGGCGGCATCTTCGTGGTCCCGCTGATCGGCAACCCGTTCCTCTACCTGATCGCCATCGCGGCCGGTGTGTGCGTCACGACGGCGCTGGTGGTCATCCTGAAGGGCATGCGCAAGCAGTCCGTCAGCACCGGGCCGACGACGAACACGACTACGGCGAAGTCGGAGGCGCAGCAGCCGGTGGCGGCGTAACGCCCCTTGTCCCTTTAGGGCGCTGTGAGTCGTTCACGGCACCTGCGAGATACGTCACGGTCCGGGACCAAAGTCCCGGGCCGTGGTGTGTACTGGGCGCATGCCTGAGCACGTCTCGATTTTCCAGCTGACCGGCGTGGTCGGCCTGGCCCTGGTGACTGCCACCTGGGTCATACTCCTGCGCACCCGGCGTCGCGCCCGCGCCGTGGTCGTCGTACGGCGCTCGGGTCCCGTGCTCCAGGCCCTCCCGCATCAGCGCCAGGCCCCGCCCCACAGGGAGTCCGTCGAACTGACCCCGGAGGAGAGGGACGCGTTCGCGGGCCTGATGCGACGTCTCGACGAGCGCTAGGGCGCTTCTGATGGCTCTTGGACGATGTCTCGGAGCCAGATGACGATCGCCGCCGCAGCCAGGGTGCCGTTGAAGATGTAGTCGCGTTTG
>NZ_JBFAIQ010000055.1:0-30664 GCF_040654755.1 Streptomyces sp. NPDC050625
ACGGTTCCAGCTTCGGGCCCCGACGGGGAACTGACGCACCAGCAGCAGAAGTCACGCAACTTCTAACGATCAACTACTGGCGCAGGACACTAGTACTCCGGCCTGCACCCCACTGGCACGGCTCGTGTACAGAGAGAAAAGTCCGGCCCGGCTGAGCGGCCTGGGGGAAGTGGGGTGCGTTTCCGCATCGTCCGGTGCGGTGCGGGCATCGGCGGGCTGCCGCATCGTCCTCGTACTGGACGTACTTGGGTGATGCGTCAGTGCGGCGAGGTGCCGTGTCGGGCGGCGTGGGGGCGTGCCTCACTTCCCCGAGACGCTCAGCCTGCGGCCGGGAGTCTGCCAACGCGAGTGCCCAGGCCGCATGCGCGTGCACGTCAGGACTTGAGGGGCGGCCGGTCGGAGGCATCGATCTGGCACCAGTCGAGACAGAGGTCCGGCTGTGCGCTGACCGCGTCTGCTCGTACTCCGGCTCCCGATGATCCGTGCGCTTGTCGTTGACGGCGCTGCGGCCCTCCGCAAGGCTGCCTGCCACGATGCGAGCCGCCGACCTGGCAGACCATGATCAAGCGTCCGGAGAAGCTGCGCGCGTTCCTGATGCGGTCGGGACGCGGAAGGGGAGGGAGGGCCAGTCGGCCCGCCTCGCGATCACGGCATCCACCGGGGCACTGCGGTACTGAGCCGGGGAGATGCCCGTGATCCGTTTGAAGGCGGTGCTCAAAGCACTCTCAGAGGAATATCCCCACTGAGCAGCCACCGCGGCCACGGTCCGCTCGCCGCGTCGCAGTTCCTGGCCGGCGGCCAGGATCCGCCAGCGTTGGAGATAGACGAGCGGCGGCAGTCCGACGAGTTCCTTGAACCGGGCGGCGAAGCTCGCCCGGCCCATGCCCACCTCGGCGCCGAGCGCGGAGACCGTCCATGGACGGCCGGCCTTCTGGTGCATCAACAGCAGCACTCGGCTGATGCGCGGGTCCTTGAGGGCCCCCAGCCAGCCCGGCAGCGCTGTACCGTCCGGCGCGTCTGCCGCCACGACAGCTCGCAGTGCCTGGATGAAGAGGATCTCGGTGAGCCGGTCCGACATCCCCGAGGTGCCCGCGCGCACGGCGCTCACCTCGTCGAGGAACACGCCCAGCAGCGGCTGGATCGCCTGCGCCTGGGGCGTTCCGGCCCGGATGTGGACCATGGGCGGCAGGCCGCCGAGCAGCAGGGCGACGGTGGTGTCGAGAAAGTCGATGCTGCTGCCGACGATGAGTGTCCGCTCCTGGGCTTCAGCTGCGAGGTTGTGCCCGAGCTGCACAATGCGGCTGTCTGCCGCCCGGTAGAGCTCCTCGGCGCTGCGGTGCGGCGTACTTCTGTCACTGGAGAGGGCGAAGGTTTCTCGCGCAGCGAGGAGGAAGCAGTCGCCGGCCTCGAGGCGTACCGGCTCGGCGTGGTCGACGCTCAGCCAGCAGCTCCCGTCGAGTACGGCCCCGATCTTGATGTGCTCGTGGACCTGGAAGCGGAGTGCCCAGCTGCCCCGTGCCTCAAGACCGGACAGCGATCCGGCCCTTATGTGCAACGAGGCGAGGACATCGGACAGTGGGTCAGCCGATGATGTCATGTCACTCAAGGTAGCGGAGTGCTCGACCGGGCCGCTCGTCGCGCTCAGATCGTGGTCGCGGCCCTTGGCCGCTGGGGCGAGCCGGGACGGTTGAGGTTCGCGCCCGGCCGACACCGCGTGGTTGCTTGTCACGGTTGCGCATCGGGCGGCTACGGGAGAACCCGGCCAAGGCCCGCTCCGTAGAAAGGGTTGTCGGCTCCACTTCGGAGGCCGCACAGCACGCTGTGCCGACCCTGTGGCTTGGAGCGCAGGACGGCCAGGCAGAACAACGCGCAGCAGAAGACAGGCGATCGGGCGGGCAATGGGCACCGTGTCCGATCGCGACGCCTGATCTCCGGGGCGGGTGGGCCCGTTCCCCCGCGTGGTCTCCGCCCGCCCCGGGCACCGCACGAGTTGAAGGATGCCCTTGGCCCGCCGTGCACGCGTCGTTGCATGCGTCACCGCGCTGCTGCTCGTCCTGGCGGGGGTTGCCGGTTGCGATTCCTCAGGACGGCTGTCGGCCTTCGCCAACCCCGTCGTGGCAGGGCTGTGGACCATTCAGCGCATGGCACAGGCCCGGTCCGTGGACACTCGTGTGTCGCACGACATCGGCGAGGACTCCGGCACAGCGGCCCCTGATCTCGACCCGGTGCCCGTACAGCCGCAGAAGGCGACGCAACACGACACCACCGCGGTGACGGGGAAGATCTTCTTCGACACCCCCGAGGGGCTGAGCGTGTGTTCCGGCACGGTGGTGGAGGACCCGGCGCGCCCCGGCAGATCGGGGCTGGTCTGGACGGCGGGTCGTTGTGTGCACGGCCAGGCCGGTGGCGACTGGTTCCGCAACATCGTCTTCGTGCCCTCGTACAACAATTTCGGACTTGAAGGAACGGCCCGACCGAATGGGGGCGCGGACCAGATCGCGCCTTTGGAACGTGGTGGGCCACCTGGGCGGAGGTCGCCCCGGAGTGGGTCGCTGACGGGAACTCCTGCGGCGGTGGCGGCCCCTCGTGCGCCGATGCCGCGCTGCATGTGCACCGAACAGGAGGAGCCTGCGTCGCTCCAGGAGGTGATCGGTCAGGTGGCGCCGGTCTGGTTCGGCGCTCCGTCGGCGACGCGTATCAGCGCCATGGCGGTTTGGGGGTATCCGGCCGCGTCCCCGTTCGATGGCGAGCGGATGTTCTCGTGCCGTGACAGGGCTGGACGTCTGACGAACCGTTTCGGGCGGCCGGTGTTGTACCGGATCGGCTGCACCGTGACCGGCACCTTCTCTGGGGGCTGGTTCGCCCGTAGCTCGGTCGGCGGGCTGGCGCTGGTGAGCAACACATCTGTTGGGCCGACCGGCAACATCTTGCTGGCCGGGCCTCGTCTGGGCGAGTCGGCGGAGGAGCTCTACCGGTGCGTCAGCGACAAGGCCGGTTCGTCATGAGGACTTTGAGCTGGGCTCGGACGGCCTCCTTGTCATCATGGTCGAGTCGTTCCAGAACGGCGAGGGCCTGCGTCCAGGCCGCGCGGGCCCGCTCCACCCCGCCCGACGAGAGGTGGGTGTCCCCCAGGCGGCGCAGCGTGTCGGCCTCGGCATGGGGGACGCCGACTTGGCGGTACAGAGCGAGGGCCTGTTCGTAGCCGGCGACGGCGTCGGGATGTCGTCCCAGGTGGTGGTGGGCGAGGCCGATGCTGTCCCAGATGTCGGCTGCGAGGTAGGGACGGTGGTGAACCTCTGCTATGGCCAGAGCTTCCTGGCAGTGGGCGAGCGCCTGTTGGTGCTGTCCGAGCAGTATGTGGCACCAGCCGACGGCGTTGAGCGCCGCAGCGGTGCGCGGGCCAGGGTCGCCGGTCGCCCGATGCCGAGCGAGGGACTGCTGGGCGTGGAACAGCGCTGCCTCCAGGTCCCCCTGCTGCTCGGCCACCCAGCTCAGCGCCCGGTGGCTGTCGGCGCAGGCGATGATCTCACCGGCCGCAGTGAAGAGTTCCACAGCACGCTCCATGTGGTTGCGTGCCTCCTCGACCCGGCCCAGACAGGCGGCGGCCCGTGCGAGGCCCTGGTGGGCATGTGCCTGGGCACAGGGGGCTTCAAGGCGCTTGGCCGCCTCCAGCGCCATGCAGTGGGTTGCTTCGAGGTCGTGCCAGTGTGCCTTCCGGTCCAGGTGGTGGCCGATCGACCAGGCGAGTTGCCAGGTGTGCGTGTCACACCCATGGGCGGCCGCTGTCCTGATGGCCGCCATCAACACGGCTTGTTCGGTGTCGAGCCAGGCTGCGGCTGGCCCGGCGCGTTCTGGGCCTGCGGGGAATTCCTCTGTCTGGACACCCTGGGACGGCGCGGGCAGCGCGATGGCGTGCCGGTCGGGGGAGTACGCCCGCCCTGCGCGGTGCGCGCTGTGCAGATAGTGGTCCAGGACGCGGAGGCGGGCGGCGTGCTGCTCGTCCGGCGTGTCGATGGCCTCGGTCAGCTCGTCGGCGTAGGCGCGCAGCAGGTCGTGGAGGGCGTACCGGCCGGGCACGGGTTCGTCCACGAGGTGGGCTTCGGTCAGTTCGCTCAGCAGTTGCTGGGTGTGCGGGACGGTCAGGCCGGCGAGGCTCGCTGCGGCGGCCAGCGAGGTGTCCGGGCCCGGGTGTAGGGCGATCAGCCGGAACAGGCGTGCGGCGGCGGGGGTGAGGGCGTGATACGACCAGGAGAAGACGGCGCGTACGTCGGTTGCCGAGTCGCAGTCGCTCAGGGTGTTCAGACGGCTTTGGCCGTTGGCCAGTTCATGGGCGAGAGTCGCGAGGGGAAAGGCCGAGCGGGCCAGCGCGCGTGCGGCGGCGATGGACAGGGCGAGTGGCAGACGGGCGCAGTGTTCGATGATCTCGTCGAGGGCTGCCGGCTCGGCAGCGGCCCGGCTGATGCCCAGTCTGCGTGCGAGGAAGTCGCGCGCCTCCGCGAGGGTGAGCACGTCGAGGTGGAGGGGGCGGGCCCCGTCGGTGGCGATCAGGCTGGACAGTCGGTTCCTGCTGGTGATGATCACCATGCAGCCGGGGTTCGCGGGAATCAGCGGGCGCACTTGCTGGGCGTCGCGGGCGTTGTCCAGCAGGAGCAGCACTTGCCGCCCGGCGAATTGTGTGCGGTAGCAGGCCGCGAGTGCGTCGGCATCCTGCGGCAGGCTGATCGGTTCGCTGCCGAATGACTCGAGAACGGTGCGCAGTGCCCGGTCCGGGGAGACCGGCAGTCCGGCCGGGTCGAACCCCCTGAGGTTGATGTACAGCTGGCCATCAGGGAAGTGCGGGGCAACGCGGTGGGCCCAGTGGACTGCGAAGGTGCTCTTGCCGACCCCGGCCATGCCTGTGATGACTGCGACACCGACGTGGGCGGGTAGTCCGTCGCCGCCGTCGAGCATCAGGTCGACCTGGGCGAGCTGCGCCGCGCGCCCGACAAAGGCCGGCAGATCGGCGGGGAGCTGTGCGGGCGTCGTCCGGCGGGGAGCTGGCTGCGGTGGGTGTGTGGGTGCCGGTGGGATAGTCAGCGTGGCGTCTGCCCGCAGGATGCGCTCATGCATGTGCTGCAGTGCAGGTCCCGGATCGATCCCCAGCTCGTCGGAGAGGATCGAGCGGGCCTCGCTGTAGGTCATGAGTGCCTCGGCCTGGCGTCCCGACCGGTACTGGGCGAGCATCAGCATCTCCCGGAACCGTTCGTCCAGCGGGTGCTCGGCCACCAGAGCGGCCAGTTCCCTGGCGACGTCCGTGTGCTCGCCCAGGTCGAGTCGGACCGCAAAACTCTCCTCCAGCGCCGAAAGCCGTAGTCGGTCAAGGCGTTCGCGCTGGGCCTGGGCATACTCGCCGCGGATTCCAGCCAGCGCTGTCCCCTTCCAGAGAGCGAGGGCATCGTTGAGGTACCGGGCGGCGCTCTTGCCGTCGTTGTCGCGTCGAGCCTGGTCCGCCCGTGCGACGAGGACCCGGAAAGCGGTCAGGTCGAGCGAGTCGGCACAGGTGGACATCTGATAGCCGTCTCCCACGGAAAGGATCGCCGGGGGCCCGAGCAGCTGACGCAGCCGATACACATAGCTGCGCAGCGAACTCACCGCGGAACCCGGTGATCCGGTCCCCCAGACGGCGTCGACCAGTGTCTCGACCGAGAGCTGTGCGCCTTCGCCGAGCAGCAGTGCGGCGAGGACGGCCCGCTGCTTCGGGGATCCCAGGTCGACCTCGTCCGGTCCGCGCCAGGCGCGGACGGGGCCCAGAACAGCGAAGCGCAGCTGCTCCCCCATTCACGTTCTCCCCTGCTCATACCACGTGCTGCGCCTTCCACGGGTGCGTGTTGTGGCCGTGGATGACGTCGCTGCACCCGTCGGCGCGGCTGGGTGCGACGCTACGATCCACCGGCCGGATCGGCCATGCTCGGGCGTCTGGAGACTCTGCGCGATCGTCCACGGTGTCATCGGCGGTTCCGCAGCGCTGTGACGGCCTCGGCTGTCGTCCAGGTGGCGCTCGCCAGGAAGCGGAAGTTGATGAGGGCGGAGAGATAGCCATCGCCTTCCGGAAGCCGTGGGCCGGCTGTGGCGTCCCGGACGACGACCACTTCGAAGCCCTGCTCAACGAGTTCACGGAGGTGGCCCTCGACGCAGAGATTGGCTGCCATTCCGGCGAGCAGGACCTGCGAGATGCCGCGCTTGCGTAGCTGGAGGGCGAGGTCGTTCGACTCGGGCCCCACGATCTTGTGCGGCGAGGCGATGACAGTGGTGCCGTCGAGGATGTGTTCACGGTACGCGGGCAGGAAGTCGGCCCCGGAGCCGGCGAATTCGTCGAGGAGGAGCGGACCCTGGCGCCTGAACATGCCGACGCTGTGCATGTACTGCTCCAGAGGGCCGCCGAACTGCCAGGCGTCGTCTGACGGGTAGTAGTAGTGAGGCGAGATCGCCACAGTGATGCCGGCGGTCTTGGCAGCCTCCAGAAGCTGTCCGATGTGGGCGACCGTGTCGTTGTCGGTGATGCTGGCGCCGAAGATCTCCCAGGTGACCCCCTCCGGGCTGAGGAAGTCGATCTGCGGGTCGGTGACGACCAGGGCCGTGTGAGCAAGGTCGAGCTGCAGGCCGCTGGCCGGAAGCGCAGGCTTGGAGGGTTCTGCGTAGGGGCTGGTCCGGTCGGACGCCATGAGTCGGACTCCTGATCGGTGTCGATCCGAGAGAGGTGGATGAAGCCTGCCCGAATAATAAGCGACCAGTCATCTGTTAAAAACTCGGAGGGGCACACACCCCACCCCGACTGTCCGGCGAGGGGCAAGAAAGCAGGTCAGGAGGCGCTCGCCGCTAGACGGACAGCTGGGCCGCGCCCAGCAGACGGGGCAGCGACACGGTAAGGAAGCGATCAAACGGAACGCGGCTCCGGTCGACACGGCCACGCATGACGGCTCCCTCCCAGCTCTCGATGATCATCGATGCCAGTTCCGTCGTCTCGGTGCTCGCGGTGACGGCGCCGGTGCTCCTTGCCTGTGCCAGGCACGCACCGATGAGGGCCGACCAGTGGTCCATGATGTCCGCCAGCCGTTGCCGTGCTTCCCCATTGTCATCGGTCAGTTCGAGAGCGAAATTGCCTAGGAGGCACCCGAGCGCGAATCCGCGCTGGGCGTGTTCCTGGGTCAGGGTCTCGAAGAATGCCACGAGGCGGCGCAGCGGCGGTGCCGACGTGTCGGTGAGGAGCAAGCTTTGATCACGGACGACTGAGGACCAGTAGTGGTCGATGACCGCAGCTACAAAATGATTCTTGCTGTCGTAGTAGCTGTAGAATGATCCCTTTGGGACACCGGCCGTGTCCGTGATCTCCTTGATGCCCACCGCGTTGATGCCGCGAGCATGGAAAAGGGTCAGTCCGGCGTCGAGGAGCCTCTCGCGGACGAGGGGATTGGCAGGTCGGGGCACACGCACAGCCTAACGCTGAGCGATGGATAACGTTCGGGGACGTCACGGTTGTGCATCGGGCCGCCGCGAGAGAAGCCTGCTGGGACCGGCTGCATAGCGGGGAGTGAACTCCCCCGAGCGGATCCATGAGTAACCACAAGGGCAGGGGGCTTCACGCCAACGCCCTCGGTACGTTCGATACCTCGTGATGGCGGTCGCCGGCAGCGCCCCGGCGTACTCGCTGGCCGCGACCCCGCGGTCCTCGTCAACGTTGTGGGTCTGGGCAGCCCCGCCGCCCTGCTGTGCTGCGCGATACACATGCTGGGATGGCGCTCGCCGTGCCGGCTGTCGGAGCGGAGCGACTGACGGCTGGGCGTGTCCTGGCACGAGAACATCCATCCACCATCGAACCCGCGAAGGGCGTGATCCGGCCCTCGTCCGCGGCCTGCCCGGGCGCTCCGTCGCGCCCGAGACCGTTGCACGAGGCCACGAAGATGATGTTGCGGTACCAGACATCTCCGAACCCGGGTGCACGCAGTGACCCGCCGTCCACACCAGACCGGATCGGCCAGGGCAGGCCGGCAGCGCTGGCCGGAGCACACGCTGCGGCCCGTCGAGGATGTCAAGGGGAGCCCGCCCTGATGCGTGCGGATGCTACTTCAGGCCGATCGCAGCACAGTCGGCCTCGTACTTCGGGGTGCAGATGTCCTTGACGGTGTAGACACCTTCCGCGATTACCGTGTCCTTGATGTTGCCCTTCGTCAGCGCGACGACCGGCACCAGCATGGACGGGATGTTCCTCGCCGTCGGGCTGTCGACCTTGTCGGGGGTCAGCGCATCGAACTCGATTCCCCGGCCCTTGACTTTCGCCACCGCCAAATCCGCTGCGCCGGTCGCCTCCAGCAAGAACGACTTGTACACGGTCATGTACTGCTCGCCCGAGACGACCCGCTGCACCGCCGCGAGATCCGCGTCCTGCCCTGTCACCGGCGGGACGCGGGTGGCACCGGCCTCCTTCAGCGCGTCGATGACGGCGCCCGCCATACCGTCGTTCGCCGAGTAGACGGCGGCCACGTTGCTCAACCCAACGGACTGGAGCGCCTTCTTCATTTTCGCCTTGGCGACTGAGGGCAGCCAATCGTTGATGTCGTACGACGCGACGATGTTGACCTTGCCTTCTAGCTCGCCGAGCGCACCCTTCTTGACCAGTACTGCATTCGGGTCGTCGGGCGCGCCATTTATCATGACGACTTTCTTGCTGGTCGCCGCCTTCGAACCGAGGACCTCGACGATGGAGCGGCCCTGCACCTCACCGACGAACTCGTTGTCATGGGAGACGTACGCATCGATCGGGCCTTGCGCGAGCCTGTCGTACGCGATGACCGGGATGCCCACGTCTTTGGCCTTCTGCACCCAGGGCGCAATGGCCTTGGCGTCCAGAGCATCGACCAGCACGATGTCCACCTTGTCGTCGATCATCTGCTGGAACTGTCGGCTCTGCTTGTCCACGTCCGCCCCGGCATTGGCGTAGACGACCTCGCCGTCGTTGTGGGTGACGGACGCGACCTCCTTTCTGATGAGCGGGTAGTCAAACTTTTCGTAGCGCGCTGTGTCCCGGTCGGGCAGGAGAAGACCCACCCTGATGTCGTTGCCCTTCTTCGCGGCGACGGAGTTGCCGCTCCCGTCGCCGATGACGCCGCACGCGGTGAGGGCGAGAGCCGACATGGAGGTAACGAGCGCTGTCGCGATACCAAGTCCAGAGGTCCCAGGAGCGGTACGAGCGTTCACATCAGTGCCTTCCGAATGAGAGAGCAGCAGGCGACCCATGTGGCGGAACCCAACGCGCAACGACACGCAACCTCAATACGTAGGCAGCACAGGATGCCCAAACGTCCGTTACGTCGTCCCTTAAGGGCATTGCCGGAAGCATTCGCGGAGGCGCCGCCTCATGGCCGACAGCTCCGGTAGGGCGGGGCGGATTGCGGGTGGGACACGTTCCCAGCGGGCGAGGAGTGCTTTGGGACGGGTCTGCAGGCCCGGTGGTGGCCGGAAGAAGCCGTGGACCTTGGTCCGGGTCTGCGGCCCGCGCTGCCGGCCCCGGTGGAACCTGACGAGCGGGGCGATCCGATGGGGCACGGGGTGAGCGAGAGAAAGTACGGCTCCAGCAGCAAGGAGGTGAGCGCACAGTGCTCGCGGCGCAGGAGGCAAGGACAAGCTCACCACTGCCGACAGAGTCCTGCCGCCGTGCTCTAACCTGCGCAGACTCGCCACTCGAGACCTACTCGCCCAGCTCTTTGGAGTCAACGGCAGCTCCCACCAGGTCCGTTCGCCAAGTCCAGCCCCTCCTGGCCGAGCACGGCTACGCCGTTCCAGCCTCGACAGCCAAGCTCTGCACGCCCGCTGACGTCGCCGCGCTCCTCGTGAACAGCAGCCCCACGGACATCAAACCAGCGGGTTGATTCTCTGCGAGTCCAAGGAGCTGGGTCGGCCAGGTCGCGGCCGCTCCGGAGCCAGAAGGCCGGCGTCACGCCCCGCTGCTGGAGGGCTTTGTGCAGGTAGCGGTAGCGCCCCGAGATGTAGTGGGCGCGTGCCTCCGCCCCCGGGGAGAGGCACGGATTGTGCAGGCGCGGAGACAACAGAAGAGGCTGAGCCGCGCGCCGGTCCGGGACGCGTGGAAGCAAGCCCACCGCAGAAAGGGCGACAAGTCCGGCGCGCGTCGCACCCCATGCATCAGACAGGTCGACGCTGGGACCGGGCGACCTGTTGCACCCGGGCGTGGATGTGCTCGATGTAGTGCTCGGATTCGGGCTTCATCAGGACGCTGCGGAGGATGCGAGCGCCGTCGGCGTCTGCGGTGATCTCGGGGTGGCGGGCGGTGAATGCCTCACGGCCGGCTTTGAGGGTGCTCAGGAACACCGGGTCGGAACTGGTCATGCCGTCGGCGAGGATGCGGGCGGATGCCGTGTCTATGCCGCTCAGAGTGATGGGGTCAACGATGGGGAAGTAGGTGAGGATGTCCAGTTCGGGTTCCTGGTAGAGCTCCAGGAGCTCGGATGAAGTGATCAGATCCGCCCACTTCAGTGTGGCCCGTCGGCCGGCCGCCAGCACCTGGCCGAGCCCGCCAAGAGTGGGCGGGAGCAGCTGGAAGGTGAGCCACAGGGCGGCGGCCGAGGCACCTGCGCGTGAGCATTCGAGGCTGATCTCCCCGAGGTGGAGCTCCGTGGAGGTGAAGTACGTGTAGGGCGAGTCATGGAGGTAGAAGCGGCCCACCCGCGGGTCGCGGAAGAGCACGGCGCCGCAGCCGTAGGGCTGGAGCCCGTGCTTGTGCGGGTCGACGACGATCGAGTCGCACCGGGCGATCGCCCGCCAGGGTTCGGGCGCAAGCCCTTCGGGGCCGTCGGCGCCGGCCAGCAGGGTGAAGAATCCTCCGTAGGCGGCGTCGACGTGGATGCGGACGCCGTAGCGCTCCTTGAGGGCCAGGGCCTCGTGGATGGGGTCGACGGCGCCCAGTCCGGTCGTGCCGGCGGTGAGGACGACTGTGCCGACCTCCCCCGTTCGCAGCAGGCCTTCCAGCACGTCGAGGTCGATGCGGCCACCGCTGTCGGTTCGTACGGAGTGACCGCTCATGCCCAGGACGCGGCACATGCGGCCGTGGGTGTAGTGGGCGTCCTGGCTGTAGGCGATGCCCTTGCCGGGGTGCAGTTCCCGCGCGACGAACAGCGCTTCGAGGTTGGCAATCGTGCCGCTGGTGGTGAGGTGTCCGAGATGGGTGTCGTAGCCGAACATCGCGGCGAGCTGCGCCACGACCTCGCGTTCCATCCGGGCCGTGGCCGGGCCGGCGTCCAGGGCGTGGTTGTTGGGGTTGATCAGCATGGCGGCGAGGTAGCCGACTACCGCGGCGGGATGCGGGGGCTTGAGCATCTGTCCCGCGTAGTGCGGGTGGAAGAAGGGGTAGTTGTCCTTCAGTCTCCCGGTGAACTCCTCGAAGGCCACGGCGAAGCGGTCGTCGTCGACCAGGACGGACGGGTGCGGCCGGTAGGAGCCGAAGGCATCGGACCAGTCCTGTATCGCCTGGGTGGCTCGGCCGAGCCAGTGCTGCAGATCCATGATCTTCCTCTCGCTCGGTGCGCCTCGTCACCGCAGGCGTCGGCTCGCTCGGGAAACGATTCGCGGTAGTGGACCACCCCCACCGCCTCGACGCGGCGGTGCACCGGACGGGTCGGCAACCTTGCTTCACACGTGTTATTGATCGTGTTATGCATTAGTCATAGCCGAGACCGAGCTAACGTGTCAATTTAGCGGTGTAGCATTAGGTGCGTGGTTGATCCCGCACCGCTTACCGGCGAGCCCCTGGCCATTGACCTGGTCAACACCCGCCCGAACACCGCCGTCGGTCCGGTCGACCTGCTCACCGACGTCACCCGGCTGCGCTCGTGGTTGGCGCTGCAGGTCGAACGACTCCCGGAACTTGCAGTGGATGAGGTGGCCCTCACCGATGCCGACCTGGTCGCCGTGCAGGCCGTACGCGATCACATCGCCGCCGCCGTACACGCCGCCCGGCGTGGTGAGGCGCCGCCCGCCGATGCCCTGAACGGCCTCAACGCAGCGTTGCGGGCCGCACCCGCCGTCCGTGAACTGACCCTCGACGGCACCTCGGTCGCACTCGTCTCCCGCCGTCAGGGCTCCCCGGGCCTGCGTCTGGCCGCCCGGTTCGCCGAGGACGCCGCTGGTCTACTGGCCGATGCGAGGATTCTCAAGGTCCGGGTCTGCGAGGCCCAGGACTGCGTGATGCTGTTCCTGCCCGCGCATCCGCGCCGCCGCTGGTGCTCGGCCGCCCGCTGCGGCAACCGAACTCGCGTCGCCCGCTACTACCAGCGCCACAAAACCGACTGAAACTGGCGGCGCCGAGGGAAGCAGGGCGGATCTCCCGGATTGCACATGATTGGGGGGCAATCCGTGTAAACCGTCTCCGGTCGGACATCAGGCCGCGGCCCTGCGGTGATGTCCGGCCGCCCCGCGTCGGGGCCTCCCCGATGGATGGCGGTGATCACGGCCGGCAAGCCGGAGCATCCCATTCGGGCAGGATACTCACACCCTCGCGGGCACTGCGCAGCAAAATGCGTGCGGCGTCCTTGGCCTGGCGGGCGGGCTCGGGCGACCCGGAAATAGCCGCGGTGGTCATCGCCCCCTCGGCGAGGAGGAAAAGCTGGTCAGCCAGCCAGGCGGGAGCCTCCGCCGCGGCCACCAGGTTGGCGATGTACTGCCGGAACGCCTCCTTGTGGGCTTTCGCGATCTCGGCGACGGCCGGGGAAGTCGCTCCCAGTTCGCCGAACGAGTTGATGAAGCCACAGCCGCGGTAGTCCGGCTCACCGAACCACTCGAAGAGCCAGTCGAACACGGCCAGAAGTTGTCGGGTGGGCGAATCCTGGGTCCCCACATATCGGGCGAGTGCGGATAGCCATCGGGCATCACGTCGCCGCAGGTAGCCTTCGACCAAGGCGTCCTTGGACGGGAAGATGCGGTAGAGGCGCTTGAGTGGAACCTCGGAGGCGGAACGGATCGCGTCTACCCCCACCGCCTGTATCCCCCGGCCGTAGAACAGGCTCTCCGCCGCGTCGAGGATGCGCTGCTTCACTTCTTCGTCTTCCATCTCCGTCACCTCATCTCGGGAACCGTTCTTCCCCTGCCGAGTCAGTCGTGGGCCGGATTGCATGCTCCTGCGGCCCTCCAGCCCGTTGTCGGGGATGGTGACAGAGATACGGAGACCGGCGCGGGCCCTACGGCCGCATGATTCCTCATGGGTCTCGGTCCAGTCCGCCAGGTTTTCGACGATTGTAAGTCCTCGGCCGTGTTCGTCGTCGGGAACGTGCCGCCGGGGATGGACGAGGGCTGGACGAATGCCGGAGTCGGCGACCTCGATGCACATGCTGCGGCCCCGCAGCACCAGGCTCACCATCATCACGTCACGCCCGTGCTGGGCGGCATTGCCCGCGAGTTCTCCGACGATCAGCAGCGCGGAGTCCTGGTCGGGCCGGGCGACGCCCCAGTGGATCAGCAGCGCGGCCGCGAAGTGGCGCGCCGTGCGGACGTGGCATTCCTCGGCCGGGAGGACGATGACCCCGTGCCGGGGCATGTCCGCGCGGAAGGGGCGGGGTGCGCAGGCCGACTTGGCGGCAGGGGGATGGCTCTCGGGCCGGACCGGAGGCACCCGCGCGTGCGGATATGAGACGGACGAGAGAAGCATTGCGGAGCCCCCTTGGGCTTCCCACCCCGAAAGGGGCTGTATTGCGGTATCTGTGTCGACGACCTGGCCTGGCTGTGACGGATCCGGGACGCTGCCGGGAGCACTGGCTCCGCTGCTCCGATGGGTGGCTCCAGGATTGACCACCCGGAGAACCATCGTTCTCCAAATCTAGAGAACGATGGTTCTCTACGCAAGGGGCAGATTGTTCTGTGTTGAAGCGCGTCCCGACGCGGCGGTCGCCTGCGCCACGGCGAGTATCCGCACAGCCCCCGTGAGGCATGCTGCGGTGTGCAAGACGGCCTACCGGCCGGCGCTTGGCCGACCAACGGGATGCCGCCCACCGGCAGCGGGGAGAGCGGTCGAGCGTAGACCCAAGCCGCTGACCTGAACCGAGGCACTTCCACAAGTACACTGCGTGACCTGGCCGGTGGCAGGCCGGAAGCAGTGCGCATGTGAAGTCACCCCTGCACGGGGCGGCTCTTCCAGCCACGTCCGGCCGGGGCGCATCCTCAGCACACGCTCTGGTCGCCCGTGTCGAGCAGGGCTTGGAAGTCGGTGAGGAAGCAGGCAACCTCACCGGCTGTGCGGCGACCGACCCTGGCGGGCATTCTGGTTTGAGGTGCCTGGCGACGGAGGGCGGGTGCTTGGGGGCTGCTGCGGGTTACTCGCCGTCGGCGATACGCCGGAGGACCTCAGCGTGGCGGCCTCGGAAATACTGGCGGCCGGCACGGTTGCAGAAGGCGTCCGCGCGTGGCGCGTCGATTCTGTCGCCTCCGGTCCTTTGACCTCCGGAGTCGTGGCGGACCTGCTCGCGAAGTGCGGCGACGCCCCGGCGACCATGTCATGGAGAGACGGGCCGGTGTCTACCCCATCCAGGAACGGCGCACGCGCCTTCCTTGTCGCCGATGCCCGGGGTGTTTGCTGGCGCGGCTCGATCCGCATTAGGCGGTTCGAATTGGACTCGGAGGATCGCGGAGTCGTGGGCCTCACCCAGTCGGCCCCCGACTGAAGGCTACGAGCAGCCCAGGATCGGAGCGGCACGGTCGCACGAGCGAGTCGCTCCGGGTCTGGTTTGATCTTCGCTGCCGATGCACCGGCCATACGTGAGATTATCTGCATGGCGCGGGATGTCCGCTGCCCCGCCTGCTCCGAGACCCACCGCATGGAGTCCGCCAATACGGTGCCTCTGCGTACGCTCAAGGAGGCTGCGTACAGCAGTTTTGAGAGGCGGAGCCGCCATTTCGGCGCAGGTTGGTCCAGTTCTGGAAGCTCTTGGCCTCGGTTGGGGACCAAGGGTTCTGATCGATCGTGGGATTGTGTTTGCTTCACGAGCGATTCGACGTTGGGCAGACCTCCTGCATCGAGGCGCGCCCGGAGTTCCCTGTTGTTACCACTCGTACTCAAGTCGTTCTCGGGCTGGGGTGGCGTGGCCATGTTGTTCCTCGTGGTCCCGGATGCTTCGTCTGTATGGAGATTAGGAGTATGCGAAGAGAGCGGTTGACTCGCTGGTAGAACTGTCAGTTGGGCGCGCACTTCCTCCCGCTGTGGAGCGAATACATGGCGGGTGCGCCAGGGTTCGGTGCTGTGCCAGGCTGTCGCTGGCGCGGGGAATTCGGATCAGGCAGTGTCGTTGCATGGCTCCGCGACGGAATGGCCGTTTCACCCCTTTCATTCCGACGCCAAGGACTGAAACCTTCTCTTACTCGACGTACCCTTTCCCCGTTCGGGTTCAGACCACAGTCGTTGGTGTGTGCGGTACGCCGTCGTCATATGCCAGATGGACGCTGACCGGCCGGGTAATCCAGCGACTGGACGGAATCTCGCCGCTGCCTGGTCCAGTCCTATCCGGAAGAGTTCCGCCAGGACGTCGTGCGAGTTGCGAGGAACCGCGGCCCCGGGTGTGACGGTGGAGCAGGTGGCCACCGACTTCGGGGTCCACCCGATGACGTTGTGGAAATGGATGCGCCGGGCAGATATCGATGAACGGGTCCAAGCCCGGGGTGAGCAGCCAGGAGCGCGCGGAACTGCGGGAAGCGCGTCGGCGGATCAAGCTGCTGGAGCAGGAGAACGAAGTCCTGCGCCGGGCCGCGGCCTATCTGTCGCAGGCGCATCTGCCGGGAAACGGATCTACCCGCTCGTGAAAGAGCCGGCCGTGGACGGGGTGCCCGTCACGGTGACGTGCCGGGTGCTCAAGCTCGCCAGACAGCCCTACTATCGCTGGCTGGGCAAGCCGGTTGCCGACGCCGTCCTGGAGGAGGCATATCGCGCGAACGCGCTGTTCGACGCTCACCGCGACGACCCGGAGTTCGGCTACCGGTTCCTGGCCGATGAAGCGCGTGGTGCCGGGGCCGGCATGGCCGAGCGCACCGCGTGGCGGATCTGCCGGGACAACCGCTGGTGGAGTGTCTTCGGGAAGAAGCGTGGCCGGGGCAAGAAGGCAGGTCCGCCGGTGCACGACGATCTCGTGAGCCGCAACTTCACCGCGACCGGCCCGAACCGGCTGTGGCTCGCCGACATCACCGAACACGCCACCCTCGAAGGCAAGTTGTATCTCTGTGCGGTCAAGGATGTCTTCAGCAAGAGGATCGTGGGCTACTCGATCGACGCGCGGATGAAGTCCCGCCTGGCCGTGACCGCCCTGGACAACGCCGTAGCCCGGCGTGAACACGTCGGCGGGTGCATCCTGCACAGCGATCGCGGATCGAAGTTCCGGTCCCGGAAGTTCGTCCGGGCCCTCGATCGCCACCGGATGGCCGGATCGATAGGGAGAGTCGGGGCGGCCGGCGACAACGCGGCCATGGGAGTCCTTCTTCAGCCTGCTGCAGAAGTACGTCCTCGACCGCCGGAGCTGGACCACTCGCGAGGAGCTGCGGATCGCGATCGCGACCTGGATCGAGAGGACCTACCACCGACGCCGCCGACAAGCCTCGCTCGGCCGGCTGACCCCCGTCGAATACGAAACCGTCATGACCACACCGGCCCTCCAGGCCGCGTGATCGAACCTGTCACCCAAACCTGCAGCAGACCCGACCGGTTGCGGAAGGCGGCCACTTGCTCGTCGAGGTGCTTGGCCATCGCGCTGACCCGGGACGTCGGCAGTTGGGTGAGGCCGAGGGACTCGGCGAGCTTCTCGACTCTGCGGGGCCAGACGCCGAGCAGGTAGGCGGTGGGACCACGGAGATCAGAGCCTGCTCGGCCCGGCGGCGTCGCTCCAGCAGCCAGTGCGGGAAGTGACTGCCCTGACGCAGCTTGGGGATGGCTGGTTCGACGGTGTCCGCGCGGGTGTCCCACTCGCGTGGGCGGTAGTCGTTACGATGGTTGACTCGCTCGTCGCTGGCCTGCCCGTATTCGGTGTTGCAGAGAGGGTCGGCCTTCGCGGACATGAGTGCGTCAGCGAAGGTCTTGACCATCGCTCGCAGAACCGACCGGGACTCGCCGCGGCGAGGTTGTTCTCGGCGAGGGCGTGCAGGGCACGCTGTCAGGTGCGGCCATCCGGCTGATCTCCTTCGAGGCTTCGACACTTCGAAGATCAGCCGGCGGCCGTTCTTCTTTGCGGGCAGCATCCCGATGCCGCAGCAAGCCTCCGGATCAGGTCAAAACCCGTACGCCATTCCCGTGGACGCAACCGCCGCGTGACCCGGTGGCGGCAACCATCGGTGCCAGGACGTCCGTTGTCATGTATCGCGGCCCCACCGCCTGGGTCCGGGAGCCGGTTGCCCCGCTTGAGCCGCTGAATCCTGTGGGCGGACCCTCTCCGGTGGCTCTCACCTCGTCGGCCCTGGGCCGACTCGTCCGGTCTGAACATGGCGTCGGTTTGGACCATGGCCATGGGGCTGGTGGTGTGCTGTGAGGGCTGTCGGCTGACCGGAAAGGGTTGTGCCGTGCTGGCCGGACCGCGCGGCGTACGCCATCTGGCCATCGGGGATGCTGGACGGGACATGCCGGACGTTGGTGGTCGCGGTCGGCCGCATGATTTTGAACGCGAACGCGTCAGGCGTGGTGCGGTATATGCGGCCGGGGAGTGGCAGCGGGTGGTTATTTGCCAGGCTGGGATCAGCTGCGCCCCGCTGGTCCACCGGCAGGGGCATGGTAATGCCGTGCCGTCCGAATCCCGAGGGTATCTGGCCGGCTGCCGGATGGGGTGCGCTGCCCCCGCCCGGCGGGTGGGCCTGGCCCACCGGAGCGCCGGCGGACGGAAGAGTGACAGGGCCGGTCACTCCGCGCGGAGCCTGCCATACGGCAGCCTGCTCGTTCAGCGCCGCAGAATTCGGCGGATACTGTGGTGTCGGACGCACCGGGGCGGAAAGCCCGCCAGGAACACCCGGACGCCGCAAGGGCGCGGCCGCCGCACGTGCGACCGCCTCCTGCCCTGCAATCCCGTGCCCTCTCCTCTGCCCTGGTCCTTACGAAAGGCAGGTAGCTTTGTCGGATGGTGCCTTCTGCTAGGGGCCGTAGGCCGTTTCTCCAGAGCTCATCGTTCAACAACCGGGTGAAGTCACCCGCGAGGGCGTTGTTGTTCTTCTTCCTATCCGCCTCCGGAAGTTGCATAAACAGATCAACTGCCACGTTCATGCTGGCCTCTCTGGCGGAAGGTACGCCAGGACCCGCCGCGTGCGCACTTGCACGGTACGGTGCATCGTTGTCTGCCAAGGTCCTTCAACTCCATTTGTGGTGCCCGACGTTCATTGTCACTGCTTCCTACGCGACATCTCATCGGCGGGTTCATCCAGGGCTTCTGTCACGGCAGCTGTAGTTCCGATCATGGTTGGTCGTGAAGGCGGTGTCGTCGCTGGTGGCAGGCTTGGGCGGTGGCTTGATGGTGTCGGCGCCAAGCGGTCCAGTGCAGGACGTGTTCGCGGTCGCGGGCGGGTGGTGGCAGAACGAGGCTGCGCAGGAGGCGTACAAGTTCCGGGCAGGTCAGGGGGACCAGCCGGGCGGGCCTTGTGCTGGCAGTGGCGCCGGGCGTCATGGCGTGCAGGGTCAGTGCGAGGACGGCGGCGACGATCAGGGAGAACAGCGACCAGCGCATCCGGGAGTTCCAGCAGGTAACCTGGCCCTGGTCCAGGCCGGTGAAGCCCCTTCGCGAGCTGGAAGGTTTCCTCGATCTTCCAACGGCGGCAGATGATCTCCACGAGGGCGCCGAGGGCGACGTCGCCCGGTGCCCAGCAGCGGAAGCAGGAGATCTCGCCGGTGTAGCGGTGGCGGCGGGCGACGAGCACACTCATCCCGTTGGGCTGTCGTGCACCGTCCGGGGTGTCGTCGGCGCGGATGTCCAGCCAGGCCCAGTCGTACTCGCGTCTGCCCTTGGCCCCGTCACCGGTGGATCGGCGCATCCAGTGCCCGGGGCGGACCTTGTTGAGCATCTGACGGGCCTGCCAGCGGTGGCCGGCCCCGTCGGTCACCGGGTGGGTTGCCGGGAGACCGACGGTATAGCCGAGGCCCAACTGCCGGATTTGTGCTCGTAGTTCGCGGCCGCAGTACACCTCGTCGGCGGCGAACCAGCGAGCAGACACTCCGGCTTTTGGAGTGTCGGCCACCATCCGTGCCGCCTGCTGGGCCTTGGTGGCGAAGGCGATCTCGTCAGGGGCGCCGAACGCCTCGCGTCACTCGTCGTCGGCTGCCCAGTCGGCCGGGAGATACAGGGCCCGGTCGGTGATCACCCGCATCGTCGGCGTGACCGCCGCCAGATGCACCGCGACCGGCACAGACCCGCACCGCCAAGGGCGCCGGAGTACTGCCGCCCGGCCCCCACACAGCCGGTCGGGGACTTCGCGCCCCGGTCTCGTCCATCACCAGCACCACGTCCTGATCGGCAAGGTGGTCGATCACCATTCCGGCCACCTCCTCGCGAGCCCGGTCGTGACCGAGACGCGGGCGCGAGAGCAGGTGCTGCAGCCGGTGGGGGCCTCGATGCCCGAGCTCCTCCGCCGGCGTCCAGCAATCACGGGTGTCCAGCTCCAGCAGCAGCCCGGCGGTCAACTGCTGGGCCGTCCCGCGTGCTTCACGCCGCGCGAGGAAGTGTGCGATCGCGTCCATCGCCGCCCCTAACGCCTTCGACCACGCCTGCTCGACTATCGTGGCCTCCACGGCCTGTTGATACGTCGTCACAAACGTTCATGATCACGGTGGCCGTACCTATGCCCGCACCTACCCCACGACGCTCCTGACCAGCGGCGACACCGGAACTACAGCTGCCGTGTCAGTAATGACGCATGCCGTGTTGCAAAGGTTCAATCGAGCTCGATGTTGCGAGCCCACATCCGACGGGGTTCCGCGCCCAACTGGGTGGTCGGCGGCGGTGCCCGACGTGCAAGGACCGCGCAACGTACTGCAGCACGCGCGGCTTCGTCCGGGTCGGCGACGGACGGGCCAGATCGCCGCCCTTGGTTCAGGCACAGTGCGCTGACGCACGACGCGGAGAGCGGAACGTCCACGCCGATGCTGCCAGCCCGCTCCCGCCACGCGTCCGTACGATCCCCTGGAACGCTACGCTCGCCCCGGAGTCGACGCCGTCGCCCGGCACGTCGCTGAGCACGACCCCGCCGCTCGCCGTCGGGTTGATCACAGCGGCCTACGGCACATTCCCGGCGTATTCCGGTTGGCCTCCTGGATCACCTGTTGCAAGTACTCGTGCGGGGTCTTCCGCTCGGGTGCTGCGTGTCTCCGGATCCGCTCGTGGACCTCCTCGCTCATGGGGATGACTACCCCACGGCGCAAACCCGGCCGGCCTGCCATTGACCGCCGCCGTGCGGCAGTACCACCGCGACATGAACAGCGGCGGCACCGGTCCTCCACTCCCGCTCCGGTGCGTTCATCACCAGGACATCCTGCCAGTAGAAAGGTCTTACGGGTCGGCCTTCAGGGGGTTGCCGATGCTATGGCCGTACGTCCCTGGGAGCGGGGCGTCTTGGCCCCGGGGTTCCTCGGCTCGATCGTACGCGGATCGACGGCTTCGCCGGGCGCACCTACGTGGTAGGGCCCCCGGGGTAGGCTGTCGCGGTCGTGCGGGAGAAGGAAGAAAACGCGTCGCCGGTACAGGCCGCTGTCGGGATCAGGTTCGGCGTCGTCGTCCAGCAGGGCGTAGCCGACCATGCGGCCGTCGCGGGCGTAGCGCGGCTTGGTGTTGCGGCGGGGGGTTTTGTCCAGCGCCTGGCGGACGTAGTCGAGAGTGCCAGGGTCCTCCAGCCACACCACCTCTTGTTCGTGGGTGATCTCGCTTGCGTTCAACAGCGAGCTCATGGCTGCAGCCCCTCCTTCGTCGACCGGCCCCGATCGAGGGACACGGCCTGGCGTGCGTGTGTGGTGCGGTGCTCTGCGCGCCGGGTGGCGGAAGAGCAGGGTGCGGGGGCCGCCGGGTGAGGGGCCAGGGGCCCATCGTAGTTCGCACGTGTCCCGGGGCGAAGGGCCGCAGGCACGGTCGTGAGGTACGGGTGGCGGGTCATTCGGTCACGACCAGGGCGAGTCCGGGGTAGTACTTGCGGCCGTTGGATTTGATCATCTCGGAGGGTGAGCTGAGGCCGACCTCCTGGCGGACCCGCGTGGCGAAGACGCGAGGGCTGGCAGGGCGGATGCCTTCGCCGGAGTTGCACCAGGCGGTGTACTCCGTATACAGGAGACCCTGCTCCACGCGGAGTTCAGCGCCGGCCTCGGCGTCCTGGGTGCAGCATTCGGTGAGGAAGCGGCCGATGTGGTCTTCGGTGGTCGCGTAGGCGCTGGTGGCGATGCGAACCCGGTCGGGGCCCTCGAGGGGGTCCCGGGTGGTGAGGTAGCGGCGGGCACCCTCGATGAGCCACTGCAGGATGCCGGGGCCTTCGTCGCGGACGAGTTCGAAGGCGAGGTTGTCGATACGACGCTCGGCGGCGACCGTGCGGGTGAAGGGTACCAGGCGGATGCGGCGCCAGAACGCAAACCCGCCGGTGGAGACCTCGGGGTGGTGGTTGCCCAGCAGCCACAAATGGTGGGTGGGGGTGAAGGAGAAGTAGTCCTGCCGCATTCGGCGGGCTTTGATCTTGTCGCCGCCGGTCAGGAGACGGACGCGGGCTTCGTCGAACTTGTCATTGGGTTTCAGCTCGCTGCACACGACCAGGCGCCGACCGTGCAGCTCGGTCAGCTCGGTGGAGTGCTCCGCGTAGGCGCCGCGGTCCATGAGGAAGCCGGGCGGGGCGGCGTCCGCGTAGTCACCCAGGATCTGGATCATGGTGTCGAGCAGGACACTCTTGCCGTTCTTGCCCTCACCGTGGAGGAAGGGCAGGACCTGGGCACCGACGTCGCCGGTGATGGAGTAGCCGAGCAACAGGTGCAGGAAGCCGATCATTTCCCGGCCTTCGGCGTCGTCGCCGAAGGTGTCGCTCAGGAAACAGTCCCAGCGTGGGGTCTCCATCGGCTGGGGGGCGACGCTGGTGGCGCGAGAGTGGAAGTCGCGTGTCGGGTCGGGCTTGCGCAGCTGGCCGGTGTGCAGATCGACGACACCGGCCGGGGTGCACAGCGCGTACGGGTCACCATCGAGGACGTCGGGGTCCACGGACAGGTCCGGGGATGCCTTGGCCTGGGTGAGCAGTGCCTGCATGCCGGTTGTGGAGAGTGTCTTGCGCTTGTGGTGGGCGAGGTCGCGATCCGAGTAGACGCCGCTCGGGTCGGTGGTGGGCATGTCCTCGGCCATCTCGCCGGCCGCCCACAGAGCTGCTTTCTCACCCCCGGTGCGTTTCCAGCGGTAGCCGTCCCACACGAACCAGCCCAGTCCCTCCGCGTGCCGGAACTGGTCGCGGTAGAGCTGGACAAACAGTCGTGCGTTGCCACGGTCGGACAGGGATGTGGGCAGCAGCCCGGCCGATAGCACGAGAGCGGCTGGGGCGGCCGTGGCCTGCGCGGGTATCAGCCTGGAGGGCTGTTCGGCTGCCTCGAGGTCGAGCATCTGCTGAGCGGCGGCCTGTGCATCGAAGCGCGGCATGTCTGCGCTCATGGTCGTCCTTCGAGGTGGAACGGGCGGGCGGCCCCTGCGGCAAGACCGCTGTCGATGATCTTCTCGTTGCGGGCCGCTTGTGTGGGGCGGGCCCCGTTGGCTGTCTGCAGCAGTTCATCGCGGACAACTGCTTCGTCAAGGTGTCCGGCCGCGGCGAGACCTCCCGCGGTGTAGGCGGCCCGGTTCAGCTTCTCTGTGAACGCAGTTCCTTCCGAAGCGGCCGCGCACGCGGTGACTTGGTCGATCAGAGGAGCAAGGACCCTGTCGGCGGCTGATGACATCCGGCGGGCCATGCGGGGACTCGGTGTCGCGGCCGGGGGCTTGGAGGGTGGAGGCGTGATCCGGTGCCCCGTACGGATGAGTTCATTCGCGAGCCATGCGGGCAGTGGAGCCGGAAGCCGCACGGGGCCCTCAGCCTGGTAGACGCCGCCAGTAGTGCGGGTCCCGGGGGCGATGATGTATCCGCCGTCAGAGCGTATGTCGATCTGCCAGGCCAGCGCGGTTTTTGGGCTGGAGCCGGTCGAGCACCTGAACCGTTGCTCCGGGCGGGGATTGCGGTACCAGACGTGGAGGCCGCCGGAGGGAGTACGCACCCGCAGGGTCCCCTGGTCCCGGGCGGGATCGGGGTGGCCCCGGTAGGCCGCGAGCAGCGCGAGTGTGTCGAAGCCGGATGCGAGGCCGGTGAGATTGACCACGTCGGGGATCGCAATCCCTGGCAGGAGGCGTTTTCGGTCCGGAACTGGGGCTCGGTGTGCGTCGATGTCGATCACAACGAAGTCTGCCGGCCCGCACGCCACGCCTACGCCCGCTGAGGGCTGCTCGCTCCACCATGTGTCGATGGATCGCGCGTTGGTGGTGGCGGCGTGGAAACCGTGGCATGGCCGGCCCGCGGAGAGGCATGGACACCTCTTGGGGTCGTGGCTTCGGCCCCTGCACTCGGGGCAGTTCGCGGCTGGCGTCTTGCGTCCGGGTGCCAGCGGGTGGACCGGCCAGCCTTGCGCAGCGCACCAGCGGGCCACGGCATGCGGCGGTACCAGCCTGACCTCTGCGGCAGGTGTGGGGATCTCACCAGGGCGCGGCACGTGGTTCGTCCTTGTCAGTGCTCGGTTTCGTGTTCGGTCCCTGATGGGAAAACGCTGGGCAGCCTGTGTGGATGCCGTCGTTTCAGGGACCGCCGTCATGGACTGGCAGGGCTGGCCAGCCCTGCCAGTCACTCACACAAAGATGCAGGTCAGCGCCCCCTACACCTCCTTCATAGGGACTGTAGGGACTGAACTTCGTAATTATGAGCTGCCCTTGCAAGCGTGCCTCACGCGCGCCCGCTCACACATAAACACCTCCTGCACCACGTGGTAATTGGCAAATTGAGTCCCTTGGGTCCCTGAGGGGACGGGGACACACACTCTGACCTGCAGAAACGAAGAGGGACTCAAGTTCAGGGACCAGGGCCTTGGATAGTCCCTGAGGCCAGTTTTCCGGCTGGCCCCACTCCCCCGAGTCAGGCCCCATCAGGCAGGATGTTGTGCCCTTTAGTTCACGTAGTCGGCCGGGGGTGCCACTATGTCTTTCGTCAAGCCCTGACTGGTCATGCGGTGGCTGCTTCGGGGGTGCGTGGTTCGTAGAAGGTGCTCTCGCGGAGCATGCCGAAGCGCACGCTGATGCGGTGGCGGGTGAGGCGGAGGATGGCTTGAGTGTGGGTCTCTTGCGTGCGCGCTTTTGTCGTAGCAGGCGCGGAAGGCCGGTCTCACGGATGATCTCGCCGGTCTTGAGGTCGATGCGGTGCCGGTGGATCTTCGCGGCCTGCGCCCCGTACGGGAAGTCCACCCTGAGACCGGTGACGGTGAGCGTGCGTAGCAATCGGGTCTCACGTCGGTCGTCCCGCCCGGCGGTCGCAGGGGCGGGCGGTCACCTTCCACGGCAGCGAGCACAACGCGATGTGCAACGTTGGCTGGTTCCACTTGACCACGAGGAGGTGGTGCCCCTTCTTCGCCTCCACCAGCCACCTGGCACGGTCGCGGTGGTGTGCAGGTCGTCGGCGGTCACCACGACCCCCGCCAGGTCGAACGGGACCGGCAGCTTCGTGAAGCCGGTGACCTCGGTGGTCTTGTACGGCACCCGCCGCTGGCTGACGGTGCGTCCGCCTTCCAAGACGGCGCAGAACAGATGGGCGGCGGGACCGGCGCCCACGGCCAGGTGCCGGGCGCCCCCCGTGGTTGCATCCGAGCAGGTCGGCCAGCCCGCGGACAGACCAGGGACAGGAGGCGGCGGATGTGGAGCACGGCGGTACGCGGCACACGCCCAGCGGGCCGACGGCGCGCACGCCGCGGTGAGCGAGCGCATCCAGGGGTGCGTGGCGGGCCCAATGGCCCACGGCCAGATAGGAGCGCGCCCCGGCTGCGCCGAACTCGGCGTGAACCACGAGACGCTGCGGCAGTGGATCAAGACCGCAGAGAACGCCGAGCGGCCCGAGGCGCTCGCGGAGTCCGTGCAGGACTCGGAGATCGCGGCCTTGCAATAAGAAGGTCCGCAAGCTGGAGATGGAACGTGACATCCTGCGCCGGGCGGCCCAGTATTTTGCGGCGAGACGGCGAGACGAACTGCTGAGCCGTTTCGCGTTCGTTGCCGGCCATCGCGACGCCTTCGGCGTGAAGCGGCTGTGCACCGTGCTGAATCTGTCCCGGTCCGGGTTCTACCGGTGGCTCAAGGCCGCCCCGGCGCGGGCCGTGAAGAAGGCCGCCGACGCAGCGCTCACCCGGCGGATATGCAAGGTCCACACAGAGTCCGGGAAGACGTACGGCGCCCAGAGGATCACCGCCGAGCTCCGCGAGGGCGGTGCGATGGTGAACCGCAAGCGTATCGAGCGGTTCATGCGCCAACACGGCATCCAGGGACGGAAGCTGAAGCGGCGGCACCGCACCACGATCCCGAACCCGCCGCCCAGGCAGCGCCGGATCTGCTGCGGAGCAACTTCACCGCATCCGTCCCCAACCGGTCCTGGGTCGGTGACATCACCTACCTGGCCATCTCCGGGGGGAGGTTCCTGTATCTGGCCACGGTCATCGACATGTTCTCTCGTCGCCTGCTGGACTGGTCGGTGGCCGATCACATGCGGGCCGAACTCGTCACTGGCGCGCTCAAGGCTGCCCTGTGCATCCGCGACGGCCGGGTCGACGGTGTCACTTTCCACAGCGATCACGGGGCTCAGTTCGAGGCCAAGGCGTTCGCCGACGCCTGTCGCCGGGCCGGGATCCGCCGGTCCATGGGCGCGGTCGGCACCTCGGAGGACACCGCCGCCGCCGAGTCGTGCTTCGCCTCACTGAAGCGCGAGATCCTGCCCGGCCAGCATGGCTGGCCGACCGAACGAGCCGCACGGGTTCCGCTGGCTCGGCTTCTACAACCACCGGCGCAGGCACTCCACGATCGGCTACCTCACTCCGGTCGCCTTCGACAGAGAGAACGTACGCACCTCGGGACGGCTCCGCTTCCCCTTTTCCCGGAACCCGGATGCATACCTTGCACTCGATCTTGCCCAGGTCGACCCTGGCGCAGCGTTCCTCGAACACGTCCATAGCCGCCTCCTGACGACCGGTTCGGTCAGCTGGCGGTGCCCGCCCATCCGGGGGCCACAGGATTCGAAGAAGCTCTCTTGCGTGCTCATGGCAACATCACCGGACTCCTGCACACGGTCACTGCGTCCGACTTCGTTTCGGACTCAAGACTCGGCGCCAAGCTCCATCGGATGGTGTCCCTCGTTGTGGTGTACGGGATCAGCGGCTGGGAGTGCGCGGGCGTCTGCCGGGGGCGAACTTTTGAGTACCACTCCCTGAACATGGCGCGCGCCATCACGTAACTCTCCATGATAAAGAGCCAGTTCAACCACAAGAAGTGCACGATGGCCCTGTCCCAGTCTGAACTGATACGGCTCCTTGAGCCACGCCGCTCGACCGACGGAATCGAGTTCATCCGCGCCATAGCCGAGCGGATGGCGCAGGAGCTGATCGAAGCCGAGGCCAGCTCGCACATCGGCGCCGAGTGGAACGAGCACACGCCGACGCGGTCCAACGTCCAGCAACGGGCACCACGAGAAGGTACTCACCACGCTCGCCGGCCGTCTGGACCTGGAGATCCCCAAGGTCCGCACCGGCAGCTTCTTCCCGTCACTGCTGGAGCGTCGGCGCCGGATCGACCAGGCCCTCTACGCCGTCATCATGGAGGCCTCCCCGAGGGCAGCATGGACAAGCTCTACCCCGAACTCCCCCATCGACGTCCTCCGGACGAGCACCACCCGAAATTTCCCGGCCACGGGGCAGGCCCGCCAGGGACCGCGGCGACTTCGTTGGGTTCGTGACGGCCACCCGCCGGATCGCCACACCGCAGCGACCCGCACATTTCCGTGACCCCCAGGACTTCGAATCAGCCCTGGGCAGTGGACGACGCCGCTGGACGGGGACTGTGTGGCCATGGGAGTGATTATCCCGTCCCGTCCAAGCGTGCGGCTGCACAAAGAGGGTGTCCAACACAAGCACGACGAAAACCGCTGAACATTCGCAGAACACCCACTCACTCCCATGGAGTGCATGAGGTGCTACGAGTCAATTGGACTACCGATCGGAACAAACAAGTGATCACCGAGGGGCAGGTCGGAGAGGTGCCTTCCGACTGCGAGGCCGACTGCAGCTCGATGCAACGGCTGTGGCGCCCGCCTACGGCGCCGCCACAGCAGCCGTATTCTGTCGGAACAGTCATCGCCTCCGCGTGGAGTTCAGCCGGTCGATCCCGAGGGCATCCGCTGCGGCAGAGATGTCCTCCAGCGCAGGGTTGGCAGGGTCGAGGAAGCGCAGGGGGCGCTGCTTGACGATGGTTTCCTTGAAGCGGATCTGGCGGCGGATGAACGGCAGGAGCAACGGAGCCCAGTCCTCGTTGTCCCGAAGTGCGCGCATCGCGTCATCGGTGACGGCTCCCCCGCTACGGCGGACTTCACCGTTGGCCTCGAGAGGGATGTTGGTAGCCAGGATGTGCCTGACCTCAGTCTTGAATCCGAAGCGACGGAACTTACGAGCACCCTTGTCGAGGGTTTCTTCAAGATCCTGCAGACCAATGATGTATTTGAACTCGTCACCAACGCATCCCACAACTTCGGGCCCGACCATTGCGATCGAGAGAAGCAGGATGCCGAGGGTCGGGCCGCAGTCGAAGAGCATGATGTCCCATCGCCCCTCTGGCAGTTGCTCGTCGAGCACGTTCTGCAGCCAGAGGACGCCACCGGGGTCGAGGCCGAGTGTGACCTCAGCATCGGCCATCTGAGGCGTGCCCAAAATCACGTCGAGGTTCTTGATGGTGCGGAATGCCCCTTCGTCCGCTCCCTCTCCGACGCGGTAGCGGGCCCGCACGACGGCCTCTTCAAGCCGACTGTTGCCCTGCAGGACATCGAAGATCGTTGCCTGTCCCTTGGGCGGGTCCTGATATCCGAGAATGTGGGACGAGGTCCGCTGGGGGTCGAAGTCCCAGACGGCTACGCGGTGTCCTCGCCCGGCCGCCTCAACAGCCAGGTTGATGACGCCCTGGGTCTTGCCGGCGCCTCCAGCGATGACGGAGCACGCGAGCATCCGTGGACGTCCAGCGGTGGTCGTGGTAGTGCGGGATGGCATGGGCTCTCCTGGTTGATCAGCACCTGCGCGGCGCCCTGGTAGTCCGTCGGCGTGCTCCAGGCCCGCAGATCCGGACCCCGAGGCGAGGTGTGGGGCGCGAGTACTCGGACAGAACACGGGGCTATGCGCCGGGCAGCCGGCTCAGTTCCCACTCAGTGGGCTGGTAGTTGACCGTGGTCTTCAGATGGTTGATGTAGTCGCGGTCACTGCTGCCCCAGGTCCGGTTCGGGTCTGACGCAAGCACCTCGGCTGTTGCGAGCGCAACAGCGAAGGCGACCTGTGTAATGAGCTTCGCGTCACCGGAGGATGCGACAGCTTCAAAGAACGCGGCAGGCTTGTCGAGGTCAGGGCCTACCGGTTGATCAGCGGTACGCAGCCAGCTGTGTGCACGACGGCGAGCAGACTCGCCGGGGGCGGCCACGAGGGCGGGGCCAAGAAGACGTACCGTCTCGCGGGGATTGGATGGGGCTCCCACGGCGAGCACAGTGCGACAAGCCCGATCGCGCAGCTGGGCCGCCTCGGTCGCCGGATCCGTGGTCGGCTCGTAGTACCTGGCATGGCGAGTGACAGAGACCTTACTCACTTCGGCTGTCCGGGCCTCCGGCCCACGGGACTTCGACCGAGGCTTGTCGCGCTGCGCCTTCCGGACCTCCTCGTGGCGCTCGCCAGCCGCACGGTCATCACCGGGTGACTGGAGCTGCTGTGACACAAGCGGGCACGGCGGGACCGTCGGCGGGGCCGGTGCCAGCACCCGGGTGGCAGCCAGGGCAGCCTTGATGCCTTCCTCCGACATGATCTTCCATGCCAGGAGCCGATGCTCAGACGTCTCGAGCCGGTCGAGGAGAACCTCGGCCTCTCCCACAGCAAGGCCGTCCATGACGGCCTGCTGGACTTCCGCGGGAAGCTTGAGCAGTTTGATGCGCCGAGAGATGTGAGGCTGCTTGCAGCCCGTCTGCGTGGCTATCTCCGCTTGGGTCATACCGTCAAGGAGAGCCCCCTGGAAACCAAGCGCCTGCTCGATCGGATTGAGCGCGACCCGGCGCATGTTCTCCGGGAGCCCCAGCAACCTGGCCCGGGGAATCTTCGAGTTAGTGACCTTGCACGGGGCCGCGTCCTCACCGGCGCGCTCAAGCGCCAGCTTGCGGTTGTGGCCAATGAGGGTGACGTAGTCGCCGGGTGGAACTGACCCGAGTGCTTCCTCCAGGTCCTCAAGCTTCTCCGGCTGCTTGTCAGCCAGCCGCTCACGCCAGTAGTCCAGGAACGGTTCGACCTCTGCGACGGACAGGTCTTGCAGGACCCCGCCCTCCGCCCTGATCGACTCCGTCAGTTCGTTGATGTCCTCGTCACGGTAGACAAGTCGCGGGTTGAAAGGGTTCGGGTGGAGTTGCTCAATCGGGATCTCAATGATCTCGGTGGCGTAGGGGTCATCCCAGATGCTGCGCTTCTTCTTGCTGCCGAAGGTCATCGTGGGTCCGGAGGCTCCGGCCATGAATGGTGCTCCTGTAACGGGTAGATGCTAACTGAGGGAAACTCTAGCCACCTTCCGAGCCGAAGGAGCGAACTGTCATTCCGTCGGAATATCCGAGGCGCTCGACGCACGAATCGTGACGCGTTCACCTGAACGCGCACTCGCCTTCGTTGCGCTGATATTCCGTCGGAATACTGGCAGCCCTCCTACTGTCGCTACCCGCGCCCACACGGACTACTTCGAGGCCGTACTTGTCAAATGCCAGTGAGGATCCGGAGTCAGTGGACAATTTGAAGTGGGATCACCCGGCTGAAGCCAGGACGTCCCATCTACATGGCAACGGCGGGCGATACATCTCGTGGGTGACTGGCGACTGCCTCTCAGCAGCCAGGAGAAACGCGTGGTCCGTCCGTTACAGGTGCGGAACGTTGCAGGCGGCATTGCGATCTGCGTGGACCATCCGCATACACCGTTCATAGAAACGAACATGCCCTCGGGCTCCCGCCTGCCCAGTGCGGTGAGTCAGCACCCCGAACAACGCTGGAAGGCGCTAGGGACGGGAACTTCATCCAGGCACAAGCATAAGAGCGTCCTCGTACGTCATCGTCACGGTATGTCCCCATGTCTCTTGGTCATTGAAGCAGTTCAGGGCGGCCTTCTACGGGACGTTCTTCCCTAGGTTCAAGGCGGCCCTGGCACTCCTGGCCATCTTCGGATTGTCGAGTTGTTCCACCACGATGACGCCATAACCACAGGTCAGTTGAGTGGTGGGCTGGGCTGCCATGCACTGCCGGGCGGGATGGCCCTGGGTCATGTCCCGTTGGGTGGTGTAGTCAGGGCAGCCGTTTCGGTTCCGGTTGTGGGGTGATCTGCGGTTCGCGTTCGGTTGGCTTGGTGGCGGA